>JANQHI010000077.1 GCA_028282705.1 Prolixibacteraceae bacterium | reverse complement strand
GGTGCATCAACTAAAACCAGGCCTGATAAAATCAATTACCGGTTATGAAATATATACAGAAAATTTTATTGGGAAGTTATGTAGGTAAAATGGTATAACACGGCGTTACAGCGAGAGTTTTAAACTCAAAATTTTAGCCGAACTTAGTACTGGAAAATATTCAAAAAGACAACTATCCCGGATTTATGGGATACAGCCAAGTACAATCAATGAGTGGGTACGGAAGTACGGCCGGAAAGATTTAATGAATACGCGTATTATGGTACAAACTAAAGATGAAATCAGCCGTTTAAAAGAACTTCAAAAAGAAATCGAACAGCTGAAAAAGCTCCTGATTAAAAAGGATTTAGACAAGCTAGTTCAAGATTCTTACCTGGAAGTAGCTGCAGAAAACTTAGGGTACAAAAGTGTTGAGGAACTAAGAAAAAACTTAAACATCAAGCGCTGATGAAAGCTTCTATAATTACCAAACCCACTGGCATAGCAAGCATATCTGAAGTATGTGCTTACTTTGGCCTTAAACGCGATGCTTTCTATAAATACATTAAAAGGTATAGCCAGCGGGAGATGCTTAACGCTAAAGTCATTGCCCTGGTTGATAAAGAACGAAAGCTACAACCAAGGATCGGCACACGTAAGCTGCACGTAGCTTTAAAACCGTCTTTTAAAAAAGCTGGAATAAAGATTGGAAGGGACAGCCTGTTTGATATCCTCCGGCAACAAAACATGCTGGTAAGAAGGAAGAAAGTTAGCTACAGGACCACAAACTCATACCACCATTTCCATAAGTACAACAACTTAATTAAAGAAATGAAGGCCACTGCTATTAACCAAGTGTGGGTTTCCGATATAACCTACATCCGCACAGTAAAAGGCTTTTGTTATTTAGCCCTGGTAACTGACTTGTATTCACGAAAGGTTATCGGGCACGACATCAGCGATTCGCTGGAGCTGGGCGGCTGCCTACGGGCCCTTAGAAAGGCCCTGTGGCACTCGAAGCCAGCGGCCGGGCTTATACACCACTCCGACAGGGGGATACAGTATTGCAGCCATATGTATATAAACAAACTGAAAAGCCGTGGAATAAAAATTAGTATGACAGAAGAAAACCATTGCTATGAAAATGCAGTGGCAGAAAGGGTTAATGGCATTTTGAAAGACGAGTTTTTCCTCGACCAATACTTCTTTTCAACAGCTCATGCTAAACGGGCTACAAAAAGTGCAATTAAAATTTATAATAACAAAAGGCTTCATGTATCTTTAGGATATCAAACACCCAAAAACATGTTTGATAATGTAGCTTAAAATAAATGATTAACCAGTAGCCGTATTTCAGGACTAGACACATCACAAAATAATCTCTAATAAATAATTGTTTACCTATAGCGAGTTACCTAGATTAAAAATAGGTATTATTATTTTGGAACTTACCTCCTATCATCCAAAATAGAAATCTCATGAAACCATTAATAGGTTGAACTGCGTCCCAATGTTCAACAATTTCTCCATTTTCAACTTTCCATACATCCATGATATTTAGTCCCTTTTTAGGATTACCTCGATACTTTTTATTATTCGTAGCGTGAGAATGAAGAATCACAAAAGGACCATCCACATACATATGTTTAACGTCATACATATAGTCTGGATATCGTTTAGCAAAATTTGACACAACCCTAAGCACACCAGTTAACCCATCTTCCATACTCTGATTATGCTGCTTGTATTTGTGGCTGCCATAATTATCTTTAATATATTCAAAATCATGGTCGTTCATTAGGTTTTGTACAAAATCTACCACTACAGATACGTTTTCATATTCCTGCACTGTCCAAGTTTCTTTTTTAAGGCTATCCAGGTTTATCTCGAAAGTTTTCATTTTTTTGATTATTTATATTAACTTGCATTTTGCAAGCAAATATAATAATTTACTTGCAAAAAACAAGTGATTATGAAAAAAAAATTAAACCGTTCAGACTGTCCGATTAGTTATGCTCTTGATTTATTTGGTGACAAATGGAGTTTGCTAATCATCAGAGACTTTGTATTTGATCAGAAAAAGTTTTACAAAGAATTCCTTCAATCAAAAGAAAAAATAGCCACAAACATTTTATCGGATAGATTAAAAAAATTGGAACATGCTGGATTTATTCAATCGAAAGTTTACGAAAAGATAAGAACCCAGAAGGAGTATTCATTAACAGATAAAGGGAAAGACTTAATACCAATCCTAGTTGAATTTATTTTATGGTCTGCTAAATATGAGGAAGGATTGGCAGTCACAAACGAATTTGTTCAAAAAGCTACAGATTATAAAAAAGAGGTAATTGAAAATATAACATCTAGTTTAAATTAACTACACACAACTAATGTGTATAATCCTTTATCCGCGCAAATTCATTAATGGGATGAGTTTTTCCTACAAATCATTACCTTTATAAAACATGAATCCATTGCAACAAAACCGAAACAAGATCATACACCAAACCGTTAGCACCAATTAAAATAAAATAAGAAATGAAGGTTACAGCTGAAAAAAATGAAAAAATTGCAAAAATGACTTTTGCATCTATTTATCCTCATTACGTGAATAAAGTGGAGAAGAAAGGTAGAACCAAAGATGAACTCCACAAAATAATAGAATGGTTAACTGGATTTGATGAAGATAGGTTGCAAGAGCTTATTGAAGAGAAGATAACATTTGAAACTTTTTTTCAAAAAGCAGAATTACATCCAAATGCACACCTTATTAAAGGAGTAATTTGTGGTTATCGAATTGAAGATATAGACTTTGAATTGACAAGGCAAGTCAGATATTTAGATAAGTTAGTTGACGAATTAGCAAGAGGCCGTAAAATGGAGAAAATTTTGCGTGAAGATAAACCTGGTACCAAATGACTCCAAAAAATGAAACCTGGTGCTAACAAATTTTATATTGGCAGGCAGGGGTCCTGGCGGCCTGGCAAGCCAAGCATTTCGCTAATAAGAACTACCTCCTACTCCTCAACACTAAATAATTCAGGGAACTTGCCAATTACCCCTTTTTTGCGGTAATAGGCTTTCATCCTTTTAATATCTTCTTGTGCATTATCAGTAAGTTCCAGGGTATCTACCCAGCCTATTTGTTTTTTGCCAAAGTCAAAGAAGCCCAGGTACACAGTGGCTCCAGTGGCTTTGGCTATGGTATGGAACCCTGCTTTCCACCTTTTAGTAAGTTTCCTTGTCCCCTCAGGGGTAATGGCCAAATGGAAGGTTTCGTGGCTATTCATCACTTCAATTACCTGCTTTACCAATGTGCTTCCTTTAGACCTGTCGACAGGGATAGCCCCCATTCTTTTCAGGAAAAAACCCAAAGGCCAAAAGAAAAACTCCTTTTTAATGATCACATGGGCAACTCCTCCTTGTGAGGTATAATATAAGTAGGAGATCACAAAATCCCATGCACTGGTATGGGGAACCCCAATTATAATTGCCTTTTTATGGGGCATTAACCCATTCACAGGCGTCCAACCCAGCCATTTCAGTAATTTCTTACATATCCACTTCCACATATAAACTCACTATATTATTTGATTTTCAATGTTTTTAGCCTCTGCATATTTTTCCAACAGGCTGATGGCATAGCTTGTAGTTTCTTCCAGGGTTTCATTGGCTTCAAACCCAAAGATCACCATCAGGAAACTTGATGTATTATCAGTAACCATTGTCCTTTGTGAATCACTTGTGGGGCTGCCAAAAGCACCTTTATCATCACGGAAAACAGGGAGGTTCTCAATGTTTAGCTCCCCCTTGCCTACCCCTGTGTAGGGCTCATCTTTTTGCCCAATACCCAACAACACATCCCCTTCTATCTTATCCTGGTCATAGCCACCAATGGAGAACCCTGAAGTAAATGACGCAAGGTTTAGCAAATCAACCACATTGTTGATCTTGTACAAATCCACACTTTTAACCACCCTCCTCAACAAAGCTTCTGCTGAAACCCTGTATCTTGCAGGGTCTTTCCCACAAGCTTTGTAAGCTCTCCTTGATGCCTGGATGGCAGGTATTTTTGAGATATCTTCAACCTTTAACTTGGAAGCAATTTCTGTTACTTTGGTATTGATCTCTTCCCAAAGCTTTGGGTCTTCCTTTCCCAAAGTTACAGTACATGATATTACAGATAATTTAAGTGAGGATAACTTTTTAAATATTTTTTCAGAAATCGAAATATTAACCATAGTCAGGAAAATTATCTTTTTTCTTTGCTACCTTGCTTTTTTATAAACCAATAAACCGATTAAAATGAGTTTAAGAGTTACCTTCACAGCAATAGTTATTATGTTTTCTTTGCTGGCATCAGCCCAAACAGTTTCAATAATCCCTCAGCCGTCAAAAGTAACAATAAAAGGTGGGGAATTTGTTATAAATAAAGATTGTTCCCTTTTATTTGACCAGAATAATTCAGATTTATCAGGTATTGCAGGCCTATTTAATGATTACCTGAAAAACCTTTATGGATTTTCTTTGCTACAATCAGTGGGTAGCAGTTCCATTAAGTTGGTTATTTCTGACAAAGTAGGCCTGGGGAATGAAGGCTATACAATTGAAATGGATGGCAAAAAGGCTACCATTACCAGCTCAACCCCAGCAGGAATATTTTATGGGGTCCAATCATTTAAGCAGTTGCTTCCTGTAAAACCAGAAGCTGGCAACCTGGCTATACCTGTTGTTGAAATTGAAGACCAACCCACATTTAGCTGGAGGGGTAATATGTTGGATGTGGGCAGGCACTTTTTCCCTGTTTCTTTTATTAAAAAATACATTGATATCCTGGCCATGTACAAAATCAATGTGTTCCACTGGCACCTTACGGAAGACCAAGGGTGGCGAATTGAAATAAAAAAATACCCTAAACTGACTGAGGTTTCGCATTGGCGCGAGCAAACAGTAGTTGGCCATGCTCGTGATTCAAAAGAATATGATGGGCGTGGGTATGGTGGTTTTTACACCCAGGAACAGATAAAAGAAATTGTTAAGTATGCAGCAGAGCGTTACATAACTGTTGTCCCCGAAATTGAAATGCCAGGGCATACCAGTGCAGTGTTGGCAGCTTATCCTAACCTGGGGTGCACAGGAGGTCCTTATAAGGTACAGGAAATTTGGGGGGTACATGGTGATGTGTATTGTGCAGGTAATGAAGAAACATTCAAATTCCTGGAAGATGTACTGGATGAAGTGTGTGAACTTTTCCCTTCTGAATTTATCCATATTGGGGGTGATGAGTGCCCAAAGGGTGCATGGGAAGAGTGCCCTAAATGCCAGAAAAGGATAAAAGAAGAAGGGTTGGCTGATGAACATGAGCTTCAGAGCTATTTTATTAAAAGGATGGAGAAATACCTTGATAATAAAGGGCGCAGGTTAATTGGCTGGGATGAAATCCTGGAAGGTGGGCTACCTCCAAAAGCTACTGTGATGTCATGGAGGGGCGAAAAAGGTGGTATTGAAGCTGCCAAACAGCACCATGATGTGGTGATGAGCCCAACTACACACCTTTACTTTGATTATTACCAATCAGAAGATAGGGATAATGAGCCATTGGCTATTGGTGGTTTTTTACCGCTGGAAAAAGTATACAGCTATAACCCTCTTCCTGAAGAATTAAGTGCAGAAGAGAAGAAACATGTTTTGGGTGCCCAGGCAAATGTATGGACTGAATATATACCTTCTACCAGCCATGCTGAATATATGCTGTTACCAAGGCTTTGTGCTTTATCTGAACTTACCTGGACTCCTGCTGAGTTGAAAAACTTTGAAGATTTTCAGAAAAGGATGGAAAAACATTATTCACGATTAGAAGCATTGGGGATCAATTTTAAAGATTACAGGAAATAATAATTGACTCAATATAAAAAAGAAAGGATTCAATTTTTTTAATTGAATCCTTTCTTTTTATCAAATCCTCCAAACAAATTTACTGGCCACCATACTTATATATCCCATCATATTCATAGTCATCCAGGTAGTAATCAGTCCCATTAACAGTAAAACTAACTGCATTCAACCCCTCCAATTTTAGGGAAGAAAGGTTAAAAGAAACATAGCCTGAATAGAGGTAATTCTTAGGGTCATCAAAAGCATTATGCCTAAGCTCAAGCTGGATTGGCATGTCTTCTGCAGTTATTTCTCCAGGTTGTTTTACCAGGTTGACCATGTGTTTTTTAGTATTTCCACCCCAGAATTTTAATTCAAAATTCAACAGGTCGCCTGTTACCCACATCTGGCGGACAATAATTGGGTCATTGCCAATGCTATCCTCAATCTCAGGGGTTATATCAATAATTCCTTTCATTAAAATATCATCCAACTCCAGGATCTCAACAGTATAGGCATCATTCCCTTCAACAGGGTTTGCTGAAGAGATAACCTCATAATACACCAATAACCTGGTACTATCTTCCACTTCATCCATAACTGTTGTTGGCGCCACAGGTATCAGATAGTCTCCATCATCCATTTTAATAGTAAATCCAAGGGGATTAGAGCTATCCTCCAGTGCCAACCCAAACCCAACATACACAGCATCATTGTAGTCATCATCTTCAGAACAACTCCATGCAAAAAACAACACAATTAAAATCAAAACTTTACTCAATCTCTTTTCCATAGCTAATAAAATAAAACCACAGCCTATCCATTATTAAGGCTGAAAATTGATTCATAACACAACTATTAGATAAGTAACACCCAAAATGGTTGCGCAGTTACATTAAAAAAATGGCTTAGGGTTTGCCAAAACTGCCAAATTTGCTTTGAAATAGTATTGGTACAAATTTTGATCAAAATATCTATATATTTATATATTTGAATTATGAATAGAATAGATAACTTGGGCAGTTTACAAAAAGAAATCTCCCAGGTACCCAATGTATGGCTGTTGATCCATAAAAATGGGGCTGAACAATGCCAGTGTGCATTACAGAATTTGAAAAATGTTTCAGATAATAGAAAGGAAATAGCTATATTTTATGCTGATGTTTCTAAAGCTAAAGACATCCATCCTGAATATAATGTAACCAGTGTTCCAACATTAATAAATTTTAGGGATGGCTTATTGCAAAATATTATTAAAGGCTGCCATACTACCAGCCAGTTTGAACAATTATATTTGGGGCAAGTTCTATACAAATAGGGAAAGAAAAGAAAAAGGAAAAAATGTGGTGGTTTACTCCACACCAACCTGCTCATGGTGCACAACTTTAAAAAGGTATCTTGATGAAAACAGGATAAGGTACAGGGAAATAGATGTTTCAAAAGACCAGGTAGCAACAGAAGGTAAGGTTAAAAAAAGTGGGCAGCAAGGTGTACCACAAACAGAAATTGACGGGCAGGTTATTGTTGGGTTTGATAAAGAAAAAATAAACATGTTATTACAAATACATTAATAATATACACACGAAATGAGCATAAATTTTCGGTATCCTAAAATATACCAACCGCGAATGATCAAAATTTTTGTGAAAGCGAAGCGGTTACATAGGTGCGAAAACTTTTGTTTTCATTTTAACAAAAACCCAAAATTTTAAACGTATGAAAAATTTAGTTTACATATTGGTGGTACTTTTCACACTGTACAGTTGTGGGGCAGCAAATAGCAACCCTAACAATAAAAATGGAGATAAACTTTCTGGCTCCCAAAATAAATCAGAAAAAGGGGGAACTGAATTACTTACCAAAGCTATATTCCTTGAAAAAGTGTGGGACTATGAAAACTCCCCACAAGAGTGGAAGTTTAAAGGAGATAAACCAGCTTTAATTGATTTTTATGCTGATTGGTGTGGACCTTGCCGCACAGCTTCCCCAATCCTTGAAGAGGTAGCTAAAGATTATGCAGGAAAGATAAATGTTTATAAAATTGACACACAGAAAGAGAGGGAATTGCAAAGTGTTTTTGGGGTCAGGAGCATCCCTGCTTTCCTTTACATACCAGTTAATGGCAAGCCTGTTATGATGTCAGGTATAGCTCGTTCAAAAGAAGAAACAAAAAAAATGTTTGAAGATAATATCAATAAATTTTTATTATCAACAAATTAAATTTCGGAAGGTAAAATGAAAGAATTGAAGTTTAAGTTACAGAACCTGTTTAATTCAGGCTTTTACCATTCTGCGAAATATTTTTAAAATTAACATGTCAAAAGCTATTCAATGGGGTAGCTTTTCTATTTCATTAGAATCTTGAATCTTAGATCATTAACCTACCCTTTTGGGTAAAAAAATGTTGCCTTTTGTATTGCCTTTGATAAAATAATTTAATGTTTGTCAACGTTTTAGTTTTATTATCTTTACATAATTGTGTATTTATCTTATCAACCAACACTTAAATCATGAAACAATTTTTAACTTTAATGGCTTTATTATTTATCATAATAAGCTGTACAGAAAAACAACCTTTAACCATCAGTGGTAAAATTGAAAATGCCCTTCAAGACTATGTAACTATCCAGGTGTTCTACTCTGGAAAAACTGACACCCTAACACTTAATCCTGAAAACAATACTTTTAGTGGGGAAATCAACCTTGAAGGAGAATATTTTGCACAACTGCTAAATGGAAACCTGGGCATACCACTATACCTGCAACCTGGAGCAAATATCCATATTGAGCTGGATGTTGAAGATTTTAAAAATAACAAAGGGTTAAATACCAATATTACGGGCGAGGGCAGTGAAAACAGTGCTTTTATGTTTTCATTAAGGGATAAGAGCTTTTATATTGACCAAACTTTGATAGCTTTACCTGTTGATAGCTTTATGGCAAAAGCAGAAGGGTTTAACAATTCTATACTGGAAGAAATTGAAAAATATGAAAAAGGAAAATCTCCATCACGCCAGTTTATTGAAAAAATAAAGTTTGAACAAAAAGTAAAGCTGGCATTAACTTACAACACTTATTCCAGGTACCACAGCCATTTTGCCCCCCAGGATACCACCCCTCTCCCTGAAATTTTTAATACTTTGGCAGAAGAAATCCCATTGGACAATTATGAATATTATAAAGAACTCAGGGAATACAAACATTTTGTGTTAACCCAATTTCAGGATAAAATAAAGGAAAAAGTATCTGAGCAAGGGTACAAGAGGCAATCCGTTAAAAGGGTCAATGCAAATTTTGATGAAATAGTAGCACTGGATGTTTCCCAGGAAATTAAAGATGAACTGGGCAACAGGGTTATTGGGAGCTATACCTATTCGCCTGACAGCATCCAAAAAATAATGAAGGAACGTTATGTTGATGTCATTAAAAACCAGGATTATATTGATGCTTTTAAAAAGGTAGCGGCTACAGTTGATGCTTTAAAACCAGGCACAATAGCCCCAGGTTTTGAGTACAATGATATTGATGGTAACCTTGTCACATCAGAAAGCCTTAAAGGGAAAGTTATCTATATTGAT
>JANQHI010000075.1 GCA_028282705.1 Prolixibacteraceae bacterium | reverse complement strand
ATCAATATAGATAACTTTCCCTTTAAGGCTTTCTGATGTGACAAGGTTACCATCAATATCATTGTACTCAAAACCTGGGGCTATTGTGCCTGGTTTTAAGGCATCGATGGTTGCAAAGTTTTTCTTGAAATCAGCAAGGTAGGTTGGATTTTTAATAACACCTGTATAGCTTTTTTTAATAACCCTTTTGATGCTGTCAGGATAATGCCTATAACGTGAAACAAGCCTGTATCCCAATTCATCTTTAGCCCTTTGGTGTATATCCAATGTAGCTATTTCATCAAAGTATGCATTGAAGCCTGCAACAGCCCATCTATCAATTCCCTGTTTTGCAATTTTCTCCCTTATTTTATTCTGTGCTTGGGCAGTCACAAAAGTCCTATACTCTGTGATTTCTTGGTAGTAATCAAAATTATTAAGAGGGATGCTTTCTACAAATGTATTTAAATCCTCTATTATAAGAGGTTGTGGATCATTTTGCTTATGATATTTAAGGTAATATTTATAACTTTTTGCCAGCCGGATTTTTTGTTCAAATTTTAACCTGTCAATAAATGAATTGGATGGATTTTTTTCTTGTTCATATTTTTCAATTTCCTCTATTATGGAATTATAGTGGTTTTCAGCAATAGTTTTAAGACTGTCAATTGGAATAGTTCTGAAATCTTTATCAAACCTTAAGTTTTTAGTATCCAATAAGAGCTTAAAAACACTGTTTTCATTACCCTCTCCTATAATTTTGGTATTTACCCCATCAGTATTTTTAAAATCTTCTACATCCAGTTTAACATAGATATTTGCACCAGGTTGCAGGCATAAAGTAATCCCATAGCCTCCAATATTCAGGAGTGCATTGTGTTCACCTTCCATATTAACTTTTAAACTGAATGTATTGTCTTTAGGGTTTAATGCAATGGTGTCTTTTTCCCATTTATGGAGCATATACAGGGTAACATAATCCTGGAATGCATTTGAAACTTTACCACTAATGGTGGCTGTTTGTTTTTTTGTACAGCTGTTGAGGGCAAGCAGTACAATAAGCAAGGTTGAAAATTGTTTCATGATGTAATGTGTTGGTTGATAATGCACTATGGCTCTCAATAAAGATGCCAAACTAAAAACAACCAACCTACAATGAAAAAAGGATAGCACCTTTGGTTGGATATGCCATCCTTTTATAATATTATCCTCTAAAAGAAAGGATTTTAAGTTGTTAGCCATCAGCTAACTCCAATAATTTTTCTTTGGTTTTTGGATTAGAGGGCCTGCTGGCATTGGCATTTACCAGTTTCCCTTCTTTGTCAACTAGGATAAAACGTGGTATTCCCCTGATAGCATAATCCTTTATAATGCTGCTTTCCCAGGCTTTTGGGGCAAAGAGCTGGTATCCTCCCATCTCTTTTTCTTTTACCATTTTTTCCCATTCGGCTTTATCATTATCAACTGATATGCTGACAAAAGCTACATCTCTTCCATGCAACTCTTCTTCCAGTTTCTGGAGGTGTGGGATTTCAGCTTTACAAGGGCCACACCAGGTTGCCCAAACATCAATATAGATAACTTTCCCTTTAAGGCTTTCTGATGT
>JANQHI010000011.1 GCA_028282705.1 Prolixibacteraceae bacterium | reverse complement strand
TGTTTCAATTAATTGCCCATTCAGGTTAAAGATTTCAATGGTAGCTGCTTTTTTATGTTTTATAAAAATACCACTTGAAAATGGGTTAGGGTAAACTTCCAGTTCAACCTGTTTTTTATTGGTAATGCCCTCAATCCCAGTTGCAAAATTGGTAATAATAACATGCTCAATGTTCATATAATTAATGGGTTGGCATCCTTCAGCAGATATTGTTGAACCATCATCAGTAATGGGTTTCCCAAGGGCATTGATAATTAATGTATCGCCATTTTCATGTGCCCCTCCATCAATAAACCTTGGTTGATCAGTTAAAGGTTTTACTGTAATCTTATCATTCAAAGCAGAGCCAATTACATTTTCAAACTGGCCATCAAGGATTATTTCTTGCTCTTCTGATATTTGTTGAGAGTCTACCAAATCAAGGTTGATATTTATACCCCACCCATAGCCTGAATAGTTGAGTGTATCATTCCCTGATTCTTCAACCAGGGTATTGGTTAATATTTCATTATTTGATAAAATAACAGATTTCTCTTTATCTTTTCTTGGGGCATTCAAATCTCTATAACTATCATTTCCTCCTCCACCATTAAAACTAATGGTTGGGTTGATAGGGTTGTCATCAATGTCTGTATCAAAGCCCCTGGTGAATTTATCATTCCCTGGGCCTCCTGTAGCATTTGTATGTCCAGAGCTTCCTGAGATATTATTGGATATTCCACTGGCTTGAGCCCCTTTAATAGTATGGGTTCCACCACCATTCCCTGAGTTTAAATATGTTTTTTTGATGTTCCCTTTGTTTGCGTCAGTAATACAGCTTAAGTCAATTTTTGTGTCTTTATGCTCCCTGCCATTTACCACTATCCCAGTTATTGAATGTACATTTACCCCAGTGGAAACATCATTTACAACTATTTCATTTGAGCTATTGACACAAACTTTAACAGAGTTGGTCCCTTCCATGCCAATTACCATGTTTCCTTCAAAATTAACAACAATAAATACATATTTAGGCCTTGCTTTAACAACAGGCTTGTCTGCAAGCCCTCCAACTATTATTATTGGTGGATCAATATCAACTTCCCCATTATTACCACCAGGAATGTGCACACCTTCTGTAATAACATGGTTTGCAAATACTTCCCTGTCTGTTACATTCACAATTCGTTTCCCATTGCCAGGGTAATCAACTGTAAATTCCTGATATTCAACCTGTCTTCCAGTTGGGCAATTATAGTAAACTACAATACACCAGCCCCAGGCTTTTTCAATGTACCTTTTACCATCTTTATGCCTAAATTGTTTTGCATAAATTTCCATTTTTGCAATTTTTACTTGGCAATTTTCATTAATTGTTGAGATACTTTTTGTTTGGGAATTAGCAGCCTGGGAATTAGGATAGTTTATAAATTCCCAGTTTTGTCCACCATCTGTTGTTTCCATCAACAAGATTGTGTCAGCTGACATACCATAGAAATATCCTGTATCAGGTGATGAAAAGTCCATTCCAATTAATGCACCATTTGTAATGGGATGATTTACTGTGTCCCAGTTTTGCCCTCCATCAGTTGAATGCAGGATAAAAGTAGAATCAACTGCCCCCAAGGTACTTCCAACACACCAAGCCTCATTTTCATTTGTAAAAACCACTTCTTCAAGAAAAATATTTTCAAGTTCAGGATAATTGGCTTCCTGCCAGTTTATACCATCATGTGTATACAGGATGATGGCTTTACCAGGATTACTGTCAAAGTTTACACCTACTGCACAACCCCTTTGATTTGTAATGAAGGAAACATCATTTAAATTACCATGTATAGCAGGCAAAGCTTGATCTATCCATGTTGTCCCATCAGTGGTTTTTTTCAAAGCTATAAAACCTTCAGCCCAGTTTTGGCCAACTGCATAACCAACCTGGGTATTATTCATAAATATTTTATTCAAGGTTCCGGGCATTGATCCATCCTGGATGTCCCATGAATTGCCCCCATTTGTAGTATTCATTATGATGGCATTATTGCTTTCTGTATTCTGACCAACAGCCCAAGCTGTAACTGAATCAACATACATTATTCCATTAACTATGCCTGAATCAAAAGGCATGGGCTGTTCAACCCAAAGTGAATCTTGTGCAAAAAGTGAAGCATTTAGAGAAGAAATTAAACAGGCAATAATAAGCAGTAGAAGTTTTTTCATGGTAATAAGTTTTAGTTGAATATTGATGGCTTAAAGTTCAGGAAGTTTCCATTTTTCAGGTTTCTCTAAAACGACAAATGCTTATTGAAAAACGACAAATAAAAATTTTTATGCCTATAAATGGGTAAGCTGGAGGATTTCTTGGAACTCCTAACTATTTTGTATCTTGTATGCTGTTATTCAGCAATAAACCAAAAGCCCAACTTAATGAAGTATTTTGCCCTCTTTATTTCACTATTGGCAAGCCTGATCCTCCATGCCCAGCTACCTCAGTTAGATAGCCTTAAAAATGCAGTTTCAGAAACAAAAAATGATACCAGCAAAATTGATATTTATTATCAGATAAACAGGCAATATTATAATGGAAATATAGATTCTGCTTTGAAATATGCAGAAAAAGGGCTTGAACTTAGTAGCCAGCTTGACCTTCCTGGCAAAATGGTCCATGGATATTTTATTGCCAGCTCTGCCCATTTTGCTTTGGGAAATATGGCTACCTCAGATTCATTGGCTGAATTGTGTTTGCAGGCTGCATTCAGGACCAAGGATAAGGCTAACATCATGAAATCATATTATAAGTTGGCTTTAAATGCGAATCGCCAAAATATGGAGGAGGCACTGGATTATTATAAAAAATCACTTGAAATAGCTGAAGAAACAGGGGAAAAACGTTGGCAGGGGTATATTTTGAGGGATATTGGTTTGTATTATTCATTCAGGGCAATGTATGACAGGCAACTGGAAAATTCTTTCAAAGCAGAAGAGCTGTTCAAACAATTGGGAGATAGTGTTTACCTTATTCACATTTACTGTGATATTGCAGAGGTCCACAGGTTGCAAAGTAATTTCAATATAGCATTGGATTATTCACAAAAGGCATATGGAATTTCAGCTAAACTTAAGTCTCCATATATGAATGCACGGGTGTTAGGCACAATGGCATCAACCTACACTTCCATGGGTGACCAGGAGAATGCACTTAATAAAAACCTGGAGGCATTTGAAATCTACCAAAATTTAGGTTCACATTTTTATGTGGCTACAACCTCTTTTGATATTGGTACAGCTTACTTAAACCTTGAAAAGTACAAGGATGCACAAGCCTACTTTCAACGCTCATATGAAATTTTCAAAAAGATAGGAAATGAAGCTTCAATGGCACAATCTTTACTCGGGCTGGGGAAAATAAACACAATTGAGGGCAGGTATATTATAGCTGAGGAATCATTTATAGAAGCAGAAAAGTTATCAGTAAAGCATACAGTAATGCCTCAAATAAAAGATGCTTATGAAGGCTTGGCTAACCTGTATGCTGTCGAAGGCAACTATAAAAAATCAAATGAATATTTAAATAAACTTCTTTCAGTTAAAGATTCAATTTATAATGAACAGAAAAGTGAGCAAATAAACAGATTGGAAAGTGAATACCAATTAAAGGAAAAAGAAGCACGTCTGGAACTTCAGGATACACAGCTTGATTTACAGGAATCACAACTTCAAAGGCAACGAAACCTGAACTTGGCAATTGGGATAACAGCAGGGTTATTATTCCTGATAGCTATTTTAGCCAGTATAAATATCAGGAAAAGAAAACGCCTGAACCAGCAATTGAAAAACCTTGATAAAACCAAGAGCAGGTTTTTTAGCAACATTTCTCATGAGATGAGAAATCCTTTAACATTGGTAATGTCACCTCTTCAGAAATTGTCAGAACAAACAAAAAATACACCTTTTCAAAATGATTTACAATTGGCTTATTCAAACAGTAAAAAGCTGCTCGAACGGGTAAATGAAATATTAGATTTGTCTAAGTTAGAGGCAGGGAAGATGGAAGTCATTGAATCTCCAATTGTGCTTTATGATTTTAGTAAAAGGGTATTTTATGCTTACCAGTCTATTGCCCAATACCATAGGATTGATTTAGATTTTGAATATACCCTAAAGGAGGATTTGGCAGTTTTAATTGATGTAGGGAAAATAGAAAAAATTATAAACAACCTTCTTTTAAATGCATTTAAACATGCAGAAACAAAAGGAGCCATTAAGTTTGTTGTTGAACGTAAAGACAGGTGGTTGGTGTTTCAGGTACTTGATAAAGGAAAAGGCATTCACCCCAATGATTTACCACATATCTTTGATCGTTATTACCAGGCAAAATGGCACAATGATCCTATACAAGGTGGCAGTGGAATTGGGTTAACATTGGGACGTGAGTATGCACGTGTTTGTGGTGGAGACCTGACTCTTAAAAGCGCATTAGGTAAGGGAAGTACTTTTTCCTTGCATATTCCATTTAAAGAAACAAACCTGAGGCTCCCCTCAAAAAAGAAGGAAGTTACAGTTGTTACAAAAGAACAAAATGGGCAGTTGCCAAGAAAAAGTTCAAAACTAAGAATCCTGGTTGTAGAAGATGGCCTTGAAATGAGTAAGTATATTATTAACAGTTTAAACCAATTTACATGTGTTCCTGCATCTGATGGAAGGCAGGCTATAAGCATGCTTGAGAAAGGGCATTTCAACCTTATTGTATCTGATGTGATGATGCCTAATATGGATGGGTTTACATTTAGGGAAAAAGTGAGGGAGGATAAAAGATGGAAATACATCCCTTTTATATTGCTTACTGCAAGGTCAATGGAAGAAGATAAACTAAGAGGGTTACAACTGGGGGTTGATGATTATATTACCAAACCATTCAATATTAAAGAATTATTGGTGAGGATAACAAACCTGTTGCATAAAAAAGAGGTAAGGGATAAATGGATTTTAGAGAATAGGGAGAATGATGATTCCACCATATTATCAGCAGAGGAACAACTATTGAAAAAAGCTGAAAATTATGTAATGGAACAGTTAGATTCTCCAGAGCTAAATGTAGCTTCTCTTGCCAGTACTTTAGGTTATAGCCAAAGGCAGCTAGAGCGCTTAATGAAGAAATATTGTGGTTTAACCCCTTCAGCATTTATTCGCGAAATTCGTTTACAAAAAGCATATAGGATTATTGAAAAGAGGCAATTCTCAACCATTAAGGAGGTTTGTTACCATGTGGGGATGGACAATCCTGCAAGTTTTTCTACTAGTTTCAAAAAACGTTTTGGAAAAACCCCAGGAGAAGTGGAAAGTTAAATTAAACCTTGCCATTACTTTATTGTTAAACACCCAATATGAGTAGTTGAAGTATCTTTTTGTAACTTTACATGTCAATATGAATTATCCTTTAAAACACTAAAGTTATGGTTGATTGGTTTTTGAATTTGAGTCCTATTTATCAGGCATTGATAGCTACCATGTTTACATGGGGGGTTACTGCCCTTGGGGCATCCATGGTTTTTTTCTTTAAACAGATTAACAGGAAAGTAATGGATGGTATGTTGGGTTTTGCAGCAGGGGTAATGATTGCAGCCAGCTTTTGGTCATTGTTAAACCCTGCCATTAAATTAGCTGAAGAAGCAGGGCAAACACCCTGGATACCTGCTGTTATTGGTTTCCTGGCAGGTGGGGCTTTCCTTTATATAGCTGACCAGTTTTTGCCACACCTTCACCTGGGGTTCCCTACTGAGGAAGCTGAAGGTGTCCCTACATCATGGAGGAGGAGTGTTTTACTGGTATTAGCCATAACTTTACATAATATTCCTGAGGGGCTGGCTGTTGGTGTAGCTTTTGGAGCGGCAGCTGCTGGTATGCCTGCAGCATCAATAGCGGGTGCCATAGCTTTGGCCATTGGGATTGGTATCCAGAATTTCCCTGAAGGGGCAGCAGTTTCAGTGCCTTTAAGAAGGGAAGGCATGTCAAGGAAGAAAAGCTTTTTATATGGGCAGGCATCTGGCATTGTTGAGCCCATTGCAGGGGTTGTTGGTGCAGCAGCAGTTTTATTGATGCGCCCAATTTTACCTTATGCCCTGGCTTTTGCTGCAGGGGCAATGATCTATGTGGTGGTTGAAGAATTGATACCAGAATCGCAACTGGATAAAAATACTGATATAGCTACTTTAGGTGCTATGGGAGGCTTTGCTTTGATGATGACACTGGATGTGGCATTGGGGTAATATGGGAGGGTTTATTAAACAATGAAAAATATCCATCAAAGTAACCTCTAGGCATGGATAATTAGGTTATATTTAAAACCTCACTTTAAAATATAAAAGATTAGGCAAAAAACATTTATCATGGAAAATAATATAAAATTACAAGACATAATTGACTCCAAAATACTGAATGAAAGGAAAGTATTCTTATGGGGAAAAGTAGATGATACTTCAGCCAAACATGTGGTTGAAAGGTTGCTTTACCTTGAGATGGTAGCTCCTGGCAAAGAAATCCAGCTTATCATTAACAGCCCAGGAGGGTTTGTAACTTCAGGATTTGCCATTTATGATACCATAAAAAGCATTACAAGCCCGGTGTCTACCATTTGTTCAGGGTTGGCTGCATCAATGGGGTCTATCATATTATCAGCAGGGGAAAAGGGGAAAAGGTTTGTGCTTCCCCATGCCAGGGTAATGATCCACCAACCAAGTGGAGGCGCAGGTGGCCAGGCTTCTGATATTGAAATACAGGTGAAAGAGTTGATTAAAACCAAGGAGCTGGGAGCAAAAATATTGGCAGAAAATTGTGGGCAACCCATTGAAAGGGTTACCAAAGATTTTAACAGGGATTACTGGATGTCAGCTAAAGAATCTGTTGAATATGGCATAGTTGATAAAATCCATGATAAGCTGGTATAAAAGGCTAGGGAATGAAGTACATAGATTTATTTTTACTTTTTTAATTCTTGCTTTACCAAATCCCTAACTTCCATAAAATTGGATTCAAGCTTTAGCATATTCTTAATAAAAAAATTGAAAATATCAGGCCATTGGTTTTGCCTGTGAAAATCAACCCCATCCAAAGAAGTATATATCCTGCTTACCTCTTGCCCACTATCTGAGCGTGTGTAGGTAAGGTCCCAAACCAGCCCATCATTAAAACCTTCTTCAATGACCGCCTTGTATTTTTCTAAAGCCATAAAGGCATCCAGCCTCTGGTTTTCATTTTTATGGGTTACCTCAATCATCACCTGTGCATTTTCCCTTCCCACATCAAATTTCAAGGCAACATTATTGATTTTGGTTCTGTGCAGTACCCAATTCCTTTTCTTTCCTTTTAGTTCAGGAACAACCTCGCAACGTTTGGCAAATAACTCCCAAAACCTGGCACGCAATATTTTTAGTTCTTCCCTGGTATACATATGTTGCAATTGGTTGCAAAAATAAGACTTTCTTAAAACTAAGGGAGGGGGTTGAAAAAGAAAGATGCCCCAATATTTTGAAGCACCTTCCTGTATATGTAATTATATGATTATTTATTTCAACCCTCTTTTTTCAAGCAATGGGTCAATTGAAGGCTCTTTCCCCCTAAAATTCAGGTAAACATTCATCCCTTCATCTGAGCCACATTTAGTTAACAAAGTGCGGAATTTTGCAGCCAGTTCAGGGTTAAATAAATCACCTGTTTCCTTAAAGGCATTGAAAGCATCAGTATCAAGCACAGCAGCCCAAATGTAGACATAATATCCAGCTGAATAATACCCTCCCCCCGAGAAGATATGGGCAAAGTAGGTGCTCCTGTACCTTGGGATAAATTCTTCAATTAAACCAAGCTTATCCATAGCTTCTTTTTCAAATGCCCTCACATCTTCAATAACAGGGTTTTCTATGGTATGGTAATCAAGGTCGAGCAATGAAGCAGCTACATATTCTCCAGTAATGAAGCCTTGGTTGAATTTCCCACTTCTATCCAGTTTTTCAATTAGCTCATCAGGGATGGTTTCACCTGTTTCATAGTGTTTTGCATATACTTCGATCACTTCAGGGTCAGCTGCCCAATTTTCCATAATTTGTGATGGAAGCTCAACAAAATCGCGTTGTACTACCCCGGCAGTCCTTCTGTAAGGTCCATCAGCAAACAGGCCATGAAGGGCATGCCCAAATTCATGGAAGAAGGTAGATACTTCATCAAAACTCAATAGGGCAGGGGTGTTGCCAGCAGGCCTGGTGAAATTCATTACAATGCTACCAACCCTTGGTACACGCACACCATCAACATAATGTGCAGGGCGGAAACTGGTTGACCAGGCTCCTACACGTTTCCCATCACGTGGATGGAAGTCCATGTAAAGAACCCCAAGATGTGTTCCATCAGCTTCTTGCACTTCATATACTTCTGCTTCCTCATGGTAAGTAGGCATGTCATTGCGCTTGATAAACTTTAACCCGTACAATTCATTTACCACATAGAAAATACCTTTTTTGGCATTGTCAAGGGTGAAGTATGGTTTTACTTCTGCCTCATCAAGGTCAAATTTTGCTTTACGCAATTTTTCTGCATAGTACCACCAATCCCATGAAGCCAGTTTGAAATTGCCTCCCTCAGCATCAATAATAGCCTGCATTTCTTTCACGTCATTTTTAGCCATCTCAAGTGCAGGTACCCATAACTTTTCAAGGAAGTCATATACATTTTGTGGGGTTTTTGCCATGTTGACATCAATGACATATTCTGCATGGTTGTTAAACCCTAATAACTTTGCACGTTCATCACGGAATTTTACAACCTTTTTAATGATCTCTTTATTATCATTCTCATTGCCATTGTCGCCACGCATAAAGTAGCCTCTGTATAATTTTTCACGCAATTCACGATTTTCGGCAAAAGTTAGGAAAGGCAGCATACTGGGTTTAGCCAAAGTAAATACCCATTTGCCATCTTCCTCAACTTTTTTGGCAGCTTCAGCAGCCCTTAATACCACATCTTCAGGCAAGCCAGCCAGGCCTTCTTTATTATCAACTACCAGCTTAAAATTTTTATTGGTTTCAGCCAGCAGGTTTTCACCAAATGAAAGGCCTAGTTGGGATAGTTCTTCATTTAATTTCCTAAGGACTTCCTGTTTATCTTCAGGAAGGTTTGCACCATTCCTTTCAAAATCTTGGTAGAACTTTTCAGTTACTCTTAATTGTTCAGCATCAAGCTCCAGATCATTTCTTTTTTCATAAACAGCTTTCACTTTTTTAAATAGATCAGGGTTCAGGCTGATGTTGTCACTGTGTTTTGTAGTCAATGCAGAAATCTCACGCGCGATAACCTGCATTTCTTCATTGGTGTTTGCTGAGTTTAAAGGATAAAAAACACCTGTTACTTTGTTTAGTAAACTTCCTGAGACATCTAAAGCAAAAATGGTATTTTCAAATGTTGGCACTTCTTTGTTATCAACAATGGCTTGTATTTCAGCTTCTTGTTGGGCAATGCCTTCTTTTACAGCAGGGACATAATGTTCCAGCTTTATCTCATCAAATGGAGGTACCTCAAAAGGTGTGGTCCATTCTTTAAAAAATGGGTTTTCCATAGTGTTGTTGTCACTTTTCTGGTTTTGGCAGGCTACAGCCAAGCCTACAATAACTAATAGGAACAGCAGTTTTTTCATAATTTTCATAGTTTAAATTTGGGGTAAAAGATAATAAATTATTAGTGCTTGGGGAATGATAAGTTGCATATGGATAGGTAAATTTAGTGAGGGCTATGTTTAAAGCCAAACCCCCACTTTTTTATAGTATATTTTAAACCAGCAGATTGCCTTGTTTTAATTAAAATCTGTACTTTTGTCCATTCATAAAACCCAAGTGAATTTTAAGTATGAAGATTTCTTATAACTGGTTAAAAGAATACATTGATATAGATTTAAGTCCTGAAAGGCTGGCTGAGGTATTAACTGATATTGGGCTTGAAGTGGGAGGTGTTGAAGGAGTAGAAAGCATAAAAGGAGGGCTTAAAGGTATTGTGGTTGGCCATGTTGAAACATGTGTACCTCATCCTAATTCTGGCCATTTAAGCAAAACCACTGTGAATGTGGGCTCTGAAGTGCTTCCTATTGTATGTGGGGCACCCAATGTAGCTGCTGGGCAGAAAGTTCTGGTAGCAACAGTAGGCACTACTTTATATGATGGTGATAAGGAGTTTAAAATTAAAAGGGCAAAAATCAGGGGGGAAGAATCACAAGGGATGATATGCTCTGAAATAGAACTTGGGCTTGGAACTGATGCATCTGGTATTATGGTGCTGGACGGAGATATACCAGCAGGAAAAAATGCCAGTGAACATTTCCGGATAGAAAATGATTTTGCCATTGAGATTGACCTGACCCCTAACAGAATTGATGGGGCATCACACATTGGTGTGGCACGTGATGTAGCTGCCTACCTGAAGCAAACAAAAGATATTGAATATAAGCGCCCTTCAGTGGACGGGTTTAAAGTGGATAACCAAAACCTGGAAATCCCTGTTGAAGTAATAAACCCTGAGGCATGCCCACGTTATTCTGGGGTAACAATTAGTGGGGTTGAGGTAAAAGAATCACCTGGCTGGCTAAAGAACAGGTTGAAAACCATTGGGTTGGCACCTATCAACAATATTGTGGACATTACCAATTATGTGCTGATGGAAACAGGGCAGCCATTGCATGCTTTTGATGCTGCTGAAATAAAAGGTAGCAAAGTGGTGGTAAGAACCATGAAGCAGGGCACTAAATTCATTACCCTTGATGAAGAGGAGAGGGAACTACACGAAAAAGACCTGATGATCTGTAATGTTGAAGATGGCATGTGTATAGGAGGGGTTTTTGGAGGTATTGTTTCTGGTGTTAAAGGTTCTACTACTGATATTTTCCTGGAAAGTGCCTGTTTTGACCCAGTGTTTATCAGGAAAACTGCGCGTAGGCATGGGTTAAATACTGATGCATCTTTCAGGTTTGAAAGGGGGGCTGACCCCAATGGTGTGGTCTATGCCCTGAAACGTGCAGCCTTAATGATCAAGGAGCTGGCTGGGGGCACTATTTCTTCTGAAATTACTGACTTTTACCCTAACCAAGTTGAAGGTTTTAATGTGGATGTTTCTTATGCTAATATTACACGTTTGATAGGGAAGGAGTTAGGAAAAGAAAGAATTAAAAGCATCCTGGAATCCCTTGAAATTAAAATAGAAGCTGAAACTGATAGAGGTTTATCATTGCTGGTTCCTCCATACAGGGTAGATGTAAAAAGGGAAGCTGATGTTATTGAAGAGGTTTTGCGCATTTATGGATATAATAACATTGAAATCCCATCACAAGTAAAATCTGCATTGCAAACTGCCCAAAAACCTGACCCTGAAAAATTAAAGAATACCATTGCTGATATGCTTTCAGCACAAGGGTTTAATGAAATATGGTCAAACTCACTCACCAAATCCTCTGCTTATGAGGGGCTGGAGCAATTAAAGGCAGAACAAACAGTTAAACTTTTTAACCCACTGAGCAATGACCTGGATGGCATGAGGCAAACCCTTTTGTTTGGAGGGCTTGAAGCCATTGCTTATAATGCCAACAGGCAAAACCCAAATTTGAAGTTTTATGAGTTTGGGAGTTGCTATTTCCATAAAGGGACCCAATTGAAAGACAATCCTGCCAATAATTACCATGAGGAAGAACACCTGGGGATTTTTATCACAGGGAATAAAGAGGTTGCCAATTGGAACACCCCTGAAGAGGCAGTGGCTTTTCCGCAATTAAAAAGCTATCTGGAAAACATCCTTAGAAAGCTTGGTTTTAATTTGCTGAAGCTGGAATTGGATGAGGCAGATAGTGAGTTGTTATCAAATGGGTTGGTATACAATTCTGGCAATAAAAAGGTATTGGCTGAAATAGGGTATGTTGACCCAAAATGGCTAAAAAAATATGGGGTTGAAACTGAAGTATTTTATGCTGATTTAAATTGGGGCAACCTGTTGTTAGAGCATAAAAACAACAAGCTGGTATTTGAAGAATTGCCTAAATACCCTGCTGTGAGGCGTGACCTGGCTTTGGTGGTTGATAAGAAAGTTAAGTTTGCAGCCATAAAAGAGATTGCATTTAAAAATGAACGCCAATTATTGCGTGAAGTAAACCTGTTTGATGTATATGAAGGCAAAGGCATCCCAGAAGGGAAAAAGTCTTATGCTGTTAGTTTTATTTTGCGTGATGATAATAAAACCCTGAAGGATAAGCAGATTGATAAAGTTATGCAACGCTTTATTACCTTGTTTGACAAACAGTTAGGGGCAGTGTTAAGGTAGTTTATACTTGAGTTTTACAGGTTAGTGCATTTACAAGGCTTAAGAATTATTATTTGCAATAATTGTTTCCAGCCAATCAATCAATTCATCCAGGTAATTTTCAATTATTGACCATACTATTTCATAATCAATCCCAAGATAATCATGCACTATCCTGTTCCTAAAACCACGAATTCTTTTCCACTCTATTTCAGGATTATTATCCCTAAAATCAGGATCAATCCTGTTAGCTGCTTCTCCAATAATTTCAAAATTCCTGATTACTGCATCCACAGTTTTATTATCAGAAATAAACAAATGATAATCATAATTATTAACATATTGCTTGATCCTTTTAGCAGATTGGAGCATATCTTCAAGTAATAATATATTTTCTTTTTTAGACATATATTAAATCAGGGTTTATTGCTTCAAGATATTTATCTTTTATGCCATTCTTAGAAACCACGTCAACTTTAAAACCAACAATATCCTCAATTTCATCAGCCAGGTCAATAAAACGAATTCCTATGTTGCCTTTGAATTCAATTAAAATATCTAAATCACTTTTTTCATTATGCTCTTCTCGTGAATAGGAGCCAAATATTGCCATTGATTTAATGGGATAATTAAAGAATAGGTGTTTTTTATGGCTACTTAATAGTTGCTTTATGTCCTGCAATGATCTCATATTTCAAAAATATCACTTTTTTGTAAATTCAAAACAGTATAAAGGCTAATAAATAAAATGGTTGAACGTATAAATTGAGGCAAGATAGTTATTCCATTTCCTCTTCTTCCATCTGTGGGTCATAATCAATGGCATCATTGATGTCAGGGGTTGTATAGTCTAAGTTGCCTTCATTATCTGAATCAGCTAACAGCCTTATTTCATCTGATGTGTACAATATACCTCCATTGGCATCTCCAATTGTGAAATAAAATTCCACAGCATATTCATTTAACAAATAGCCAGTTTCAATATTGGTTCCTTCTACCCATCCAGGTGTGTCTTGCCAGGTTGTAGAATCTCCATCAGAATTCCAGTCACCAGGGTCTTCATCCTGCCCATAACTATCCCTTGCCCATTCTCCCAATGCTTGTGAATCAACAGATTGTTCTTCATCCCAGAATTCATATTCATCACGTACATATTGGGTAAGCTCAAAGTTCTCAAGAAAGAAATTATATTGAAATGGTTGGCTTATATTCAGAGAAACATCCATCACAAAGCCCACATTGTATTTCTGATCATTTGGGACTTGGTCCACTGCATCTCCATGCTGTGCAGTGTCAACATTGAGTGTTCCAGCCCTAAGCTGGATAGGTGCTGTTTGAGCTACCTGTTGAACCTGCCTACTATTATCAGCTAACTCCTGGATGGCCTGTAATTGTTTTATTTGTAGGCTATTGTTAACCATCTTTTGCATCTTTTTTAATTGTGTATCTATCTGGCGTTTGTCTACAACCAATTGCCCTGGCTTTTCCACCTTTTCTTTGTTGGTTTGGTTTACCTCAGCATTGGCCGGGTTTTTACCTGCAAAAGATTTCATAACCTGTTTTTAAGACTATTAAAGCTAAGAAACTATGGGAGTTGGAAAAAGGATCGAAGGTAAAAGGCAGAATATAGGTTACTGGCTGGATTGCTTGCTGAATTTACTTTTTTATGGTGAATTCAAAGTTTGTGCCTTTACCCAATTCTGACGACACAGAAATAGTGCCTCCCAGCCCTTCAATCAATGATTTTACAGTGGCCAGCCCTATCCCCGTACCATGGGCACCAAATTTATCGGCAGATGAATTGGTTTCAAAAATCTTGAAAATACGTTTTTGGTCTTCTTTGTTTATTCCAGGACCATTGTCAACCACATTGAATTTTACATAATCAGCTGTATCTGCAACTTGTATAATAATTTCGGCCCTGTTTTTATCATTATACCTTATTGCATTTGATAACAGGTTTATTAAGACTTGGTTAAAAGCCACTTTATTGGTGTATAATTTAGTACCATCTTTTATTTTTATATCAAACAGGGTTTCCTTTTTCACATCAGCTAAATAAGTAACTTCTTGTATGTTCTGAAGCAGGTCAATGGTTTCTTTCTTTTCTTCTAACAGGCGTGAATTTTTGCAGTATTGTAAAATCCCATCAATTAGTGTGGCCAATTTTTCAGAAGACTGATTAATGAACTCAAGTAGTTCAACACCTTCATCCCCAATATTTCCTGAATGGCTGTTTTCAAGAAGGCCAGTAGCCATTGTGATGCTGTTTAAAGGTGATTTTAAATCATGTGCAGCAATCCTGGCAAATTCATGCAGGCTTTTGTTTTGTGCTTCCAATTCATATACACTAATTTGTAAAGCAGCATAATTTATCCTTGATTCAAATATTTTCATCAACTGGTTTGATAAAGCTTTTAACGCTTCAAGCTGGTTATGCTTTAATTCATTTGGTTTGTTGTCAATTATACATAAAGTGCCTAAAGGGTATCCTTCTGATGTTACCAAAGGCACTCCAACATAAAAAATTACATAAGGTTCATCTGTTACGAGGGGGTTATCACGAAACCTCTCATCATTCCTTGAATCCGGGACAATCAATATGTTTTCCTGGTCATTTATGGCATGTGCACAAAAGGAAACTTCGCGTGGGGTTTGATCTACATTAAGCCCGTAGTGTGATTTAAACCATTGGCGTTTATTGTCAATTAATGTAATCAAAGAAATGGGCACCTGGCATATATGGGAAGCCAAATAAGTGATATCATCATATTCTTTTTCAGGGAGTGTATCAAGTATTGAGTAACTTTTTAAAACCTCAAGCCTTTCATTTTCATTGGTTGGAATCTCTGGTTTGATCATCAGTCATGTAATATAATTTAAAAATCAGATATTAATTGATAGAAGTTTCACTTTTACTTCTTAAAAAGTCTTTAAAGAGTTTTTAAATTAAACTTTTGTATTTCAAAAGGATGCATTTGATAGATTTTAACCTGGCTGGGCTTAAGATATCATCAGTGATTGACTTAAGAATAGGCCTGATTTTTATACTTTTCATACTGTTTGTCAATATCTAAAATGTGGTTTACCCACCATCCTTTTAAAAATTCAACAATTTCAGATGGGTTGGGAGGGGCTGTGCTCATCAGGTTTACATTATACATGGATACTTTATAAATATAATGCCTATGGTAATTCTTATGTTCTTTTAAATGAGGGTAAGAGAATTTTTCCATATACCCTTCCTCTTTTTTAAAGTGGGTCAGGCTGTAATCAGTCATTTTGGAAAGGATTTGGGCAAAAGCTTCACGGCCACGTTTTTCAATAATGTGGTCAACCAGGTCGTTATAGATCTCAATTATTCTTTTATGCTCATTATCAATGTCAGGGTTACCAATTGATAGCTCTTCAGTCCATTTTAATTTTTCAAGTTTATCCATAATGTTGCGTGTTTTGTTATTTCCTTAAAATGAATCTATGTAAAAATTATAAGTAGCAATTGTATTGCAAAAAGTGCATCTTATATTATCAAAAACTTTACCTGTTAAACATACCCCAAACAGGTGCTAATAATTTATTGCGAGCATTGAGGCACCTTCTAATTTGGTGTGAGTCAAGTGTTAGTGATAGTAAAATTAAAAAATAGTTGGTAAAAAGTCAATGTTTTAGGGGATGTTTGTTAGTTTAAAGATTGTATTAAATTCAGCAGTTTATCCTTATTTATGGGTTTGGCAAGGTAACCATCAAAGCCTTTGGCAAGCAGTTGTGCTTCATCATATTTAAGTGCATAAGCTGTTTGGGCAACAATTTTAAGGTCAGCCCTGATTTTTTTAATATGTTTCAATGCTTCATTGCCATCCATTACGGGCATTTTTATATCCATTAAAACCAGGTCAATAAAATCATTTTCCCTGCATATGTCTACTGCTTCCTGCCCATTTCTTGCATGTAGGATTTGCTTATTGGCTCCTGACAATAACTCATACAGGTATTTAAAGTTAATTTCATCATCTTCAACCACCAGGATGGTCATTTTCCTTTCTGCATGTGCTTTATTCACTTCTTTAAGGATAGCTGGTTCCTTAATTTCCCTTTCAGCATATTTCAGGGGGATTGTAAAAAAGAAACTTGCTCCTTTCCCTGGTTCTGATTCAACCCATATCTCTCCACCAAGCAGTTCAACATATGACTTGGTGATGGACAAGCCCAGGCCAAAACCATCCTTAAAGTTTGTCCCAACATCATTGGCCTGCCTGAAACGTTCAAAAATAATCTCCTGGTGCTCTTTGCTGATGCCAATACCAGGGTCTACAACATGGAAAATAAGGACATTTTCATCCAATAATTCACATCCAAACTTAATGTCTCCTGACTCTGTATATTTTATTGAATTGGAAAGTAAATTAACAAGTATCTGTTTTAATTTGACACCATCAGTTTCGATAAATGCATGTTCTTTGGGCAATGTTTTATCAATGACAAGTTCTATCCTTTTTTCAATGGGTATGGATACATTCAATTCAACATATGCTTCATTAAATAAGGAATTGATATTTACATTTTCTACATTAACTGTAACCTGGTTGGTTTCAAGGTGGGCAACCTCAACAATATCATTAATAATTGATAAAAGGTAGTTTCCACTATTATGCACCATCCTGATGTATTCGTTTTTCCTGTCAGAGGTCAGGTCAGGGTTTCTCAGCAATTCAGTAAAACCCATTATACCATTCATTGGTGTCCTTATTTCATGAGAAAGGTTTGCTAAAAAGGCAGACTTCAAACGGTCAGATTCTTCTGCTTTTTCTTTGGCTTTAATTAATTCTTGTTCTGTTAGCTTTTGGGCAGTAATATCATGGATAATGGAATATATATAAGGTTTATCCTGGATGATTATTTTTCCACAGTACATCTCAACATCTCTTACTTCACCATTCTTCAGTGTGTGTTTTGCCTGGAAATAGTGCCGCTTTTCAGAAATTACACTTTTTATGGCTTGTTTTGCTTTCTCGACAGGTAATGAGTTAATTTTTGAAATGTTCAGTTTTTTGATCTCATCTATGCTGTATCCATAAAAAGTTAAGGCTGAATCATTGGCATCAATCAGGTTGCCAGTATTGCCATCAACCAATAGCATGATAGACTTGTTTTCGTGAAACAGGGCCTTATACCTTTTTTCACTTTCCAACAGGTTTTGTTTTGCTATAAATTCTTCAGTATTGTTTTTGAAGGTACAAAATGTATTTTTAAATGAGCCATCAAGGTTTTTCCCAATTGTGCCCTCATAAGCTACATAAATGAAACCTCCATCTTTTTTCCTCATTTTAAACTGGGCATTTGAAACAGCTCCTTTTCTTTTGAAGTCTTTGAACCTTGCTTTGAAAGGTTCAACATGTTCAGGAGCTAAAAAATCACCAAACCATTTTCCTATAACCTCTTCACGTTTGTAACCAAGCAAATTCACCCACTCAGGGTTGATGTCAATAAAATTCCCATCTTCATCAAGTGATTGGAAAGCCAAAGGTGCATTTTCATATAAAGCTTTGTACCTGGTATTGCTTTCACTTATTTTCTGTTCATTCACCCTTTGCCTTTTTGTATGGTTTTTTACCAGGATAAAAAGGAACAAGGCCGTAACCAAAACAAAGAATATCCCTTTGATCGACTGGATGTCAGAAAGTGTGTTTTTATCCTGTACCAGGGCTTCTAAGAATAGGTCAGAAAATATGATCCAAAGGATTCCAAATGCCAGGTAAATAAATGTAATTTTATATTCAAACTTTATCTTTTTCATCCTAAATTATAACATATAAAAAGCATGCTTTTCTAATAAACAAACACATATAAAGTTGAGCTTCAGGCAATGTACATATACATGTACATGTAATTAAAGTTACAACATTTTTTGCATAAATGCTATAAAACAATCCCACGTGAGGTATCTTTAAAGGTATAATCTCAAACCTACATTTGGGCATATGCTTTGTTTTTACAAAGCCTGGAGTTTCAACATAAAAATGGGATGTTGGGTTTGGGATACCATCGAAGTTATTTGTCACGCCAACCTTCAAAAATAGTTGATTCAGGATATAAATACACTTTAAATTGGTAAGTTTTAATTGAACCTGCAATACCAAACTTTCGTTAAAACAATTGTGGGGTAATTTATTTTTAATAAAAAAAAACGGCCAAATTGGCAGAATAACATTGAAAATATAGATTGGAATAGGAATTGTTAATGATAGAAAACCTAATTTAGTTGAAACAGGAATAAGATAATTGTTTTTCAGGGTGTAAAAGACTTGTTGAACTAAAAAGAAAAGACATGATAAACGAAAAAATAAAATGTAGCTTTGAATGTGCACCTTTCAAATCTACTCTAAGCTTTGAATACCTCATTGCTGAATTGAAGAATGTAAGTAAAATTCAGAAAAACCCCTTTAGTGAGGCAGCCCAAAAGGTACTGAAAAAGCTTGATGATGCACCAATGTTAAAGAAACCCATTGAAGATTTTAAAGTTATAAGGGAAAACAGGGACCTTGTAGACCAACTGATGTTATTTGTTTTTAACCCCTTGAATGACAATTTGGACATTTCGGCAGCTATGGCACCATTTACCCCTAAGATGTTTTATTCAACTAAACTTTTTGATGATGGCATCAAAGGGGAACACATAAAGATTGAGTTGGCAAAAGATACAGAAAAGGATTCTATGTTCCTGGCAGTTGTTTATCAGGCTTACTTGATAATATTGCAGAAATTTTATGGTTTTAACCCTAAGATAGATGTACCATTTATTTACAAATTGACCAATGAACAAGACCAGTCAGAAAAGTATTATAAAATGGTGGTCAACTCCAAATACACAAATGTTAAGGTACATGGTAAGTTAAATAAACTGTCTGAAATTGAGATGAAAGAGCTTTTTGACAGATCAACTGACCTGGATTTCTGGAACGAAAAAATTCCACTTGAGAAATTTGAATTTACTGGGTTCATTCATTTTTCATATATAGACATAACAGCTGAATATGTAATATCTCAATTAAAATCAGACCTTTTGGATAAAAATTTCCTTGTATCACAGGAAGGCTTTGAAGGCATCAGGCAAAAGATCAGGGCACTAATGGAAATACAGGATTTGGAATTTGGTTTAGCTGCTTTTAGTGATTTCAATTCAAACATCAATCAAAATGCCATATGGAAAAGCATTATCCCAGATTCTGAGTTAAAGTGTGAAGAATATAAGGGGAGTATGTATGAAACAGCCTATGTTGAAAAGAGGATTGTTATCACTGATGATATTAAAACCCTGAAAGGCAACAAGGTAGTTTCTGCTTTCTTAAAAAGAGGTTTGAGTAGCCATATTATTGTCCCTTTGCTTTTGGATGAAGAGCTTGTTGGAATGATTGAATTTGGGTCAAAAGAGCCAGGTAAGCTAAATATGGTACAGGTCAAGCGTTTCCATGAACTTTTCCCTGTATTTGGCATAGCATTGAAAAGGTCAAAAGAAGAATTGAATGATAAATTAAGAGCCATCATCCAGGAGGAGTGTACAGCTATCCACCCTGCAGTTGAGTGGCGTTTCCAGGAAGCTGCCTCAAAAATGCTGGATGTAAACCTTTCAGGGGGAGCTTCTACCATGGAGCCAATCATATTTTCAGATGTTGTCCCTATATATGGGGCTACTGATATAAGGAATTCGTCAGTAGAAAGGACTAATGCCATACAGGCTGACCTTACAGAGCAGCTTGCCCTTGCAAAAGATGTTTTATTAAAAGGGCTTGAACACCAGGATATGCCTTTGCTTGATAACCTTATTTACAAAATAGGGCTGCATATGCAAACAGTTAGTTCTGGTTTAAAAGCAGGTGATGAAGTAAGCATCCTTGAATTCCTGAACAAAGAAATTGAACCTGTGTTTTTGCAGTTGAGATCAAGAGATCAAGGGATGAAGAAAGTTGTAGAGGGGTATTTCAATCAGATGGATAAAGAGCTGGGGGTTATTTATAAAAAAAGGAAGGATTTTGAAGATAGTTTAACAATGATCAATGATGTTGTGGGAGAAGTGTTGGATGATGAACAATTGAAAGCCCAAAAAGTGTTCCCCCACTATTTTGAAAAATACAGGACTGATGGGATAGAATACAATGCCTATGTTGGGCAATCCCTTGTCCAAGAGGTTGAATACAATGAAATATACCTAAAAAATATCCGTTTGTGGCAGTTACTTTCAAAAGTAAAGATAGCCAGGAAAATTAGGGGGCTTATACCTTCATTGAAGACGAAACTGGATGTTACCCAGTTAATACTGGTACACAGCAACCCGTTAAGCATAACATTCAGGCAAGATGAGAAAAAATTTGATGTGGCAGGTGCCTATAATATTCGTTATGAGATCACTAAAAAACGCATTGATAAAGCTGTAATAAAAGGGACGCAAGACCGCCTGACCCAGGTGGGGAAGATTGCCATAATTTATTCACATGCTGAAGAAATAGAAGAATACAAAAAGTATATTGAGTATATGATAGCCAAAGGTTACTTGAAAGAAGTAATTGAAGACTTTGAGTTGGAAGACATGAAAGGGGCATCTGGATTAAGGGCTCTCAGGGTTGAAGTTGACTTTGGTGCTATAACCAGTATTGATGATATTGTGATTTCTGAAGTTAGTGAAATGGTTGAACCCAACTAATTCATAAACAGGCCAGATTATATTATTACTAGGGAAAAATAATTTGGTACTTATAGCATATAAGTTCAACTGGTTATTTCTGATAATATTTATACCTTTGGTCTTACCCTGGGATACTTTTTTTGGCAAACTTAAATTTGGTACATAATGAATGCAATTCCAGGAATTTTTAACTTAAACCATCTAAAAATGAAAGCATTGAATTGCCTTTTTAAAGGTGCAATTTTCGCACTTATTTTATTTTCAACATCCTGTCATGCAGAGGGGTTGCCTTCACTAAAGAATAAAAAAGTTTTATTAGTGTATGGAGGCTGGAAAGGACATGAACCCAAAAAATGTGTTGATATCCTGCAACCATGGATGGAAGCAGAAGGAGCCAGTGTTGATGTATTTGATAACCTGGAAATATATACAGATAAAAGTTATATGGACAGTGTTGACCTGGTTATTCAAATATTTACCATGGCAGAGATAACCAATGAGCAGGAAAAGGGGTTACTTGGTGCCATTAAAAATGGGGTTGGAATAGCTGGTTGGCATGGAGGGCTGGCTGATGCTTTCCGCCAAAATGTTGAATACCAGTTTATGGTTGGAGGCCAATGGGTAGCCCACCCTGGAGGGATAATAGATTATACTGTTAATATCACTGATAAAAAAGACCCTGTTACAAGGGGTTTAAAAGATTTTAAAATGCATAGTGAGCAGTATTATATGCATGTAGACCCAAATGTAAAGGTACTGGCAACCACTACTTTTAATGGGGATCATGCTAAATGGATTGATGGTTGTACCATACCTGTGGTTTGGAAAAAAACATATGGGAAAGGAAGGGTATTTTACTCTTCACTTGGGCATGTAGCAGCTGATTTTGATGTTCCTGAAGCATTAGAAATCCTTAAACGTGGGATTAAATGGGCAGGTGCCAGCAAATATGAACCTACTGAAAAATGGGTTAAGCCTATGTATTAAAGCATAAATTAGGTATTGCTGAATACAACAAGTTAATCACTTCACTAAAACACTATATTATGATTCCCCTGCCTGGTTGAAATAATAGCTAAATTGGCTGGAATTTGTATTGTATTTTAATTTATTTTTTGTTAAATTTGATAACATATGGTCATTCTGACCATTGTGTGTTTGGGGGTTAACTAGTAAAGGAAGGTTGTTGAGCCTTCCTTTTTCTGTTAAATATAAACCAATACTAAATTGGCTTTATTAAATGAATAATTTTTCAACAGTTCCTAAGTGTTTTGAAATAATTTAAGACATTATCCCTTTCTTTGTGGCTTTATTAGCATTATGCAACAACAGGCTAAAGGGATAATTTATGCTTCCATAACAGCATTTTCATGGGGCTTCCTGGCAATAGCACTTAAAGTAGCTGTTGCTAAAGTAGAACCTAGCACAATTGTTTGGTTCAGGTTTGTAATAGCTTTCTTTTTATTATCACTTTGGAATATTATTTATCGCCCACAAGCATTCCAGGTATTAATAAAACCTCCTCTTTTCCTGGTACTTGCAGCCCTTGCCCTTAGTTGGAACTACATGGGGTTTATGCTGGGCATACACTATACAACACCTAGCAATGCCCAGTTATTTATCCAGAGTGGCCCTTTAATATTGGCTGCTGCGGGGATCATTATTTTTAGGGAAAAGCTTAGGAAGAACCAGGTAATAGGTTTTGCATTGGCAATGGTTGGGCTGGTGTTTTTTTACAACCAGCAGATACAACAATTTATTGGAGCTGAAGCCAGGTATAGCACTGGGGTGTTGCTAACCGTTTCAGCAGCCATAGCCTGGGCAGTGTATGCAACTTTTCAAAAATCATTGGTGAAGAGATACCCTGAAAATACATTGAACCTATTCCTATTTGGCTTTCCAGCACTGATCTATATCCCATTTGTTGATCTGTCACCATTTCTGCACCTTAGCTTTGGGTGGTGGCTACTGATGGTTTTTCTGGGGGTGAACACATTGGTAGCCTATACCTTCCTTGCAAAAGCCCTTAAAAATACTGAAGCCAATAAAGTAAGTGTAATAATCATACTGAACCCATTGATTACTTTTACAACCATGGCCATATTGACAAAAATGGATGTTTCATGGATTGATGGTGAACGTTTTACATTGTTATCATCAGTTGGGGCATTGATTTTATTAGCAGGAGCTATATTAGTTGTAGGAAAGAAGAAGGGAAGGCCAAAAAAGGGAAGTTAAAACTTTCCTAATTTTTTTTTACCCTTGTTTCTTTTAATGAAACCAAGTATATTGTATACCTATGGCTGAACCTGTAAAACATACCTGCAATCCTGAGCAGTGGGTAACTGCTTACTCTGATGAGTTTTTCCGTTTTGCCATGTTCAGGGTGAAAAAGCGCGAAGTGGCAGAAGACCTGGTTCAGGATACTTTCCTCTCTGGGTTAGGTGCTTTGCCAAGGTTCAGGGGCGATTGCACTGAGAAATCATGGCTCTATAATATCCTTAGGAATAAAATCATTGACCATTTCAGAAAAAAAGTAAACCAGGAAATAAAAAAGAGTGATGCACTTTCTGACATGGATGATGAAACATTTTTCAGCTTTTTCTTTCATAAAGATGGCTCAAAACTAGGGGAATGGAAAGAGGATGTCTCTCCTAAAAAGTGGGAGCTTGCAGCTGATTCAATAATGGAGAAAGAGGAATTCATGGAAATACTCCATTATTGTTTGGCCAGGTTGCCTGAAGTTCAGTCAAAAGTATTTAGCCTGAAAAATATTGAAGAATTTACAACCAAAGAAATTTGCAAGGAACTTGGGCTTACTGCGTCTAATTTGTGGACAATCATTCACCGCGCAAAATTACAGCTCAGGGGGTGCCTTGAAAATAGGTGGTTAAAAGAATAGCTCAATATGAAGATGTTTAATAAATTGATGGCAAAGATCATGTTAAGTTGCGTGCAGGCAACAAAACTGAGTGCTGTAAAGAATTACAGGAAGCTGGGTTTTGTAGAGAAAATGCAATTAAAAATGCACCTGTTTGTATGTTCCAATTGCAAAGCATTCCATAAACAAGGCCATCAAATTGAAGAGGCTGTGCATCAATTTTTGTTTGATGAAAAATACCTTTCTGAAAAACACCTTTCTGAAGAAAAAAAATCCAAAATCCAAAATACAGTAGATCAGGAGCTTAATTAATTTAAGACAAAAAAGTATCTTTTTCTTGCAAGGAATTGAAAAAACTCCCGTCCAATAATCTGAAATGATTCTAAATTAAAATTTCACGATTATGGAAAAACAAAAAAAGAATTTAAGCAAAAACTTGCTAAAAGGTACTTTAGTAGCAGGTGCCTTGTTAAGTGTGTCAGCATTAAGTGCAGCACCTCAATCATCTAATTTATTTGATTACAGTGTATTAGGGTCTGGTGCTGAAGTGCGTAGCGAGTTGCTTCATACCACACCTTCCCCTGCTGATGTTTTTGAAGCCAAGTGTGGAGAAAAAAAGGAAGCAAAAAAAAGTGAAGGTAAGTCGGAAGAAGGAAAATGTGGCGAGGGCAAATGTGGAGAGAAATCTTCAGAAAAGTCAAAAGAAAAAGCTTCTAAGAAAAAGGCTGAAGCAAAAAAAGAGAGCAAAAGTGGTGAAGGTAAATGCGGAGAGGGGAAATGTGGCGAAGGGAAATGTGGTGATAAGTAAATTCCCTTTTTAGTTTTATAGAGGGCATTTAGGTGCCCTCTTTTCCATTAAACTGTATCAAAAAAAAAGCCTGGTGGAAACAGGCTCAGGTAAAAATCCATAAACAGGTACAAAAAATATTATAGTTATGCAGCCACAAGTTGGAATAGGTTTTAGGAAAGAATTTGCTGCTGAGTTCATGGAAGGGCAGTCTATCAAACCAGATTTTATTGAATTGGCTCCTGAAAACTGGATGAAAATAGGGGGATATTGGAAAAAGGTATTGAACGAGTTGGCAGGGCAGTATCCTATTACCAGCCATGGGCTGTCATTATCAATAGGTAGCCCCGAGGGGTTAGACATGGAATTTTTAAAAGAGGTGAAAAAATTCCTGATTGAGTATGATGTAAAGGTATATTCTGAACATTTAAGTTTTTCAAAATGTGATAATGCCCATTTGTATGACTTGCTGCCAATCCCTTTCACAGAAGATGCTGTAAACCATGTGTCGGAAAGGATCAGGCAGGCGCAGGATTTCCTGGGAAGGCAAATAGCCATTGAAAATGTATCATATTATACCCCAGTGGCTGCTGAAATGGCTGAAGCTGAATTTATAAGCAGTATTGTTGAAAAGTCAGGCTGCCAGTTGCTGCTTGATGTAAACAATGTGTATGTCAATGCTTTTAACCACCAATACAATGCAAAAGAATTTATTGGCTCATTACCCCTTGAGCATGTAGCCTATATCCATATGGCAGGGCATACCCAGGTAAGTGACGACCTTATCATTGACACCCATGGTGAAAACATTATTGACCCTGTATATGAGTTATTTGAGTGGGTTGTACAAAGGATAAATCCAGTCCCTGTATTGTTAGAGAGGGATTTTAATATCCCTGAGTTAACACAGCTAAACAATGAGTTGAACAGCCTCAGGGCAATTATGGGTAAACACAGCCAAAAAGCTGTAATAGCAAGTGGCAAAGCTTAATCTTTTATGGGCATTGTTATCCTTGTAATGATTGTAAATGTTATTGAAAACAGAAACATATCAACACCAAAAAACATTGGCTGAGTATTGCAGGAATGGCAAGGAAATTACCTTGCCTGGTGCAATTACAGAAAGGCTTCCACATTACAGAAGGTTGGTATTCAATATAGTAAATGATTCATTAGAATCAGCTTTTCCCATAGCCTTTAAATATGTAGAAAGGGTACACTGGAATGAGATGGTAGTTGATTTTTTCAGCAACCATAAATGTACTGACCCCCAGGTTTGGAGGATGCCTTTTGAGTTTTATGGTTATGTGGTTGAAAAGGAATTTCACGAGAAATATTCCCTCCCATGGTTAAATGACCTTCTTTATTTTGAATGGCTGGAAGTAGAACTTTACATGATGGAGGATATACAGTACCCATTGTATAAAGATAGTGAAAATTGGCTTGGAAAGCTGGTGGCAGTAAACCCTGAACATAAACTTATAAAACTGAAGTACCCAATCCATAAAATGAATCCAAAGAAAGCCAAAGAAAATAAAGGTGACCATTTTTTATTGTTGTTCAGGCAAAAAGATAGTGGCAAGGTCCAATTTGTTGGCCTGTCAACCCTTTATGTATTCATTTTAGAAAATATTTTTATAGGTACAAAAAAGCTGGATGAGATACTAAATGATGTGCTCTATTTTTTTGGGATCAATGACATGGAACTATTACAAAAGAACACGCATTCATTTTTAACAGACCTTAAATCAAAAGGGTTTGTTTTAGGAATTTATAAATAAAAAATTATGATGAAATATTGCAAAAATATCTATGAAAAACTGGTAAGTTTCACACAGAAGCTTGATAACCTTTTATTATTGCTGGTAAGGTTGGTTTTGGCATATGGTTTTTTCAACCCAGCCAAAATGAAATGGCAAAATATTGATGGCATAGCTAGTTGGTTTGAAAGCCTGAATTACCCACTGCCCCTGTTAAATGCTTATTTGGCAGCAATAACTGAAGGGCTTGGTGTAGTGCTTTTATTACTTGGGCTGGGGGCAAGGATAATAAGCCTCCCCCTAATATTTGTAATGTTAGTAACCATTTTTACAGTCCATATTTCAAATGGGTTTGAGGCTGGAGACAATGGCTTTGAAATACCCTTGTACTATTTACTCTTACTGTTGGTAGTATTAGTACATGGGGCAGGAAAATATAGTTTAGATGGTTTATTGAAGAAAAGGTGAGCAGCAGAAAAACTTAGTTTTTCAAAATAATGTTTTAATGGGAGAGCTTAACCACTAGCTCTCCCATTTTAATATATTCCTATTCCCTCCAATACTCAGGTTTGTCAAGTGCCTCAGAGCATTTAACTTTTCCTTTTGCTATTTTAACGCCAGAAGGGGTAAGTGGCATAAGCATCCAGGCATTTGCAAATTGTTCTGGAATTGGATATGGGGCAGGAAAACCAAGGCTTTTTGCATCTGGTGTAAAACCATATCTTGGGTAATAATCCATATGCCCTAATACAAATACTATTTCTGTACCTTTTTCTCTTAACATTTCAATACCAGTTTTTGTGAGCAATCCGCCAATCCCCATTTTTTGATACTTTGGAATCACTGCCAAAGGAGCAAGGATATGTATTTTGGATTGGTCACTATTATTTTCTATGGTAGCTTTTGAAAAAAGAATATGCCCAACAGCTTCATTCTTGTAAAAAGCAAGCAATGAAAGGACAGGGTATGATGTAGGGTCATTTAATATGTTTTTTACAAGATCAGATTCCTCAATACTTCCAAATGCAAGATTTTCAACCTTGATAATGTCTTCAAGATCATTGGAATTTGTTTGTCTTATATGTATTTCTTTTATGTTCATTGAGTTTTTTCTTAATTAAATTTATTTTGAAATGTGTAATGCTGATCAATGTACCATTTTAAACTAAAAACTTTAAGCACACTGATGACACAGGTGTTAAAGATCATCACTGAATTAAGATCAATGTTTATCAGTTGAATCAGTTTAATCTGTGTTCCATTATATGAATTTTAGAAATTAATTTTTCCTCCATACAATCAAATAATAAATACATTTCTTAAAAAAAAGATTTCAGCATAAATTAAGCTTCCATTATAATAATGGCACTTACAAATGCTTTTTTTGAAGGTGACAAGTAAATATTAGCTTTCTAATCTTAAAGTAAGAATGGGCTTCATACTTGCCTTTTTAAACCAGGATATTTACTATCGAAGTAGTTTGCATAAAATGTATAAACATAGGTCACAAACCTAAAAATAAAATTTCAACATTCAAAACTAGTTTCCCAAACTTTAAACTAAAAAGCAAAACATCTATTAATTTATTTTATTTTTATATGGATTTTCTTAATTCTTCAATAATGAAAACTATTCAATCCTTTTTTGCACTTATTTTCATTTTACTTGTTGGTTGTACCCAACCACAAGAGCAAATAATCCATACAGTACTTGGTCCCATTAAAGCCTCAGAAATGGGAAAAACATTGCACCATGAACATTTATTGGTAGATTTTGTAGGTGCTGATAGTACAGGCTATCACAGGTGGGATAAAGATTCAGTGGTTGACAGGGTATTGCCTTATTTGCTTGAAATAAAAGAACTGGGGTATAAAACCCTGGTAGAATGCACACCTGCCTATTTGGGCAGAGACCCTTTGTTGTATAAAATGCTTTCTGAAAAATCAGGGGTTCAGATACTCACTAATGTGGGATATTACAGTGCAGTTGGAGCTAAATTCATTCCACAACATGGGTTTGCTGAAACAGCCAGCCAACTGGCTGAAAGATGGATTAATGAAGCAAATAACAGCATTGAGGATACAGGCATCTACCCTGGGTTTATAAAAATTGCAGTGGAAAGGGCTCCTCTAGAAGAAATTAACAGGAAAGTTGTTGAAGCTGCATGCATTACCCACAAAGCAACAGGCCTAACCATCATGTCTCATACAGGATTGGCAGTTCCAGCATTTCAGCAATTAGAGATATTAAAGGAAAATGGGGTAAGCCCTGTAGCTTTTATCTGGACACATGCCCATAATGAAAAAGACTATTGCAAACAGATAGAAGCTGCCCAACAAGGGGCATGGATAGCATTTGATAATTTTAAAGAAGGTAGGCAGGATGAATTTGTTGGCTTTGCTGTATTAATGAAAGAAAAAGGGCTGCTAAATAAATTACTCTTTTCACATGATGCAGGGTGGTATACCTCTGGGCAACCCAATGGAGGCAATTTTAGGGGGTTTACAGCCATAGAAAAATTCCTGATCCCTGCTTTAAAAGAAGCTGGGTTTACTGATGAGGAAGTTAGCATGTTATTTATTAAAAACCCTGCCAAAGCTTTTGCAGTGAAAAAAGCCTTCGCCAACCCCTCCTTAGGAGGGGAGTAAAAAAAGGAATTTAGAGGGATTGAAAAACAGGAAAAATGTAACAAATTGAATTAATAAAAGGATATACCACTAAATTAAGCATGGATGCTATTGTTAATGCTGATAATAATTCACTGCTTGGTACAGGTGTGGCCTATGATAATTAAAATTTGTTCAATAATATAGTAAAAACCCTAAACAAAACATGCAGATATGTTGTTGCTTAAATTGACACATATGCTTGTATATGAAAAATGTATCCATCATAGGTTCAGGGTTTTCAGGTTTGTCAGCAGCATGTTACCTGGCAAAAGAAGGTTACAAGGTATCAGTATATGAAAAAAATGATACCATAGGTGGGCGCGCCAGGCAATTTACTGAAGATGGGTTTACATTTGATATGGGGCCTTCCTGGTACTGGATGCCTGAAATCTTTGAAAGTTTCTTCAATGACTTTGGAAAAAGCACTACTGATTATTATGAGCTTGTGCAATTAGACCCAGGGTACAAAGTATATTTTGGGCAGAATGATGTAGTATCTGTTTCAGCCAGTCTGGAGAAAACTTATAAAACTTTTGATGCATTAGAAAAAGGCAGTTCAGTATTCCTAAAGAAATTCCTAAAAAAAGCGGGTTATAACTACCATGTTGCCATGAATAAGGTGGTTGACAAACCAGGTAAATCACCACTGGAGTTGGTAATGCCTGAAACCATTGGTAACCTGGGGCAGTTTGCAGCCAGCCTGGGCAGCTATGTCAGGAAAAATATTAAAGATAAAAGGCTGGCACAAATACTGGAGTTCCCAGTCCTGTTCCTTGGGGCAAAGCCTGAGAAGACCCCTCTTTTTTACTGTTTTATGAACCATGCTGATATGGTGTTAGGTACCTGGCATCCAATGGGAGGTTTTTATAAAGTAATTGAAGGGATGGAACAACTTTGCAATGAGTTGGGGGTGAAAATACACACTAATGCAAAAGTTAGTAGAATCCATATCAAGAACAGAAAAATTCAAGGGGTACAGGTAAATGGGGAAATGCTGCATACTGATTTTGTTGTTTCTGGGGCTGATTACCACCATACAGAAACATTGCTGGATAAACAGGCCAGGAATTATAGCAGGAGGTACTGGCAGAAAAGGACTTTTGCACCATCAGCATTGATCTACTTTGTTGGGTTCAATAAAAAACTGGAAAATGTAAACCACCATACCCTGTTTTTTGATGCAGATTTTGGCGTGCATGCCAGCAATATATATGATACACCAGCATGGCCAAAGCAGCCTCTTTTCTATGCCAGTTTCCCAAGTATTACTGATAGCAGTGTAGCACCTAACGGCAAGGAAGCAGCAGTATTTTTAATTCCTATAGCTCCTGGTATTTCTGAAAATGGGGATACAAGTGAAAAATATTTCAGGCAAATAATTAGCAGGATGGAAGAAACCACCTCACAGGAGTTGGTAAGTTCAATAGTTTATAAAAAATCCTATGGTCCATCTGATTTCACAGGTGATTACAATGCATACAAAGGCAATGCCTATGGGTTGGCCAATACCTTATTCCAAACAGGGTTCCTGAAACCAAAAATGGTGAATAAGAAAATTAGCAACCTGTTGTATACAGGGCAATTAACAGTCCCTGGTCCAGGTGTACCCCCATCCATTATTTCAGGGAGGATTGCAGCACATGAAGCTATGGAGATTATGAAAAAGAGCCATGAAACAGCTATTTGATGAAGTATCATACATATGCAGCCAGAAGGTTACCCAGAAATACAGCACCTCATTTTCATTGGGTGTAAGGATGCTGTCCAAGCCCCTCAGGGCACCAGTATACAGCTTGTATGGCTTTGTCAGGTTTGCTGATGAAATTGTGGATTCATTCCATCAATACAACAAAAAGAGCTTGTTGGATCAATTTGAAAAAGATTATTATATAGCATTAAATGAGGGGATCAGCCTAAACCCAATTTTGAATTCATTCCAGGAAACTGTGCATAAATTTAACATTGATGATACCCTTGTACAGGCATTCCTTACCAGCATGAAAACAGACCTGGTTAAAAAAAGCTACACTGAAGAAGAGTTTAAAAACTACATCTATGGTTCAGCAGATGTGGTGGGGCTGATGTGCCTTAAAATTTTTGTGAATGGGAATAGGCATGGTTATGAAGAACTTAAACCACATGCTATGAGGCTTGGGTCTGCTTTTCAGAAAGTGAACTTTTTAAGGGATTTAAATGATGACACCAACCTCCTGAAAAGGATTTATTTTCCTGCTTTAAATGGGGGGGATTTAAATACAAAAACCAAAAAATACATCATAAATGACATAAAAGGAGACCTGGATGAAGCCCTTGTTGGGATTAAAAAACTGCCTGATGCAGCCAAGACTGGCGTGTATACAGCTTATTTGTATTATAAAGCTTTAACAAAAAAAATTGCTAAAACTCCTGCTTCAAAAATTATGAATGCCAGGATCAGGATTTCAAACTTCAGGAAACTTGTGTTGCTGGCTCATGCCTATGTTGCATGTAAACTAAAGTTGGTGTAACCTTGTTAATGGGAAATGGTAAGCATACCTAATTTAAACTGAAAATTATGCCTCTGGGTGTCTATATTTTGATTGGCTTAACCATCTTTATTTTTATGGAAGGGGTAGCCTGGTTTGCCCACAAATACATAATGCACAAAGTGCTATGGAGGTTGCACAAAAGCCACCATGTGCCTGAGCTTAATAAACCTTCTTCATTTTTTGAGAAGAATGACTGGTTCTTTATCATTTTTGCTTTTCCATCCATGGTCTGTTACATATTGGGAGGGCTATTAGCCAGTTGGGTTTTATTAACCATAGCCATAGGTATAACATTGTATGGAATTGCTTATTTTATTTTCCATGAGGTTGTTTTCCATAGGAGGTTTGCCTGGTTCAGGAACTGGGACAATGCTTATGTCAGGGCTGTCAGGAGAGCCCACTCCATGCATCACAGGCATTTGGGGGCTGAGGATGGCGAATGTTTTGGGCTGCTGGTTTTCCCGTATAAATATTTTAAAATGGAACTAAAAAGCCCATGAGCCTTTACCTGTACATAATCATATTGATCCCCCTTGTTCCATTTGTGTTAAGCTTTGAGAAAAACCTTAGGTTTTATAAAAAATGGAAATTTCTTTTTGCAGGGATTTTTATAACTATGGTTCCTTTCCTGGTTTGGGATTACCTATTTACTATAAATGGCCTGTGGGGGTTTAATGAAAAGTATATTTTAGGTTTTAACCTTTTTCATTTACCTATTGAAGAAATCCTTTTTTTTGTGGTTGTTCCCTATGCAAGCCTGTTTGCTTTCTATGCTATCAGGTTCCATTTCCCCAAATACGAACTGGGCACGAATACAACCAACATCCTTGTAATATTCATGTTGTTTTTTTCTATAACTATGGGGGCTGTAAACCCTTCAAAACTTTATACTTTTGTGAACAGCCTGTTTTTTGCTGCCATACTTTTAACAGCTTATTTAGCTCAGCCAAAATTATTAGGAGCTTACCTGGCTGTTTTTCCTGTTATCCTAATTCCTTTCTTGGTTGTAAATGGTATCCTAACAGGCACAGGTATTGAAGGGGAAATAGTGTGGTATAACCCTGATGCCATAACTGGTTTTCGTGTGCTGACTATCCCTGTTGAAGATTTCCTATATGCTTTTTCATTGATCCTTGGGGTATTAACCCTTACTGAAATATTCCAAAAACCAACCCCTGGAAAAAATGGGTAAGGCAGCAGTTATAGGGTCAGGTATTGGTGGGTTGGCTGCTGCAATCCAGCTGGCAGCAAAGGGATACCAGGTAGTTGTGTTTGAAAAAAACAGTACACCTGGTGGAAAAATAGCTGAAATAAAACATAAGGGTTACAGGTTTGATACTGGCCCATCTTTACTGACCATGCCTGAGTTGGTTGAAGAACTTTTTGAGGTAGCTGGATATAGCATTGATAGTTATTTTTCATATAAAAAGCTGGATATTTCCTGTAAATATTTTTTTGAAAATGGTAATATCCTGAAAGCTTATTCTGATAAAGAAAAGTTTAAAAAAGAATGTTGGGAGAAACTAGGTGAACCCCCACAGAATATTGATAAACATTTGGATAAAGCAGCTGAAATTTATGATATAACTTCCCCAGTTTTTATTTTCAATTCATTACACAAAGCAAGTAATTATTGGAAGCCACACTTTTTAAAATCCATGTTGAAAATACCCAAGTTGCAGTTTTATAAAACCATGTACCAGCAAAACAGGAAGAACTTCCAGAGCCCTGAACTGGTACAGCTTTTTTCGCGTTATGCCACCTACAATGGCTCAAACCCATACAAAGCCCCTGCCACCTTGGATGTTATTTCACACATTGAAAATAACAAAGGGGTATTTTTCCCTGAAAAAGGGATGTATAGTTTGGTAGATGCACTTTATAATTTGGCAGTTAATGGTGGGGTGGAATTCAGGCTCAACACACAAGTGGATAAAATAAATGTTGAGGGAAAGAAAGCTACTGGGATAAAAACAGGAGGGGAGGATTTGGGTTTTGACCTGGTAGTTTCGGGGGCTGACAGCAACTATGTGTATGAAAACATGTTGCCATCAATACATAGGAAGACCAATAAAAAGGAATGGTCATCATCAGCACTGATCTTTTATTGGGGGGTAAAAAAAGAGTTTCCACAATTGGAGCTGCACAATATCCTTTTCAGCACTGATTATAAAGCTGAATTTGAAGCCATATTTTCAGAAAAAAGGCTATCTGATGACCTGACAGTTTACCTGTTTATCAGTTCAAAAATGGTTCAGGGAGATGCTCCTTCTGGGGCTGAAAACTGGTATGTGATGGTCAATGCACCTGCTAATTATGGGCAGGATTGGGAACAAATTACCCAGCAGGCAAGGAAGGCTATAATTTCAAAAATCAACAGGGTGCTGGATACCCATATTGAAGAGTTTATTGAGTTTGAAAAGGTAGGCTTTCCTATAACTATTGAGCAGGAAACATTCAGCAAAAATGGGGCTTTGTATGGGCATTCATCCAATAGCATGTTCTCAGCTTTTTTAAGGCATCCCAACTTTTTAAGCAAGCTCCAGGACCTCTATTTTGTAGGGGGGAGTGTACATCCTGGGGGTGGGATACCATTGTGCCTGGCCAGTGCCAAAATTATTGATAAAGAAATACCAAAAGCAACATGAAGGAAATAAAATTGCATCTTTCAGCTAAAGCTGTGTTGGTTATAATTGCAGTGTATTATGCAGTTGGGGTTTTATTGTTTATCCTACCCTTTGCACGCAATTTCTTTTTTATGGCTACCCCTTTTACTTTACTGGCTATGCTTACCCTGATTTTTGTTTACCATAAAACCTGGGGTTGGAAGTTTGTAGTTTCCAGTTTGCTGGTTTTTGCCCTTTCCATTGCTATTGAAGCATTGGGTGTTAAAACAGGGCAGGTGTTTGGGGAGTATGCCTACCTTTCAACCCTTGGGGTAAAGGTGGCTGGTGTGCCTTTAATGATTGGGTTAAACTGGCTGATACTTGTATATGGCGCTAACTCATTGATGCAAAAGATCACTAAAAATAAGGTGCTGGTTATCATTGGGGCAGCTTTGGCTATGGTGGGGTATGACCTGCTGCTGGAAATAGCTGCACCAACATTGAAAATGTGGGTTTTTTCTGCCCCATTTCCTCCCCTGAAAAATTTTGTTGCCTGGTTTATCCTTTCTGCCTTTTTCCAATGGATGTTTACTATTTTTAAGATTGATACAAATCAAATGATAGCCAGGGGGATTTTTATAACCCAGTTGATATTTTTTGGGATACTGGCTATTTACCTGTTAATGGTTGGGGTATGATAAAAGCAAGGCATACATATGTAGGGGTGAAATTTTTCAACCTTTATTCAGCTTGGCTGTTAAGGCTTTACTTCAGGAAGGTGCAATACAAAGGCAACATTGTTGATGAAGGGAAGCCTGTGCTGGTTATATCCAACCATTTCAGTTGGTTTGATGGGTTTATCCAGCTTCAGTTGAACAATAAATTCTTATTCAGGAAATACCATATAATGATGTTGGAAGGGCAACTCAGGAAACACCTTTTTTTAAGGGCTGGAGGATGTTTCTCCATATCAAAAGGGAAAAAAGGGGTTGTTGAAAGCCTAAAGTATTCTATTGATATATTGAGGGATAAAAAGAACCTGCTGGTGCTTTTTCCCCAGGGAGAAATACAAAGCATGCACACCCAACCTCTGGAGTTTGAAAAAGGGATAGGTTATATCCTGAAGGAATTGGGTGATACAATACAAGTAGTTTTTAATGTAAACCTGGTTGATTACCATTCAAGGCGCAAACCTGTATTGAGGGTTTATTTCAAAACATATACTGGGGAATCAATGGAAGTGGAGGCATTACAGGATGCATTTAGTGGTTTTATGGAAGCATGTAAACAACAACAAAACCAATCATGACCTACCTGGCTTACATCATATTAGGTTTTGCTTTTTTGCGTTTGTGTGTGGCTGCAATTAACTACCTGTCACAACCATATCTCCCCATAAAAACGCAAATGGAGGCTTTCCCAAAGGTTTCAATTTTGATCCCAGCCAGGGATGAAGAGGAAAACATTGGAAACTTGCTGGAAGGGTTAAGGCATTTCTCATACCCTGAACTAGAAATACTGGCCTATGATGATGTTTCAACAGATAACACAGCCACCATAGTGCAGCAGCACCAGGCAGTTGATAAAAGGATTAAGTTGTTGAAAGGGGGTAGCTTACCTCATGGTTGGTTGGGAAAAAACCATGCCTGTTTCCAATTGGCTGGAAAGGCAGAGGGTGATTATTTCTTATTCCTTGATGCTGACGTTAAAGTAAAAGATGGGCTGGTAGCTAAGGCACTTTCCCACATGCAAAAACACCAATTGAAACTGTTATCTATCTTCCCTCAGCAATTGATGGGGTCTATGGCCGAGAAAATAGCTGTACCCATTATGAACTGGATATTGCTGTCTTTGCTTCCTTTGCCTTTGGTAAGGAGGACAGCTATACCTTCATTGTCAGCAGCCAATGGGCAGTTTATGTTATTTGAGGCTAAAACTTACAGGCAAATAAAACCCCACCAATTATTTAAAGATGAAAGGGTGGAAGATATTTACATTAGCAAATATTATAAGGCAAGTGGGCTTAAAATTGACACCTTGCTGGGTGATAGTTTTATCCAGTGCAGGATGTACAACAATTTGGGCAGCTCCATTGAAGGGTTTACTAAAAATGTATTTGCTTTTTTTGGTGGAAGCATCATGTTAGCTTTGCTTTTTGCATTTTTATCTACTGCTGGGGTACTATTATTTATTCATGGGCTGGTCTATGGTATTTCTTTTATTTTGATGGTTACCCTGATCAGGGTATTTATTTCATTATCAAGCAAACAAAATGTAATAAGCAATGTGTTGCTTATGCCTATCCAGTATATTGTTTTCCTGATGATAATGGTTAAAGCATTGCTTAACCTTCAGCAAAAAAAACTGATATGGAAAGGAAGGAATATTTTAAGTACCTGATTTTGATTTTTGGGGTGGTTATAGCCCATGCAGTTTCAGCCAATAATGCTACAAGGCTGAAAATATATGAAGCTTATATCCAGGGAGATATGGCAGCATGGAAAGTAGTTATGGATAGCCTGGAAACACAAAAGGGAAAACAACCAACAGGGCAGCAGCTCGGGTTGGTAAATTACTATTATGGGTACATTGGCTGGGCAATAGGAAATGGTAGAAAGGCTGAAGCAAAGCAATACATCAGTAAAATGGAATTGTTGCTAAACCATGTTTTGAAGGATAACCCTCAAGATGCAGAAGCCTGGGCTTACAAAAGTGCATTAATGGGTTTTAAAATAGGGGTGAGCAATTTTAAGGCAGTTTTCCTGGGGCGTAAAAGCAGGCAATACCTTGAAAAGTCCCTTGAGCTTAACCCCAATAACACACAGGGGATATTGGAAAAAGGGAATATGAACTTTTACATGCCAGCCGTTTTTGGGGGTGATAAAACCCTGGCACTGGCTATGTACAGGCAGGCAGCCCAACAGCTGGAACAAGCAGGAGAGGGGCATAAAAACTGGATGTACCTTAATGTCCTTACCCTCATAGGGGCAGCATATGAAAAACTTGGGGATTTAGGAAAAGCTGAAGTTACTTATAAAAAGATACTCCAAATTGAACCAGGTTTTTTATGGGTCAAAAATGAGTTGTACCCAGCCCTTGAAAAGAAAATCTCAGGCACTATCTAACTCTTATTTTTAGTGGTTTCAGCTTGCTAATTTTTTGATATTGAATCCTTCTGATATACCCTTTTATCTACTTATTTATCAGCTACTTGTTTTTGCCCTATCAGGGCAAAATATTTATAACACAATGAAATGCAAGGTGAGTGCCAGTGCTGTAAGCACTAAATAGCTTAAGCAGGGCTTTAGCCCTTAATTTAGTGGGGATAATTGTATTTTTTGTTTGAAAGAAATAATACCTCGCTAAAACAGTCTCTGAGAATAAAAATTTGTTTAAGGTTAAATGCTAAGAATGCTTGTAATTACCTGAAATATTGCACTTAATAATTTAAAAAACTGTAACATTTTTCATATATTCACTCACCCTGATCCCGAGCCAGAAAGATTATTTTTATCGACATATTATCATTTTTTATAATTTAACTTTTTACAACTTTATAACACAAATCAATAACAATGAACCTAATTGAAATATTAAAAAGGGATATTACCAAATTACAAGTTGATGCCATTGTAAATGCAGCCAACAATTCCCTGCTGGGAGGAGGAGGTGTTGATGGTGCAATCCATAGGGCAGCAGGGCCAGCTTTGTTGGAAGAATGCAGGGCTTTAAATGGCTGTGCCACAGGAGAAGCCAAAATAACCAAAGGGTATAATCTACCTTCAGCCCATGTGATACACACTGTGGGGCCTGTTTGGCATGGAGGTAACCAGGAAGAGCCTCAAAAACTGGCTTCATGCTACCAAAGAAGCCTTGAGGTAGCTGTTGGGAATGGGCTTTCCAGCATAGCATTCCCCAATATAAGCACAGGGGTATATGGTTTCCCAAAGCAGCAGGCTGCAGAAATAGCCATACAGGTGGTAAAAGAATTTTTAAAGGATAGCAGCTCTATTAAAAAGGTTATTTTTTGTGCATTTGATGATGAAAACTACTCAATTTATAAAATCTTTCTGGACACCAATTAGAATATTATGAAAAATATATTCCTGCTGTTTATTATTTCTTTTTCCTTGGCAAGTTGCCAACTTAAGCCAAAACCCAATGCTAAAGAATTAATGCAAGTTGACAAAGGATTTTCAGCCTTTGCAGTTGAAAAAGGGTGGAAGAAAGCCTTTATTGAGTTTGCCCACCCTGATGCTGTGTTATTACGCGAAAACTCTATGCCCATAGTTGGGAAACAAGAAGTTATCAACCTGATGGAGGATACAACCAGCAAAGGGCCACATTTTTCATGGAAACCCCTTGATGCTAAAATAAGTAGCTCCAATGATATGGGGTTTACTTATGGTATTTACACCATAAAAGCAGACACATTGGAGGAAAAAGGTACCTATGTTAGTATCTGGGTAAAAGATGGCCAGGGCAAATGGAAATATATCCTGGATACAGGCAATAAAGGGTTGGGCGAATAAAGGCATATGGCCATTTTGTTATATCTTGTATAATTGTTAACTTCAAGCACAATTAGTAATAACCACCTGATTATGGTTGGCTAAAACAGACACACATTATGCTGCACTTACAATCCCAGGAACAATACAACACAATCAATACCTTTATCTATTTAGTTAGAGCCCCAGGCTTATACCTGAACACTGCTATCCAGTCCTTTGCTACACAGTTGGATTTAATAGGTCAAGATGGAAACAACACTTTTGCCAATATAAAGTTGATATCCATATTAAATAACTAAAACCTTTAAAATATATTTACATGAGATTTGAACTTACCCTTAACCGCACCACAAAGCAACGCATGTTGCCTATGGATTACCAATATTACATCAGTGCCTGGATTTATAAAGTACTGGACCAGGCTAATAAGGGTTTTGCCCAGTTCCTACATCGAAAAGGGTATGGGCAAAACGAAACAAAGCTCTATAAACTGTTTTGTTTCTCGCGCCTCAATTTTGGGAAACCCAGGTTGTGGAAGGATAAAAAACTATTTGAAATTTTAGCGCATGAAATAACCCTCCAGGTTTCTTTTGATGTAAATGAGGCTGCCACTAACTTCATTAAAGGTCTGTTCATGCAGCAAGAGTTTTACCTGGGCGATAAGTTCAATGGCATTGATTTCAAGGTGGTAAAAGTTGAAGCCCTGCCAGAACCTAATTTTTTGGAGACTATGCACTACCGCCTGCAAACCCCTTGGGTGGTTAGTTACAAAACGCAAGAGGATAAACATCCACAATACCTTTCTCTTTCTGATGAAAAATTCAATGGCCTGGCAATAAAGCACATAATAGAAAAGTATAACAGTACAAGAAGCCAGGAGCCAATTTCCCTGGGTCAGGTAAAACTAAAACAGGCAAGCAACTTTAAACGGGCAGGTTTTGTAATAAAGCCAGGCACTAAAGAACAATCGCGTGTGGTGGGCAATTTATTTGATTTTGAATTAGTAGCACCTGTGCCAGTGCATAAAATGATCTGGGATTCCGGGATTAGTGAAAAGAGTAGCTCGGGTTTTGGTTGGTTAGAAATAAACAAAAACATATAACATCATGATAAAAGAAATAGTACAATTCACAGAAGCATTGCCACCGGATACTTTTAGCCGAAACCTGCAATTAAAAGAAGGGCTTTATATTTTTTTAGATGTGCAGGAAGAGAATGGCGAAATTATTTTGAAGAATGTGGATAAAAAAGGAAAATTAAAGAAAGAGGATTTTGGCATTTTTACAAAAAGTACGGAAATGAATCCATTTTTTGAAAATTGTAAAGAAAGAGTTAGTTTCATTGATCCTGTTTCCTCGAATAAGGCATGGAATCGCAAATTCTTTGGAGTTGCTTGTAATCCATATTCTTTATGTTTTAAAAAGGAGTTATATCTCAAAGAGGATAGGCACAATGAAGAGGATTTTAAAAAATCGATTAACGAATATTTTAAAAATTCAAAACAGTATCAAAATCCTGAAACAAAAACATTAGCTCATGATTTTCAAATGTACCTGCAGTCTTGCCTTTGGGATTTCTTGTTAGGGTTTGATGAATTCAAGGATTTGGGAAAGAAAACGGTTTTCATTTTTCTGAAGAATGTTGATATTTTAACTTTTGAAAAACCATATAAAAATTATCTGACCAAAAATGTTTTTAATAAAGATGATTATAACGAAAAACTAAATGAAAAAGTTTTTGGTATTAGTGATAATTTAAACGGATTCAACGACAAAAAACGATTTTTAAAACACCAGACATCAGCATTAAAATATAACTATAGAATAAGAGGAGAGGATGCACAATGCATATGGAAGTTTTTCAAGTTAGTTCAGGTAAAACAACTCCCTAATCCATGCCCAATTTTTGTGGATATTAAAGAAGATAAGCTAAACCGGGCGCTTGTTAGTTTCCATCAGGACGGCAAGGTTGATTCTTATTCCGGCATGATTAAAAAACTGATTAAAGAATACGACAAGGAAGAACTTCAAAACTTTTATCTCATCTTTTTTCAGGGTACAAAAGGAAGCAGAATTGCAGATATTGATTTTGTGCCATTGTTTAGGTATGAGCTAACTGATGCTGTTCTATTCGAGCCATTTCCTCTTGGAGGAAGAATTGAATCCAATAATATCAATAACATTTTTCAACTTCAGGAGGCAGTTTTAAATAAAATTTTCAATGGACAACTCATAAAAAAAGAAGGTGCATGGATTAGATATTTTGATGATATTGAACCCGCTCCTAAGTACCATTTTACAGATGCAATTTGCAACCTCATGATGCAATACCGCAAAGCAATATATGATTACGTGTACAAAGCAAAATACGAGAGTATAACATGCAGGATGTTCGATGAAATGATGAAAACATCAATTTTAGAGGATATACGAATTGATGAATTCAAAAATGAACAACATTCCAGGAGTTATCAAATAAAGGAGAAACTAAATATCTGGTTCAGTTTATATAATTATTTCAGTCAAAATAAAAACCGAGAAAATATGGTAAACAAAACAGTAGAATTACAAGACGAATTAAAATCGATTATCGAAAATGAGAACCTTCATATTGAAACCGATTCTCAATTTGCATTTGCATCTGGGCAACTAATTTGGAAAATTTTAATTCAGAGCAAATCAGCTAACCGTTCCCATGCTTTACTTGAACCTTTTTTACAAAAAACAAATGTTGAGCAATACAAATTTGCAATTGCCAAAACATTTGATATGTACAAGCATGAATTTACCCTTTATCCTAAAAAATATGGATTCGATAAATTAATGGGTGATATGATGGGATTCGTACCCGATGAGAAAAATATGAAAAACATGCTAACCTATATCCTTGCAGGATATTTTTCTGAATCTATAATTTAGAATGAAAGTGCCATAGGCACGTCAGTATGGTAGAAAATAATAATCAACAATAATCAAAGTCCCGTAGGGACGAAACATACAATAAACGTTATGACATACAATAAAAGAATTTTCGGAGCTGCAATTGTAAAAGCAATCAACTCGAATTACAATGCCGATTTTAGCGGACAACCACGCACACTTCCTGATGGAACAGTATACGCAACCGATAAAGCATTTAAATATGCTGTAAAGAACTATTTGAAGGATGTATACTTAGAAAAAGAGAATGTCTTTGTTTTTAAAAAACTCGATAAGGAATTTGCACCTTTGACCCTTGAAAAGGCTTATGAATCCATGTTCAATAAGGCTGTTAAAGATGAAAAAAAAGACACTATCGCAAAAAATTTATTGTCTGCTATTGATATAAGATTCTTTGGTATGACTTTCGCTCCAAAAGGGACAGGAATAAAAGATAAAAATATCTCGATACATGGCTCTGTTCAAATTAATCATGGAATTAATATATGGTCAGAAAACAATATTTATTCAGAACAAATATTATCTCCGTATGGTAATCCAACTAAGAAAAAAGGGGAAGATGGAGAAGAACAGTCAAAACAAGCCACCACACTTGGTCGCCAATCAAAATTACAAGAGGGGCATTACTTGCACCATTTTTCGGTTAATCCACAAAATTTGCATGAGGTAGTTAAATTGGCGGGAGAAGGTGCCCAAAACCTCACTACTGCCGACATTACCAAACTAAAAGAAGCAATGAGTTGTGGTGTTACCTGGTACGATTCTGCATCGAAAGCTGGATCAGAAAACGAAGCTTTAATTTGGATTGAGCTGAAAGAAGGTTCGAAATTAGTTCTACCAAATTTGACACAGCTTGTTGAAATGAAAGAAGAAAAATCTGATGGGAAAGTTGTTCTGGATTGCGACATGTTAAAAACTAAAATTGAAGAATTTAATAACGAAATTGATTCTGTTGAAATATTATGGAACCAGGCTTCTTTGAAACTCGAAAACGAACCTGAAATGGCAAAAATTATTGATTTGTAATCAAACCTCATAGAGGTGAAAGTATGGTAGTAAAAAAATATACAGTTAATAATATAGTCCTGTAGGGACGACACAGATTTCAAAATGGCAAATACCTACACTCAAATTAATATCCATGCAGTATTTTCAGTGAAAGGAAGGGGAAATATAATTACCCGGAATTTTAAAGATAGATTGAACGAATACATAGCTGGAATAATCAACAATAAAAATAATTATTCACTTGCAGTTAACGGATATAAAGACCACGTTCATGCCTTTTTTGAGCTTAATCCTGTTAATTCAGTTTCAGATATGTTAAGGGAAATAAAAGCAAGTTCCTCGAAATGGATAAATCAAAATAAATTTGTTTTAGGTCGTTTCTCTTGGCAGGCAGGTTATGGTGCATTTTCTTATTCCCGTTCGCAAAGAGATAATGTAATAAAATACATTATGGAACAAGAAAAGCATCATGCCGGAAAAACATTTAGGGAGGAATATCTTGGACTACTCCAAAAATTTGAAATTGCTTTTGAGGACAATTATGTTTTTGAATTTTATGATTAAATGTGTCGCTCCTACGGAGCTTTAATCTTATGTGTATTTGATTTTCTACCATATTTACGTTCCTGACGGAACTTACTGATAAAACTTTAAACCATTATAAATTGATTTGAGAATGGAGAAATTAATTTCTTTTGATATAAAAGCAGATTTCGGGATGCTGAAAAAGCCTGATACGAATGAGCCTGTTTACCTTACTTTTAATATGCTGCATAAACCTGCATTGCTTGGAATCCTTGGTGCCATTGCTGGGTTGAAGGGCTTTCAGAAAAACGGTGAGTTACCAGAATACTACGAAAAGTTAAAAGATATCCAGGTTGGAATAATGCCTTTACCAAAAGATAAAAAACTCGAAAAAAGCTATCACGAAAATGGGAATTTTACAAAGACCATTATTAAATATAATAACACCACTGGCTTAGCCAGTGAAGAAACCGGCGGAAACCTGATGGTTGCCGAACAAACGCTTATTAACCCTGCATTTCGTTGTTTTGTTTTACTGGATGAAGAGATTGAAGAACAGCAAAAACTAATTCAAAAATTATTATCATATCAGGCTCAATTTATTCCATATCTGGGAAAAAACGATTGTTCGCTTTGGTGGGAAAATACAAAGGAAGTGGGATTCTCTGATTTTAATCCAGAGGGTGTTTTTAAAATAAGTTCGTTGTTTGTAAAATCAATACCTGTAAAAGATAGCAAAGAAGAAGACAACCTGTTCGATGTTCTTTTTACCGGAAAAGAAGGAAATTCTTTTAGCTATTTTGAAAACTTACCGGTTGCATATTTAGGTGCACCATTATTTCAATATGAATACAGAAGCTTTGCTTTTACCGATTGGGATTTAAAGTTCAGGCAGGATACTGAATTCAGGTTTATAAAACTAACAACAGAAAATGATGAAGTTATCCAGCTTTTCTGATATAGTTGATAAAAAACTAATCCCATTTAAAAGCTTAATATATGAATCTGATAAGTATTTGGCTCATATCGATGGGATAAAGGACAAGGAAACCCTACAGGAACACGTTGATTTGGTATTGCACTATGCAAAACAAATTATTGATCAGCAAAATATTGATATTATAATCGACAATTTAATTGAAGCTGTTTCCGAAAACGTTGAAATCGCAGAGGATATAAAATTGATGTTTGTTGCGTCCATTGCATATCACGATTTGGGTAAGATAAACCCAAACTTTCAAATTGATAAAATGAAAAATATCAGTTTCCCCAGAAAAAAACTGTTAATTGGAAGCCAGCATTCAGTTTTAAGTGCATTTGTTTTTTTATTCTTTTTTGTCGAACAAATTAGCAAGAAACAATCACTCGGAAAACAGGAAAAAGAAGAACTACTGGGAATCTGCTATTTATTTTCATTTCCAATTGTTAAACATCATGCTTCATCAATTGATAAAGAATTAACTTTAACCAAAGAAGTATGTGAAGATCTTTTTACTTTTCTGAAAGAATATAATATTAGATTGCCTAAGCAGGTTGCTATTAATTTCCCCGAGTTAAAAAGCGGATTAATAAATAAGATTCAAAATAAAAATACATTCCCTCTTTTTGCTCTTTTAAAACTCTCCTACTCACTGTTAACCGCCTGCGATTATTATGCTACCAACGAATACATGGCTGATATGGTGGTTGATGATTTCGGAATTCTAACTTCTGACTTGAAAGAAAAAATAATCTCGAATTTCAAATCAGAAAAAGACTACAATAAAGACCTATTTGCCAATTTTGAAAGTTATTTGGAAAGACCATTTTCTGAACTTCAAGAACAAAGTAAAGCAAACCTTAACTTATTACGCCAGAAGTTAAACGCCGAAGTTATTTTTATACTACGGAAAAATCCGGATAATCCATGGTATTACATTGAAGCCCCAACCGGAGCAGGAAAAACAAACCTTTCGCTGGCATGTATTTCTGAATTATTGCAAACAGATAAAAGTTTAAATAAAGTTTTTTATGTATTTCCGTTTACAACCCTGATAACACAAACATTTCAGGGAATAAAAGATACAATTGGATTAACAAATAATGAAATGATTCAATTACATTCAAAAGCTGGATTTCATGAGCAGGAAGAAACTCAGGATGGGAAATATGGAAATGAAAAGAGGATTTACCTTGATAACCTGTTCGTAAATTATCCATTTTGTGTTACTTCTCATGTCCGCTTTTTCGATGTATTAAAAGGCAATAAAAAAGAAACAAATTATTTATTGCATCGTCTGGCAAACTCAATTGTGGTAATCGATGAATTGCAGACTTATAACCCAAACCACTGGGATAAAATTTTATTTTTTATTGAGAATTTTGCCAAACCGTTTAACATGAGATTCATAATAATGTCGGCTACATTACCAAAAATTGATGCACTGAGTGAGACGGCAAAAGGAAAATTTATAAACCTCACACCAAACAAAAAACAATATTTTTCCAACCCTAATTTTGCCGGACGTATTGAATTTGATTTCTCATTACTTGATATTTCAAAACCTACGAAAGAAAACAAAGAAGATTTTTTATTGGATTTAAGTTCTTTCCTATTAAACAAAGCTGAAAACTTCTATAATAAGAACGGCTATTCAAAAGTCTTAATTGAATTTATTACCAAAAACACAGCTTCACATTTCTTCAGGCTTTTAAACGAAAACGAACACTTTTCCAATTATCAATTATACATCCTTTCGGGTGATATACTTGAGTCTCGTCGAAAAAAGGTAATAAAAGAACTAAAGGAACAAAAATATCACAAAATGATTTTAGTTTCGACACAAGTAGTTGAGGCAGGTGTTGATATTGATATGGATTTGGGATTTAAAGACCGTTCGTTACTGGATAGCGACGAACAATTAGCAGGAAGAGTGAACCGGAATGCATCAAAAAAAGGCTGCAAAGTATTTCTTTTCGATTGCGACCGTACCTCAACAATTTACGGTAAAGACAAACGCTATAAAAAGCAGCAAAGTGATAAAACAGTTTATAATGGTTTCAAAGACATTTTGCTAAACAAAGAATTTGATATCCTTTACAATAAAGTTTTTGAGGATGCAAAAAAGAAAGACTGGACAGATGCAATGAAACTTGATAATTATCTGGACAACTTTAAACGTTTCGACTTTAATTCGATTCATAATAATTTCAAATTAATTGAAGACCATGGAAGTGAATCCGTTTTTATACCAATTGAGATTGAAATCCCTGAAGGTTACAGCATTGAAGAACTTCTAAAAATGAAAATCATTACAAATGAAAATAAACTTTCAGGAGAGAAACTATTTGATAGGTATATTTCAATAATTGAAAATGATGATTTAGATTTTAATCAAAAACAAATTGATTTGAAGAAACTAACAGGATTAATGAATCAATTTACCATTTCTGTTTATCCAATGGTAAAAGATAAACTTAGTGGGAATTTTGATGAGGAAAGAGGCAAGTATGGATATCTATATCTGTCTCATTTCGAAAATTGTTATAAAATTGAAGAAGGATTTAACTTTGAAAAGGTTGAAAATGCTATAATATTGTAAGTGTTAGATTTTCAACAAAACCGCAAAACCAAAAACAACATGCCAACAAAAGGATTAAAGAAACACATAACCTCCCTCACAAAAGAAGAGCTATTAAAACACATTGTTGAACTAGGCAAAAAATACAAGCCGGTACAGGAGTATCACCAGCTTTTTTTTGAAAACGATGTGGAAGCTGTAGTGGTAAAGTACAAAAAACAAATTGAGGATGAGTTTTATCCAACACGGGGACTTCCAAAAGAACGTTTGTCGGTAGCCCGAAAAGCCATTACCGAAGCAAAAAAGCTAGGTATTCCTGCCGAGTCATTAGCCGATTTAATGTTTTTATATGTTAAAACTGGTGTACGGTTTACCAACGACTATGGCGACATAAATGAATCATTTTATACCAGCATGGAAAGTATGTTTTGTAAAGCATTGGATTTTATAGCTAAAGAAGGATTACTGGATAATTTTAAGGATAGGGCTTATAAAATTACCGAGGAGTCGTGCAATACCGGATGGGGATTTCACGATACGCTTTGTGATTATTATTACGAGTATTACAAAACTTAAGCTCTTTAAAAATATAGACATCAATAAATATTGATTTTATCAATCTCCTGAATATCCTTAATCAAACCAAAATGCTTATCACCGGGACCCATTTTAACTATTACCTTATTTGCCACCGCAAACTTTGGCTGTTTGCCAATGGCATAACCATGGAGCAAACCTCCGAAGCTGTACAAATAGGCAAGCTTATCCACGAAAACAGTTACAAACAACGCAGCGAAAGGTTTAAAGAAATTGCCATTGAGGGCATTAAAATCGACTATTTCGACTCGAAAGACAATGTGGTACACGAAATAAAAAAATCGGATAAAAAAGAGGAATCACACATTTTGCAGGTGAAATATTATTTATACGTGCTGGAGCAAAATGGTATAAATGCCACAGGTTTGCTTGAATATCCCAAATTACGGAAAACACAAGAGGTATTTCTTGCTAAACCCGACCGTGAGTTTATTGAAGGGACAAAAAAAGAAATTGGAAACATTATTAAAAGTGAAGTTTGCCCCAACCGTATCCCCAAGCCTAGATGTAAAAACTGTTCCTACTTTGATTTTTGTTATGGAACCGAAGTTAGTTAAACGATTGGATAGCAAACTGCCTTATATATTTTTTAGTAAGTTACTTTTAGTAAGTTACTTTTGGTAATATAGATTTATCTTCGTAATTTTATTATGAATTAATAAACAAATAAAAATGAAGGCATTAGTACCGAAAAACCCATTTGGGATTAATACTTACTATGGACCTGAGTATTTCTGTGGCCGGGAAAATGAAGTTAAAAAATTACTTGATTTGGTTACAAATGGCAATTCCATAACCCTGTATTCGTTGCGCAGGATGGGAAAAACGGGGCTTATACACCATTTGTTTGCACAACTGCCCATAGGTATTAAATCGGTTTATGTGGATATAATGAATACGAATAATACTGATGATTTTTTAGATGCGCTTGCAACAGCAATTATTTCGCATTTTCCGCAACGGATAGGTTTTGGCAAGAGGGTATGGAACTTTATACTTTCCCTTAGGCCTACCATAAATTTTGATCCGCTTATCGGGATGCCACAAGCTTCATTCTCTTTAGCTGGCAATGGTGCAGAGCAAAATATTGAAGCCATATTTGGCTTTCTCGAAAAGCAGGATTTCAAAACGGTTATTGCCATTGACGAGTTTCAGCAAATAACCGAATACCCTAACGCCAATGTAGATGGGTGGCTTAGGGCACGTTTTCAACACTTGAAAAATATTGAATTTATTTTTTCGGGCAGCAAGCAACATTTGATGATCGACCTCTTCAACTCGCCACAGCGGCCTTTTTACCGTAGCACAAATATGATGAAGCTGGGTAAAATTGGTAAGCAGGAATACAACAATTTTATAACCAGGCAGTTTGCCAGGTATAAGCGCAATATCTCACCCGAAATTGCCGATCAAATCCTTACATGGACCGACCTTCATACATTTTATGTCCAGCAATTATGCAACAGGGTATTTATGAGCACGGGGAAGACAGTAAAAGAAAACGATTGGAAAATGCAAGCCAACTTACTTTTGCTGGAACAACAAGATGTTTTTTACTCCATACGCCAGTTGCTTTCCAAAAATCAATGGTTATTGCTAAGGGCTATTGCCAAACACAATAGGGTTGGGCAACCTACTTCGCAAGCTTTTATAAAAGAATATGGGTTGCCGGGTTCAGCCTCTATTTTAAAATCAATTAAATACCTCATTGAAAAAGGTTTTGTATATAAAGATTTCGATTCTGAAGGCAAACCCTATTATGCAGTTTACGACCTTTATTTGCGCCGTTGGTGCCAAAACCCATTACCCTCAATAATTTAAAAAATAACACCAAACATGAAGAAAACTTATTACCTCTTTAATCCGGGCCGTCTGCAACGCCGCGAAAACACATTAAAGTTTACACCCTATGATGAAGAAGGGAATGAAGAAAAACCGCGTTACCTTCCGGTTGAAAATGTTGATGAGCTATATTGTTTCGGAAACTTAGATGCCAATTCTGCTTTATATAATTTCCTGGGGCAGCAACAAATCCCACTTCATTTTTTCGACTACTACGAAAACTACACAGGGTCGTTTATGCCGCGCGAAGCATTGTTGTCGGGTAAGGTATTGCTGGCACAAACCGATTTTTATAAAAATAAAAAGAAACGTTTGTTATTGGCTCAGCGCATATTGCAAGGAGCCAGTTACAATATGGTAAAAAACTTACGTTATTACGATAAACGGGGGAAAGACCTTTCCGATATTATTGAAATTATTGAAGGGCTTGCAGGGCATATTGGAAACACTGTGGAAATAGATGAGTTGATGGGGATAGAAGGCAATATCCGTAAAAACTATTATGAGGCATTTAGCCTTATCCTTAATAATTTTGAGATGGCAGGGCGCTCTTACCGTCCCCCGCAAAACGAAGTGAATGCCCTTATATCATTTGGGAACATGATGTGCTATAGCCAGTGCCTCAGGTCTATCCACCAAACACAGCTTAACCCACTTATTCCTTTTTTGCACCAACCCGGAGAACGGCGCTTTTCGCTTTCGCTTGATATTGCTGAAATCTTTAAACCCATATTGGTTGACCGTGTGATTTTTAAAGTCATCAACAAACGAGAGATCCAGCCAAACGATTTTGAGCCAAACCTAAATGCAGTGCTGCTGAAACCTAAAGGGAAAAAAAAATTTGTGCAGGCCTGGGAGGCACGCCTTTCCGAAACCCTAAAGCATAGGAGCCTTAATAGGAGCGTAAGTTACAAACACCTTGTGAAGTTGGAATGCTACAAACTTGTAAAGCATATTTTGGGTATCGAAGAATATAAACCTTTTAAAATGTACTGGTAATGTATGTTATTGCTGTATACGATTGCGGGAAAAAACGGGTGGGTAAAATGCTAAAGCTTTGCCGCAGGTACCTGAACTGGATACAAAATTCAGTTTTTGAAGGCGAAATAACAGAAGCACGCTTAGAAGAATTAAAAATGGCAGCCAAAGATATTATGGATGAAGAAGAGGATAGTTTTATAATTTTCAGGACACGCCAGGAAAAGTGGCTAGATAAAGAAATAGTAGGTAAAGAAAGAAGCAGCTTAAGCAATTTTTTATAACTCGTTTGTTGTCGGTCGTGGTGATGGCTGCCTAAAATTAGAGCGGATAATACAATTTTAATAAAACCTGGTTCTTTGACATATTGGTTAACAATGATTTATGGTAGTTGTCGTACTTAAAGGGTTTTTATGATTTTGGGTGTCGACAACTATTGCATACAAAAATTAAAAAGGTTAATTTTATAAACCGTTCAAAACCAGCTTATTTTTTTAGGTTGTCGAACGGCTTCAAATCGCACCATACTGGAATTGAAATTTGATAAATATTCAGCAAAGAACAGGATTAGAAGATGCTTCAAATCGCACCATACTGGAATTGAAATTGCTTACATGATAGCTGCCCCGAATGTTTAGGAACTCTTCAAATCGCACCATACTGGAATTGAAATATGCTTATTGGAGATATTATAGGCAAAAATTGATAACTTCAAATCGCACCATACTGGAATTGAAATACTAATAGACTCAATGGCTACTGCTGGTGGATGGGACTTCAAATCGCACCATACTGGAATTGAAATAACTCTGATACTGAAAAGTTTATGAACCAATTATCTTCAAATCGCACCATACTGGAATTGAAATCACGTTTTAGACTGGATGCCTAAAAAAGGAATCAAAGCTTCAAATCGCACCATACTGGAATTGAAATTGAGGAAAATGAAGCACCAGAGAATTGAAAGTTAACTTCAAATCGCACCATACTGGAATTGAAATTGAGGTTTTCAATATTATCTTTTTCTTTTGACCCTCTTCAAATCGCACCATACTGGAATTGAAATGTATTTTAAGTAAGGTCTAAAATCAGGCGCAATGCTCTTCAAATCGCACCATACTGGAATTGAAATGTGTTTATGCGGCTTTTGTTAGTATTGTCGTTAATTCTTCAAATCGCACCATACTGGAATTGAAATGCACACATCAAAACGGCGGGGCTGATGAAATTAGCTTCAAATCGCACCATACTGGAATTGAAATTAGTATTATCAAGTACTGTTTCGTTTTCGTTAGTACTTCAAATCGCACCATACTGGAATTGAAATATGTGACCCCTTGCTTTTCCATCTCCTTTATTTTCACTTCAAATCGCACCATACTGGAATTGAAATTCAATTACAACAAACCCTATATTCTTAAAGTTTTTCTTCAAATCGCACCATACTGGAATTGAAATCGGCACTAGGGCGGACAAACTACGCTACAAATCACTTCAAATCGCACCATACTGGAATTGAAATATAGTTTCCTACAATGATTCTCTAAATCCTGAAATCTTCAAATCGCACCATACTGGAATTGAAATTTATTAATAAGCTCCTTAGTTTTGCAGGAAAATTTACTTCAAATCGCACCATACTGGAATTGAAATCCAAGAAGCATTAGAGTTTGGAATGGGCGGTAAACTTCAAATCGCACCATACTGGAATTGAAATAGAAAAGGGAAACAAAACAAGAGGCTTAGGTATAACTTCAAATCGCACCATACTGGAATTGAAATTAATAGAAGTTTGATGCAACAGCAATGTACATTCTCTTCAAATCGCACCATACTGGAATTGAAATTACGGTTGTATGGTGTGATTGGCGAAAAAGTAGATCTTCAAATCGCACCATACTGGAATTGAAATGTTGACAGGGTTGCAAATGAAAAGCAACTTATGAATGCTTCAAATCGCACCATACTGGAATTGAAATAAGATTAAAAGAGTGTTGGTAAACCACCTGATATCTTCAAATCGCACCATACTGGAATTGAAATAAAGAAAAATGGGGTGAAATGATTGTTCGGAATACCCTTCAAATCGCACCATACTGGAATTGAAATACTGTTAGAGTTGTAGCACTCCGACGACCAAGCACCGCTTCAAATCGCACCATACTGGAATTGAAATGGGGTTGCGCCTTCGAATAAGTATTTTTGTGGTTTGCTTCAAATCGCACCATACTGGAATTGAAATTCTTGTTCGCGAATCTCAACGCCTTGTTGTAGGTACTTCAAATCGCACCATACTGGAATTGAAATGGACGAATGGGCGGGTAAACCTTTTCTGTTATTACCCCTTCAAATCGCACCATACTGGAATTGAAATTTGATAAGCATTAGCATTATTATTGCAAAATCCCGCCTTCAAATCGCACCATACTGGAATTGAAATACATTTTTAAATGCTTTAGGAAAACGGGTTTATCCTTCAAATCGCACCATACTGGAATTGAAATTAAGGTAAAGGAAGGTTTCTACTTAACTGTCGTTTGCTTCAAATCGCACCATACTGGAATTGAAATAGCAATTCCTCCCTGGCTTTGATAAAAACAAGGAGGCTTCAAATCGCACCATACTGGAATTGAAATTAATTTAATAGTCACCCCTATTACCCATGTCAAAAACTTCAAATCGCACCATACTGGAATTGAAATTCAGGAAGTGCATCTGTGTTTATTTTATTGTTTGCACTTCAAATCGCACCATACTGGAATTGAAATTAATTATTTAACCTATTCATTACGGGCTGTGCATCTTCAAATCGCACCATACTGGAATTGAAATTCAGGAAGTGCATCTGTGTTTATTTTATTGTTTGCATACTTCAAATCGCACCATACTGGAATTGAAATAACTTCTGTCGCTGTTTTGTCAATATTTGAGTCTAACCCTTCAAATCGCACCATACTGGAATTGAAATAAGGAATTATATAGCCTTGATATTTTAGACGGCTCACCTTCAAATCGCACCATACTGGAATTGAAATACGGCAATTGTGAAAATATACAGATATAACAGTAAACTTCAAATCGCACCATACTGGAATTGAAATTAAGAAATAAAGACGGAATTTGTCAACGCTTATCAGGCCTTCAAATCGCACCATACTGGAATTGAAATACGGTAGTAACACCAAGTTACAATATGCAATTAGCTTCAAATCGCACCATACTGGAATTGAAATTAATTTTATTCTTTATTTGTTAATAATTCTTACTATACTTCAAATCGCACCATACTGGAATTGAAATATGCCTATAAATTTCCCTTTTCGATAGCATTTGTCTTCAAATCGCACCATACTGGAATTGAAATCTGTTTTGTATTTATTGTTGTAGTGCGTTTTTGAGCGCTTCAAATCGCACCATACTGGAATTGAAATTTATTTTCCCAATTGACATTAAAGAGATTACTGGCTTCAAATCGCACCATACTGGAATTGAAATTTGATAAGCATTAGCATTATTATTGCAAAATCCCGCCTTCAAATCGCACCATACTGGAATTGAAATTATCTATTTAATTTAAAATTAATTTTACAGTTTTCCTTCAAATCGCACCATACTGGAATTGAAATGCAATAATAGATTAGTTTATTTGTCTTTGTATGTCTTCAAATCGCACCATACTGGAATTGAAATGTCGTAGTGTCAGTTGTAAATAAGAAGGTAGTAGTCCTTCAAATCGCACCATACTGGAATTGAAATTTACTACGAAGAGGGTAACCGACCCTTTGAGGGGGGGCTTCAAATCGCACCATACTGGAATTGAAATGTTAAAAAGGAAGCTTTGCGAATGAGCAAGCGGAGCGGCTTCAAATCGCACCATACTGGAATTGAAACTTAAATGAGAAATTGCCACTACCTTCAATATTATCTTCAAATCGCACCATACTGGAATTGAAATGTGAAAAATTACAACGAAGAGACATGGCTTAATTGTTCTTCAAATCGCACCATACTGGAATTGAAATAAGGATATTAACTAACCCTAAGAGAACCGTTCTCTGCTTCAAATCGCACCATACTGGAATTGAAATTTGGTAACATTGTGCAGGGGGTTGGGTGAATAATAAAAAAGAACCCGGAACCTAAAATGGTGTCCGGGCTCAACCTTAGTCCCCCAAAATGATGCCTTAGATTGCATCCAAGGCCTGATTAAGATCTTTTATAATATCGTCAACATGTTCAATACCACAGGAAATCCTGCAAGTATTGGGTTTTATATTGGCCAGTGCACGCCCTTCTTCACCTTGCTGCTGGTGTGTAGAAATAGCATTTAAAGTAGCCACAGTTTTTATCCTTCCCAGGTCAGTTGCGCGCCAGATCATTTGAAGCGCATCATAGAACTTGCGGGAATTTTCAGAACCCCAACCTTTACCTTCTTTTATCTCAACTGCCAACATATAACCATACATGTTCTCGCCACTATCAGCCAGTTTCATATATCTTTTAGCTATATCATGGGCGTGGTACGAAGGCAACCCAGGGTAATGTACTTCACCAACCTTTGGGTGGGCTTCCAAAAATTGTGCAGTTTTCAACGAGTTTTCGCTCATCTGTTTTATGCGCATACGTAACGTGCGCATATCATTCAGTGTCATTATGGCTGCCATTGGGTTTACTGCTGGCCCATTGTCGCGGAAAGGCCACAGTTTTGCCCAAGTGGCAAAATCAGCTTTCATCTCATCTGTCCCAATTTTGCTGGTAATACCCTTTTTAGCCACCATAAAGCCCATTATTGAAGTCCCACTTCCGCCAATTACTTTTGAGGCAGACTGGATAACAATGTCAGCTCCCAGGCAAAGTGGGCGCGTAAGGGCAGGTGAAGCACAGGTAGCATCTACAATTAGTGGAATACCAAACGAATGGGCAAGCTTGGCAACTTCTTCTATATCAAAAATATCAACAGATGGGTTTGATGGGAATTCACCATAAACAAACCGGGTATTTTTATCAATTTTTTCTTGCCATGCTTCTATGTTGGTTGGTTCAGTAACCCAGCGCACTTCAATTCCTTGTTCTTGCTTCCTGCGCACCCAGAATTGCTGGAATGTCCCCCCATAAACCTTAGAACATGTTACAATATTTGGGTTAGGGTAATCAGGGTGTTTAGCCAGGAATGGGTCAGTAGCTGTCCTGATAGCACTCATGCCACTGGCTGTAGCAAGGCAGGTTGCTTCCATATCAGTGCCATAGGTTTCCAGCAGGGCAGCAGCTTCTTCCAAAAAATAGGTTGAGGGGTTGGCAATTCTGGTGTAGCACCAGTTGGGCATTTTATAGGATAGGGCAACTTCCATTTCTGCACTGTTAGAATAAGCCTGGGCTGGTGTAAGGTACACAGGCTCCATGATGGAAGCATTGTTAAGCTCCATAGCTTGTGTGGCATTATAAAGCCCATGTGTGGCTATGGTATCAAATTTCCATTTTTTGGTTTTGGTAACCATTTCCTGGCGCTCATCCACCATTGCTTTCCCTTTTTCAACCCAATAATTAAAATCCTTTTCCATGTTTTTTATTACCCCTTTTCTATTTTATATGATGTTTCGTTTTTAATGGTTGACAGTACTACCAGTGTTTTTAAATGCTGCACCTGTGGTAAATTGGTTAATGACTTCAATACAAGCTTTTCATAGGCAGGGATGTCTTTCACGGCTATTTTTATAAGGAAATCAGCATCACCTGTAATATGGTGGCATTCCATTACTTCTTCCACTTCTTTAACAGCTTCCATAAAACCTTCTACCACTTTGCTGCCATGCCTGTCGAGGGTAACTTCTACAAACATCAGGGTGCCTTTATCAACCTTGGCAGGGTCGCAAAGGGCAACATATTTTTTTATGACCCCATTTTTTTCCAGCTTCTTAACCCTTTCCAAAGTAGGGGGTGGAGACATATGGATTTTTTTTGCAAGTTCAGCATTGGTAATCCTGCCTTCTGCCTGTAATATCTCTACAATTTGTTTGTCAATTGAATCAAGATTCATAATAAAATAATACTATATATCATTTTTATGTAATAATATACTGCAAATATAGAATAATACCTAATATAATTATATGACAAATGATTTATCTAGGGGTGTTTTTCAAAATGGTTTTTTGGTAGGGGCAAAACTCCTGTTTTATCTTAATTTTGAAAAACAGGAGAGTTTATCAATACATTGTTTTTTACATTGTTTGCTTCATTGAAATAAGCAGGCTTTTAATTTCCCTTATGGCTTCAATGTGTTTACCTCCAAAATTATTCACCATAAAAACAAAAGCCAGGTTTTTGCCTGAATCAGTTTTCAGGTAACCTGCATAATTGCGCACCCGGGTCATTGAGCCACTCTTGCATATCAATGTTTTCCCAGGAAAATCTTTTTTTGAGAACACATACAATGTACCTTTTCCAGCTTCAGGCAGGGAGGAAGTAAATGAGGAATTCTGATACATTTCTTTTAGCACATAACCCATCTGCCCAGGAGTAATCAAATTAAAATGTGATAACCCACTTCCATCTTCAAGGAATAGCCCATGGGTATCCATCCGTTTATGTTGCCAATGAGAATGGATTATTTCCAACCCTTTTTCAGTTGACCCCAACCCTTCAGATTCCAAAGCCAATTGTTTAACCAAATGCTCGGCAATCAGGTTAACACTTTCATGGTTTAATATCCTGATGATTTGGCTTAATTCTACAGACTTACCAGTAAAAGCAATGTTGGTTTCAGTATTTATTTTTCCAGCTTTTACATTACCTGTAACTGGTATGCCAGAATATGCAAGGCTATCTTTTAACATACTGCCTAAAACCAGTTCAGGATTGGGCAAAGCAGCTTTAATAGTGAACCTATCCCTATGTTTAGGAATTGTCCCCCTTATCACTCTTTCATCGCCCCAGGGGCTTCCATATACATATGCTTGGTCAGAGTTTTTGTCAGAAGCTAATACATGGTTTATAAATGAAATCCCTTTAATCTCAGGTTTTATCCCAATAATTTTTGTTGGGCTACCTGTTGCATATGACTGCAAAGTAATTTTTAAGGTATTATCAAAAACAGATAAAGCTTTTGCACCTGCACCATAATAGTTGCCAATATCTTCCCAAATCCACGAATCAGTTATGCTTTGTTCCTCATAAGCTGATATATCAAGGATAATATCCCCCTTAATTTTCTTTATCCCTTTCTTTGAAATTGCAAAGGCCCATTTACTCATAAAAGAAGGCTCGAAATAAGAAGAGCCCAATGTGGGGTCACCACTTCCCCTGATAATCAGGTTTCCAGTTAGTTCTCCTTGTTTTGAAAGAGTACCTGTGTAAAGTACCTCTGTTTTAAACCTGTAACCAGGTTTTAATATCTCAATGGCTGTAGAAGATGTTACCAATTTTAATAATGAGCCAGGTACCATTGAGGTAGAGGGTTGGTAAGAGAAAACTTCTTTTTGGTTATCCAGGTCAATAACCACAGCCCCAACTGTGGCATTTTTATAGTTTTCTTTTTGGATAAAAAGTTCAAATAAATCATTGAAATTTTGCCCTGATGTAACTGAAGGGATCAGTAAAATAAAAAAAGCCAAATATGTCTTTATATTCATAAATTTGTATATTACGTCAATCAAATAACAGTTAAAAACTTTAAAATACCAGTTTATTTTGAGATTTAAAACAGAAGTATGTTAAGAACCATTTTAATTGTTGGGGCAGGAGGTTTTATAGGCAGTGCATTAAGGTATATTGTACAGGTTGTTATGGAGAAAAGCCTGGGAAGTACATTTCCCTGGGGGACCTTTGTTGCAAACATCCTTGGATGTTTTATCATTGGGGTTGTGTTTGCTATTGCTGAAAAGGGGAATTTAATGAACCCTGAATGGCGTATTTTCCTGGCAGTAGGATTTTGTGGAGGTTTTACCACATTCTCAGCTTTTGCTTATAATAACCTTAATCTGCTCAAAGAAAATTCGATCCACTATTTGCTCTTAAATATCGGGGGAAGCCTTATTTTAGGTATCCTGGCCGTATACCTGGGGATAATCCTCATTCGCTCAGTATTGTAAAAAATGCATTATGAATATTGAAGGAAATGCCTGGTTGTTAAAGATTTATACAGGCGAAGGTGATAAAGTAAATGGAAGGCCTCTGTATGAAGAGGTGGTGTTTGAAGCAAGGAAAGAAGGGTTAGCAGGGGCAACTGTTACCAAAGGGATGATGTCTTTTGGGGCAAGCCATTCCATCCACACCATGAAGATCTTTGCATTGTCAAGTGACTTGCCAGTGGTAATTGAAATAATAGACAAAAAAGAGAAGCTGGAAGCCTTTACCCAGAAAGTGGGTGAAATTATGGACAAGGGCAAAAAAGGAGGCTTGATAACCATGCAACAACTTGAAGTTGTAAAATATAGAAGGGGGGAAAAATACCAACAGTTCAGCTCATTTTAAGTCAAATAATTTCTCATTCCCGATTTAATCGGGATGGCGAAAATACCCCTTGGTTTGAGGGAGATAGTCAACTTTAAGGATTTTCTTTATTTAGAGTTTTAATTCAATATGAAATCTTTGTGAACCCTCAAAGCTGTTTCTGCCATATTGGTAGCAAATTGTTATCTTTGGGCGGGTTTTGAGGATCCAGCTTAAGGTGTTAATTATCAGCTATTAAATATTAAAAGTTAAATAAAAAATCAACTCACATGTTAATAAACAACGTAATAGGAAGAGAAATTCTTGACTCACGCGGTAACCCAACTGTAGAAGTAGAAGTAGTATTGGAAAGTGGTATAGTTGGCCGTGCTGATGTACCTTCAGGCGCATCAACAGGTGAAAATGAAGCACTGGAATTACGTGATGGTGATGCCGGGCGTTACCTGGGTAAAGGTGTTTTAAAAGCTGTTGAAAATGTAAATACAGTTATTGCCAAGGAGTTAATTGGCATGGATGCAACTGACCAGGTTGCTATTGACAACAAGCTTCTTGAACTGGATGGAACCAAGGCCAAATCAAACCTTGGGGCAAATGCCATGTTAGGTGTTTCATTGGCTGTAGCCAAAGCAGCTGCTGAATTTGCAGGGCTTCCTCTTTACAGGTACATTGGTGGCACAAATGCTAAAACATTGCCTGTACCAATGATGAACATTATTAATGGGGGGTCACACTCTGATGCTCCTATTGCATTCCAGGAATTTATGATCCGCCCAATTGGTGCTCCTTCATTCCGTGAAGGTTTGCGAATGGGTGCTGAGGTTTTCCATAGTTTGAAAAAGGTATTGAAAAACCGTGGATTAAGCACTGCAGTAGGTGATGAAGGTGGTTTTGCACCAGAACTGGATGGTACTGAAGATGCATTGAACAGCATTATTGAAGCCATTAAAAATGCAGGGTATAAACCTGGTCGTGTTGAAGATGGTGGTGATGTTTCTATTGCTCTTGACTGTGCTGCTTCTGAATTTTATGTGGGTGGCGTGTATGATTACACTAAGTTTGAAGGTGAAGGTGGTGCAAAAAGGACTTCAGAAGAACAAGCTAACTACCTGGCTGAATTGGTTGAGAAATTCCCAATTGATTCAATTGAGGATGGAATGGATGAAGGTGACTGGGATGGTTGGGTTGTACTGAACAAAACCATTGGCGATAAATGCCAGTTGGTTGGTGACGACCTGTTTGTAACCAATGTTGAGTACCTGAAAAAAGGTATTGAACTGGATGCTGCCAACTCTATCCTGATCAAAGTAAACCAGATTGGTACATTAACTGAAACATTGGATGCTATTGAAATGGCTCACAGGGCTGGCTATACTTCAGTAACTTCTCACAGGTCAGGTGAAACTGAGGATGCAACCATTGCTGATATTGCAGTTGCTACTAACTCTGGCCAAATTAAAACAGGTTCATTGAGCCGCTCAGACAGGATGGCTAAATACAACCAACTTCTTAGGATTGAAGAGGAGCTTGGAGCAAATGCCATTTATGGGTATAAAAAAGTAAAATAGATTACTTCAAAATAATTATAGAAAGCCTCACCCTGCTTAATAGAGGGTGGGGTTTTTTGTTTAAAATTATGGCCAAACATTTTCAAGCCATTTATCAATTTCTTGTGCTTTTTTAACCTACTGTTTTTGAGGATATGATAATTTATTTATGGCTGGAATCCAGTGAGTATTTTTCTTCCAACTTCAGGCTATCATCTTGTTTTTTTTACTGAAGTTGTTTAAAGTTAGAGGGGAATTTCGAGAGTGACATATTGATTATCAGTGGTGAAGCTCCATTTTTCTTGCATAGCCAAAGCTATGGAAGGAAAATTAGCTGAAATCCAATGGGATCAAGATGTTGCTAGTAGTTTTTCAATTTAACTTT
>JANQHI010000010.1 GCA_028282705.1 Prolixibacteraceae bacterium | reverse complement strand
TGTTGTGGTGTAAATCTTTTCTTCTTCATCTTTTAACAGTTCAAAATTAACGTTTATTTGTCTACTTTTAAACTGTCCTGTTTTTAGGGAAGCTTACAGCACTAGGTTTATACCTTGATGATTTTTTATAAATAGGTTGCCCTGACAGGGCAAAAACTGAAAGCTGTATTTCGTGCTTAATAATATCCCTTAGGGATTAAATATTTATAAAAAGATTAAAGTATAAAAACGGCCAAACCCCATTAGGGGTTGAATATCTTTTATTGTTAGAGTATTGAAAAAACCAGTAACTTTTGAAGAATTAGTTATAAAATTGCAAGGCAACCAGGATGATATCATGAATGTAGTCAGGTGGCTAATTGACAATGAAAAGGTTGTTTATAGGATATAGATAATAAGCTGGAGTGGAGGAAGTAACCTCCACTTTGAAATAGTTAAATTTTAGCAACAATACTCTTTCCCTAAATCTTACCATTCATAAAAAAAACTTGTTACTTTTGCACTTGTTAAAATGGCATCATGAGTGAAGAAAACATAAGCCATATTGTATATTCAAAAAATGTTGTTGAGTTTGTAACTGTGGCCAATGAGTTTTGTAAGCTTGTTGAAGGTGGGGGGAATGAAACTATTACTTCAGCATTGGGGAAGCTTCAGAAAATACTTCCACTTCTTTACCTGAAAGCAACTATGCTTCCTAAAGCAGAGAGGGTAATGGAGGAAGAACTTGAAAAGTTTGTTTCAGAACTTGATTACAATGTGTTGGCACAAAAGTGGTCAAAGCTGCTGGGAGGGCATGACTCTTTTCAGGAAGTATTTGTTGAGGGGATGGAGTATAGTGAGGAAGCAATAGAGAACAGCATTTCAGAAAATGTATTGGATATCTATCAGGATGTCAAGGATTTTATTACATCTTACAGCCTGGGGAATGAGGATGTGATGCATGATTCATTGAGTGAGTGCATATTAAATTTTGAACAATATTGGGGGCAAAGGCTTGTTAATGTGCTTAGGGCTGTACACAAGCTTCTGGTAAGTGGCAAAGACCTGGAAGAGAAGGAAAGTAATGATAATCCTAACCCTATGAATAATAAGGAATCTGACTGGGTTGATGGTTTTTTTGACCAGTTCAGGAATGATATTTAATGAGCGTATATGTTTAGGGAAAGTATTACAAAAGAGGAACTGGCAGAATTACCACTGGTTCAATTTGAAGGGACGATTTCTGTTGTTGAAGATAAGTATCAGGTAAAGGAGATAGCAGACTACCTGGCAAAGCAAAAAGTAATAGGGTTTGATACAGAAACCAGGCCCTCATTTAAAAAAGGGAATGTAAATAAGGTAGCATTATTGCAACTTTCGACCAATGAACGTGCATTCTTATTTCGTCTGAATAAAATTGGGTTGCCTAATGATTTAACCAGGATTCTCCAATCAAAGGAAATTGTAAAAGCAGGGGTTGCCATTCGCGATGATATAAAGGTGCTCCAGAACCTAAATTATTTCTCGCCCAATGGGTTTATTGAACTTCAGGACCAGGTGCAGGAGTTTGGGATACAAAATTTCAGCCTAAAAAAATTAACTGGGATTGTGCTGGGGTGCAGGATATCAAAAGCCCAGCAACTTTCAAACTGGGAGGCTGATTTACTTACTGAAGCACAGCAAATTTATGCTGCCACTGATGCCTGGGCAGCATTGAAGATATACCAGAATTTATATACAAATTGATAGCCATGGATGCCCAATTTGCTAAAACTGTACTGAAATCAGGGAAAGACCAATCATTAAAAAGGTTTCACCCTTGGGTATTTTCAGGTGCTATTAAAAAGGTATATGGACAGGTTAATGAAGGGGACGTTGTTGCTGTTTATTCAAACAAAGATGAATTTTTGGGTATAGGGCACTATCAGGTTGGCTCAATAGCAGTAAGGGTTTTTTCCTTTGAGGAAATTACCCCTGATATTAACTTCTGGAAAAATAAACTTCAAAATGCCTACAACCTGAGAAAGCAACTTTTTTCTAAAGATAACCAGGATACCAATGTATTCAGGCTGGTAAATGCTGAAGGTGATGGCATGCCAGGATTGATCATTGATTTTTACAATGGGGTAGCTGTTATGCAAATGCACTCCATTGGGATGTACCTCATAAAGGAACAGCTTAAAGATGCCTTGGTTGAGATCATGGGAGGTGAGTTAAAGGCTGTGTATGATAAAAGTGCCAAAACCATCCCTTTCAAATCATCAGTTGAGCCAATAGATGGTTACTTGTATGGCAGTGACCCTGATAAGCAAGTTTCTGAATATGGCTTAACATTTAATGTTGATTGGGAATTAGGCCAAAAGACTGGTTTCTTCATTGACCAGAGGGAAAACAGGAAGCTGGTTGAAGATTATGCCAAAGGAAGGGATGTGCTGAACATGTTTTGTTACACAGGTGGTTTCTCATTTTTTGCCATGAGGGGAGGGGCTAACCTTGTCCATTCAGTTGATTCCTCTGCAAAAGCAATAGCCCTTACAAATGAAAATGTGAAGCTTAATTTTCCTGATGATTCCAGGCATGAAGCCTTTGCAGTTGATGCTTTTGATTATTTGAAAGATATAAAAGATAAATATAACCTGGTTGTCCTTGACCCCCCTGCATTTGCAAAACACAGGGAAACATTGCCAAGGGCATTGCAGGGATATAAGAGGTTAAATACCAGGGCATTTGAGCAAATACGCCCAGGGGGTATCCTTTTTACATTCTCTTGTTCACAGGTAGTGTCAAAAGATAAATTTAGGGAAGCAGTATTTTCAGGAGCTGCTATTGCAGGGCGTTCAGTAAAAATATTGCACCAGCTTACCCAACCTGCTGACCATCCTGTAAACCTGTACCATCCTGAAGGAGAATACCTGAAAGGATTAGTCCTATATGTTGATTAAAATCTTAAATTTCCTACTATGGTTAATGAGAAAATTGTTGAGTTGCTAAATGCTGAAGTACAGCAAAAATCAATAGAAGAAACACTCAGTTTGGTTGCTTCAAAATATGCTGGTAAGATTGTATTTACAACAAGTTTTGGATATGAAGACCAGGTTATTACTGATATCATATTCAGAAAAAACATCCCCATTGATGTGGTAACCCTGGATACAGGTAGGGTGTTTGAAGAAACCTATAAGGTATTTAACAAAACCCTTGAAAAGTATGGCAAACCCATAAGGGCATATTTCCCTGAAGCTGAAGATGTGGAAAGATTGCTCAATGAAAAAGGCCCTATTAGTTTTTATGCTTCAATTGAAAACAGGAAAGAATGTTGTTTTATCAGGAAAGTAAAACCTTTGCAAATTGTCCTTGATGGGAAAGAATGTTGGGTTACAGGGCTCAGGGCATCCCAATCATCAGGAAGGGGTAGCCTGCAATATTTTGAATGGGATGATGGGCATAACTTGGTAAAATATAACCCACTACTTGATTGGAGCCTGGAGGATGTAAAAGATTACATAAAAAAACAGAACGTGCCTTACAATGCACTGCACGACAAGGGCTTTGTTAGCATAGGATGTGAGCCATGTACACGTGCCATACAGCCTGGTGAAGATTTCCGCGCAGGGCGCTGGTGGTGGGAAAACAACTCAGGAAAAGAGTGTGGGTTGCATACCCATGATAAATAATTACCATTAAAAGTATAGAAATCACAAAGGCTGCCTTAAAAGCCTTATTAAGAATCATTTTGAGTAAAATGAGAACTCTTTCGTTTTGATAATCAGTAATATAATGTTTTAAAGGTTTCTCCCCATTGCTCAAAATGAACTTCTAAGTGGTCCTCTTTTAAAACCATATTGGCATGGTCCTATAATTCTGTGGATACAAATCAGGCTTGTTTTTGAAGAATTTTATTATTTTTCTACTCTTCAAAATGAAGTTGTTTAAAGTTGAAGGGGAATTTCGAGAGTGACATATTGATTATCAGTGGCGAAGCTCCATTTTTCTTGCATAGCTAAAGCTATGGAAGGAAAATTAGCTGAAGCCCAATGGGATCAAGATGTTACTAGTAGTTTTTCAATTTAACTTTTGACAACTTCAACTTAAAACATTAAACCACTGAATTATGAGACAGGCTGTTTTTCTGATATTATTGATAGCTCCTTTTATTTGTTTTGCGCAACAACCAGCAAAAAAGGTTTTAACAACTGATGATTTTGCATCATGGAATACCATAAGTAACCAATCAATTTCTAATAATGGGAAAATTATTTCCTATGAAATTAACCCACAAAAAGGGGATGGTAATTTGGTATTCAACATGAATAATAAAAATGAGGTTGTGGTAGCAAGAGGAAAAGGCGCAACCATTGGACCTGAAAATAACTTTATTATTTATAAAATAGGACAACCCCAGGATACCATAAGGGCAGCAAAGAAAAAAAAGGTAAAGAAGGATAATATGCCTATGGATAGTTTGGGGATATTCGTTTTTGGCAAAAAAGAACCTGTGTTTTTTGCAAACCTGAAATCTTATAAAGTCCCTGAAGAAAATGCGGCCTGGGTAGCCTTTATGTTGAAACCTGAAAAAAAGGAAAACCCAAATGAAAAAGGAAAGGGGGTAAAGGAGGATAAGGAAAAGCCTTTAAAAAAGAAAACTAAGCAGGATGGTGACAACTTGGTACTATTCAATATAAAAAATGCTGACACATTACTATTTCACAATGTAACAGAGTATAATGTAGCTAAAAAGGGGGGAAGCATTGTTTTTACAACCCAACTAAAAAATTCAACAACTACCCATTCCAAAATAAGGTATTTCAATACTGTTACAGGGAACACAATTACCTTTTTTGAGTCAGAAGGCTGGGTTAAAAAGGTTGTTGCAGATGAGGCAGGAGGGCAGTTTGCATTCCTGCATTCAAAAGATACCATTGATGAAAAAGTGTATAAGTTGCTTTATGGGAATACAATAAACAACAACCCTTTAGTGGTAGCTGAAAAAAACATGGCAGGCATTCCTGTTGGGTGGGCTCCAAGTGAAAATGGCAGCCTTTCATTTTCTGAGGATGGCACAAAGCTGTATTTGGGAACAGCATTAGCACCTAAACCTGAGCCTGAAGATTCATTATTGGATGAAGAAAAACCAAAATTAGACATATGGCATTGGGAAGACCTGACACTTCAGCCACAGCAAAAGGTAGAAGCATCAAGGGAGAAAAAGAGGGTGTATAGGGCTGTTTACCATGTTGATAAACAAAAATTTATCCAGTTGGCTGACCTGAATATCAATACAATCAGGACTATACAAAAAGGTAATGCAGATATTGCTTTAGGTGCTGACAGGAAACCCTATATGCGTGAGGCAAGCTGGACAGGGAAAAGAAACAGTGACTATTATTTGGTTGATTTAAATACAGGTATCAAAAGGCTGATTGTAAAAAATAATGGGATGGTCCAGCTTTCACCTGCAGGGAAATATGTGGTTTGGTATGAACCTAAAGACAGCAGCTATTATTGCCAGTCAACCAAACTGGGTGATGAAACACTTGTTTCTTTAACTAAAATACTTCCTGTAAGTTTTCACAATGAATTGAATGATATGCCCATGGATCCCAGGCCATATGGGATTGCAGGTTGGAGTGAAGCTGATAAATTTGTCTATATATATGACCGTTATGATATCTGGAAATTAGACCCTTCAGGTGTTAGGGTACCAGTGAACGTAACCCATGCTTTTGGAAGGAGGAACCAGACTGTGCTAAGGTATATGAAGCTTGATAAAGATGAAGAGTTTATTTCAATAAGCAAACCTGTAGTACTTAGTGCATTTGATGAAAGGACAATGTCATCAGGGTATTTCAGTTCAAGTTTTAGTGCAGTAAAAGACCCTGAACTATTAATCATGGATAATTACATGTTTTCTTCTTTGAAAAAAGCGAAAAATGCTGATAAACTTATTTGGACAAAACAAAATGCTGAAATGTTTCCTGATATCAGGTGTAGTAATACAAAATTTGGTCATATAAAGAGGCTTTCAGATGCAAACCCACAGCAAGAAGATTTTAACTGGTTAAAAGTTAAAATGGTTGAATGGGTGTCATTTACAGGGGAAACATTAAGAGGGTTGTTATATGTGCCTGAGAATATGAATCCTATGAAAAAGTACCCAATGGTTACCTATTTTTATGAAAGGAATGTACACACTTTAAATAGGCATATCATCCCATCTCCAAGCAGGTCAACCATCAATAAGGCTTTTTATGCCAGTAATGGTTATTGCATTTTTGTACCTGACATTACTTATAAAGTAGGTTACCCTGGGCAAAGTGCCTACAATGCTATTGTTAGTGGGGTTAACTATTTAATAAATAAGTACCCTTTTATAAATAAAGATAAAATTGGGTTGCAAGGGCAGAGTTGGGGAGGATACCAGGCTGCATTCCTGGTTACTCAAACTGATATGTTTGCAGCTGCTATGGGAGGTGCCCCTGTTAGCAATATGACCAGTGCCTATGGTGGAATTCGCTGGCAAACAGGCATGAGCAGGATGTTCCAGTATGAACATACCCAAAGCAGGATAGGTGGGACATTATGGGAGAAACCTTTATTATACATTGAAAACTCCCCTTTGTTCCATACCCCTAAAATTGAAACACCTCTTTTGATGATGCATAATGATAAAGATGGTGCTGTCCCATGGTACCAGGGCATTGAATTATTTGTAGCTATGAGGAGGTTAAATAAACCAGCATGGATGTTAACTTATAACAATGAACCACATAACTTAAAGGTCAGTAGCTGGGCAAACCGCATGGATTTGTCAAGAAGGATGTTCCAATTTTTTAACCATTACCTAAAGGATAAAGAAATGCCTGAATGGATGAAGAGGGGGGTGCCTGCTATTGATAAAGGGGAAAGCCTGGGCTATTAAAACAATAAAAGAGGCTTTTAATAAGGCGACTCCTTTTGTTTTGATGTAACAATAATTGGTTGTATGCGTCATAATAAAAACCAATCAGTTAGAAAAATGAAAAAACTGTCTGTACTTCTGGTAGCCCTTGCCATTTTATTCACATCATGTTCAGATAATGAGGGTGTTTCAAAGGCTTTTACTAAATATAGGTTCAAAAAAGGGGTAGTGGCAATTACCATTCCTGGTTTTGCGATCAGGTTGGCCACATTAGTTGCTGACCTTGATGAAGAGGAAGAGGAGTTGTTGAAACACATTGATAAAGTAAAAGTCCTGGTTATTGAAGATAACCATTTAAATGGCCAAATCAACCTTCACGAGGAATTTGCAGCATTAATAGCTGAAAAAGATTATGAAGAATTGTTAAGGATCCATGATGAAGGTGATGATGTTACAATAATGGGTAAAGTAGGTTCTAACAACACAATCAAAGAGATGGTGGTATTGGTAGGTGGTGATGATAATGCCCTGGTCTATATTAAAGGGAAAATCAAACCAGAATTATTGAATAATTATATTCAGGAGTCTGATCATAAAGATTTCCTAAGCTTAGGAAATATAGGTTTTTAACCTTTTTTTGAGGATAGATAAAATATAAATAGTGTATTAGCAGCATTACAATTGTAGTGCTGCTTTTTTTTGCAGCTAATTATGCTTCCAATTTTATCTTTGATTGAAGATGTCATGTCAATTATGTAGTTCATAGTCGTTTTTCCCTCAAAAATCCAATGTTTTATTCCTTTTCCAGCCAAATGCACTTTTCTATCTACAAACAACACAAAAAAGGCTTTAACCTGCATAATAGGCTATTGGTAGAAGCTGGGCTGTAATTTGCTGAAATAAATATTTATGTGTCAATATGTTACATATATTTGAATTGAAAACAATTAAAACAGTAACTATGAAAACAAAATTTTTTATTATCACTCTTTGCTTAGCAGTTGCATGTTTAGGAGTTGATGCAAAGAACAAATCGAAAACAAAAACAGCAAAAGCCATTACGGGAAAATCGCTTTCAAACTTTGGTGAATATTCCATTTCAAAAAGCGGTCAGGCAATGGTGATTAAAGGAGAAGAACTGAAAACATATGAACTTGCATATGAAAATACTGATAACACTGTTCAGATTGGTGTAATTCCTGAAAAGAACTGTACCAATTTTATCCTGAAAACAGACAAGTTTGAAATAGAATATGTATGCAATAAAGGAGTATTTGGGGTTAAAAAAATAAGGAAAGCTTACATGGATATCCCTAAAGATATGAATGAAGCAGTACTTGACAAGGTTGGATATTATTCGCAACGTGTGATTACACAGAATCCTAAAACTGAAGAGGAGTTGCTTGGTTTAATAGCATGTTATTTCCCAAGCCTGATAAAAGACCAGTATAAGAAAACATTCTAATTCACAAATAGCGCAAATTTTTCATAGAGATTATGAAAATTAGAATTCCCCATCAGAGGATGGGGTTTTCTTTTTAAAAGTGGATTAGTAAAGATATGCACTTACGGTTGAGGAGCCGTAGAGCCTGAATTTCAATTTTTTTTGCCCTGTATCTGAGAGATACAGGGCATTTCAATTAACGACTTGTTTAACACGACAAACAACATTATTTGAACTGTAAAAAGCTGTATTTCAACGATAATTTTTCACCTAATCAATATAATTCTGCCTATACCTCATTTTACTAACAATTTTTAAGTTTTATCTTTAAAACTGGTTTTAACAAATTTAGATGTGGGAAACAGTTTTAGAAAGATAATTAATCATAGGATTTTCCTTCATGCCATGTTCTGGTTATCATATGTTTTATTCTTTGGTATGGTGTATGGAAAATATGGAAATGATTACAGTTGGTATTTGTTGGAATCAACATGTATGCTGCCTTTCATAATGTTTGCCACCTATATGACAATTTATGTTTATTTACCATTTTATATCCATAAAAGAAAAATAATCCCATCCCTTTTTTTATTGGTCATTACACTTTTTGTAGTAACACTTGGTGAACGTGTATGTATACGTACTTTGAATTCATTGCCAATAACAATGGATTCAATGTTTGATGTGGCTTACATATACCTTCTGCTTGAAACAAATTTGATGGTAGGGAGTGCAATTGCTATAAAAATGATGAAAAAGTGGTTAGAGCAGCAGCAGGAAAAACATGAAATGGAAAAGAAACACCTTGTTGGCGAACTAAACCAATTAAAGGCACAACTGCAACCCCATTTTTTGTTTAACACCCTTAATAATTTATATACCCTATCACTCGAAAAATCATCAAAAACTTCAGAGGGGATAGCCAAAATTGCAGATTTATTGCGTTCAGTACTTTATGAGTGTAATGATGCTGAGATTGAATTGGAAAAAGAAATTTCCTTGATAACCAACTTTATTGAACTTGAAAGGATGAGGTATGGTGAAAGGCTTATACTTGATTTTGATGTAATTGGCAACATTAAAAATTACAAAATTGCACCTATGCTTTTATTCACTTTTGTTGAGAATTGTTTCAAGCATGGTAGCAGTAAAGACCCTGGAAAACCTTGGATAAAAATTGAGGTTACAGCCAATGATGGTGTAATGGTTTTTAATGCCAGTAACAGCAAACCTCCTGATAGCAAAAACAAATCTGCAAGGAAAGCAGTTATTAAAGAAGGTATTGGTTTAAGTAATGTGAAAAAGCGTTTGAAGCTTTTATATTCTGGTAGGTATCAACTAAAATTTAAAGACAGCCCCGAAACTTTTGCTGTGGCACTAAGGATACAAAAGGCTGGTAATGAGTAAATTTTTATATAATAATACATTTAGGTTCAGGATAACAAGGCACATGTTATTTTTCTGGGGGACTGTGCTCATATTTACAGCTATTTTATTCAATGGTGGGGGGCAAAGAACGTTTACAGATACCTTTATATTAGTAATAGTTAATGCCCTATTCTTTTTTGGGTATGCTTATATTACCATCTTTGGTTTGATCCCTGAACTGTTGCTTAAAAACAGGATATTTTGGTTCGTCCTGCTATTTGTTTTGGTTGGTGTTGGGTTGTCTGTAATAAAATTACTCTTTTCAGGATTTATTTTTTATTCCTCCATTGCCCCTGAAAATATTCAGGAATCTGGTTTTATAAACTTACGTTTTATTTTGATAAATACTAAAGACATGTCTTTTATTGTAGCCCTGTTTTGCGTTGCAAAGTTTGCAAAAGACTACTTGAAAGATGATGCATTGAAAAGAGAATTGAATAGCCAATACCTTGAAGCACAAAATAAACTGCTACAATCCCAATTTGATTCCCATTTCCTTTTTAATACAATAAATAACCTGTATGCACTTTCTTTGCTTGACCCTGAAAGGACATTGAAAGTAATTAAACGCATAAAAACCATGATGGCTTTTATAATAGAAGAAAGCCAAAAGAAATATGTAGAAATTTCTGAAGAGCTGGAATTACTGGATAATTATATTCAGTTGGAACAGCTAAGGTATGGGGAGAGGTTGGAAATAGAATTAAAAAAAGAAGGTGATTTTGAGCACATTATGATACCACCAATGGTACTTTTTGTTCTAGTCGAGAATTGTTTCAAACATGGTAGCAGCCTTGACGCTGGCAGGCCTTGGATAAAGCTTTTACTATCAAAGAAAAAGGGGAGAATAATTTTCACGACCGAGAATAGCAAGCCTCAGGTTCATTCACCAGAAAAGGCTATTAAAACAAATGGGGCAAGTATAAACAACCTCAAAAAAAGGCTTGAATTATTATATGGGGCTGACTACTTTTTTAAGACACAAAACCTTGATTCCAGTTTTATAGCCCAGTTAAAAATAAAGTACATTTAATTTGAAAATATTAGGCAGGCATATCAGTTTTAAAATTTTTATTTTCCATGTGTTATTCTGGATTGCATGGATAGTATGTTTTACTACTATTCAAAGCTTAGGGAATGGAAGGGATGAATTATTTGTTTGGAGCATGTATTACATTATTACCCTCCCAATTTTTGTTGCCCATACATACCTTGTTGCTTATTGGCTGGTACCAAGGTATTTCCTGAAACGTGAATTTTTGCTGTTTGGTTTACTGGTTATTATATCGCTTGTAGTATTTTCTACAATTGAATTAATAATAAGCAATGAGCTGGTTTTTAAGGTTTTTGATGAACCTAAAGCATTTGCCCCAGGCTACCTGAATGCAAAGAATATTGTTGTTAGCGGGTTAGGTAACCACTATATTATTTTAGTGTTCCTGGCTATCCGTGCAATAAAATCATGGCATAATGCCAAAAACCAGAGAGAAGAATTGGCATTGCAAAATACAGAAACTGAGTTGGAGATTTTCAGGTACCAGTTGCGCCCTAAATTTGTTTATTCTTTAATAGCAGAATTGGAGCAACTGGCTATAGAGAAATCAAGGAAAACACCTGAAATGATTGTAAAAATCTCTGACTTCCTAAACAGTTTATTCTATGAAGCCAATGCAGAACTGATACCTTTAAAAACAGAGGTTAAACTTATAAAGGATTTTTTGGCTATGCAGGAACTGGCTATTGGCAACAGGCTGAAAGTGAATATGGTAGTTAATGGAGAGGTGATGTCATCAGTCATCCCTCCACTATTAATATTCCCATTCCTGAATATTGCATTTAAAGAGATTTATGACAACAAGAATAATTTTGAAGTTACATTAATTGTAAAAATCGAAAAAAAATACCTCCTTTTCTCTTTTTCCATATGGAGCGAACATGAATTTACGTTAAAAGATGATGAGAATATATCATTGACTAAGAAGCGTTTACAGTATAGTTTTGAAGGAAAGCACAGGATTATAGAAAATGAGGATGCTAATTTTAGGGAAGTAAGTATTGAGATTTTTAAATAAGGAAAGTAATTATTGAGACAGTTATTATACATATTATTTAAGCCATTTGATCGAAACAGAAAATTTTTATTGCCATGAGAACAAAATGCCTCATCGTCGACGATGAACCTCTTGCCCGTGATCTTATGCGAAGCCACATTGAAAAACTTGAAAATTTTGAGATTGTGGAGGAGTGTGCTGATGCCATGAAAGCACTGCAAGTACTTCGCGAAAAGAAAGTTGACCTTTTGTTTATGGATATTCAAATGCCACAAATTACCGGCATAGAATTCCTAAAAACCTTGAAACACCCACCTAAAGTTATTATCACAACTGCATATCGTGAATATGCTCTTGATGGTTTTGAACTGGACGTGGTTGATTACTTGCTAAAACCCATTACTTTTGAGCGTTTCCTGAAAGCTATTAACAAGTATTATGTTATAGCCCAAGATGATTCCCTTACTGTTTCCACAATTTCCCCAGTTGTACAAACTGAAGAAGCATTTATTTATGTGAAGGAGAATAAAAAAGTAGTTAAAGTGTTATTAAATGATATTTTATACATTGAAGGGTTGAGCGAATATGTCCAGATTTACACAGAGAAAAGGAAGATAGTGACTAAAACCAGCATGGCCTTTATGGAGGACAAGCTTCCTAAAGAAGGTTTTATGAGGATTCACAAATCCTTTATTGTTTCCCTTGGAAAAATTGAAGCTTTTACTGCATCTACCATTGAGGTTCCGGGGAAAGAACTCCCCATTGGGAGAAGCTATAAAAATAATGTGATAGGAAGCCTCACTGTAAAAGGAGTAGTTACAGGTAATTAGTGTCCTGAAAATATTTAATACCCCTGTTAAACCATACAGAATATTTTGTGTGGTAATAATTATTTTCCATCAAGAGCAGGTTTTAGTGGCAATAAACTCAATTCATTCACAATTCCTTGTATATTTGTTCATCGTAGGTATCATGGATACCTATAATTTTATGAGGGATAGATTTTTCTTAACTCAAAACCTAGGCTATGGAAAAAGATATCAGGTGGAAACAACGTTTTTCAAATTATCAGAAGGCTCTCAGCCAGTTGCAGAAATTTATTGAAAAAGGCACGTTAAATAAAATGGAAGAACAAGGATTGATCCAGGCTTTTGAGTTTACACATGAGTTGGCCTGGAATGTAATGAAGGATTATTTTATATACCAGGGAAATACCACGATCACAGGTTCAAGGGATGCAACACGTGAAGCTTTTCAGTATGGATTGGTTGAAGATGGGCAAGGATGGATGGAAATGATAAAAAGTAGGAACCAATCATCACATACTTACAATGAAGAGATTGTTAAAGAGATTAAGGAAAAAGTGTTTTCTAAATATTATATCTTATTTGAACTCTTTAATAAAAAAATGTCATCTTTATTATAACCTATGAAGTTTGGTTTAAAAATCGAAAATGTTAATTTGATTAACGAAATATTCTCCATGTACAAAGCTATTGACCAGGTTATTATATATGGCTCAAGGGCAAAAAATATACATAGCAGAGGATCTGATATTGATTTAGCAATAATTGATGAAAACCTTACATTTACAGAGCTGCTTGAAATTGAGGATAAGTTGGATGACCTGATGCTTCCTTATAAAGTTGACCTTTCACAAAAAAGGAAAATTTCTAATCCAGAACTGCTTGGCCATATTGAACGTGTTGGTAAAGTGTTTTATAAGAAATCATAGTGGCTTTTAGTTCAATCTATTTTATATGGTTCTTAATTTTGCCTCTCACTACTGCTAAGTTGTAATATCTTAAATTCCTGTACCAGTTCATTAAACAGCTCCTTGTTTTTGTAATCAGCCTTTGAAAGGTTAACCTCTTTTTGGAGCAATTCATTGCCTAAACTTTGGGCAAAAGGGTCTTCCTGGTAGCTGTAAATTGACCATTTCCCATTTTTATATTCCAATGAAGTCAGGTTTTCAATCCAATCACCTGAGTTAAGATACATTACACTGCGCCCGTTTTTATTTTTTATTTCCCTTATTTGGGGTTGGTGGATATGGCCGCAAATTACATAATCATAGTTATTAAATATGGCAATATCAGCAGCTACTTTTTCAAATTTATTGATATAAGAGATTGCTGTTTTTACACTATTCTTAATTTTTTTTGACAAGGATATCCTGCCCCTTCCCAGTTTTTGGCTTAACCAGTTTGCCAATGTGTTAATCAGGATAAGAAGGTTATAGCCAATACCTCCAAGTTTGGTAAGCCATTTAGAATATTTCATAGTAATATCAAAAACATCACCATGGAACATCCAGGCTTTTTGCCCATTTAAGTCGAGCACCAGTTTATTAACTATTTCAAATGTACCCAGCCTTAACCCAACAAATTTTCTCAGCATTTCATCATGGTTGCCAGTTACATAATACACCTTTGTACCATTGGTTAGCAAACTTGTAATGTGTTTGATGACTTTTAGGTGGGAAGTAGGGAAATAGCGTTTATTGAATTGCCAGATGTCAATAATATCTCCATTCAGTACCAATGTTTTTGGGTTGACAGTTTTAAGGTAGTTAAGAAGCTCTTTTGCCCTGCAACCATATGTCCCAAGGTGGATGTCAGACAAAACAAGCAAATCCAGTTTGCGTTTTTTCCGGTTTTTCATGGATCGTATTTATATGATAAATGTAGGAGGTTAATATTAACCCACAGTTGTGGATGTTTTAACAGACTGTCAAGTTCTTATTCCTTGTGGTGGTGTAATAACCAAAGCTTAAGGTTTGGTAAATAAAAACATAACAATTAAAATAAACACCCTGCTATTAATTTTTCTGGTATTGAAACTATTTTAAAAAGGATTACCTAGAACTTGGTAAACAGGTATAGTTTTAATTATTTTTTATTGTTAAGCTTGTAAATTTTATAGAAATATATTGTATATTAACCAACATATTAGGTTAAGGTCAATAAAAAATTCTGCTGAAAAGGATAATAATTACAAGAAGATTGGATTGTATTGAACAATTTCCTTTTTCTTGGGTTTCAGTTAAATCATTTGTAATTTTTTTATTTAAAGATCATTAATCTATGTAACATGTAAACCTCGATTGTAAACGCACAATATTTCTTCCTGAAGTCTTGCTGTAATTCAATTGTAAAACGTGCCGTAACCCGAAAAAGTTAAATTAAAAACATACATGCTTTATGCATGCAGCACACAATTATTTTAAATGTTAATCAAAAACTTTATTACAATGAAAAAACAAGATGTTAGGAAAAGGTTATTAAACCTTTCTTTAGTTGGCCTGCTGTTTTTTGCAGGGCTAGGAATCTCCAATGCACAAGAACCATTTATTGGTGAAATTAGGTTATTTGCCGGGAACTTTGCACCACGTGGATGGGCATTTTGTGATGGGCAATTATTAGCCATCTCTTCTAATACTGCTCTATTCTCAATTTTGGGAACCACCTATGGTGGTGATGGACGTACCACATTTGCATTGCCAGATTTAAGGGGGCGTGTACCATTACATCCTGGTACTGGTGCAGGATTAACTCCAAGAAGATTAGGGCAAAGAGTTGGTACAGAGACAAATGTTTTAACTGTATTAAACTTACCAAGCCATAATCATTCTTTTGCAGGGACAATAAAGGCTTCAAGTGTAGTAGGTACAACACCTGATCCTTCAAGTGCTTATCCTGCTAAGGCAGAGGTTATTATCAGTTGGACTGAAACAAAAGAAAGCAACTCGTATAGTACTGCTAAAGATGTTACAATGGCAAATGATATTGTAACAGGAATTACTGGTTTAACAGGAGGTAGCCAAGCTGTGAATAATATGCAGCCTTCTTTGGGTTTGAATTATATTATTGCTTTAGTTGGGGTATTCCCTTCAAGGAACTAAATTTGTTGGTTTAAATAATGCCCTGTTAAACGAATTATTATTGTTTTAGGTTTTATCAGGGCATTATTTTAATTATTTGTGCTTCTCTGAACAGATTATTTTTAGTGATTATTGCCAGTTTAAATTATGCTTTCAAATGGTGAGTTTAAGATTATTTTATCCCATGAGAAAAGGTCTATTTACGCTTAAGATATAATATTCTCACGCCAAAAAGTGCCAATTTTACCCTTAAATCAATTAACAAAACTAAGACATGAACCAAAGCTTTTTTGTAAACAAGTTTATTGCCACAATCTTTTTATTATTTATTATTTCTACAATAACTAAAAGTCAAAATACCATTGTGTTTGATGGGCTTTATTCAGATAATCAAAACCTTGGATCTCCATTTAGCTTAACAAATAGTGGACAGTCTTTTGATTTCTCAATAAATGGCACATCTCTATATTTTCAATATGATGAAAATTATTCATTTTGTTCAACATATTCTAATGTTCAAATTCTTTCTTGGTCAGGTGCTAATGATGAGCCTACTTTAACTGCAACTAGCGATAGCCCTACTTATATTGACGGTTTGCCTGCCCAAGAGTTATATTCAAGTGCAAGTGCTTCAACCATTGAATCAGGTCAAACCATAGATCAACTAATCCTAACCATAACAAATATTACTGATGGTTCAGATGAAATCCTAAATATCGATGGCACTGATGTGGAATTGACAGACACCAATTCTGAAACTACTGCAACCAACTCAATGACTGCAGCAGTTTCACTACTATCCACTACAGCTACAATTATTATTTCAAAAACAGGTGGTATTTCTACTGCACTAATGCAAACTTTGATTAATTCCCTAGCTTATAAAAATACAGTAGCAAGCCCTACAACAACCAGTAGGGTTGCAACAATAACATCCATAAGTGACAATGGAAGTTCAACAAGCCCCAATGACAACCTAAATGATGCATTGTCAATTGTTTCCACAATTTCCATCACAATAGTTTCTGCACCTACAACCCAAGCACATACAGTTACTTTCTCAAATGTAGGTACAACCCAAATGGGTGTGGGGTGGACCATTGGGAATGGGGCTAAACGGGCAGTATTTATTGCCCAGGCAAGCTCAGGGAATGCTTCTCCAGACGATAAAACTACCTACACAGCAAACGCTAATTTTGGGGATGGTGACCAGATAGGTGCAACAGGTTGGTATTGTATTTATAATGGTACAGGAACATCAGTGACTGTGACAGGGTTATTCCCTGGAACAACCTATAGGGTAATGGCCTGTGAATATAATGGAGATCCTTCAACAGAAAAATATTTAACATCCATAGCAAGTGGAAACCCTGCCAACCAAGAAATAAGTGCAGTTTTAATTAACGAAGTGGATGCTGATACCCCTGGCACAGACAACCTTGAGTTTGTGGAACTTTTTAGTGAAGATGGGGCTGTCCCTTTAGATGGGCTGGTTGTTGTTTTTTACAATGGAGCTGATGACCAGTCAAATAAAGTAATAGGGATGGATGGAGAAAGCACTGATGCCAATGGCTATTTTGTATTGGGAAATTCTGGTGTGGCAGGGGTTGACCTTACCTTTAGCAATGGCACCATACAAAATGGCCCTGATGCAGTGGCCTTGTTTGTTGGGGATGAATCTGATTTCCCAAATGATACCCCTGTAACAACTGATGGTTTGGTTGATGCCATTGTATATGGCAATGGCCATGGGGAAGATGCTGGCATATTGCCCCTCTTAAACTCAGGGCAAGGCCAGGTTGATGAAGACAAATATGGAAATAGCCCCAACCATTCAATGCAAAGGATAGCTAATGGGGCTGGTGGCTTAAGGAATACAGATAATTATGCAATAGACTGGCCAACACCAGGTGCTGAAAATACCAGGTCTCCTGAAATAGGGGTGTTGGGGCTTTTAAATTCCATTTCTGATGAGGATATAACCCCATCAACAGCCGACAATACTGATTTTGGGGATGTGGACACCCTTACTGGTACAAAAACCCATACTTTCTGGATAAAAAATACTGCACCTGGCAATTTGGAACTTTCTGGTAGTTCACCATACATAGCCTTACAAGGGGGGCAGGTAAATGATTTTGAAGTTACAACCATACCTTCCACCACTATTGTAGAAGGTGACAGTACCAAATTTGAAATTACTTTTAATCCAAGTGGTTTGGGTACAAGGGAAACAGAAGTATATATCAATAGTAATGATAGGGATGAAGGAAGTTTCAATTTCAAAATTCAGGGGAATGGAACTGTTACCCCTGATATTGAGGTGCTGGGCAACAATCAGGTTATCCTGGATAATGACAATACCCCTTCAACAACAGATAGTACAGATTTTGGTGAGCTGGACTTTGTTTTCCAAAAAGATACAGTTAGGTATAAAATTAAAAATACTGGTACAAAAGGGCTTACCCTTTCAGGTACATCTCCATACATAACCCTTTCTGGCACAAACAGTGCTGACTTTGGTATTGTTGCTACACCTTCACAAACAATCCCTGCTGGTGACAGCACATTTTTTGATGTGGAATTTAACCCTGGTGCTGTTGGTGACAGGCTTGCTGAAATTACCATACTTAGTGATGACCCTGATGAGGGCACCTTTAATTTTGCCATCAAGGGCAAAGGGGTAGAATCTCCTGAAATAGGTATTTCTGGAAATGGGAATTCCATTCCAGATGGGGATACCAACCCAAGCACAGCCAAACTTACTGATTTTGGTGATGTGGATGTGGTAACAGGCAGCATTACCAACCAATTTGTAATTGCAAATACAGGTTCTGGCACTTTAACCCTGGATGGGGTTTCACCATATGTTTCCATAACTGGGCATACTGCTGACTTTACTTTGGTTGCCAACCCTGACCCATCCCTGGTGTCACTGGTAGGGCTTACCTATTTTTCCATCAAATTTAACCCAACTGCCACAGGGAAGAGGACTGCAACAATTTCTATTGCAAATAACGATGAGGATGAAAACCCCTATAACTTTGTGGTAGAAGGCATGGGGATTGATACCACTGCCCCTGAGGTAATTTGCTCTTCAAACCAGGTGGATTATTTGAATGCCCAGTGCAAAGTTGTTTTGAAAGATTATACTGGTTTAGCAACAATAACTGATAATTTTGACCCTTCACCAACTGTGGTACAAAGCCCTTTGGCAGGAACAGAAATTACAGGGCAAGGTAATGTATCTGTAACCATAAAAGCAACTGATGCTTCATCAAATACAGATTCTTGTGCCTTTATTGTCCAGGTTTTGGATACTACCAACCCAACTGCAACCTGTTCAAATACCTCAGTTTATTTAGATGCAAATGGGGAAGCCACTATTACACCAGCAATGGTTGACAATGGCAGCTCTGATGCCTGTGGAATAGCTTCCCTGCAACTGGACAGCACCAATTTTGATTGTTCTGAAGTTGGGGCCAATACTGTTGTTTTAACAGTTACTGATAACAATAGCAATGAATCAACATGCAGTGCTGTTATAACAGCACAGGATACAGTTTCCCCAGTAGCAAAATGTACCAATTTAACTGTTTATCTGGATGAAAATGGTGGGGTTGATATCACACCAGCAATGGTCAACAATGGCAGTACTGATGCCTGTGGCATAGCTTCCCTGCAACTGGACAGTACCAGTTTTGATTGCTCAGAAGTAGGGTCAAACACAGTTGTATTAGCAGTTACTGATAACAACACCAATGAATCAACATGCAGTGCAGTTGTAACAGTGCAGGATACAGTTTCCTCAGTTGCAAAATGTACCAATTTAACTGTTTATCTGGATGCAAATGGGGAAGCAACCATCACACCAGCCATGGTTGACAATGGCAGCACTGATGCCTGTGGCATAGCTTCCCTGCAACTGGACAGTACCAATTTTGATTGTTCAGAAGTTGGGGCAAATACAGTTGTATTAACAGTTACTGATAACAATACCAATAAATCAACATGCAGTGCAGTTGTAACAGTGCTGGATACTTTAAACCCCATTGTTTTGGCTAAAAAAGACACAGTTTATTTAGGCCATTCAGGTGTAGGGTCTATCACTTATTCAAACCTGGATATGGGTAGCACTGATAATTGTGGTATTAGCCAGCTGTCAGTCAGTAAAAGCCAGTTTTCATGTTCTGATATAGGGGCTGTTGCAAGCATAAATAGTTTGTGGATCAATGAATTCCACTATGACAATGCTTCAACTGATGTGGGTGAGTTTGTAGAAATAGCTGGTACTGCTGGCATTGATTTGTCTGCCTACCACATCTATTTATATAATGGGTCTAATGGTACTTATTATGGCATAGAAAGTTTAGGTGGCATTATCCCCAATGAAAAAGATGGCTTTGGTGCCCTTTCTTTTTCCATTTCTGGGATGCAAAATGGCCCTGATGGCCTTGCCCTGGTTGAAGGGGGGAATGTGGTTGAATTTATAAGTTATGAAGGTGCATTTTTAGCAACTGATGGCCCTGCATCAGGTATTTTATCTGTTGATGTGGGTGTAAAAGAAACAACAAGTACAAGCATGGGGTTTTCTTTGCAAAGGTCAGGCAAAGGGAATAGCCCTGGTGGTTTTGAATGGGATGGGCCACTTGCTGAAAGCCCTGGCCTGTTGAATACAAACCAGGAAATTGTTGCTTTTGAAGGAGTGGAAGTATTCCTGGTTGCAGAAGATGTAAATGGGAATGTGGATAGCTCAAAAACGTTGGTTACAGTGTATGATACCATTGCCCCTGATGTGTACTGCAAAAACATAGATGTGTTTATGGATGCCAATGGGGAGTTTACAATTACCCCTGCTGACATTGATAATGGCTCTGTTGATGCATGTGGCATCCAATCCCTGGAGTTAAGCAGGGATAGTTTTTCTTGTGGGGAAATCATTTCAAAAGAAGCCCTATGGATCAATGAAATCCATTATGACAATGCATCAACTGATATAAATGAGTTTGTGGAAATAGCAGGTACAGCTGGGCTAAGTTTAAATGGGCACAGCATATACTTATACAATGGTTCCAATGGGGAGTTTTATGATTCCATTTCCATTTCAGGGATTATCCCCAATGAAATTAATGGCTATGGGGCTTTGGCATTCCAAATCCCTGATATCCAGAATGGCCCTGATGGCATTGCTTTGGTAGAGGACAACAGGCATGTGCTTGATTTTATAAGTTATGAAGGTGAAGTTACAGCAAGCAATGGCCCAGCTACAGGGGATGTTGCAACAGATATCCAGGTAAAAGAAACTTCTTCAACTGTAGTTGGAAATTCCCTGCAATTGCAAGGGGCAGGCTCTGAAGACAAACATTTTAACTGGGTTGGACCAATGGCTGAATCTCCTGGTTTATTAAATGTGGGGCAGCAACTGGACACTGCCACCATGCACCCTGTTACCCTTTATGTGGAAGATATACATGGCAATATAGATAGCTGTGAAGCCTATGTAACCCTGCATGACACCATTTTACCCACACCAGTTTGCAAGGATACCCTTGTTTATTTGGATGAAAATGGGGAAGCTGCAATTTCTGTTGGTATGGTTGACAATGGGACTTTTGATAATTGTGGGATTTACAAAACCAGGTTGGACAATTATGCTGTTTCATGCCTAGGTCTTGATGGGGTAACTGTTCAATTAACTGCTGAAGATAAAAGTGGCAATAAAAATACATGCAGTGCCTATGTGGCTATTTATGATACCATTATGCCTGTTATCCAATGCAATGACATTGAAGTGGGGCTATGGGAAAATGGGCAATTTGTTTTTAATGATGTAGAGAAGCTGGCATTGGTTGAGGGTACCACTGACAATTGCTCTTCATTTGATGATTTGGTTTTTGGGTACAGCAATATTTCATATAACTGTATAAATGTGAATAACCCAGATACCATTACAGTTACTGCCACTGATATTTATGGCAATACAAATACATGCATGGCAGAAGTGGTGGTAGAAGATGTAAGCAAGCCTGTTGTAGGGTGTGCAGATATTGTAGTGGAGCTTGATTCAACAGGAAATGCAATGGTCTTCCAAGCACAGCTGGTGGTAGATTCACTCACTTTTGACAATTGCCAAATTGAAACCATGGAAATTGAGGACAACCTGTTTTCTTGCAATGATTTGGGGGAGAACAGCATCAAACTTTCTGTATATGATGCAGCTGGCAATAAAGGGTGGTGTAAGTCAACAGTAGAAGTTGTGGACAATATTGCACCTGTATTTACTGAAGTTGAAAATATAAATATAATGGTGGAACCTGGGGTGTGTTCAACAACCTTGGATAATTACCCTGAAATAATTGCCACTGATGCATGCAACATAACTTATTCAAGCTTGGAAGGTTTAGGTGAAACTGGGGAGTTCCCTTTGGGCACAACCATTGAAACATGGGTAGCTACTGATGCATCAGGCAATGCAGATACCATGGGCTTTACAGTAACCATATCAAGCCATAATGATGCACCAACCATTAATGCCATTGCAGATATTACAGTTGCTGAAGACCCTGCACTGGTGGTGGTATCCATGTCTGGCATTGGGTATGGGGACGATTGTGGGATTCAGGATATTTCAGTTTTTGCAGGGGCAGATAACATTGGGCTCGTTGAAAACATTGGGCTTGGTTACACATCAGGCTCAGGCACTGGCAGCCTTAGCTTAAGCATAGCCCCAGATGAAAATGGCAAAGCCACCATAACTGTAACCATCAAAGATGATGGGGGCACTGCCAATGGGGGAGTTGATACAAAAGTTGAAACATTTGTGGTAACAGTGGAACCTGTAAATGATACCCCAGTTTGCATCAACCCAGTTCCTGACCAATCCCTATGTTCAGGCACCAGTCTTGAACTGGATGTGCAAAATGCCTTGATGAAAGTATTTGAAGACATTGATGGTGATGTCCTGTCCATTGAAGGTTCACTGTCTGATGCAGATACTTTGCCAGCCTGGGCAACATTTATAAACAATAAGCTAATCCTAGCCCCAGGGCCTAATGATGCTGGTTCTTATGCAATAAATTTACTTGCAACAGATGCTGGGGGCTTAACTGCAACAGACCAATTCCAATTGGATGTAGAACATTGCACTGGCATAAACGGCCTGTCAGAAAACAAGTTTGATGTACAAATGTTCCCTAACCCAACAAAAGGGGTGGTGAATTTTGAGGTTGATTTCCCTGAAGTTGAAGAAATAAATATCCAGGTAATAAACATAACAGGAAAAGAAATCTTAAAGCAGGCAATTGAAGCTGCCAGTATCTTCCAGCTTGACATGGGCAGCCATGTCAGCGGGATGTACTTTGTAAAACTTAATGTTGATGGTAACGAAGTGGTCAAAAAACTTGTAGTTGACCGCAAGTAAAATATACCAATTCACAAAAAAGGTTAGGCACTTAGCATTGGGTTAAGTGCCTTTTTATTCGTTTTAAACGATTTTATGCAAATGAATATATGGGTTTAATCTAGGTTTAAAATAACCACTTTTTGTATTTTTTCTGAATTTTGAATCAACTAATACTTCTTTTTACTAATTTTACGCTGACGCTTAATTTCCTTTTAAAGATTTCTGTATTTATTATTGAAGTATTTATTGCAGCTGCTAAAATGCAATTTTTTGCTTTTTAGTAGCCTGTTTAGTAACAAATAAAATCAGGTTAAGCCTGTATTGCAAGCTCTTCGAAGGAAGGCCAATAGCTCTACTTTAGTTGGTTGGACTTTAGGGATTTCGTCTCATTTAGGGTATTCAGAGATGGAATCCCTTTCTTTTTAAGAAAAAAGTAGTGGAATCTGATTTTATAGTTATGTTAAGTAAGTTTTATTGAAAATAAATTCCTTTAAAACCTAATGTATTTTAAGTGTGCTAGCTAAATTTTTGTAAATGAGTAACATGAGAAGATCTTCCCAAAAAATGATTATGAGAATAAATAATGAATTAATCATGTTGAAGTTATGGTTATTAACAAAGGAAGATTTGGTTACTTTTTCAGTGTGTTTATAACTAATTTAAAATGAATGCCTTTGAATCATATTAAATTAGCATATTAGCCTTGTTAATAACTTTTTTTATTATACTTTTGATGTCCCAGGATTATCTTGGGCTTGGATTCGACAAACAAAAAACTACAACAATATGAAACGGACCTTTAAACTATTGGGGTTACTTATCTTTTTGACTTCAAACATTACCTTAGCTCAAAATGTAATTTGTCCTGATGACATTATAGTTAATGCTTGTGACTCAGGAACTGCATCCTATGATACTACTAGTACCTCTGGTTTTACAACAATTGATAGCATAAGCTATTTATTTACATTCAATGGAGTGGATATTGATTCTGGTTCTGGGACAGGGTCTGGGGCAATGTTTTACAGTGATACAACATTTGTGACAATAACGGTTTGGGATACAACAGGAGTAAAGGCCTCTGGTTCCTGTACTTTTGATATTGTTGTAAAAGATACTTCTCCACCAACCATCCTTTCCAATGATACAACAATTTATTTGGATAACAATGGCGGAATTAAAGTGGATACCAGCTTCTTTGGCTTAACCATTACAGATAATTGCAGTGGGGTAGATTCAGTGTGGTTATCTCAAGATACTTTTAATTGTGCTCTTGACACAAATGAAGTGTGGGTTCATGCTATTGATTCTGCAGGGAATACAGATTCTTCTATTGCCAACCTTATAATCCTGGATACCATTGTTCCAACTATATCAGCAGATAGTGCTATGGCTTATCTGGACGGAGCAGGAGGTATAAGGATTGATACCGGTTATTTTACTATTTCAACCTGGGATAATTGCAGTGTAGACTCTATATGGTTAAGTAATGACACATTCAATTGTGCAGATATGGATACCACCAATGTATGGTTATATGCTGCTGATGCAAGCCATAATAAAGATTCAGTATTGACAGCTGTTATTTTATTTGATACAATTACTCCAACAATAACATGCACTGACACTGCTTTAGTTTATTTGAATGATCAGGGGGTGGCTGCTTTTGATACCAGCCATTTTGGGATTATTGCAGATGATAACTGTGAGCTTGATTCCATCTGGTTAAGTCAGGATACTATATATTGCCCTGATGACACTTTGAACCAGGGCTGGGCATATGCCCTGGATATTCATGGGAACATGGATTCTGCTGAAGCATTTGTTCAGGTTTGTGATACAATTGCACCAACAACCATTTGCAGGGCTGATACTTTATACCTTGATGAAAATGGCTATGCTTTATTGGATACAGACTCAATTAATAATGGCAGTATTGATAATTGCTGGATCGACAGTATGAGGCTTAGTAAGTGGGAATTCAATTGTGAAGATTTAGGTTTAGACACAGTTACTTTATATGTATGGGATCATTGGGGCTTAGTTGATTCATGCCAGGCTGAGATACTTATTAAAGATACACTTAACCCAGTAGTAACCTGTACTGACACAACAGTTTACCTTAACGAAAATGGGCAAGTGGTAATTGATACAAGCTTTGTTATCAGTTCTGTGTTGGACAATTGTAGCATTGATTCAATTTATATCAGTGATACATTATTCACATGTGCTGACACAGGTGTAAATGTAGTTGATATTATTGCTTATGATAACAGTGGAAATACTGATACCTGCCAGGCTAATGTTGAAGTTAGGGATACTATTTTACCTGTGATCACATGCCCTTATGGTATTATTGTACAAGCTGACAATTTATCGTGTGATACAGTCCTCATTATAGATGCACCCATTGTATCTGACAATTGTAGCTCAACTGAAGTTTCATATACCTTAACAGGGGCAACCATTGATGCAGGTATAGGGGATATCAGGGATACTTTCGGTACTGGGGTTACAAACATAAATTGGTTGGTTACTGATATTGATGGAAACCAGGCAGGATGTATCCAATCAGTTACTACTTACACTGGGTTGATATCTGTTGCAGACTCTGTGACTACTTATGAGGATACAGGAAAAGCTATTAACCCAATTAATAATGATATGGATTGTGATGATGATATTGACCCTTCTACCCTTATAATAATAGATTCAACTAAATATGGTACACTTGATGTTGATGAATTTACAGGCACTGTAAGTTATATTCCTGAAGATAACTATAGTGGTATGGATAGCTTTGGATATAAAGTATGGGATGATAATGGTTTTGTTGATTCAGCAATGGTTTATATAACAATTAAACCAATCAATGACCCACCTGTCCTCGCCAATGAAAATATTGTACTTGATGAAGATGATGTATACAATGGCACTGTTTTAACGGCAGCAGATACAGATATTGAAGGAGATAGCCTGACAGTTTCATCTGATACACTTTTCGTGGAACCTTCAAATGGAACCTTTACCATTGATCCAGATGGAAGCTTTACCTATACACCCAATACAAACTTCTTTGGAGATGATATGGTTGTGGTAACTGTTTGTGATTCAGGGACTCCTGTAAACCAATGTGGGCTAGATACAGTTTTCATTACTGTAAACCCTGTTAATGATGAACCATTTATTGTAAATGATACATTGATTGTTGATGAAGATAATTCAGGTACTGGTGATATTGTGAATGATAAGGATTATGACCCAGATGGAACTTCGCTTAAAGCTACTGCCTGGGTATTGGAACCATCACATGGTACATTGGATATTAATTCAACAGGGGCATATACCTACATTCCTGAGCCAAACTACAATGGAGAGGATATGGCTGTGCTAAGTGTTTGCGACCAGGATTCTCCAATAAGTAGTTGTGCTAATGATACACTGTTTATTACTATTAACCCTGTTAATGACCCTCCAGTTTTAGATAATGAGTATGTAGAAATATTGGAAGATAGTGATGCAAGTGGTGACATAACCAATGAAGGAGACAGTGATCCAGATGGAACAGGCCTTATAGCTTCTTCAACTTTAGTTGTAAGCCCTTCTCATGGTACTTTTACTGTTACTGCTGATGGGAATTATACTTATAATCCAGTTGAGAATTTCAATGGAAATGACATGATCGTTGTTTCAGTGTGTGATTCGGGTATTCCCGGGTCAGCTTGTTCAAATGATACTGTATTTGTTACTGTAACACCTGTGAATGACCCGCCAGAAGTTGCACAACCATTAGCTGATGTGGCAATGGATTTACATGAGACTGAAATAATCAACCTGGAAGGTGTATTCAGTGACCCAGACCAGGGAGATGAACTAACATATTCAGCTACTTTGCTTGATGGTAGCAATGTTCCAAGCTGGATATCTTTTGATGCAACCACACAATCTTTCTTAATTATCAACCCTGAAACCAAAGATCATTTGGGAGATACCTATGTAACTGTAATTGCTACTGATGGTGATGGGGAAATTGCTTTTGATGTATTCAAAATAAGTGTTTCGCAAGTTTATTCTATATCAGGAAAAGTAATTACCAGAACAGGTAGCCCTCCAAATAAATCAGTGACCTTATCATCTGAAGAGGAAACTGGGGAGCCTGCCCCAGAAGTGCAAATGATCCTGAAATCAGGTTCTGCAAATGTTGATACAGTATACACTGATGATGATGGGCTTTACAAGTTTACTGGGTTAGAAGTTAAGTCTTATGAGGTCATTGTAAATGTACAATTCTATACACAAGATACTACTGTGATTGTTGAATTAACTGAAGAAACACCTGAAGTGGGTGATATAAATTTCACGATTTGGCTAAATAGTAGTGTGATCACTGATGTAGAAGACCTGGCTAATGTTTTTGAAGTTAACCTATATCCTAACCCAACAAATGGGCAGGTTAACCTTGAGGTTGAAAATAATAATTTCTCAGGGGTGCAAGTATTAGTTTACAGCAGTGCAGGAGAAATGGTCTTCCATAAAGAATATCAATATGGTGAATTAATTAGGTTTGATATGTCAGGAAATAGTAGTGGGATGTATTTTGTCAGGATAAAAACTGATGATTCTGAAATTACTAAAAAGTTGATCCTGGATAAAAAATAATACATTAAACCATAGGTAAAGATTTTATAAAAGCAGGGGTAAATGAACTCCTGCTTTTTGTTTTTGCTCAAACAGTTTTACTAATTTTAAGCCATGAAGTTGTTTAAAGTTAAAGGGGAATTTCGAGAGTGACATATTGATTATCAGTGGCGAAGCTCCATTTTTTTCCCATCCCGAAACTCGGGATGGAAGAAAAATTAGCTGAAGTCCAATGAGATCAAGATGTTGCTTGTAGTTTTTCAATTTAGTTTTTGACAGCTTCAATAATAAAATCATCTGATGGAAAGATATAGTGGCAATTATTTTGTTGGGAATGGTGAACTATTCCCTGTGTCAAAATTAAACGAATCAGCATTTAAAGATGGGGTGCTTTTATATGAAGTAATTAGAGTGATTGATAGGGCTCCATTGTTCCTGGATGCCCATTTAACAAGGTTCCAATATTCAATTAAAAACTATGAAGAAATCCCTGCTCCACAAAATCAATTGATTACCAATGATATTGGTAAATTAATAGAAGCTAATAAAATAAAGGAGGGTAATATAAAACTGTTATTTTGTTTTAATGATGGAAAGCTTTTGTGGCAGTTCTTTTTTATCCCTTTTAATTACCCAAAAGATGAAGATTACAGGAATGGGGTATCAGTAGGTATCCTCAGTGTAGAAAGGAAAACCCCAACCATAAAAACAGTTCAGCAAGATGTTAGGGGGAAAGCAAATGAGATGATCAAACAAAACAACCTGTATGAGGTTTTTTTGGTTGACTCAAAAGGCTGCATAAGGGAAGGTAGCCGTTCAAATGTATTTTTTATTTCAGGGGAGACAATCACAACCCCACCCACAACAACTGTTTTATCTGGCATTACACGTGAAAAGGTGATAGGTATTATCAAAGGTTCAGGATATCAATTAAAAGAAGAGCCTGTCTTATTAGAAAATATCCACAACTATGAAGCAATATTCCTTACAGGCACCTCTCCTAAAGTCCTTTCAGTGAGGCAGGTAAGCAAACAGCAGTTTAACCCAGCCAATAAAGCCTACCTTGACATTTTATCAGCATATAATTCCTTAATCCAGGAAGATATAAAACAGGTAAAATTGAAAAAGTAAGACTCAAACCTTATTTAAAATTTTTTAAATAATCTGCTTACCATTCATAGATATTAAATAATGAGGCTACCTACTGTGACTATCCACTGAGGAGCTAAAGCCTATCTTCCAACACCAGTTGTATTTCGGCAGGGCAAATATCCCTGTTTTCGCCAATTTTAAACCTTCTGTCTACAAAACGATTTACAATTTTAACTGTGGTTTCAACAGGCACACCATAGTCTTTCAGTTTTGTTGGTACACCAACTGATTCAAAGAATTCTACAGTTTTATCAATTGCTTTTTGTACCCTTGCCTCATCATCTCCTTCAGAGATGTTCCAAACCCTTTCACCATATTGAAGGATTTTTTCTTTCTTCTGCTCACTTTTTACTTTCATAATGCCAGGTAATACAATAGCCAGGGTGCGCCCATGGTCAATTCCATGGAAAGCTGTCAGTTCATGCCCAATCATATGAGTAGCCCAGTCTTGTGGCACCCCTGCACCAATCAGCCCATTTAGTGCCATGGTTGCTGCCCACATAAAGTTTGCAGCTGAATCATAATCATCCCTATTCTTTAAGTATTTAGGCCCTTCTTCAATTAGAGTCAATAAAATCCCTTCAGCAAAACGGTTCTGGATAGGTGAATTTACAGGGTAAGTAAGGTATTGCTCAATTACATGTACAAAGGCATCTACAATCCCATTGGCAACTTGCTTTTCAGGTAACGAGAAAATGGTTTCAGGGTCAAGGATAGAAAACTGGGGCATTATCAGCAGGGAAGAGAAAGCCATTTTTTCTTTTGTTGAATCTTTTGTTATCACTGAGTTCCCATTCATTTCAGACCCAGTTGCAGGAAGTGTAATAACATCAGCCAGAGGCATGGCTTTTTTTACCTCAGCTCCTTTTGCCAGGATATCCCACGGGTCATCACCTTCAAAATAAATTGCTGTTGCAATAAATTTTGTAGCATCCAACACTGACCCTCCTCCAACTGATAGCAGGAAACCAATATTTTCATGTTTTATAACCTCCACAGCCTTCATACAGGTTTCATAATGAGGGTTTGGCTCAATGCCCCCAAACTCAATAATTTCCCATCCAGCAAGTGCTTCCATCACCTGACCATAAACACCATTCTTTTTAATACTTCCTCCTCCATAGGTGAGCATAATTTTTACATTCTCAGGGACCTCATCTTTTAGTTTTGAGATTTCTCCTTTCCCAAACAATATTTTAACTGGGTTTTTATATTCAAAATTATTCATGATAAAAAGCTTTAAATTAACATTGCCTAAAACAATGTAAAAATACTAATTGTTTGCCTGTATGGTAGATAATATAAAAATGAATTTTTTGAACCTGGGTAAAATTAATAAGCAGGTTTTTGCATAAAAATATCAATTTCATAATGGGTTATAAAAATCAAATGCTTATGATTTGTTCTTAGTTTTAATATGTAAATTTAGGGAAGGTTTAAAACAAACTTATATGCAACTTGCTAAATAAGTGTTTATATGAACTAAGCCTGAATTATGGTAATATAATGGATATTTAAAATTTGTTCTATGAAAAAGAATTTGCTTTTGAAAAAAGGCTTTTTAGTACTTTTAACATTTGCCTATTCAGTGGGTATGGCGCAACAAATACCATTGCCTGAATTAAGGGAAGAAAAGGAAAGAATTATAAAGGAGCTGAAGAAAACAAAAGCCCAGATACCATCACTAACCCTTTCCTGCTCAATTTTATCTGAAAAAATAGACAGCATTAGTTCAATTAATACCCCCAAAAGAAAAAAAATGGGTGGTTTGAAAAAGGCTGTTGAAAAAATGTTGCCTGAAGAAATGTCAGGATACAGCAACTTACTTTTGCCCAAGGATGAATCTGAAACAATTATCCAGTATGAAAACAGGAAAAAACAACACAGGATTATAAAAGATTCCATGAGGTATGTCCTTTTCAGAAAACATGGAGTAGAGGATTTAAGGAATGAACTGGATAAAAATTTATTGGAGATTTTAGCATTGCAGTCAGCACAAAAAAAAGAAAAGGAAAAGCTAAAAACGCTCAATGATTCTGTTATCAGCCTTGAGAATGCTTTGGCAAGCCTGAATGATTTATCATTAAAAGATTTAGGGAAGGCAGATTGGGTAAAAAAGAACCCGGATGTTTTGAGCCTGGATAATTTTATTATTAAGTCAGGTAATATGGTGTACAAGACCAGTATAAGTAAGCAAGCTGGCATTGATAACCTTGATGCAGGGGATGCAAATGTCTCAATGATTGAATACAATGGCAAGCAATATGCATCAATTAGCATAGGAGGTGAATATAAAGATTATGAGGTGAAGAGCAAGGCTAAGTATATCCCACCACAACCCATAAAACGCATTTCAAAGTATAATGCTGGCTCCAAATGTTTTTTCCTTACCAATGATACATATATCTGGTATGTGAAAATTCCTGATGTTCAAGAGGCAAAAGCTTTTAAAATGAATTGGATGGATTACCAGGTGCATCAATATATTGATGAGTTAGTAATTGCCAAACCCGGGCAGTCAAAGGAAAAGTATGTAGGGAAAGTGTGTGGCGAGATAATTGATAAAAACAAAGGGGTATTAAGCAACCTTAAAAACCCTGGAGGGCCATTGCCTGATGCTACTTATTGCCTGTTCAATTCAGAAAGGATAGTTATTGACCATCCTGCTGAAGAGAGTAGAGCAGTAAAAGAAATGGAAAAAGCAGGGCAACAGGTATATCTTATTGAAGGCAAAGGAAAAAATATACTTCCAGAGGGGTTTGTTAACCTGCTGGCTAATATCCCAGATAACACAAAAACATTAGCTGTGTTTAATGTGATCCCACAGGAACGGCCTCAAAGCCCATCCAACAAGCCCGAAATTGTAAGTGGTGATACTGTGGGATATAAGTATATCATGGATAAAACCAGAATGCTGTTGCATTTTTATGCAGAAATTAAAGATCAAACCAAAGCTTCTACAATAAGTGCTAAAGTGGAGTTTTACGTGGATATGCATGGAAATGTTAGTGATTGTAGATTGCTTGAGGAATCAGAAAGCGAGTCATATAATAAATTGGTACTGGATGTAATTTCAAAACTTCCAACTTTTGAAAAACCTGGTAAATTTAAAGGAATACCTGTCTTAACGCAAATAATTTTACCTATCAGTTTTAGGATCAGGTAAAATGTGGCAAGCAGCTTTGTAAATTTTGGTATAAGTTGCCTGGTTTGCTGAAATGCATTAACTTGTGCCACTTAAAATGAATAACAGGTTAATGGTTGGTTATTTTGAGGATAAAGAGTTTGTAGAAAAATTCAAAATAGAATTAGGGAATTACAGTGATAAAGAGGTCCTGGAAATTTTGAAAAAGAGGGATCACTACAATGAAGTTGCTTCAAAATTGGCAATTGAAGAAGCCATTGAACGTGGGTTAATACTATCTGAACAGGATTTATTTGATGAAAAATTTAAGGTAGGACCAATGCCCAACAAGTTATTCCCCCCAGTAGGGCAGCCTCAGGTCAGGAAAAAAATTATCAGGAGTATTGGGAGGGGACTTTTGTTGGCTGGCTTGATCCCGCTTATTTATGGTGTGGTTGAAATAGTGCAAGGTGGCATGTTTGAACCTATTATTTTGATCTTGCTGGGAGGAACCTGGGTTTTCAATGCATACCAATTGATGATAAAGCAAAAACTGTCAAACCTAAACCTTATTTTATTAATGGCTTTAGCATCCCTGGTTTATGCAGGGAGCTTGTTTTTTCAAATGAAAAGCATCCAGGTAATGGATATAGCTCTAGCAGTAATCCTTTACTCTTTATTATTTTATGGGGCTTTTTATGCAAGGAAATTAATTACAGCCCAACCTGCCAAAGAATTGTAAAGGAAGTGGATTATCAGGAACTTCTCTATCTACCTTTATTTGTCTACTAATATCTGTTGTTTATCGAAATAGTTAACTATTTGCTTGCCTCATCCTTTACTTTTGGAAGTATAATTTAATTGTATAGCCATGAAACTTCTAAAATTTGCTTCCATTGGATTTCTTATAGGTTTTTTTATTGTTCAGTTGTCATATGTAGCCAATGCCCATAATGAATGGGATACAAAAACATATGAAGTTGAAGATTTCACAAAGATACATTTAGAAGGAGGGTATAAAGTTATTTTAACCCAAGGTAATGCTCCTTCATTAAAAATTGAATCATCTAACAGCCATGTGTTTGATGAGATTGATGTAAACAGCTATGGTGAGCTACTAAAACTGACCATTTCTAAAGAGTGGTTTAGCTTTAGGCCCGTAACATTATATATAACTTTTAAAGACTTGGATAAGATACATATTGAAGGAGGGGTCAAGCTTGAAACAAAAGGTTATGTTGATCTGGATGATATTACTGTTCATGTTGAAGGAGGGGCTAAAATTGAAATGGACTTGAAAGCTAACAATGTTTCTACCATAAGTGAAGGTGGGGTTTTATTTGACCTGGAAGGTTATACCAAAAGCCTTGACGTTAAAGTGTCAGGAGCCGGGCATGTTGATGCTGTTGAGTTAAAAGCTGATGAAGTAAAAGTGAAAATTGAAGGGATTGGTACAGCCAGTGTCCATGCAGTTGAAACATTGTATGCAAAAATTGAAGGGGTAGGGAAGGTGCGTTACAAAGGAGACCCTGATGTACATAAAAATATAGAAGGATTGGGTGCTGTGACCCGAGATTAAAAGATTAGTTATTTTCTGTACCTGTATTATGAGGTAGGATAACTAATTTATCTCCTTATAGTTTGGTTTTGGTATAAAGAAGGCTGCCAGTGGGCAGCCTTCTTTTTGCATTATGGTAGTATGTGGTTTAATTATCACCAAGGGTAGCTACCATTACAGCTTTTATGGTATGCATCCTGTTTTCAGCTTGTGGAAAAACAATGGAAGCACTGCTTTCAAATACTTCTTCTGTAACTTCCATGGCATCAATCCCAAATTTTTGGAAAATCTCTTCACCCACTTTGGTTTTCCTGTTATGGAAAGCTGGCAGGCAGTGTAGGAATTTTACATCAGGGTTGCCTGTAAACTCCATGGTTTTTTTATTCACCTGATAAGGCATCAGTTGTTTGATCCTGCTTTCCCAAACTTCACCAGCTTCACCCATTGATACCCAAACATCAGTATATAAAAAGTCACAACCTTTGACAGCTTCTTCTACATTATCAGTAATGGTTATTGAAGCACCTGTGGTTTTAGCAATTTCCCTGCATTGATCTTGCAGTTCTTTTGATGGCTGGCATTCAGCAGGGGCTGCTGCCCTGAAATCCATCCCCATTTTTGCTGCCCCAACCATTAATGAGTTACCCATGTTGTTGCGTGCATCACCCATGTAGCAAAAAGTAATTTCATTTAATGGTTTATCACAGTTTTCTATCATGGTGAGGAAGTCTGCCAATATTTGTGTAGGGTGGAATTCATTGGTAAGTCCATTCCAAACAGGTACACCTGCATATTCAGCCAATGTTTCAACCACTTCCTGCCCAAAACCACGATATTCAATGCCATCATACATCCTGCCTAATACCCTTGCTGTATCTTCAATGCTTTCTTTATGCCCAATTTGTGAACCTGAAGGCCCCAGGTATGTAACATGTGCTCCCTGGTCATAAGCAGCTACTTCAAAAGCACACCTGGTGCGTGTTGAGCTTTTTTCAAAGATCAGGGCTATATTCTTTCCTGTAAGTTTTTTAGTTTCTACCTTTTCATATTTAGCTTTTTTCAACTCCAGTGAAAGTTCTAACAGATGTTTTATTTCTTCTGTTGTGAAATCAAGGAGTTTTAAAAAATGTTTGTTGTTTAAATCTATTGCCATCTTATTTCAGTTTTAATAATCATATTCCATTGTAATTTTTGACCCATATGACCTGTCCTCCAGTTTGGTAGCTTCTGTGATCACACTTTTTGTGCCCCCATTTTTCACAAAGTGGAGGCAAGCTTCAATCTTAGGCGCCATGGTTCCATCAGCAAAAGTACCAGCTTCAAGATATTTTAAAGTATCATTATAATCCAGGAATTCAAGTTTTTCCTGCTCTGGGGTGCCAAAGTTTTTATATATAAATGGCACATCAGTTAAAATGTATAGCTCATCAGCTTTTACATTTACTGCCAACAGGCTTGATGCCATATCCTTATCAATTACAGCATCCATGGTGCGCACATCACTGTTTTCATCATAATAGATTGGGATACCCCCACCTCCTGAAGCAATGACAATATTGCCATTCCTTGTCAATGTTTCTATTGTTTCCTTGTTGATAATGTCTTTGGGCTTGGGAGATGGCACAACTCGGCGACAACCTCCCTTTACTTTTGGGGTAGGTTTAAATACCCAACCCTTTTGTTTTTCGAGTTTTTTGGCTTCCTCTCCCATATAAATTTTGCCAATCCTTTTGGTTGGGTTGTGGAAAGCAGGGTCTTTAGGGTCAGTTTCAACCATGGTTACCATGGTGATCACATTTTTTTTTATCCCATATTTATTCAGCACATTCCTGATCATCCTTTCTATCATATACCCAATCCCACCTTGTGAATCAGCTACACAAATATCCAAAGGCATTGGGGCAATATCATATAATTCTTTCCCTGCATCATTCCTTAATAAAATGTTCCCAACCTGTGGCCCATTTCCATGGGTAATGATCAGGTCATACCCATCTTTTATAAGGAAAACCAGGTTTTCAAGGGTTTCAGTAGTGTTTTTTTCTTGCTCTTCAATGGTCCCGTGTTCATCACCCCTTAAAAGAGCATTCCCCCCTAATGCAACAACAGCAAGTTTTTTCATTTCCAGTTAATTAAAAGATGATAAAACAAGCACTAAATATATAGGTTTGTAGCTATATGGAAGTGTTGCTATATCCTATTATTAAACAGTTGTTTAAGTTAGGAATTTAAAATCTCATTTTTTAAAGCATTAATCAGTTTTTAAAACCAGTTTTTTGCGTTTAAAGCATAATAATTTGTAACTTTCTTCTATCATTTTTTTTATACAATGATTTTAGGGAAGCAAGATTTAATTTTAAATAGAAAACAAATATTTTATCTTGTAAAAAGTTAGAAAAAGGCTTTTATAAACCAAGCAATTTAAGGATAACTAAAATGAGGGATGAAAAAGGTTAGCTGGATATTTTTAGTTAAATTTGCATGCTTTTACATTCTTTAGGAAACATATATGGTAGTTAAAAAAAGAAGGAAAAGAAGAGACAATAAGAAAAAAAAGAGGGTTACAGTTTCCTTTTTTAAGGATGAAAGGTTTAAGTTTATTTTAGGAGTCCTAATTCTTATTATATCTGCTTACCTTTTAGTGGCATTTATCTCATTTTTATTTTATGGTGCAGCAGACCAAAGTAAGCTTGATTTGAAATGGTCAGAGTTAGTATTTAATTCAGATGTGAAGGTTCAGAACAAGGCTGGTAAAACAGGGGCTTACCTGGCAGAAACCATTATTAATAAAGGGTTTGGTATAGCTTCTTTTTTGTTTGTATACCTTATGATATTGGTTGGTATAAAGACATTGGGTAGGAAGGTCTCACACCTGAAAAAATCATTTTGGCTGTCATTAATATCAATTGCCTGGTTTTCAGTAACACTTGGTTTCCTGTTTATGAAAAATGATGCAGGAACCTATACATACCTTGGAGGCCAGTATGGGTTTATCATTGGCATTTGGCTGAGCTCATTAATTGGGAAAACAGGAACCATTTTACTCCTGTTTTTAACTGCCCTCATTGTGCTTACAGTTAGCTTTGAAAATACCCTTCCTTTTATTAAAAAACTGGTCAGGAAAAAGCAACCTGAAAACCAGGATATGCCAGTTGTTGATGAAGAAGGCCTTGAAGAAAACCCAGAAGGAGACCTGATATTTGAAGAGTCAATAAGCAAAGTTATTGAAGAGGATGATATTGTTAAAGCTATTTTTGACCCTGATGAAGAGCAGGCTGAAGAGGAAACTATTGTAAAGGAAGAAGATAATTCAACAGAAGTGGAAATACCAGAAGCTATGGAGGTAAGTAAACCTGATGGTAATGGCCCTGAACTGACAGTTGAGGAAGGTGTTGAAGAAGAGGAGGCAGAGCAGGATATAACCCAGATGGAAGATTATGACCCAACACTGGAGTTGTCAAATTACAAACTTCCCCCTGTTGAACTGCTACTAGATCACCATTCAGGGAATGCAGAAGTAAGCAATGAAGAGCTGATTTCAAACAAAAACAAAATTGTTGAAACACTCAGGCATTATAAGATTGAGATTACCAAGATCAGGGCAACCATTGGTCCAACCATTACTTTATATGAGATTGTTCCTGCCCCAGGTATCAGGATTGCCAAGATCAAAAACTTGGAAGATGATATTGCATTAAGCCTGGCAGCCTTGGGTATTAGGATCATAGCCCCAATTCCCGGAAGGGGTACCATTGGTATTGAAGTGCCCAACCAGAACCCTGAAGTGGTTTCAATGAAATCCATTATCAGTTCCAGGAAATTCCAGGAATCAACAGGTGAGCTACCCATGGTCGTTGGCAAAACAATTTCCAATGAAACTTATATGTTTGACCTGGTGAAGATGCCACATATCCTGGTTGCTGGTGCAACAGGGCAGGGGAAATCAGTTGGGTTAAATGTAATGATTGCTTCATTGATATATAAGAAGCACCCGGCACAAATCAAATTTATTTTTGTTGACCCCAAAAAAGTAGAATTAAGTATTTATTCATCCATAGAAAACCACTTCTTGGCTAAATTACCTGGCGAGGATGATTCAATCATCACTGATATCCAGAAAGTAAAAAATACCCTGAACTCGGTCAATGTTGAGATGGATTTGCGTTATGAATTGCTGAAACGTGCCCATGCAAGGAACATAAAAGAGTATAACAAAAAATTCATTAGCAGGAGGTTAAATCCTGAAAAAGGGCACAGGTATTTGCCTTATATAGTGGTGATCATTGATGAGTTTGCTGACCTGATTATGACAGCAGGCAAAGAAATTGAATTACCAATTGCCAGGATAGCACAACTTGCCAGGGCAGTTGGTATCCATATGATCATTGCTACACAAAGGCCATCAACCAATATTATTACTGGGGTTATTAAAGCAAACTTCCCTGCCAGGATTGCTTTTAAAGTGGCTTCAATGATTGATTCGCGCACCATCCTGGATACTCCTGGTGCTAACCAGCTCATAGGAAAAGGGGATATGCTCATTGCATCAGGTAGCAACATAACCAGGGTACAATGTGCATTTATTGATACACCAGAGGTTGAGGAAATGTGTAACTATGTGGCAGGGCAGCAAGGATACCCACAGCCATTCCTATTACCCGAATATGTTAGTGAAGATGATGAACCTATTGATGCAGACCTGAACAGCCTGGATGAATTGTTTGAAGAGGCAGCCAGGTTAGTGGTGCTAAACCAAATGGGCTCAACATCCATGATCCAACGAAAATTATCAATAGGGTATAACAGGGCCGGGCGCATCATGGACCAGCTTGAAGCTGCTGGTGTAGTGGGACCCAGTGAAGGGAGTAAAGCTCGCCAGGTACAAATACAGGATGAATACAGTTTGGAACAGTTATTGAATAGCTTGAACTAAAAAATTACAGATGAAGAGGAAATTAATTGCCATTTTTATTTTACTGATAGGAACATCAGTTTTAGCCCAGCAAGACCAAAAAGCAAAAAATATTTTAGACCAGGTAAGTAAAAAAACAAAATCATTTACAAGTATTTCAGCAAGGTTTTCTTTTTCAATGGAAAATATTGAAGAGAATATAAAGGAGAAAAACAATGGTTCATTAAACCTAAAAGGTGATAAATATATGGTGGAGTTGCCAGACTTGGGTGTTGAAGTGTATTCAGATGGAGAAACGATATGGAGCTACCAGGCTGATGGTAACCAGGTCAGTATCACATCAAAAGAAGATGGAGGGCAGGAACTGATGGATCCTGCAACCATATTCCAGATTTATGAGAAAGGGTTTGACTATAAGTTTATTGAAGAGAAAAAAGAAAAAGGGAAACCTCTTTACTACATAGACCTGATCCCACAAAGTGATGAACTGGACTATTCAAAAGTAACCATTTGTATCAATAAGAATACCCTGATGATTGACAAAGCCATCATGTATGGCTTTGATGGAAATTTATATGGTATAGAGGTCACAAAAATGGAAACAAACAAGCCAATGGACGAAAAAATGTTTGTTTTTAATGCATCAAAGTATCCTGATATTGAAGTAATAGACTTTAGGTAAAAAGAAACCCAATGTTGCCCTTAAAACAACATTGGGCTTCTTAATGGCATAAGCTATTTTCTATACTGAAATAATAACCTTTGGGTCAGAGACCAGTTTGCCAGCATCAGAAATTTCAACAAAAGTAGCCCCACAATCTTCGCCAAACCTTCCACCAAGGTAGATGATCAAATCTTCTTCCTGGATGCTGTTGTTTTCAAGCAAGGAACTGATAGCAGCTTTCTCAATTTTCAATTTATTCTTTTTTATGGGTAAGAATGAAGGCACAATCCCATAAGATAAAGCCATTAGCCTGACCACATTCATTGAATGGCATTTGGTGAAAACAGGTACAACTGGCCTGTAAGCTGCCAAATACCTGGCAGTCCTTCCTGTGGTAGTGGTAGTTATTATTGCTTTTGGGTTCAGCTCTTTTGATGCCTTTATGGCTGATTGTGCCAGGTAAGCAGGTATCTCATCAGGGGTGATTACAGGGTGTGTGTAGTCATTCCTGCTGTCTTTCCCTTTTTCTGATTCACGGGCAATTTTGTCCATAATCTTGATTGCCTCGACTGGGTATTTCCCATAAGCAGTTTCCCCACTTAGCATAATGGCATCTGTCCTTGAGAAAATGGCATTGGCTACATCACTCACTTCAGCCCTGGTTGGGCGTGGGTGCTCAATCATGCTGTGAAGCATTTGTGTGGCAATAATAACAGGTTTTTTATTCTGTACAGCTTTCCTTATCAGGCGCCTCTGGATACCTGGTATCTTTTCAGCTGATATTTCAATACCCAGGTCGCCCCGAGCCACCATAATCCCATAAGAATGTTGCAATATTTCATCAATATTATTTACACCATCCAGGTCTTCAATCTTAGAAATTATTTTTATAGTACTGCCTTGCTTATCAAGTATCTGCTGCACAGCCAGCACATCCCCTTTATTCCTGACAAAGGAATGGGCAATAAAATCCAGGTTGTGTTCAATGGCAAAAAGGATAAATTCTTTGTCCCTTTCTGAAAGTGAGGGCAAGTTGACACTAACCCCAGGTACATTGATGCTTTTTTTGTTTTTAATGGTTCCATCATTTAACACTTTGCATTCCAGCACATCTTCAGTTTTGCTAACTACTTCAAGGGCTATGTCACCATCATCAACCAGGATGGTACTTGCAACAGGTACATCTTGTGCAAAGTTGCTATAAGAAACCAAAACCTGTTGTTGGTTTGATTCAGTAAACTTTCCTGAAAAAGATAGGGTATCACCTTCTTTAACCTCAATGCTTCCTTCTAAATTAATTGTCCTTATCTCTGGACCTTTGGTATCAATAAGGATGGCTATTTCATCAGAAACCTTCCTGATGTTTTCAACAATTTCTTTTCCACTCTCTGTTGTGACATGGGCAGTGTTTATCCTTGCAACATTCATCCCTGCCTCATATAGTGATTGAAGAAAACCAACCTCACACCTTTTATCTGATATGGTTGCTACTATTTTTGTACGCCTCATATTCCTGTTTTTTTAATTGGACGCGCAAAGCTATTTTATTTTTTGATTCAAGATAGGAATAAAAGATTAAGCTTAAGTAAAACTATCTTATCCTTAACATTTATTTCAGAAGGGTTGGTGGCTAAAAAGTGGGATTTCCTTTTGCATTGTACAACAGTTTTATTTAACCAAAGACTGAGGTAAAAGCTCATAAGCTGCTATACTTTAGTTGTTTACTACTGGCCTTTTTGTTTGCCATGCAGGTAGGTAGGCTTTATAAATTCAGGATTGCCTCTACGCCTAATTTATAAGAATTCAAACCAAAACCCATAATACATCCCTTGCAAACTGGGCCTATTAATGATTGGTGCCTGAAATCTTCCCTGGTCAAAGTATTGGAAATATGCACTTCAACCACTGGTGTTTTAATTCCGGCAATAGCATCACGTATGGCAACTGATGTATGGGTATAAGCCCCAGCATTGATTATAATACCATCAAAACCAAAACCAACTTCATGGATCTTATTGATCAATTCACCCTCAACATTTGATTGGAAGTATGAAAATTCAATGGAAGGGTATGTTTTAACAAGTGAGTTGTAATAATCTTCAAAATTTATATCACCATAGATGCTCTTTTCCCTACGCCCCAGCAAGTTTAAATTTGGCCCATTTATTATTAATATCTTCATTTTATTTTTCTTTAAACTAAATTCTTTACTTAATAAACATAATTAACATTTTAGGGAATTTAATGATTTTTTATAACTATTTTTATATTATTACGTAGTAAAAATTATGTCTTACAGGCACGTATTTTACATTAAATTAGGTGAATAGCTAGTAAAATTCTCTAGCATTGTTTAAACCAAAAATATACAAAAGTGTTAATTTAACAAAGATAAATCTATTGCTATGAAATGGGATGACAGCAAAAAAGGATATGAAAATTATCTTAAGTTAGAAAAATCTTTATCACAAAACTCAGTTGCAGCTTATATAAATGATATAACCAAACTTGCCGAATTTTTAGAAGCAAACTTCAAAAGAATGACCCCTGAAAAAGTAAAATTACAGCATTTAAAAAGTTTTGTTGAAGATTTGAATGCTAAAGGGGTAAGCCCCAGGACGCAGGCACGCACAATTTCAGGGATAAAATCATTTTTCAAATTCCTTCTTATAGAGGAAAAAATTGTTAGTGACCCAACCTCATTATTGGAGTCCCCTAAAGTGGGGCGTAAACTACCTGAGGTACTATCCATGGAAGAAATTGACAACCTGATTGATGCCATTGATTTATCAAAACCAGAAGGGCAAAGGAATAAGGCTATGCTTGAAACATTGTATAGTTGTGGGTTAAGGGTTTCAGAACTAGTGAACCTGAAATTGACAAACCTGTTTTTTGAGCAGGGCTTTATAAAAGTAGAAGGGAAAGCTGGTAAAGAAAGGCTGGTTCCCATAAGTAAAAATGGTATCCTTGAAATTAATAAATACCTGAATGAAAAAAGGAAAACTTTAAAGATTAGCAAGGAAAGTGAGAATATCCTGTTTCTAAATAAAAGAGGGAAAAAGCTCAGTAGGGTCATGGTCTTCACCATAATCAAGAACCTTGCAGCCAAAATAGGCATTGAAAAGAAAATCAGCCCACATACATTCAGGCATTCATTTGCTACACATCTTATTAATGGAGGGGCTGACCTGAGGGCTGTTCAGGAGATGTTGGGGCATGAATCTATACTTACTACTGAAATTTATACCCATCTTGACCGTGATTATTTAAAATCAACTATAAATCAATTTCATCCCAGATCATAAGAACTAGTTAAATATTTACATAATGTGAATGTTGTAAGCTTGTATAAGTTGCAACATTTTTTTTTATGGACTTTAGTAAAGATAAAATAAGAAAACATTATAAATTGTACTGATGTGTTAAGAGAATGTTTAATTGTACTAAAATTAAACCTTAATAGGTAAGTTAAGGTTAACAAACTAGAAAAATAAATTATTTTTGTGCGTGAGTAGATTTGAAATATGTCGCAATTAAAAAGCTAATTATTAGTCAGTTATGAAAAACATTGATTTATCAAAGTATGGGATCACTGGTGTACAAGAGATCGTACATAACCCATCTTACGAGCAGTTATTTGAAGAGGAAATGAATCCCTCATTAGAAGGTTTTGAAAAAGGCCAATTAACAGAATTGGATGCAGTTAATGTAATGACTGGTATTTTTACAGGTCGTTCTCCTAAGGATAAATTCGTTGTTGAAAACGAAGAATCATCAGATATTTGGTGGACTACTCCTGAATCACCAAACGACAATAAAAAAGTTTCAGAAGAAGCTTGGTCACATTTAAAAGGAATTACAACAAAACAATTGTCAAACAGCCGTTTGTTTGTTGTTGACACTTTCTTAGGAGCCAATGAAAACAGCCGTTTGAAAGTTCGTTTTATTATGCAAGTTGCATGGCAAGCACACTTTGTAACAAACATGTTCTTACGCCCAAGTGCTGAAGAACTGGAAACTTATGGAGAGCCAGATTTTGTAGTGATGAACGCTTCTAAAACTAAAAATGAGCGTTGGCAAGAATTTGGTATGAACTCAGAAGTTTATACTGTATTCAACTTAAGGGAAAAAATGCAGGTTATTGGTGGTAGCTGGTATGGTGGTGAGATGAAAAAAGGTATGTTTGCCATGATGAACTACTACTTACCAAAAGCAGGTATGGCTTCAATGCACTGTTCTGCAAATGTTGGCGAAGAAGGTGATGTTGCTATCTTCTTTGGCCTTTCAGGTACTGGTAAAACAACCCTGTCAACTGATTCTAGCCGCCAGTTAATTGGTGATGATGAGCATGGTTGGGATGATGATGGTATCTTTAACTTTGAAGGTGGGTGTTATGCAAAAACCATCAACTTGGATAAAGAGGCAGAACCCGAAATTTATGGAGCAATCAAGCGCGATGCCCTTCTTGAGAATGTAACTGTTGATGAAAATGGCAAGATTGATTTTGATGATAAATCAGTAACTGCAAACACTCGTGTTTCTTACCCAATCCACCACATTGAAAATATTGTGAAGCCTGTTTCAAAAGCTGGCCATGCAAAAAAAGTTATTTTCTTGAGTGCTGATGCATTTGGAGTACTTCCTCCAGTTGCAAAACTGACTCCAGACCAAACTAAATACCACTTCCTTTCAGGATTTACTGCAAAATTAGCTGGTACTGAGCGTGGAGTTACTTCTCCTCAGCCAACTTTCTCAGCTTGTTTTGGTGCTGCTTTCCTTTCATTACACCCAACTAAATATGGTGAGGAATTAGTAAAGAAAATGGAAGAGCATGGAGCAGAAGCTTATCTAGTAAACACTGGTTGGAATGGAACTGGAAAACGTATTTCTATCCAGGATACTCGTGGTATCATAAATGCAATCCTTGATGGTTCTATTGAGAATGCTCCAACCAAAAACCTTCCTGTATTCAACTTGGAAATCCCGACTGAATTGAAAGGTGTGGATACTAATATTCTCGACCCACGTGATACTTATGCTGATGTAGCTGAGTGGAATGAAAAAGCTCAAGACCTAGGTAGCCGCTTTGTGAAGAATTTCGTTAAATATACTGATAACGAAGAAGGTAAAGCATTGGTTGCTGCTGGTCCTCAAGTTGACTAATTAATTTTAGCAATTATATTGACAACCTCGTTCCTGTTTGGGACGAGGTTTTTTTTATGCCCACTGAAACGCAACCATTTTGTTTTAAGATAATCTGTCAAATAAAAAATAGCTATGAGACATATTAAGCAAACCATTTGGCTCATCCTGTTATTAATGTTTGCAGGCTGTAATGATTCCCTCCTTAATTTTGATGATATTATTGTGGAATCTTTTATTAAAGACAACTACCTGTTAGATTGCAAACACATTTACTTTGAAGAAATAAAGGCAAACCCAAGCCATTTTAATTTTAATGACCCTGTATTGGATGAAGGTGAAATCAATGAATTATTAGCCATGTTACAAATGGTTTATGAGCTTGAAACACCAGAAACTGATACTGTTTTCAATTATTATAATATTCACACACTTTATTGTTTCAGTTTAAATTCAATAGTAATGAAAGTTGACACTGAAGCTCCAGAAATTATCAAATTGGTTAACAAAGAATTCCCAATTGGGAGCCAGCCATTAGATGATTTGATCAATACCTATGGGCTTGATTCTGTGAGGTTATCTTATCGTTACCCTGATTTTCCATGGCTTTCAGTTACAACTGGCGAAACATACAATTTATTACCTATAATTGACGCTTTCCAGGATTTAACCCCAGTTATTATGGCCGAAAATAATGGTGGGTGTACTGATGGAGATAACATAACCATAGAACGCAATAAACAAAAAGCTACCATTTATTTTAGTATTGGCAGGGGGGATTGCCCTGCAGGGTGCATTTCAAGGCGCTACTGGGTTTTTGAGATCAAGGATAATGAAGCACGATTTGTGGATAGTTACTGGGATTAACAGGTTACTTTCCTAATATTTCGTCCAAACTTTTTGAAAGAGTAGGGTAATTAAATTTAAAGCCTTCATGCAATAATCTTTGTGGCAGTACCTGGGGGCTGTCTGTAAGCAAAACTGATGCTTTCCCAAAAAGGATATACAAAAAGAACTTAGGTATTGTCCAAATTGCCGGGCGTTTCAACCTGGTTGCCAATTGACTTGTGAATTCTTTATTGGAAATATTTTCTGGGGCTGCCAAATTATAAGTACCTACTGTTTTGCTATTTTGCAATGCCCAGGTAATAGCCTTCAACAGGTCTTCAATGTGTATAAAAGGAAATGCCTGTTTCCCTCTTCCTATGGTGCCCCCTAGCCCTAATTTGAAAGTAGGAAGAAGATCCTCTATAGTTTTTGAATCACTCCCAAGTACCAACCCAATCCTAAAAATTACCCTCCTGGTCTTTTGGGGTAATGGCTCTGATGCTGATTCCCATTTTTTAATTAAATCAGATACAAAACTGGCAGAAAAACTTCTGCTCTCTTCAGTATGTACTATGCCATTTTCGTAAATGCCAATAGCTGAAGCTGAAATAAACAACTTGGGTTGTTGGTTTTCATCCAAATAATTGATTGCTTTTACCAGATTTTTCGTGGTTACTACCCTGCTCTCATAGATTTCCTTTTTATATTTTTTTGTCCATCTTTTCAGGATAGAAGCTCCTGCAAGATGGATGATAATGCCAGTACCTGAAAGTTGCTTTGCCAAAACATGGGCATCTCCATAAAGTAGCCCACGAGGCACTTTCTCAACCTCAAAGCCGAGCTCTGTTAACCTGTTTGATATTTTTGTACCAACATATCCTCCTGCACCTGTTATTGCTACTTTCATGCCCTCAAAATTCATTATTGCACAAGTTACATAATTTTGTTTTGTTCATGAATTCATTTGTAAATGGTTTGCACATGAAAATATTGACAAGTTAATGTGCATAAAATAGCCTTTCATTTCGTTATTCTATTTGTGGCTGCTTAACCAATCACCTAGTTTTGATAGAAATTTTAGTATAATGGTAAAAAAGGCTCCAGTAAAACCTTCAGCGAGAACCAGGAGGAAACCTGTTAAAAGGAAAACCAAAAAGAAACAACCCAAACAAAGTATTGGAAAAAAAATATTGTTTTTTTTATTTAAAGCAGGCATAGTTTGTATCCTGTTATCAGCATTATTTTTCTTTATTGTTTACATAGGTATAACAGGTCCGGTACCTTCAAAAGGGCAATTGCAAAAAATTACCAATCCTGTAGCATCTGAGGTTTTTTCTGAAGAGGGGAAATTATTGGGGAGGTATTATATCCAGAACAGGAGCAATGTTTCTTTTGATGAGATTTCACCCAATATAATACATGCACTGGTAGCCACTGAAGATGCGCGTTTTTATGAGCATAAAGGTATTGATGAAAAAGCATTGCTGAGGGTTCTGTTCAAATCAATTTTATTGCAGAACAGGAGGGCTGGTGGAGGCAGCACATTAAGCCAGCAAATTGCCAAGAACCTTTACCCACGAAGGAATTTCAGCATTTTCACTTTGCCAGTAAATAAGCTCAGGGAGGCTATAATTGCTTACAGGCTTGAGAAAATTTATTCAAAAGATGAAATTCTCACTTTCTATTTAAATACTGTCCCTTTTGCTGAAAATACATTTGGTGTTGAAACAGCTGCTGAACGTTTTTTTAGTAAAAAACCATTACAATTAAAAGTAAATGAGGCAGCAGTATTGGTTGGTATGCTTAAGGCGAATTCAACTTATAACCCTAGGGCACATCCTGAAAAAGCTCTTGAAAGAAGGAATGTAGTTATAAACCAGATGGTGAAATATAGCTACATTACCAAGGCTGAAGGTGATTTTTATAAAGCTGAACCTTTGGGGTTAAGGTACCAGGTCATCAGCTATAACAGGGGACCAGCCCCATATTTTGTTGAGAAGCTAAGGCCACGGTTAGTGAAATGGTGTGAGGAACACAATAAGCCTGATGGGACACCTTATAATTTGTATACAGATGGGTTGAGGATACAAACCACAGTAAACTACAAATTGCAAAAGTATGCTGAACAAAGTGTTAGGGAGCATATGAAGCAGCTTCAAAGGGTTTTTGATAACCACTGGAAAGGACAGCCTCCATGGGGCAAGGATGTGGGAGTTGTAATGAGGGCTATGAAAAGATCAGCCCACTACAAAAAATTGGTTGCCAAAGGCATGCCAGAAGAGGAAATTGATAGGGTTTTCAAAGTAAAAAAGCCTGTGCATATTTTTACATGGGATGGAATAAAGAAGAAAAACCTGAGTCCTTTGGATTCAATAAAACATTACCTGAAATACCTTAATACTGGTTTACTAGCCATTGACCCAGATTATGGAGAAGTAAAAGCTTATATTGGAGGCATTGATTTCCGCTATTTTAAATATGACCATACCACTTCAGAAAGGCAGGTGGGGTCTACATTTAAACCCATTGTGTATTTGGCTGCACTTGAGGATGGTATTGAGCCAACACACTATTTTGCCAATGAGAAGAAAATTTATGATGATTATGATGATTGGTCACCCAAGAACTCACACGATAACTATGAGGGGTATTATTCCATGGAAGGGGCTTTATCTGAATCAATTAATACTGTGGCTGTTGAGGTGCTAATGGAAACAGGGGTCAATGATGTTGTAAGGACAGCCAGAAAGCTTGGGATAACATCAGGCTTGCCCAAATATCCTTCACTGGCATTAGGGGTTGCATCAATCTCATTAGAAGAGATGGTGTGTGCTTATGCTGCCATTGCTAATGGGGGGCACCAGGTAAAACCATATTACCTGGTTTCTATTTCTAATGCTGAAGGCAACATTTTGGAGGAATTTGAGAATATCCAGGAACAGGAAAATGTGTTGGATACTAAAAATTGCAGGGCTATAACCCATATGTTAAACTCAGTGGTAACAACAGGTACAGGCAGCATTATGAAAACCATTTATGGCATTAATTCTGATTTTGCAGGAAAAACAGGAACTACCCAAAACCAATCAGATGGGTGGTTTATTGGCATGTCTCCAAACCTGGTTACAGGTGTTTGGGTTGGAGCTCAAGACCCAGCTGTGCATTTTCGTACAATTACTTATGGACAAGGTGGTTACATGGCATTACCCATTGTTGGGAAATTTTACCACAAACTTTATAAAGACCCATCATTTTCAGGTTGGAAGTTATTGGAATTTGAAAAACCTTCAGATGAGATGCTGGCCAGTTTAAATATCCCACACTATAAAGAAGTATTGGAAGTTGAGAAACGTTTTTTTGATTTCAGCAAAATTTTTGGCAAAAAAGATAAGAAAGAACAACCCCATCAATCAGAAAAGAAGGAAAAGAAAGAGAAAAAAGTGTGGGAAAAGATCAAAGATATTTTCAGGAAAAAAGAGAAAAGGTAAAAGAATTCTTTAAAGTAATTTAAAAGAGCAATGCTGTTTTTAAAAAGTTAATCAAATAATTCCTCGTTTCCGATTTAATAGGGATGCCGCGAGGTTTCTTTATTTTCTCCCCTAAAAATAGGGGAGATGTCAGTCGGATGACTGACAGAGGGGTAAAATAATGAAAATCTGGTTTTCAGCTTTCAAGCTGAAATAATCCCGATAATTATCGGGATGGCGAAAATACCCCTTGGCTTGCCACGGGGATAGTCAACTTTAAGGATTTTCTTTATATTTGCTTTAAACAAAAACTACAAACTATGTTACCTAAATTCTTACTTGCTGACAATTCACAGGAAACGCCTGATACTATTTTTGTGGTGCATACTGAAGAGCCCAGGTTTATAGTTGAGAGTGATATAGAAGACTTTTGGAGCAACCAGGTAATCCATTGGCTGGATGATGATCCACAAAATGAAGACCTTATTGAACAACTCCTGGAGCTTGCTGAAACTTTCCTGGAAGATGAGTTTGAAAACCAGGATGAACTTTATGACAGGGAAATAGGTCAAAATTAAACTGTATTATGAACAACCAAAGTTTTCGTAAACGCATGTATCGCTCACATGACAGGATTTTGGGAGGGGTACTGGCAGGTTTTGCTGAGTTTATTAATTATGATATCACTATCATCCGCGTTTTATATGTGGTACTTTCTCTGTTGCTGGCAGGGTTTCCAGGCTTGCTGATTTATGTGATATTGTGGGCAATTACCCCTGAAGCTCCAAGATAATAAAGAGATAGTTTAGTTGTAACTCAAACCAATTATTCCTGAGGTACTTGCTTTAAGGATAGCTGTATCCTTTTCCTGGTAATATCAACTTCAAGGATTTTAACTTTCACATGCTGGTATAGTTTTACAATTTCATTTGGGTCAGAAATGAACCTGTCAGCCATTTCTGAAATGTGGATAAGCCCTGATTCTTTTATCCCCAGGTCAACAAATGCCCCAAACTTGGTAATGTTATTTACAATCCCTGGGAGGGTATCACCAACAACCAGGTCCTCAATTTTATAAATACCCTGTGCAAACTCAAATACCTTGATGGCTTTCCTTGGGTCACGCCCTGGTTTCTTCAATTCTTTGATAATATCAGTAAGGGTAGGCAACCCCACTTCTTCTGTGGCATATTTTTTTAGGTCAATTGAATCAAGGATTACATCATTAGCAATCAATTCTGAGATTTGCAAGCCCAGTTCTTGTGCAATTTTTTCAACAATATGGTATGATTCAGGGTGTACAGCAGAATTGTCAAGGGGGTTTGCAGCATCAGCAATCCTAAGGAAGCCAGCAGCCTGTTCAAATGCTTTGGCACCCATCCTGGGGATATTCTTCAATTCATTTCTTGAATTAAAGGCTCCATTCTCTTTTCTGAAACTAACCAGGTTTTGAGCCAATTGTGGACCTAATCCAGAAATATAGGTAAGCAAATGTTTGCTGGCTGTATTTACATTTACCCCAACTTTGTTGACACTTGATTCAACCACAGAATCCAGACTTTTTTTAAGTTCTTTCTGGTCTACATCATGCTGGTATTGCCCCACACCAATAGCTTTTGGGTCAATTTTAACCAGTTCTGCCAGTGGGTCCATCAAGCGCCTGCCAATAGATACAGCCCCTCTCACAGTAACATCATATTGGGGGAATTCTTCCCTTGCAATACTTGAAGCTGAATAAACAGAAGCACCATCCTCACTGACCATGTAAACCCTAAGCTCCCTGTCAAACCTTAACTTTTTTATGAAATATTCTGTTTCGCGGCTGGCAGTACCATTCCCAATGGCAATACCCTCAATTTGGTAGGCACTCACCATTGAGGTTATTTTTTTTGCAGCCATTTTCCTTTCTTCCTGAGGCTTGTGTGGGTAGATGGTTTCATTATGGAGCAGGTTTCCTTGTTCGTCTAGGCACACTACTTTGCATCCTGTCCTGAAACCAGGGTCAATAGCCAATACCCTCTTTTGCCCCAATGGGGCTGCAAGCAATAGTTGCTTCAGGTTTTCTGCAAAAACATGGATGGCCTCAGTATCAGCTTTTTCTTTTGACAGGTTGGCATATTCAGTTTCAATAGAAGGTTGTAGCAACCTTTTGTAGCTGTCTTTTACAGCTAGGGCAACCTCTTGTGAACTTTCATTATTTCCTGTTACAAAATAATTCTCTAACTTATCCAACACTTGCTCTTCATCAGGGGTTATTGAAACCCTCAAAATACCTTCTTTTTCACCACGCCTGATGGCTAATAGCCTGTGAGATGGGCATTTTTTTAAAGGTTCTTCCCAGTCAAAATAATCCTGGTATTTAATGCCCTCTTCCTCTTTTCCTTTGACCAGTTTTGAACGAATTGTAGCAGTATGGTCAAAAGACCTTCTAACTATATTCCTTGCCCTTTCATTTTCTGAAACCCACTCAGCAATAATATCACGTGCCCCTGCTAGTACGTCTTCTACATTTTCAACCTTTTGGTTTAAAAATGAATATGCCCTTCCTTCAGGATCCTGTTCATATTGTTTCATTAGGATTTTTGCCAAAGGTTCCAGCCCTTTTTCCTTAGCTGCTGATGCTTTTGTTTTCCTTTTTGGTTTGTAGGGTAGGTAAATATCCTCTAGCTCAGTGGCATCATAACAATTCTCAACCCTTGCTTTTAATTCAGGTGTAAGGCTGCCCTGTTCTTCAATAGTTGTTAATATAGTGATTTTACGTTTTTCAAGCTCTTCAAACTTTTCATATTGGGTTTTAATAGCTGAAATTTGTACTTCATCCAGGCTACCTGTCTTTTCTTTCCTATACCTTGAAATAAAAGGCACAGTAGCTCCTTCAGTTAGTAATTCAATGGTATTGTTCGCACTATTAGGCTGAACACCAAGGTTGTCAGCAATTAATTGTATAATTTTTGGATTCATTATGTTCAAAATTTGAAATACAAAGGTATAGAAAATACAAGGCAACAGGATTGGCACCTAACTTGTTTTTGTTTATTTTTTGGTTGAATACCATGGCAAATTATTATTTTTGAGGCTTGTTTAAAACAGAAGTTGTTTAAAGTTAGAGGGGAATTTCGAGAGTGACATATTGATTATCAGTGATGAAGCTCCATTTTTCTTGCATAGCCAAAGCTATGGAAGGAAAATTAGCTGAAATCCAATGGGATCAAGATGTTGCTAGTAGTTTTTCAATTTAACTTT
>JANQHI010000007.1 GCA_028282705.1 Prolixibacteraceae bacterium | reverse complement strand
TGGATATTCCGATGATACCCTGCCAGTGATTCTTATGATACCCTGCCAAAATTAAAACCGATTTCTGATGGCTAAGTTATTCATTTTTTCATTCGTTTTTTTCTTAAAGAATCACCGTCTAATTCTATTCTGTGAGAAGAATATACAATCCGGTCTAAAATTGCATCAGCAATGGTATCTTCACCAATTAAAGAATGCCAGTCTTTCACAGGTATCTGGGAGTTAAAAATTATGGATGCATTATCATATTTATGCTCTACAATATCAAGCAGGGCCTGTCTTTGATATTGGTCTATAGGAGATAAACCAAAGTCATCGAGAACCAATAAATTTGAACTTTGTATCCTTCTTAGAAAAGTAAGGTAATTGCCCTGCAATTTGGTTAATTTAACTTCATCCATTAACCTGGAGGTATTAAAATATAACGTTTTATAAAGCATCTGACAGGCATGTAGTGCAATTGCCTGCGATAGCCAGCTTTTGCCACACCCGGTAGGGCCTGTAATTATTATATTCTCTTTTTGTTTAATAAAGTCAAGCGTAGTTAAACGTTCAAACAAATTTCTATCAAGGTTGCGGGGATGGCTGTAGTCAACATCACTTAATGATGCTTGCACTTTAAACCGGGCTTTAGCAATTAGGCTTTTTATTTTTCTTTCCTGCCTGGCTTCCCATTCCTGATCAACCAACATAGTTAAATATTGGTCAATGGTATAGTTTTGATAATTTGATGTTTGCAAATCGTTATAATACGCTTCGGCCATTCCCGAAAGGCGCATTTGTTTCATTTTTTCAATTGTACTATGGTTATTCATTTTACAAGGTTTTAATTAAAATTACCGGCTTTTCTTTGATTTGAATGAGGTTTAATAGTATGCTGCAACTGGGTACTTTCAAGTTCTGTATCGGTTTTGTTTTTAAGGATATTTTCAATAATCCTAAAGGAACAGATATCAAAAACTATTGCTTTTTTACATGCTGCTTCAATACGTTCCAGGGGGTATTTGCTTTTTAGTTGTACGATTCCTTGCGCCCGTTTATACCCAATTTCAGGGTAAGTTTGCTGGTCGATGAGTTTTGCTACATATGAGGCCGTTTGTTCTCCAATAACGGCAGCCTTTTTAACAAAAAAATCTTTGCTCCACGATTGATAATAGTGGTGTGTACTGGACAAGTGTCCTTTCACAGTTGTATAACTGCCTCTTCGATAACTTTTTAAATGGCTTGCTATCCGTTCTTTATTGTAAAATATTTCAACCGTATCAGCACAATGTTGAACCATAACATGTTTGCCGATATAACGATATGGAACACTGTAATAATTCTTTCGTTCACTTAAATAAATGTATCCCATCTTTTGAACTTTAGCGCGGTTATAGTATTTAAGCTGATAAGCCTCTGTAGGAAGAGGGGAAAGGAGTTCTTTCTCATAGTCAATAAACTGTTTAAACCTACTTACCCCGGTAGTTTGGAGTTTAAAACTGTTATATTGTTCGAGCATTACCTTTAACTGTTTATTTAAATCATTTAAACTAAAGAATGTCATGTTTGATAATGGATAATAAATGCGTTGATATACCAGGTTAACAGCCCCTTCTACTAACGCTTTGTCTTGAGGGGAATATGGCCGTGTTGGGTTAATGACACATCCATAATGGTGTCCCATATCCCGAAAGGTTTTATTAATGATTGGTTCGTTCTTACTTGAACTTGTAACTGCTGACTTTAAATTATCGACAACAATAGCCTGTGGAACCCCACCCATATATTGCAAACAATTGCCCACTGATTTAACCAATGATTCCCTGGTTTGATCCAAACTGGCTTCAACATAGGTATAGGAGCTTGCCGGAAGTATGGCTACAAAAACTTCAACATCCTGTATTTCCCCGGTCTCTTTATCTACTATTTGAAGCTTTTTGCCTGCATAATCGATATAAAGCTTTTCTCCCGCAATATGAGTCAGCTTTCCACTAACTTTCTTATTATCTAGCCACTGACGGAATAATAAACAAAACTGTGAGTAGCTATAATGATCTATATGTTCTTGTTTGTATTTTTTCCATAAATGCTCACGGGTGCAGCCTGGCTTTTTTAATTCATTTACGAAGCCGGGAAGCAAGCCAAGCAGTGTCGTATAACGTTCTGTATCCAAAGCTTCTTTTGATGGAAAAAGCCCTTGTAATTCCTGTTCTTCCATTTGCAGAAGATGTGCATATGTATAGCCACTTGATTGAAATTTTTGTACATACTCATTTACTGTATTTCGATCAATTCCAACCTCTAATGCAATTTTTCGGTTGGATAACTTCTTGCTTTTTAATAGCAATAACTGTTTAATCTTCATAATATCTACCTGTTTTGCAGCCATATTTATTCTCTGATATGTGATACATTATCAAAGAATACAGATAGAAATCGGTTTTCTTATTGATTTGGCAGTGTTTATTTCGGAACGGCTTAACAAGCTGAATACCAAACATTAAATTTGGCAGTGTTTGCTTCGGAACGCAAGCGAATTTTTGCCCTTTGACCATACCTTTTTTGAAACCAAAATTGGCAGGGTATCATAAGAATCGCTGGCAGTATTTCATAAGAATGAGTGACAGGGTTTGGTTAATTATAACCAGATTAATACGCACATTAAAAATACTATAATCATGGATATTTTTTATTCAATCACCTGCATCCTTCGTAAATGATTATTCAAAGCAACTTTGCTTTTAAACAGATTGTTACCTTCACTTTTTAAGAATATAAATATCTAAGATTAGAAGAACCAAACTGACCATTAATACAACCAGATCAATAGATGACATTCTTTTTATTAAAAATCTTTTAGTAATAATAAATACTGTAATTAGCACGCTACAACAAATAGCTGCCATGTCAAACAAAAAAAAGAATGCGACCCTCATACCGGATTGTCCATCATTTCCGGTAGGAGTTGGAGGTTCAAGCCCAGAT
>JANQHI010000068.1 GCA_028282705.1 Prolixibacteraceae bacterium | reverse complement strand
GAAGAAAAGAGAATGGAGGAACAGCAAAAGAGGTTTGATTTTTAATCCCCTTTGGGGGTTTTTCAAAGCCACCTTCTAAGAAGGTGTGATTTTTACTTGGATAAGGTTATTAGGCAGGTAATTACGTGCAATATCCCAAATAATTTCATAGTCAACCCCAAAATATTCATGTGAAACTTTATTTCTCATCAGGTACATTTCAGCCCAGGGAACATCAGGATGCTCCATCTTGATAAAATCTGGGACATTCTTTGAAGCTTCTCCAATTATTTCAAAATTCCTTAATACAGCATCAACAGTTTTATGGTCTTTTTTGAATTGATCAAATGAGAGCCCATCAATGTACTCCAATATCCTGCTCATTGACAGGACCATATCATCTATATATATTTGGTATTTCCTGTCTTTTTTGTTCATTTAAACAAAATAAGCTTGTTTTAAAATGGACGATTTTAGCTGATTCTTTAAAGAATTAGTGGAAACAAGGTCAATTTTTCTATTAAATATATTTCCCAAATATAGTTCCAAAGAAAAGAATTTCCAACCAATAGGTTTTTCAAGCTCCACAATTATGTCAATATCACTGTCTTTGGTAAAAGTTTCATCACTATAAGAACCAAATATGCCAATTTCTTTTACTGCATAATCTTTATACAATGCTGGTTTTAGCTCAGTAAGTTTTTGGATAATTATTTCTTTATTGACCATAAACCAAATATACAACTTTTTAAGTTAGAGACATTAGGCTTTGGTGTTGGCAGGGCTTGGTAATGAACTTATAAAAAGTTAAATTGAAAAACTACAAGTAAGAGACTGTTTAAAAATTATCCATTTATCCTATTAATTGTCTTTTTTATCACTCCTGCGTTGAAATTTTCTTAAATAGCTGGTGCTATTCGCGAAAATTACGCCTTGAATTGATAAAAAATACTTCATAATATCCCTAAAAAATAAAATTTAAACAGTCTCTAAGATTTTGACCCCATTGGGCTTCAGCTAATCTTAAAATATGAAGGTTTATCCCCAATATATTTTAGGACTTATCTTTTTATGTTTGATTCATAAATGCCAATCCATTCCTGGCAGCTCATTTTTTTGGTGAGTTCAGCAATAAGCCCATATGGGATTTGGCCTATTTTTTTAAACCTGATACAACTTTTCCCCATATCCAGTTTTGTAGTGCAGTGATTTGGGTACTCTTGGGTAAACCATCCAAGGAGTTCCTTATCAGCATAAACCCCACTATGGTAGAGGGCGATATAATTTTTCTGGGATGCAAGGTTCATAAAAGGCAAAGGCAGCTTAGGGTCAACATGGTAGCCATCAGCATAAACTGAATGAGGGACAACATAGCCAATCATCCCATAACTTATGGTTTCTTCAAACCCACCAGGGAGGTTTTCTAAAATGGTTTGCCTTAACTTTTTAATGGCTTGTTTCCTCTCTTCAGGTAGTTGTTCAATATAACCTTCAATGGTATCAGCTTTAATTTGCATTATTTTTAATAATTTAAATTACCATCATCTAAGCCCATTTGTAATAACTTTTTATATGGGTTATTCCCTAACCCTAACAATACCCCAAAGGCTGGCTCAGTTTTATAACCCTCCATTTTTAGCTTCACAATTTCCTGCCTGAATTGTTCTCCTTTTTGCTGAAGTATTTTATGCTCAATAACCATATGCCTATATGCTTCTTGCTGAGTTGCAGGCCTGTTTTGCCCAAAAACCTCTACCCCATAACCTTCTAACATAAACCTGGCTATGATTGTTTTATGGCCTCTTTTTTCTTTCTCGTCTATTTGGAAACCTTTATGTTCTTGGAAATTTTCCATGAGGGTGTTTTTAAATCCTTCTTTATTATCCCAGCAACAAATTATATCAAGGTCACTGCCAGGGATGTCTATATTGATGGGGATAGTACCAGCTAACACAGGGGTGAATTCCTTTAAAATATCCATAATCCTACTTTGGATTAACAGTTGGTAAACTTCCTGTTGCCTGGGGTTTCCTGTTTTCATGTATTCAATGGTTTCAAAATTTATCATAATACCATCAACAATGATATTAGCTTTAGTTTGTTGTTAAGGTTTGCTTTTGTTATTAATTGGCTATTTCCTGGGATTTTCAATAAGTATTGATATTTCTGTTTTGAAATCTTTTATTAATTGAGGAAGCCCAATACAATCAATTTCTAATATGTTACAGATTGCAGGTATCTTTTTGAATAATTTATTGTCATTACTGGTAGCTGTTTCTTCTGTTACTATAGTAACTTCCTGTTGTTCTTTTTTTAGTTGGATAGCTTTCAAAATGATTTTTGAATCAGCATCTTGAAGGTAGTTGTTTGTAAGGACTTCTATTTCAAAATCTTCTAGAATCCTTTTTTGCTGTTTGTTGCAAAATTGGTTATCAAGTAAATTGTAAAACTTTTTATCAGGAATTAAATTAGCTGTTTTTATAATTAAGCTGCTATCAGAAATAAAATCTAATTCTTTGGTAACCATACTTTTTGCTACAAAAGAACATTCTTGTGCTACTTCTGATAGAATTAAAAATTCACCATTAACTATTTTTTGCTTAAAAAAGTTGTATATGGCTGAGTTAATATCAAATGGTTTATAATATTTAACTAGTGAAATCCAAGTACTTGTATCTATAACAAATATCATTTAAATATATTGGCTAATTTTTTCAGGTTTTATATTCAGTTTTTTGCAAAACTCATATTCTCCAATAATTCCATCATACAAAGCTGTTTGGAGTACATTAACATATAAGGGAGAGTTTATAGGTTTGGGTGTAGAACCTTTTCTTTTGATGCCAGACAATTTGTCAATTTCCTTTTGCCTATTTTCTTCTTCAATTTTTTTTCTGTAATCTTCTTCCAGCTCAATCTTTACATTATTGTAATGTTTAGGGGATATTTTTTTTGAGTACAATAATCTTGTGTATAATGCAAGTACACTGAGGTTTGTTTTTCCTGAAATTTCTTTGATTAACCCAAAATGATAATCATTAAAGGAGTCTGCAATACTTAAACCATCTAATATTTTTGAATATTTATTAATTAGGAAGAAATAGGCAAATTCATTACACCAATTTTCTGTTTTTGACAACTTCTTTTGGGAAATTGATTTTACGTCAACTTCTTCAATTTCTTCTTCATTTAAAAAATAATGGCCAAGCTCATGGGCTAAAGTGAATATTTCTCTTCTAAATGATTTTTGATGCCTTTTTAATACAATAACATTTGGGCTCAAAAAGAAACCATTAATATTTGCAGTTTCTATTTTGTTCCAGGCCTCAACAAACTCGAAAACCATAATATTGTTTTCAGCAAAGGTTGAAATGAGTGCTTTTAAGAAATCTCTTAGATTAGATGAAAAGTTTTTTGGGTAGAGTTTTTCCCTTGCTATTTCTGCAACTTTTCTAGGATTATCATTAATTGAATAGATTGGAAATTTTCGTTCAAGTTTTATGTCTGCTAATTTTGAAATTGCAGAAAGTGTAATTTTTAAGTCTTCAAATTTTGTGACAATTTTTTTAGCACCAATATTTAATTCAGAGTTGAACTTATTCTTTCTAAAAAATATACTGGCTTCTTTGTTTTCTAAAATTGGTTTGGGGTTTAAGTAAAATTCAATACCCTTGTTAAAGATTTTGTCTATCTTTTTTAAATGACTTAATTTAATATCTTCTGAAAATAAATCAGGCTTAGTAATAGGATTCTTTAACCCGTCACTTATCCTTTCCAATAAGTTGTCCAGAGGCATCTTATACAATTTCAAAAGATAATTTAAACGTGATATGTTGTGTATAACTCTCAAAACAGTTACATGTTTGAACAAATTTAGTAAAATTATTATAACAGGCTTCTTTTCCTAAGCTAATAGGTTTTATAAAAAATGGATTTCAACGCAAATTAAAAACAGGATTTGCCAGAAGGATTTGAAGCATGCTTTAACTATGACAGAGCTTCAATAAAAAGCTGCAATTGTTGTTTGAATTCATTGGCTAATCCAGGGTCAGTAATTCCTTTATTTGAAAAGTTTGTGCCAAAACTAGGTAATGAAAATTGGGCAACCACATTGGGGTTTGATTTGCCAATCCTGTCAACAGCCATTTTCAATACAGATTTTCCTCCCCGTGGGCCAGGTGCAGTGGCCATCAGGAACATGGGGTTACCATACCAGATGTCTTTTTCTATCCTTGAGATCCAGTCAAAAATATTTTTGAAGGCAGTGGAATAAGCTCCATTGTGTTCTGCAAAAGAAATAATAATCCCATTAGCATTTTTAATCAGCTCTTTAAATTCAAAAGCCAATTGGGGGATGCCTATATTATTTTCATGGTCAATGCTATAAATGGGCATTTCAAAATTATTGAGGTCAACCAGGTTAATGGAAGTATTGGTTAACTGGTTGGCAGCATAAGTAGCCAGGGTTTTATTAATGGATTTAATGCTGTTGCTGGCTCCAAAAGCCAATACCTGTTTTTTCATAACCTATCAGCTATCAGAAAATAGAATAATATTGAAATATTAACATGAATAGTAGTTATTTGTTTGAAATGGATTTTTTAACCTATATTCCTGATAACTGAAGTTTTTGAAAACTGGTCATGAAAACCATTTCTTGTAAATAAAAAAGAAAAAATATCAATAGGAACCAACCTTAATAAAGTCCTGGTCAAAATGGGGTGAATCCTCTTATTAGGTTTCTTATGGGTTATGACCTTAGTCCTTGAAATAAACTTTCCTACAGTCCTGCCAAAATAATATTCAAGAATAAAGTAATAGCCTAAATAAAGTATCAAGCCCAAACTAATGCTATATATGTAATTGATCAGGTAGGAAGAAAAATGAAATACATATTGGTCTAACAATGCAGCAACAAGCAGATACAGTGCCAACCAAATCATTGTATCAACGACAAAATTTACCATCCTTCTAAAAGGATTTGCAGGGTTGCTTCTTTTGGTTGAAGTTGAGTTTTTAAGCATCATTATAAATTCATCCTTATCCCTTAGCCATTCATCCTTGGTGGTTAATCCTTACTATTCATCCTTTATCCTTACAATTGACTGCCTTTCCCTATTTACTATTAGCTGGGTAACATCAGGGCGTGAATAATGCCCAGCAGGATCAAAGTTTTGCCTCTCTTCCAACACCTGGTTAAAATTGATTATGCCTGTAAATAGCCCTTCCCCAAGGGTTGGCTCAACCACCCATTCCCCATTGGGGGCAGCAATGCATGAACCTCCATCTGCCATCACATCTGGGGCATTTTCAATCATCTTGTCAAAGTGTGGGACTGTGGTTGGTATATCTTCTTTGCCCATCAACGCTGAAACTGATACCACAAATGACCTGGATTCTTTGGCAATAAACCTGGTAATGTCTTCAGTGTTCCTTACTGAGCCAGGCCACACAGCTACATGTAGGTTTTCACCCTGCCCATACAGTGCTGTCCTGGATAGTGGCATCCAGTTTTCCCAACAATTTAACCCACCAACTGTAAACTGCCCAAGGGTATGCACTACTAAGCCATGCCCATCACCAGGAGACCAGGTTAACCTCTCTTCATAGGTAGGTTGCAATTTCCTATGGGTTGATTTTATTTCCCCTTCCTGGTTGATATAAACCAATGAACAATAGAGGCTATGCCCACCCCTGTTCTGCGCGCGCTCAATAATACCCAGGTAGGTGGCTACATTTTTATCTTTAGCCAGTTGGCATACCCCATCCAGGTCTCCTTTCTCAACCTGAACAGCATTCTTTATGTAATGGGCATGGATCTCTTTTTGGGTTTGTGAGTTAAATTCTGAACCATTGGTTAATGGCAGCCAAAATGGGTATCCAGGCAGGATGGCTTCACCAAATACCACCAAATCACAATCCTTATCTCCTGCATCAGAAACATAAGTTTCCACTTTTTCCAATGTCTTTTCTTTATCCAACCAAACAGGTGAAATTTGTGCAAGCCCTATTTTTAATGTGTCCTTATATTTTTTCATAAAGTTTTTATTTACCTGTATTCAGGATTTTCAAAATTCCAGCGCATGCCTCTGTCCCAATCTCTCCTCGAATTTCCATAAACAGGGTATCCATTGTTATCTTTCAGCATTTTTGCCAGATGCATCAGGTTATATGTCATAAAGGTAGTATTCCGATTTGTAAAATCATTATTTATTGCATTTGATTCTTTATCCAAATAACTGGGACCAGGACCAGCTTCACCTATCCATCCACAATCAGCTTGTGGTGGTATGGAATAACCTATGTGTTGTAATGAGTATAAAATGCCCATAGCACAATGTTTAACCCCATCTTCATTTCCTGTGATAATACAACCACCTACTTTGCCATAATATAAGTACTGCCCTTTTTCATTTTTTTCTCCACTCATGCTGTACAACCTTTCAATCAACTTTTGGGCTATTGAAGATTTTTCGCCCAACCAAATTGGTGTCCCAACCACCAAAATGTCAGCATCAAAAACGCGTTTGAACAATTCTCCCCATTGGTCAATTTCCCAGCCATATTCAGTCATATCCGGGTAAACACCTGGAGGGACATCATGGTCTGCCAAACGTATTTGGTCAACACTAACTCCTTCTTTTTCCATTATTTTTATGGATACATCCATTAAGCCTTGGGTATGGCTTAGCCTGGGCGATTTTTTTAATGTGCAATTTATATACATTGCTTTAAGCCCTGAAAAATCAATTTTAGACATGGTATATTTTTTGGTTTATAAAAAACAGTGCTAAAAGTTGATTTTTGGCTTAGCTCTTTGTTCACTTTATAAAAGGAAGTTCGATTAAAAAAGTTTAGGGAGCTTTACTGATCAGCCATGTTTTAACATTAATTTTTTACTTGGGCAAAGTTTAAATGAGAATTGGTTTTATTACTAAAAGGTCAATTTTCAGGAAGGATAACTTTCCTGTTCTTTAGGTCATATTTCTGCCCTTCTTTTAACAGGTAAAATTGTTTACTTCCTGTGGGTAATTGGTAAATAGTATCCCTTTCTGCTGACCACCTGGTTCCATCATAAATAGCCACATAACTATTGCCAAATACAGTGAAAGTATCTTTTTTTACAATAATTCCAGTGTTTTCATCCAGCCCAATGCCCAACAGTTCAGGTTTATTATCCAGGATTTCAAACATATCAAATTGCCTGTTGCGTGCAAAAAGGTGTTGGTCAATGGCTACATTGGTAAGGAAATTTAAGCCTTCTTCATGGCTGCCCATCATAATGGTGTTTGTGGCAGTGTCACCCCTTGCCAGGTATGATCCCTGGATGGTAGCTCCCGCTGAACTTCCTGCAATTACACCCCCTCTGTTTAAAAGTTCATTAAAGGCTTCATGGGTTTTTGTCCCTAAATATGAATCAGCATGCCTCCATTGGCGCCCTCCACTAAACCATACTCCTTTTGCTTGTTTAATGGGTTCAATAAATTCTTCAGAATTTGCTATATCCCTGTCACGCGTATGCAACACTGTCACATTAGTAAAACCTTTGTTGGCATACCTGTTCCCGAACCTTTCCAGCATTTTAGGTTTGATTGTATCACTTGTAATTGCAGTTGGGATAACAATAATTGGCTCATCTGCACCACCAACCAGTTCCATAAATTTTGTATAGAAAATATCAGAAGCACCACCTCCAATAATAAGCAATGCCCCATTTTCAGGTCCTGTTGTAAAAACCTCTTGATGAGATACTTCTGGTTTTGGTTTGCATCCTATGGAAAGGATAACTACAAGTAGGATGAGTTGTGTTTTGTTAAGCATGGTTATTCTTTTTATAATATGATAAATTTGGTAATATTTATCCTGAATAACAAATGGTTACTTAGGGCTGATATTGGTGAAGCATTAATTATCCATCAAATGTTGGAATACTTCCAGGAATTTTGCTCCATGGAATTGATGAATAATGGACAACATCTTTCTTGGTTCCATGATCATTTAACCTCAACCCAGAGCATTCCTGTAATTCCTGTATCTCTTTTCTTAAGGTTTGCCCAAATGTATCAAAATTAGTTGTGTAAGGAATATAGGAAAATCCAATGTGTAGATCATGGTTTTGGCAATGCAATAAATATAAATAAAAACTGAATGTGTTATAACCTCTTGATATTTCTGAATGTTTGTTAAACCACTTTTTTATTGAAGTTCTGATTTCTCCCCTTAGGGGAGACAAAAAGGGGCTTCCTATGAAAGGAAATTCTCGTCCAGGTATTTTTTAAACTTCTCACTATACTGCTCACTGACAGGGATGTATACTTTTTCATCAAAGATGATCCTGTTCCTTTCAATGGTGGTGATCTGGTTAAGGTTTACAATATATGACCTGTGTACCCTCATAAAAAGTTCATCAGGTAATGACTGTTCAAAATTTTTCATGCTGGCAAGGGTCATCACAGGCTTGGCATTTACCAGGTGGATGCGCACATATTCACGCATACCTTCAATGTATTTTATATCTGTGAGTTTTATCCTTATAACCTTGTATTCTGATTTGATAAACAGGAAATCTTCTTTGTAGTTTATCTGGTCAGTTTGCCCTTCAGTGCTACCCAATTGTTCTTTAGCTTTGTTGGCAGCTTTCAGGAAATCAGTATAACTGATTGGTTTCAGCAGGTAATCCAAAGCATTTACGCGAAAACCTTCCACAGCATATTCACTGTAAGCAGTTGTAAAAACCACCTTTGGAGGGTTGTTTAATGATTTAACAAAATCCATCCCACTGAGGTCAGGCATGTTAATATCAACAAACATTAGGTCAACCTGGCTTTCCTGAAGAAATAACATTGCTTTCATAGCACTTTCAAATTGCCCTGCTAGCTTCAAAAATGGGGTTTTATTGATGTATTCAACCATCTGTTTCAAGGCAAGGGGTTCATCATCTATAGCTATGCAAGTGATCATACTGGTATAGATAAGTTTATTTCAAAAGTATCTCTTTTATCAGTGATATCCAGGGTATAATCCCCTTTAAAAATCAAGTCAAGCCTTTTCTTGGTGTTCTCCATTCCAATACCAGATGCAGTATCCTTTTTTGGAGTTTTATGTTTGCTATTATGTATCCTGAGAAACAATTTCCCTGGAGCATTGGAAATGGCAATATGGATGAATGAGGGGTTATCATAACTTACCCCATGCTTAAAGGCATTTTCAAGGAATGAAGTAAACAGTAATGGGGGAATCTGCTTATCTGGTAAACTATCGGGCAGATCCAACCTGACTTCAACCTGGTCAGTAAACCTGAGTTTCATTAGCTCAATATAATTTTTCAGGAACTCAATCTCTTTTTTTAAAAGTATTTTTTCTCCTTCTGATTCATATAAAAGGTAGCGCATCAACCCGGACAGTTTTATCACTGATTCTTTGGCTTCCTCTTTATCAAAGTCAATCAGTGCATGGATGTTATTAAGGGTATTCATAAAAAAGTGTGGGCTTATTTGGTTTCTTAAAAATGCCAACTCACTTTTCACTTTTTCTTTGGTAAGGATTTCACGTTCTTGCTCTGATTTTGTCCATCTGAACACTGTTCTTAACCCAGTATCAAAACCCAATATCATTATGGCAATCAACAAAGAGTTTAAATAAGGAGGTAAAGCACCTGGTGTTTGCATTGGAGGAGGTTGTTGCCTGCCCTGGGGCATATCCCTTGCTTCACGTTCATGTATTGGAGGCAATGGCCTTTCGCGTGGAGGAGGCCTATGTTGAAACTCCCTGGGGAAGGGGTGTTCTCCTGCCTGTGGAGTTTGTTTGGGTATCCAGTTAAGGATAAAAACAAACAACACTAAAGTTGCAACAGCACCGGCAAAGTACCACTTTTTGTATTTCCTGAAAAAGAGTAATGGTACCAGCAAAAAATGGTTAAATAATGATAATAGTACAAATGGAAGTAACTTCCTCCAATTGCCCAATACCTGGTTCCAATTAATATGCTCCAGTTCATTTTGGAAAATCAGGGGGCTTAGGAAAATAACCAGCCAGCTGAATGCCAGGATCAGGATTTCAATATACTGTAATGATTTTTGATCTGCTTGCCTTTGCATACTTACAAATATAGGATATTTACTGTGTATTACATGTTCTAATCCAGATAGCCCAATACTTTATCAGTCCTTTGTTGGGCATGTGATTTTAAGGTTTCAACAGCATTGTCAAATGATGCATCATTTGATAGGAATGTGTAGCCTGATTCTTCAGCATAGGCATGTTCTTTCAGTAAATTGTAATAGTTGGTATATGTAGCATTCATTTTTGATTGGAGGAAAACATCATTTATAAATTCAAATAAATAATCCTGATAATGTTTTTCATACTCTTGCACATCAACCAGGTAACGAATGAGAGGCCATTGGTTTGATACTTCTGTGAGGGCAAGGCTTAAGGTTCCACCTTGTTTCCCTTCCTGAAGGGCTTCATTGTTGTCCCATGGAATCCAGGTGAGCAGGCTATTGGAAGGGTTGCAATACAGGTAATAATTGTGTGTCATTTTCCCATAGGTGTCCCAGTTTTGCATTGCAGTGTTGGCTGCTAGCCATTTTAGGAAAATGTCTACATTGAAAACAGCATTGAGGCTATTTTTCCATTGCTCAATATCTGTTTGCCTGTCAGAGTTGTTTAGGGCATTATATAGAGCCAACACATCAGTATAATCAGCTTGCTCTTCATTGTTTTTTTTCTCCATTTCAGATTCATTAAATGAACCACCAGCAAAGGTAGCAGCAGTTCCATCAGGTTTATACAGGTTGCCTGATTCATTACCAAACTGGCTTCCCAGCACAGTATCATCCACCTCTTCAACCAAGGTGTATACACCAAAGTATTGTGGACCTGAGCCATGGTCAACATATACTACACAAAATGTAGTTTGAGGTGAAGCCAGCCCAAATTCATAAAATAGGTCAGAGGCTACTTTTTCACGCATCAAAGAAGCATCATCATAATTATTTTTCAGGTTTAGCTGCCTAAAGCCATAAAAACGCTGGTTTTCAATGACTGGGTAATCATCTTCATACTGGTCAAAATCAAGTTTAAAAGAAAGTTTCCTAACTCCCCTTCTATAGGAAGATTGAAGGCTGGAGTTCCCTTTAAAACGAATGCCTACCTTATACCATTCAGTATTATTGAAATAGAATGAACAGGGTACCCAAATGGGGTCAAAGTCTGTGAGGGAACCAGGTCCTCCTTGTCCACCAGGTCCTGAGTTAGAACCTATGTTCTGGGATAAGTCAGACTGCATGGCTTCCCAATTTTCTGAACTTATTTTAACATCAAAACGCAATATTTCATTTTGTTTGAAAACCACATTATAGTTTGGGGTTACATTGTTACCATGTGTTTCTGCCCCCCAATCAACAATATCAAGTTCTGTTAGTATTTCTGTTTCCTGTTCTTGTATCAACTCATCATTGCGGCAAGCTTGTAACATGAAGGTTGCCAGTATCAATATGTAACCTGTTTTCTGTATCATCATTTTACCTCCTAAAATTTAATTTTGTAACTTAAATAAAGAATGTGTTTATTACTGTATTCATTCAAGTAGTAGTCAAGTTTATAACCTATGTTGATTGCATTCTTCTTATTCAATTTGTATTTAAAACCAACTGCGTAGCGCATTTTGTAGAATTCTTTGTTTGAAAGTTCATGGTATGCTTCAGCACTTATCAGGGGGGTTAGCTTAGAACCCTTAATATCATAGTTTAAAGCAGCTTTATACCTTAAAAATTCTCCATCAGCAATATCTTCAGAATAGTTGGTGTACCTGAGCCTGAATGAAGGTTCCCACCTCTTAAAAGTTTGTTCAACTTCAGCATCAAAAGCAAACCTGTGTAAATATTCTGTTGGGTTATTTTCCCTGGCGTTCCCTATAAAACGATAACTTGCCCCTAATGTGATTAACTTGCTTGGTGCAAATTCTCCTTTTATTTCAAGCAGGTATTTATCCACTGAAAATGTTTCATCAAAACGGAATTCTGGTGTTAAAGAAAACTTCCATTTTTTTGCCTGGAACAAGCCAAGTTTTATTTCTGCACGTGTTTGAAAATCATTTTCAACCTCTTGCGAATGAGCACTGAGAGAGGATAATATGCAAAAGCATAAAGCAATTAGTTTATATTTCCTGTTTCCTGACATTATTAAATTGTTTTATGGTTTCCATTTGAATTGTAATAAAGGGTAATTTCTGCTACATCACGGAGAAAATCAATTTTGCTGACCTCAAAACGTTTGATCTCAATTCCTGTGCGTTCTTTTAGGTCAGTTAATAAATCTTTCTCATTTTGTTTATGGATGTTTTCAATTTTCTCATAAATCAACTTGACTGATGATTCTTGTTTAAGCTTTAGCCTTTTTTCGAGGAACCACAACCCAAGAACAATGGCTGCATTAGTGAATACCAGTTCAGTGTAGCTTACCTTTTTATTTGAAAGGGCATTGATCACTGAAACCCCAATCACAATAAACAGGTAGGTCATTTCTTTAATGGGGATAGCATCTGTGCGGTAACGCAGGATACCAAAAATGGCAAAAAGCCCCAGGGCGAAACCAAGTTCCAGTTTTACACTGTTCAGCAAAAAGCAAAGTAAAAACACAATGGCACCTACAGCCAGGTAGCTAAAGTAAAAATCTTTGCGCCTGCTGTTTTTGGCATACATAAAGTGTATGATAATGAATATCAAAATTGTGTTCATTAAAAAACGTACCAGGAGTTCTGAAAAATCGCCCACATTGATGAGCTTGATCCCCAAAAACCTGACTTTTTCTTCCCATTCCACTGATGCCTGGGAAATGGTATCTATTGAGTGTATCATATTAGTTAAGAACATTGTTTAATTTGGTTTTTAATGGTTTCCTGAAAAATTGTTTTTTGTATTCTCCTAATGTTTGGCTTAAAGGCATTGCTTTTTATAGATGGGTCTGTTAGTACTCTTCCCATGCAGTATTTACTGAACCCAGAACGTCTTATACCAGCATCACGTAATCTAGTTGCCAATGTTGAATTGCTGGGAAGGCCTTCTGTTTTTACTTCAATAATAGCCAGTTCATGGAGTTTATGTATTTCACCTTCAGTAATAAACTGAAGATTCAAATCTATGGTACACCTTTCATCAAAATTTTTGCTTACCAGGGTTATCCTGTCAAACATATTTTGTAATGTGGGCAACAAACCATTGCTGCTATAAGGGCTTTGGCTGTTAATAAAGGTTTGTTCAGGCTGCTCAAAATTTTGATGGGTAAAATCAGAAAGTATGCGTGTTTTTAATGTTTTTCCTTTGTTGTCTTTCCTTTTAACTTCAAGGAAGCTTAAGCCTGAATCAAGGTAAACCCTGTGGCGTATTTTGTAACGCTTGCACCTTCTATTGTGGTGAGCCAGGTACATTGAATTTTCCTCTGTATCATAGTACCTTGAGAAATAGGGGAAAATGTATTTATTGTTGATTTGGAGAATAAAATAATCATTTTTTATCACTTCAAGAACTTCGGGTAATTTACTGATATGAAACCAGTATTTAGTATCCAGGCGTTTCATAAGTTTAACCTGGTTCATTTCATCAAGCTGGATAGTATGTCTAAAAGGAATATCCATAATGTATTGAAAATTAGCTATGTGGTAAATCTATGGATAAGATGGTTGTAGGCAAAATGTAATCAACAAACTATGGGATTCTCTCAACTAAACAGGTTAATGTTTATATGTAAGAAAAGGTGATTTTAGGATGGCTAGGAAAAGGATTGGAAATAAGGTTTATAAAAAATAAAATGCCACCCTATTTGAACAAGGTGGTACTGTACATCCTGTAATAATAATTTTAATGTTTTGGCCGGCCTTTTCCAGGCTTGTGTTCTTTTAAAAAATTTTCAAATTTGGCTTTTTGTTCTTTATTAAGGATTGAGTTTACTTGCCCTTCAAATTCCTTCCTTAATGCATCCATCATTTCCCTGTGCTTTTCATGTTGCTGTTTCCCCTTTTCCATTAGTTTTCTGGCTTCAGTGAAATGTGCTTTATGTAATTCTGTAAATTTCTTTTGTTGTTCTGTGGAAAGCTCAAGCTTTACTGAGAGGCCACTTACCATTTTTTCAATTTGTACTGAATCAGGCATCACTGGGCGAGGAGGCTTTTGTTTGTGCTGATTTTGTTGTGCTTCAACTTGCACTGTTATCATTAATCCTACCATGGTAAAAAATAGGATAGCTGCTTTTTTTACTAAATGTTTCATCTGTTTAAAATTTTTTGATTACTGAATGTTCAAAAAATTTGAATACATTCAGGAACTCACACAAATTTTAATCATTCTCGTTTGTGTAGTTTA
>JANQHI010000050.1 GCA_028282705.1 Prolixibacteraceae bacterium | reverse complement strand
AAAAAGCAGCTACCATTGAAATCTTTAACCTGAATGGGCAATTAATTGAAACATTTCAACTAAAAAATGGGAATATACAGTATTGGCAACCCAATACATCTGTCCCCCCAGGGCTTTATGTAATAAAATCTGTTACAAATAATGATATGGAAATTAGAAAAGCCTTGTTTAAAAGATAAAATGTGTATAGGAAATTTATATTTCCAAATAACCTATTAGGAAATTGCTTTACATTATTCACAAACACTCAATACAATGGCTACTGAAAAACCAAAAAATCAAACCAACCTCCCTAGTTGCGCTAAAGCTGAAGTCGACAACCTCCCTTTTGGGAAACCAGCCGGGCAATTACCTGGCTGGATCCATTTTAACAGGCTTGATGACCTCTCTGTTTTTTGGATGCCTGAATCAATGGAAAAAGACTTACAGGTAAATTCAAAGGAAGTAGCAAAAATGGGGCCTGATTTCCTAAAATCAATCATTGACCCTGAAACAGAAAAACGTGTAATCCCGCAAATATTGTCCTATTTAGAATCAGGGGATGACACAGAGCCCCTTGGTTTTACCCATATGGTCAGAAAAAATAAGAAGCAACCTTATGCTCCTTATTACACCATTATTAAAAAGTCTTCAGAATACAATTGCTTTTTCTGCCAATCAATACCAATAAACTCAATGTAGCCCAATGCGCATGAAATAAAAAAGGTTGCCCCTTTGATTATTTCAAAACAAAAAAGATATTGACTTTCAGTATTTTATATTGTAATTTTGATGTAAAACACTAAATCTCTATTGCTATATTATTGATAACATAAAACTCTTAACACACACCACCTAAAAAAACCAAAACTATTCCATCATGGCCGAAAATGAAATTGACAGCAGGTTTTGTAAAGTAGCCCTGGATGGCTTAAAAACCTATAGGCACAGAGGGTTTACAGTGCAATTCATAAAAAAAAATGATATCCCATCTGATGGCAATACCTTAGCAGAAATGTGGGATGATATAGAAAAATGGCTTGCCCAAGGTATTGTTTCCAGGTGCAAAAAACTTCTGGATTATGTTGACTCTTTGAAATTATGGGGCAGGCAACGCATTTTCCTGTTTGAAATTGAAAATTATAACCAGGGCTTTAGGGAACAATTGCATTATTTGGATGTTATGGATAAGCTCCTGAACAAACCTGTTTACGATTGGGATACAGAAGAACCATTTATTGCCAGCATTTCTGAAGATACAAACCCACATACAAATGCTCCCATCTTAGTATTCAAGATAATAGAAATGCGTAAATATGATGTTTTATCTAATGGGGCTATGGTTCCTCATGTTGAAAGAACAACAAACTTCTTTATCATCAACCTCCAGGAAGGGTTTGCTGAGTTGCGCCTTCAAAAAATGCCCCCAAGGCCAGAAAAAAGCATAAAAGATGAATACCTGTTGTTTTTAGATTTGCTTGAAGAAAGCCTGGGGATACTTTTTACAAATTTCCTGCCTATCCCAATGGAGAAAATAATGTATACCCTGATCAGGATACCTGTATATTCCATTACTTCTACCATTTTCAAAGCCAGCAGGCATGAAAACCCTGACATGCCCACCTTGTCTATTGTACTCAACAGGCTTTTCAGGCATCCTATGCCCAACCACATAGCAGCATTTTGGGACTGTGAACAGAAATTATTAGGCCAGTCAAAACTACATTTCAGGCTTATAGGAGGCAATAATAGCCTGGCAGTGGGTGGGGTAGCTGACCCTGAAAAAGTTAGTAACATCATAAATGACATTTTTAAAATTTATAATGGGACTTACATTGGGAAAAAAGAATCCACCTGGAAAAAAGGATGGGTTGATGAAGGATATAACAGCCTTGAAGGGAACCCAAAAGCCCAGGCCGTGATTTTATCTGCAGGAGCTATTGCTGCCCTTATCATATGGATACTCATTGAAGGGTTGGGGAACTACCTTTTTGAAGAATGGGTAGAAAGGATATTAAAAGGAGTACCATTGGTTTTTATAACCATTTCTATTGAAATTGTTTGGATGTTGCGTTACTATGGATGGAACAGGATAAAAACAAGTTTTAAGGTTTTATTTTCAATGCCCGTCCTACAAATATGGGGGCTGATCAGAAAGTCTAAAAAAATGGACAAAAAAATGGTTCTTAAGAATAATTAGAATATAAAAGGCTGTTTAAAAAGAAGGTATTATTTATCTGCATCAGATTCGGATACACTGGTTAAAAATTTGTTTTTCATATTGGCCAAACATTAACCAATCTTCTGGCATGACCACTATTTTACCTATGTTATTATTGAGCCATGCCCCCCACCATGAAAATGTGCTTGCAGCAGTAATATTGTGCTTACAATTTGACATCAACAGCATATCTATGTAGCTTTTTTCATGAAGGTTCCAATCAATAAAAGTTTTTGGCAAGCCATCATCAAATGTTTTTTTGCACCATTCAATATCATCAGAAAAAATAAAAAAATGAGGTGTTTGAACTTTCTCTTTTATAAGCTGAATAGCTTTTTGATAATAATCTTCTTTGCAAAAACTTGATAAGTAAGGGTCTTTTAAATAGTCCCCCCTCCTGACATGAATGCTAACTGACTCTTTCTGCCCCATCTCAGCCAATACTTTTTTATTCTTCTCGCCAATATGGGTTTTATCAAATTGAAAAGCATCCCTGATCTCACTTTCCAAGCCCAGAAGGTATTTTGCATCAATCCAAACATCTTGGTAGTGCAACATATCTTTGTTTCCTTTCCGTTTACTTATGTTACTGGTTGATATAAGGTTAAAGGCTTGCCTGTTATCCCTTTTCAGGGAAACAACTTTTTTGAAAATCCTGTAAAGCCTCCAATGGATTCTTGGGGTATACAGAGCTTTTGAGGTAAAGTCACCAAAAACAGGTGGGTCCAGGTTTATAAAAGCATCTTTTAAAGCAAAATTTTGTGCATGAGCTTTTTTGCTATACCTCAGGTTAAAAAAATCTAAATTGATAAAAGTATGATGGTTTTCAGATTTTAGGTTTAGGTAAAAAACATATTGGAACATCTGGTTTCCCATGCCACCATAAATGTGTACAATGTGTTTTTGCATCTGAAATAAATTGAATTGCCAAACTAAGATAGTACATTTATTGAACAGGTGGTTTAGAATCTATTGGCCAGGTAGCTCAAAGCCACCTGACCAATAAAAAGGCAGCATCAGATTATTGCCTCCATATTCTCCATTGCTTCCCTTAGTTCAGCTCCTATAATTTCTACATCATGGAAACGAATGGCTTCATTAATATCAATTAATTCTTTATTATCAACATGCCCATCAATACCTTCATTAAAGTTTTTGCCAATTACATTGGCATCAACTTTTGACATAAAATCAGCCAACAATGGTTTGCAGGCATGGTCAAACAGGTAACAGCCATATTCAGCAGTATCAGAAATTACCCTGTTCATTTCAAACAATTTTTTACGTGCAATGGTATTGGCAATAAGTGGTGTTTCATGCAATGATTCATAATAAGCAGATTCTTCTTTGATACCTGCTTCAGCCATTACCTCAAAAGCCAACTCAACACCAGCTTTTACAAATGCCACCATCAATGTTCCATTGTCAAAATATTCCTGCTCACTGATCTCTATATCACCCGCAGGTGTTTTTTCAAAAGCTGTTTCACCAGTTGCAGCCCTCCATGCCAACAGGTTTTTATCACCATCAGCCCAATCTTCCATCATGGTTGAAGAGAATGTCCCATCCATTATATCATCCATGTGGTGCTCAAACAATGGGCGCATGGTTTGCTTCAATTCTTCAGCCAATTTGAAAGCCTCAACTTTAGCAGGGTTTGAAAGCCTGTCCATCATATGGGTGATACCTCCAAGTTTCAAGGCTTCAGTGGTAACTTCCCAACCATACTGGATCAACTTGGAAGCATACCCAGCTTCTACCCCTTTTTCAATCATTTTATTGAACATCAGGATAGATGCTGTTTGCAACACCCCACAAAGGATGGTTTGCTCACCCATCAGGTCAGATTTCACCTCAGCCACAAATGATGAATGAAGGACACCTGCTTTGTGCCCACCAGTTCCTGCACAATAGGCTTTTGCTATTTCCAGCCCATCACCATTGGGGTCATTTTCCCTGTGCACAGCAATTAAAGTTGGCACACCAAAACCCCTTAAATATTCAGCCCTTACTTCTGAACCAGGAGACTTTGGGGCTACCATAATTACAGTGATATCTTCACGGATTTGCATCCCTTCTTCCACAATATTAAACCCATGTGAATATGAAAGGGCTGCACCTTTTTTCATTAATGGGACTACTGAATTGACCACTGGGGTATGGTATTTATCAGGGGTTAGGTTCAGCACCAGGTCAGCTTTGGGTACCATTTCTTCAAAAGTCCCAAACTCAAAGTTGTTTTCAGTTGCATTTTGATATGAGATATGCTTTTCTTCAATCTCAATTGGCCGTAATGCATAGGCTACATTAAGGCCACTATCTCTTAGGTTAAGCCCTTGGTTTAATCCCTGGGCTCCACAACCAAGGACTACAATTTGCTTACCTTCCAGTTTTTTTATACCATTTGAGAATTCTGATTCATCCATAAAATCACATTTCCCCAATTGCTCTAACTGAAGGCGCAAAGGAAGTGAGTTGAAATAATTTGCCATGTTTATAATTTTTTAGTGATTATATTTTTCTTTTAAGGAACCGTTCTCTTTTGGAAAGAACGGTTCCATGCATTCTTTTTTATCCTTTACAAAGCAATAAAATATTCATTAAAAAGATCAGTTAAAAAACTTAAATCTTAGGTAATTTTCATAGATTTTATACCCATTCAAAAACAAACAACTATATAAGAACCAAACAACCAATTTATTACAACAAAACGCAAAGTGCCAATTCCAAAGGCTACCTGACTGGCGCAACCCTGTATTGAAGGGGTGTCAAACCAGTTTCACGCTTAAAAAATTTTGAAAAATAAGACTGGTCAACAAAGCCTAACTGGTTGGCAATCTCAGTGACATTCAGGTTGGAATGGACAAGCAGCCTTTTAACCTCCAGTATTTGTTTAGCCTTTATTACCTGGCTTGAGGTTTTTCCTGTAAGCTTCAAAACTGTTTGGGTCAGGTGGTTTGAAGTAACAAGAACCATCTCTGCATATTCATTCACTGTGAGGTTTTTATGGAAATTCTCCTCTACCAACTGGAAAAATTTCTTTACCAGGATATGCCCTTTCCCTGCACTTAAAATATTTTCTCCTGACTTGTACAAAGTTGAGCAAAATGTCAATATCACATCTAACAATGAGCGCAATAGTCCTACTGAATAACCTCCATTTTTTTGAAGCTCTGCTACCCCTTTTTGAAACATCCCTTCCAGGAATAAAATATCATCCTGGCTATCCAATATCAATGGGGGGTTATCCTGTTTGATAGTAAAAAAGAAGGGGAACTCAATCAACCTGTTTTGGTTGCTTTGGTTGATCAGGTAAAATTCAGCAGTGAATATAAAAATGTAGCCTTCAATGTCATTTGAAAACTCAATTTTATGTGCCTGCCCTGGCGACATAAAAAACACACAAGGGGGTTCAATTTCATATTTGCTGCTGTCAATAATGTGGTATCCAGTGCCTTTTGACAAATAAAGCACCTCAAAAAAATCGTGCCTATGAGGGTATTCCACCTGAAAATGCCTATTAGCATCAAACACCTCAACCTGAAACTGCTGCCCCCCCCTCTCGGGGCTGCTGAAGTTTTGAAGGCTGTAAACTGGTATATGCCCTTCTTTGGTACTCATAACAAAAGAGGTTGCCTCAAAAGACACGGAAATTTCATTAGTAATAAACTTAAAGCAATGGAACACAGAAAACACATATTGAAAAAACTTACACTGATTTTATCTATGATTATCTGTATCATTAGTGTGCTATCTATATTTTTATGCTTACAATTTGTAAGTTCATAAAACAGGATTTTTACTTTTGAGGTAGCCTCTTACTTATCCTAATCCACCTGGTTCAATATGGCATCCCTTTCTTTTAAGAATTCAGAGAGCCTTTCAATGGGGTCGCGGGTGATTGCTACCCTGCCTGACCTTATAAACTGCATTACTTTAAACTGGTTTAGCTCCTCAAACAAAGCCTGCGTTTCTTCTTTGTGCCCTGTTTTTTCAATTACTGTATATTCCTTGGTGATCTCCAAAATCCTTGCACCTGCATTCCTGGCCATTTTTTCAATGGCATCACTTTTATACAGCTCCTCTGTGCGAACTTTGTAAAGGGCAATCTCCTGATAGATCATTTCTTCATTGGTATGGAAGAAAGCTTTCAGTACATCAATTTGCTTTTCTATCTGCCCAACAATTTTAACAACCTGTTCTTCATTTGCATTTATTACAATAGTAAATTTTGATATCCCAGGAAGTGCTGATTCAGAAACAGTAAGGCTTTCAATATTCACCTTCCTTCTGGTAAAAACAATGGTCACCCTGTTTAATAACCCAATATGGTTTTCTGTAAATATGGTTATGATAAATTCTTTCTTCATAATATGTTGTTTTTCTGATTTAAAATTTATTAAGGTTCCAGTATTACATCAGAAACAGATGCCCCAGCAGGAACCATTGGGAACACATTATCTTCTTTTTCAACAACCACTTCAAGCAGGTAAGGCCCTTCATGGGCAAACATTTTCTGGATACCTTCTTCAAGGCCTTCACGTTTTTCTACTTTGTGCCCATCAATCCCAAAACCTTTGGCAATTGTTATAAAATCAGGGTTTTGCAGTTCAGTGAAAGAATACCTTTTTTCAAAAAATAATTGTTGCCACTGCCTCACCATTCCCAGGAAATTATTGTTCAGGATAATGATCTTTACGGGCAATTTATTTTGCCATATAGTCCCCAGCTCCTGAATGGTCATCTGGAAACCACCATCACCAATAACAGCAACTACAGTCCTGTCAGGTGCACCCAACTGGGCTCCCATGCTTGCAGGCAATGCATACCCCATGGTACCCAACCCACCTGAAGTAACATTACTTTTTGAATGTTTAAACTTGAAATACCTGGAAGCTACCATTTGTTGTTGCCCTACATCAGTTACCAGTATTGCTTCATGGTTTGATTTCTCTGATGCCATACTAACAACCTCTCCCATGGTTAACCCCTCTTTTGTAGGTTGGATATCTTTTTCAATGACTTTTTCCACCTCAACAACATCACACCTCCTGAATTCCTCCAGCCAACTTTCATGATAATTCTCTTTTATATTGTTGATAAGCATACTCAATACCTTTTTTGCATCTCCAAGGACAGGTACATCTGCTTTTACAATTTTATTGATTTCTGATGGGTCAATCTCAATATGGATAATTTTAGCATTGGTGGCATACTCACTTACTTTTCCTGTTACCCTGTCATCAAAACGCATTCCCACTGCAATGATGAGGTCAGCCTCATTGGTAAGTTTGTTTGGACCATAGTTGCCATGCATACCAAGCATCCCCACATTCAGGCGGTGTTCAGTTGGGAATGCTGACAACCCAAGCAATGTCCAGGCAACTGGAAGGCCTGCTTTTTCAACAAAAGTTTTGAATTCTTCTTCTGCATTGGAGATAATCACTCCTTGCCCCACTAAAACCATAGGTTTTTCAGATTTATCTATCAACTTTGCAGCTTCTTCAACCTTAAAAGGGTCAACAGGTGTTTCAGGGACATAACTCCTTATTTTATTACATTTTTTATATTCAAAGTCCAATTCGCCAAACTGGGCATCTTTTGTAATGTCAAGCAATACTGGCCCGGGCCTGCCCGATTGTGCAATATAAAATGCCTGGGCAATGGCTTCAGGAATTTCCTCAGGAGTGGTAACCTGGTAGTTCCACTTTGTTACAGGCATTGAAATACCGACCACATCAGATTCCTGGAAAGCATCTGTTCCAAGCAATGGCGAGGTTACCTGCCCTGTTATGCATACCAATGGGATTGAATCAATCATTGCATCAGCAATTCCTGTGATCAGGTTTGTAGCCCCAGGCCCTGATGTTGCAAAACAGACACCAGCCCTGCCTGTGACTTTCGCATAACCTTCAGCAGCATGCACTGCCCCTTGTTCATGGCGGGTAAGAACATGTTTTACCTTTTGCCCATAATCATACAATGAATCATAAACAGGCATAATTGCTCCCCCTGGATATCCAAAAATTGTATCAACCCCTTCCTCTAACAATGAAAGGATAACAGCCTCTGAACCAGCAACTTTTTTTGTACTCATGTCTATAGTTTTAGTCCCCTCTAACTCCCCAAAAGGGGGAGAAGAAAGAAATTTATAATTGTTTATGTTTATTTGCTTCAACCATTCCCCTCATTAGGAGGGGCACGGGGAGGCTTTTTAATCTATCAATCTTATTGCCCCTTTATCTGACGATGAAACTAAACTAGCATAAGCCTTGAGCGCTTTACTTACATTCCTTTTTCTTTCAACCCCAGGTTTCCAGGCATTTTCTCCTTTGGTATCTTCAGCTTTCCTTCTTTCTGCCAGCTCTTCATCTGAAATCAAAAGGTTTATACCCCTCTCAGGAATGTCAATTTCAATTTTATCACCATCTTCTACCAGGCCTATAGCCCCACCAGCTGCTGCTTCAGGAGAAACATGCCCAATAGACAACCCTGATGTACCACCAGAAAAACGTCCATCAGTAATAAGAGCACACTCTTTATCCAGCCTTACTGATTTAAGGTAAGAGGTAGGATACAACATTTCCTGCATACCTGGCCCCCCTTTAGGCCCCTCATGCCTGATAATAACCACATCACCTGCTTGCACCTTATCACCCAATATACCATTGCAAGCATCTTCCTGTGAATCAAAAACCTTTGCTGTGCCTGTAAATTTTAATATGGATTCATCAACCCCTGCTGTTTTTACAATACAACCATCAAGGGCAATGTTCCCATAAAGGACAGCCAACCCACCATCCTGGCTATAAGCATTCTCCATGTCCCTGATACATCCTTTTTCACGGTCAGTATCCAACACCTTGTAGTAACTTTCCTGGGAACCCATCACCAGGTTCCTGCCACCACCAGGGCTTGATTTATATTTTTTCACTGCTTCTTCAGAAACACTTTCTTTTATGACATCAAACCTGGCTATTGCTTCACCCAGGCTATGCCCATCAACCCTGTTGACACCCGTTTCAAGCAAACCTCCCCTATTTAGTTCTGCCAGAATGCCAAGGATACCTCCTGCCCTGTTCACATCCTGTATATGGTAGGTGCTATTTGGTGAAACTTTGCAAAGGTTTGGCGTAATCCTGGACAGTTCATCAATATCTTTCATAGTAAAATCAACCTTGGCCTCATGAGCTATGGCCAATAGGTGTAATACTGTATTTGTTGAACCTCCCATGGCTATATCCAACTTCATGGCATTCCTGAATGCATCCCTGTTGGCAATGCTCCTTGGAAGGACTGAACCATCACCATCCTGGTAATAGGAATAAGTTGCTTCAACAATCCTTTCAGCAGCCTCTTCAAACAACCTTTTCCTGTTTGCATGGGTTGCCACAATTGTACCGTTTCCAGGTAGTGCAATGCCTATGGCTTCAGCAAGGCAGTTCATTGAATTTGCCGTAAACATACCTGAACATGATCCACATGTAGGGCAAGCATTTTGTTCAACCAAGGAGAGTTTTTTGTCCTCAACAGTGTCATCAGCAGCCATTACCATAGCATCAACCAGGTCATAATATTTCCCATCAACTTCTCCTGCTTCCATAGGGCCACCTGATACAAAAATGGCAGGGATGTTTAACCTCATGGCAGCCATCATCATCCCTGGTGTGATCTTATCACAATTTGAGATGCACACCATGGCATCCACTTTATGCCCATTGCACATGTATTCTACACTGTCGGCAATGATATCACGCGAAGGCAGGGAATACAGCATTCCATCATGACCCATGGCTATCCCATCATCAATGGCAATGGTATTAAACTCAGCAGCAAAACAACCCTTACTTTCAATAATTCCTTTAATGTACTGGCCAATATCATGCAAGTGGACGTGCCCTGGGACAAACTGGGTAAATGAATTTACAATTGCAATCACAGGTTTGCCAAAATGCTCCTCCTTCATTCCATTTGCCCTCCAAAGGCTTCTGGCTCCTGCCATCCTCCTCCCTTGTGTTGTAGTGTCACTTCTGAGTTGATTCTTCATCTCCATTTGTTTTTAATACTTTCCTTTTTTTCAACTTTATACAAGAAAAAAGCCTTCCCCAGATTTCTGAGAAAGGCTTATATTTTTTTAATCCATATACTATCCTAGCCTTTCTCAGATTTTCCAAGAAGCACGACAATGACGAGGATAATAATAGATAATACTTTCATTTACTTATTTTAGATTCTTTAAGAACTTGGGGCAAATGTAGAAATTAATTTTAAAACACAAAACGATTTGAAAGTTAAAATACCTTTTTTATTTAAATATTAAACCAATGTAAATCCTGTACTTTCAATTTAAATAAAAAACAAGGTTTCAAATTATTGAACAAGTAATTATTATGGTCGAATAATATTTTAATCAACCAGTAAAAATAATTACAAATTACAATCAATGAGGGGTATTACAGCCCTAATTTGTCACTAATACCCTGCATAGCTACCAAAGAGAGTTCTGCAAATTCATTTAAAGGGATACCTATTTTTTCGCATTCCAGGATATTTTCCCTTTTTACAGAAGCAGCAAAAGCTTTTTGTTTCATCCTTTTGGTGATTGATTTTGCTTTTACACTCGCCAGCTTTTTATCAGGGTAAACCAAGGTGGTTGCAGTAATAAGCCCTGTAATTGTTTCCCCTGCTGCTAAAGCATGTTGAAAATCTGTGGTCCTTTCTTTGCCTGCTGCCACTTCATTATGCATTACAATAGCATCCAGCACCTCATCAGTAACTTTACCTTTGAGTATTTTCTCAGCATAAGGGCCATGGGTATATGGGTCGGCTTTGGTAACTTCCACATCAATATCATGAAGCAGGCCTGCTATCCCCCATTCTTCTTCATTTTTACCAAGCCTTTTGGCCAATGCAACCATCACACTTTCTGAAGCCAGGCAGTGTTTGCACATATTTTCTGACTTGATATTTTCATTCAGCAACTGAATAGCTTCTTCCCTGGTAATCATGCTGTGTTTTTTAAATTATACATTATACAAATTTAGGAATATCTCAATTAAGGCATAGTACATTTTAATGAGGAGTTTAATTATCTGTTGATTTCATTATAATAACTTTAATCCCTGTTATATAATTTAAAATTATCATTTGACTATTTTTGTATAAATGGAAAGAGTAAAATGAAAGTAGAAGAACCATTAATGGATTATATCAACCCTGCACTTAATTATCAAATTATAAATGGTGACAGCCTCCAAAGCTTAAAAAAAATTGAGGATAATAAATTTGATTTGATTATAACTTCTCCCCCATATAATGTTGGAAAGTCTTATGAAACTAAAACCAGCATTGAAAAATACCTTGAAACCCAAGAAGAAATTATTACGGAAATCATAAGAACCCTTTCACAAAAAGGTAGCCTTTGTTGGCAGATAGGGAATTTTGTTGACAAAGGAGAAGTTTTCCCTTTGGATATATTTTATTACCATATTTTTAAAAAGAAGGGCCTAAAGCTCAGAAACAGGATTATTTGGCACTTTGGGCATGGGCTACATGCTAGTAACAGGTTTAGCGGAAGATATGAAACCATCTTATGGTTTAGTAAATCTGATAACTATATTTTCAACCTTGATGATGTTAGGATCCCTTCTAAATATCCAGGGAAAAGGCATTTTAAAGGCCCTAACAAAGGAAAATTATCTGGAAACCCTTTAGGAAAAAACCCAAGTGATATTTGGGAGATAATTTTAAGAGACTGGGAAAATGAGTTATGGAATATCCCAAATGTAAAATCCAACCACCCAGAAAAAACAGTACATCCATGCCAATACCCTGTTGAATTGGTAGAAAGGTGTATTTTAGCATTAACCAATGAAAATAGTTGGGTTTTAGACCCATTTGCAGGTGTTGGTTTTACAGTGGTTGCTGCTTTAAAAAATAACAGGAATGTAGTTGGAATTGAAAAAGAAGATGAGTATTGCAAAATAGCCCTCCAAAGAATTAAAGATTTTAATAATGGAGAATTAAAAATAAGGCCTATAAATAAACCTATACATAAACCTTCAGGGAAGGATAAAGTTTCCCAAATCCCTTTAGAGTGGCAAAAACAAAATAATTTATCAGATGAAAGCAAAGTAAAACAACTAAATCCGCCTAATGAAAATAACCCAAAAATACTCTCATCTAAACGGTGAGGAATACCTTATTGTGCACCATAATGATTTGTATTTAGAAGTAATCAATATCATTGAAAGTATTGATGGCTCTAGCTTCTTAACAAAAAGAAGCAAAGAAAAAACCATGCCAGGCAAAATGCTTTATAGCCCAATTGATTTGAATAAAGCATTTAATAAAAAGTTTGGATCCATGGGTTGGAAGGAGAGCAGGTATCAATATTTCATAACTACAGACCAAGATATCTTACCAGAGCTAATAACTTTACCTTATCCTGAACAAAAAGGTTTTTTGATTTCAAAAGGAATTAAAGAACCAATATCTTCATATAAACAGACTGATTTTGTTAAAGACCAAATTGCTGTAGAAATTCAATTTGACAAATATGCATTTGTTGCATTTGATTTATTTGTTAAACATCTTCTTTTTTATTCTGGTGGAATTATCAATGTAGGCATTGAAGTTTTACCGACAAAAAAGATGCAATCTCAAATGAGTAGTGGTGTAGCTTATTATGAAGGAGAAGTTTATAATGTTCTCAGGCATGGTAGGAATAACCCTCCAGTCCCTTTACTAATATTGGGTATTGAACCTTAGTTCACCCCAACTAGATATTGGTTTTAAAGAAATTCTTTGGCAGTAGATATCATGGCAAAAGAAATTGAAAGGAAATTCCTATTACATCCTGAAAAGCTAGGGGAAAAAGGGGAAGGGCTTAAAATTACCCAGGCTTATTTATCTATTGACCCTGAACGGGTTGTAAGGGTTAGGGTGGTTGGAGAACAAGCATACCTAACCATAAAAGGGGCTTCAACAGGGATTACCAGGGATGAGTTTGAATACACCATCCCAAAAGCAGATGCCCTTGATATGATGAAACTTGCCATTTTCTCCCCCATCAAAAAGATCAGGTATAAAGTGCCTTATTCAGGTAAGCTATGGGAAATAGACCATTTTTTAGGAGCCAACAGTGGATTGTGGCTGGCTGAAGTTGAGTTAAAACATGAAAATGAAAAAGTGCAGCTACCTGATTGGGTTGGTAAAGAAGTTTCAGGAGATGAGCGTTTTTACAATGCTTACCTTGCCCAATTTCCTTTCTCAACCTGGGAATAGGGTTACAAAATTATTAACCTATTTGTTTTTGGTAAAATTTTTGCATGGTAGCCATACCAGATAACCTAACTTTGCGTTTGGAAGGTTAAATAACAAAATCTTATGCAGTTGAAGAGAAGCTTTTTACTTATCATCCTGGCATTTATTTTTATTAAAGCCAATTCACAAAATAATATAGAAAGCCAACAATATAATTCAGTTAATGATGTTATTGTCCAATCATACATTACCTATTTAAAAAAATATTTTTCGGATAAGGGCACTTGGTACAGCACCAACCCTAAAAATGTCAGGAATATCAAGGAATTGATCCAATTCATAAACAGCCAACCTATTGATACTGTACTCAAAAACATTGAAATATCCACTATCAACCCAGCTGTTAGTTTTGTCTCACGTTTACCTGAGCAGGTTGATGATTCACTTATGGTAGAGGGATATATCCCAGCAGAAAAAGCTGGTAAAAGTAAACAGGAAATTGAGGCAAAAATACGTTCAGCATATCACAATAAAGAGGTTTTTGTCCCTTCTGAGCTATTTGATGAATTAGAAAAGAAAGTGAAGCTGGTATCAAGCGGGAAAGGGATGGTTTTGTTTACTGATTCTATTTACACTTTACCTGATAGTTTGGAATTCCTGGATGCTATTCCTGAGGATATGGTGCAAACAACAGAAGATTTCAAGCATATGCTGGAGTTGGATAGTTTGCGTACCCAATATGTGGAAGAAAAACGGATTTTTTATAATGACTCTATTGTAAAAGCCAAACGTGATTCCCTCATTTTTTCTTACAGGAATAACCTTGTAAATAATGAAGTCAATGAAGCTAAAAAGAGTTTTACTGATTCAGTTAGCCTGAACAATTACCAGGTTTTAAAAGCATATAATGACTCTGTGGTAAAAGCTGTCAATGATTCTATAGCCATAATGCTGTCATACCTTTCAGCATATGCTGACCAAATAGACACAACCAGAATAACAATTAGTAACCTTACAGGGAGTAGTTCACACCTGACACTTGGAAGCCAAAGCCAGGAATACACCAGGATATGGTTGAAAAATGAGCAAAATGATTCCTTAAGTGTACTTATCAGAAATGCTGACAAAAGAAGCCTGAGCATGTTAATAGATGATGGGGTAACCTTTAAACGTTTCACCCAAAAGCAAAATAAGATGCCTGAATTTGCACCCGTCACAAACCACAGCCTTGAGAAAATTGAAAGCAGGTATAAAATTGAAACCCCATGGAACATCAATGGAGATGGGAACCTGGGCTTTACACAAACTTACCTTGAAAATTGGAAGAAAGGAGGCAAAAGTGCCATCTCTATGCTGATGGTTTTAAAAGGCTCTGCCAATTATTCAAGGGATAAAGTAAAATGGGAAAACTCTGTCGAAATAAGGAATGGCTGGATAAAGCTAGGCAATGCTAATAGTGACGATACTAAAATTCAGAAAAATGACGACAAGTTTGAGGTCACCTCACGTTTTGGGCTGAGTGCTTTTAAAAAGTGGTATTATAGCACTGAATTGAACTTTGAAACCCAGTTTTTCAATGGGTACAAATACCCTGACAGGGAGAATCCTATTTCGGGGTTCCTGGCCCCTGCCAAAACTTTATTTAAAATTGGGCTTGACTATAAACCCAATAAAAACTTTTCATTGTTTCTTTCACCACTAACCTCTAAAACTGTTTTTGTTGCAGATACCATCAAAATTGACCAGACAAATTTTGGGATTGAAGAAGGGAAAAAGAGGTTTTGGGAACCTGGTTTAAATGCTGACTTGAAATACAAACATACTTTTGCCCAAAACTTCATTTATGAAACCAAGTACAAGATGTTTATGAATTACACCCAGCCTTTTACAAAGTTTGATATTAACTGGGAGAACAGTTTAAAAATGCAGCTTACTGACCATATTAATATGCAGTTTATGTTCCATATGCTGTATGATGACAATGTACTTTTCACTGTTTTTGATGATGATGGCAATGCAGTGAAAAACCCTGATGGCTCAGTTAAAAAAGAAACGCGCCTGCAATTAAAAGAATTGATCACTGTTGGGTTTACCTACAAAATCAACAAAAAGGTGTATAGGTCAAGGAAAATTATTTGAAAGGGAATGCAAAGGATTAACGATTAAGGATTAAAAGATAAAACCCTAAAGCTCAAAATATAAAAGTGAATGAACTACCTCGCAGCAGAGCTGACGAGGTATCAAAACAAACTTAGCTGCTGACTATGAATCTTCTTATATTCTTTTTGCCTGCCTTGAGCTTGTACATATTTTTGAACACTATCTTCATTTCCATAACGTCCGACTGTATTGACGTAAAATCCTTTCGTCCAAAATTCACCACCCAAAAGTTGTTCCTTTACCTCTGGGTGAAGTTGAAAAATTTGCTTCGCTGTAATACTTTTTACAGTTTGAATTATCCTTGTGGGGCTCTTAACTGGTACACTCTGAATCAAAAAATGAACATGGCCGTCATCCGTCCCTATTTCTATAAATGTTATCTCAAACCGTTTCGAAATCTCAAGGCATATCTCTTTCAAACTTTTGTCAATAGACTCGCTAAAAACAACCCTGCGATATTTTGCTGGACAGACAAAGTGATACAACAATACAGAAACATTATGACTTTTATGAATATATTCACTCACATAACAAAGTTAAAATTTAATCTCGAAGCAGAGCTTCGGAGAACTAACCCCAAAGAGATTAGATGTTATGAATCCTCTGCTAAATTTGGTTACCTTTGAAGAAAAAGGCTGCTATGCAAGATTTCAATAAATATTACATCCTTGGGGCTGAACCTACTGATATTTACAATGTTTTGACCAACAAAGAAATGCTGGAAATTTGGACTGGTGAAGAAGCCATTATGGAGCCAATACCTGGCACTGAGTTTTCATTATGGGGAGGAAGCATTTCAGGGAAGAACCTCGAGTTTGAACCCAACAAAAAAGTAGTTCAGCAGTGGTATTTTGAGGGGCAGGAAGAACCATCAATTGTAACATTTAAACTATTCCCACATAAAAAAGGCACAAGTGTACACTTGATCCATACAAATATCCCTGATGAGGCTTATGATAATATTTCAAGTGGCTGGGATTTTGATTTTTTTGCTTCACTCAATGAGCTTTTCGTTTAATGAAAACCGCAAATTACTGGATTGATTCTTTACAATTGCAACCACATCCTGAAGGAGGCTGGTTTAAGGAAATTTACTGTTCAGGTGATATTATCCCCAAGGAAAACCTGCCTGGCAATTATAGTGGTGATAGGAGCCTGTGCACATCTATCTATTATTTGCTGAAAGAACATGATTTCAGCACTTTCCATTGCCTTAAATCTGATGAAATATGGCATTTCCATACAGGCAACTCAGGTGTTGAGATTGTCCTTATTGAAAATGAGGGTATTACAAAAAAGAGGTTGGGTGTGGGACATGGCAACTTCCAGGCAGTTATACCAAAAGAAACCTGGTTTGCAGCCCACCTGGAGAACAAATCAGGTTATGCCCTGGTTGGCTGCACTGTTAGCCCTGGCTTCCATTTTGATGATTTTACAATGGGGTCTAGGGAAGAGCTGTTGAAGGAATTCGCTGGTTGTGCCCAAGAAATCATTTCATTTACCAAATAAAAAAGGCTCAACAGGGTGTTGAGCCATTAGCCTACCTGAAAAATATATTTTATTATTGAGTATTTTTCTTCAGGTCTTTAAGTGAAACAGCCAGTATAAATACTATAGAAGCTACCAATACAAATACACTTGCTGTAACTGATGCAATATCAGCAACCCATCCCATAAGAGGAGGCAATACAGCACCACCTGATACAGCCATGATCATCAGCCCTGAAATTTCATTTGCACGTTTAGGATATCTTTCAACAGTTAATGAGAAAACAAGTGGGAAAATATTGGCTACACCCAACCCAATAATGAAAATAATCACCAGGGCAATCATCTCAGAAGGAGCCACAACCAATGCTAAAATTGAAAGCACCCCTAAAACAGATGACCAAAAGAAAAATTTACGTGACGAAAGTTTAGCCAACATAATAGCACCTCCAAAAGTCCCTAACATTTTACCAAAAAAGTAAAGGCTCCTTGCTGATTCAGCCAGTGTTTGCTGAGAACCAAATTTCCCCAATAAAAATTGCCCTGAAACAGCATTTACCCCCACATCAATACCCACAATAAGGAAAATACAGATAACCATAACAGCCACAAAACCATTGCCCAGCAATTTGAATGAGGATGCAAATGTTGCCCTTTTTTCAGTATTCCTTGTTTCTTCAATTTTTGTAGTTGCCAGCCAAGCTACAGTAAGGATAGAAACTACCCCAAATACTATAAATAAAATTTTCCAGTCGCCAAATTGTGCAGCAAAAACACCTGCCAGTGGTGCAGCTACCATTGACCCAACAGCTTTTACAAATTGTGAAAAACTAAGGAAACTTGACCTCCTGTTTGAAGGGACAACATCAACCAACAAAGGGTTGGCAGAAACCTGCACAATGGTATTACCTATCCCTAATAAGGCAAACCCAAACAAAACCATCTCAAAAGTGTAAATTAAAAATGGGATGAGCAGTCCCAATGCAGTAATTACCATCCCCAGGTTCAACACATTTTTCTTTCCAATCCTGTCTTGCAAAATACCAACTGGCACTGAAAGGACAAAGAACCACAGGAAAACTGCTGAGGGTATCAGCTGTGCTAAAGTATTACTCAGGCCAAACTCAAGCTTTACCCTGTCAACCCCAATACCCACGAGGTCGCAAAAGCTCATAACAAAAAAGCCCATCAATACAGGCGTAACTAGTTTTAAAGAAATTTTTGACTTAGACATGTTATTCTTTTTAAATTGATTATCTGTTGGTTTTATTTTTCTACTTTTTGATGTTTATGGTATAGGTAAATTTATCAGCCCTGTAAAAACCAATGTTATATTCCAAGGGCCTGTTTCCAGGGTCAAGTACAAAACGTTCGCGCACTAAAACAGGCTCGCCTTTTTTAATTTTCAACCTTTTTGCAGTGATTGCTAAAGCTGCACGTGCTTTTATCCTTTCATTTGAAATGGTAGGTACCACATTATAATCTTCTTCAAAAATTTCATACAATGGGCGCGAAAAATCTTCTTCTCCTGTTAATCCAATTTTAGGGTGGAAATAACTTTCAAAATAGACAAAAGGGCCTTTATCATCGCCACGTAACCTACATAACTTCAATACTGGGCTATCTTTTTCAATTTCAAAAAATGCGGCAATCTTTTCACCAGGCTGTAACCAATCTGTTGATAACAAATAGTCTTTAAATTCAACACCCTTTTCATTCATCTCCTGTGTAAAACTATGCCACTGTTGCAACTGTGTGGTTACTGTTTTCTGGGCTATACGTGTACCTACCCCTTTTTTCCTAACCAATAACCCCTCGTATTCCAGCTTATTGGTAGCCTGCCTAAGGGTATTCCTTGATATCCCTAAACGTTTTGCCAGGTCAACCTCTTTGGGTAGGAAGCCCCCATTTTGGTATTCAGGCAGTTCAATTAACAGCCTGAGCTGCTCCTCAACCTGGGCATGCAATGGGATAGGGCTGGAATGGTCAATTTTTAATTTCATTTGTCCATATGTTTGAACATATAAAAATAAATAAAATATTTAACTGTCAACTATTTATCTAATTTAAATAGGATACAAATATTGCATAGGAAATAATACATTAAGATAAAACACAGAATAACAATGCATTACACTAATGACACCTATAGCCTTTAACCACCCCAGATGGAAATTGAATAGCCAGCTTATAAAAGAGGTGTTCATTTTACTTCCAAACTAACCTGGACGTTTGGGTTTTCTGCATCACATTTAATCACTACAACCTATCAAGTGCAGGGATCACTGATATTGGTTATAAAAATTGCTTTCATGGCTTGAAGCAACCTTAGTATCAAAATTTGTAGTAAATTTTATTTACCATTTTCCATCCATCTTCAAATTTATAAAGGGAAATATAATCCACATAAGTGAGTTTTTCTCCAATGTAAAATTCAATTTTGGCTACTGCTGCTGTGCCAGTAATATCAACTGACAAGAACTTTATACTTACCTTATCATTTCCTGTTTTAGGGAGCTTTCCTTCCTCTTTGTTCTTTACTACCCTTTTTTTCCAGTCATCTATAGGCAGGTTCCACATTTTATTGTTTTCACCAACTCCCAGCAAGTTAAAACGTGGATGTATTCCTGCATCAATTTTCTTAACATCCCCTTCATTCTGAAGGCCTTCAACATAGGCTGTCTGTATCACTTTTTTAATGGCTTCTTTATCCTTATCAACATCATTTACTGAAAATAGTATAGCTGATAAAAGGATAGCTGCTAATACTAAAATGGCTTTTTTCATGCGTTTAAAATTTTTTGTTTACTGATTAAGTTACCTTCAGGTTAATTAATAAATTTAAGGGCTAAAGCCCCACTGATAGTTGTTTTTCTTTACCCCAACCTGGGGTTAGGTAATTAAACTTGAGGCTTTGGGCTTTAAGCCCTTAATGGTTATCAATGATTCTCTTGTTCATTTTAACTATTCTTTAATTATCCTAAACCTATTTATAAAATTATTGAATTTTTAGCTATTGTCATAAATTTCAAGGGCTTGTGGCAAATAATTAGTTACCCCTTTTAATCCAACTACTGTTAATGAAAGGAGGATTACCTCTTTTATTTCATCCCGAGTAGCTCCTACTGACTTTGCCATGGGTACATGGAATTTTATGGCATTTGCATCATCAGCAACAACTTTCATAGCAATGTATACCAAGTGTTTTGTTTTGGGATCAAGCCTTTTTGAATCCACCAGGGTATTAACTAATCCTGCATAAGCTTCCTGCACCTCAAGGTCCTCTTGTTTAAATGTTTCCAATGGATTTTTCATATTTTTTAATTTGGATATGTGATCAACAATAGTGCTACCTGTATCCCATCATACAACACATGGGCAACAACCAGAGGCAATAGCCTCCTGACCCTGAAAAAGAAAATACATGCTACCAGGCTTTTTATCCCAATAGTGACTATGCCATATGACCCTTGGCTCCAGTGAGTCAGCCCAATAATTGCTGATGTAAAAACCATAACAGCTACCACCCAGGCTAATTTTGAAGAAAATTCCCAAAAGCTGGTTAAAATAAATACCCTGACCAACTCTTCATACAAAGCAATGCCTATCCATAAAACAGGGCCAAACCATAATATAACAAGCAGGGGGCTTTGCCTCATGTCGAGCATTAGGCCTAAAAGCTCTGTATTAGGCCTAAAAGTTAATACATTTGTCAAGGTCAACCTTTCAACATAAAAGAGGATAAAATAGGTTATTGTTAAAGCCAGCCCCCACAATATATCACTCCCCCATTTACCTCTTCCTGAATTAAAATCATTTAGGTTTTCTTTTAGGAAATATTTCTTTATTAAAAGAAGGGCTATAATGCTTCCCCCTCCAAAAAGAAGTGGGTACATAACCAATTCAATAGAAGCAAACCCTGTTGATTGGTGATTTCTTAACCAAAGCATAATCCCAAATGGGATAAACACAATAATAGTTAATGCAATAAGGTTTTTGATTGGTTTCATAATTTCCAAAACTTAAAATCAATACAATGATGCATATTATCCTAAAAAACTGCTTTCTATCTTATAGGGAAGAAAAAATAAAACATGATAAGCACCTAATAATAAACCAGTTAAATATTATGCAACCAAAAACTTACCAGGTCAATTGTTTGTACAAAAATACCTGCCGCAATCAAAGGGACCACGTTCCTGTATTTGTAATAAACTACATTGGAAGCAAAAATTACCAGGAAAACATTGATCATGGCTGGCAAGCCCTGGTCAACTTGCATAAAGGCAAACAGCAGTGCTGTGGATGTTATTGAAAGCCATTCCCATAACTTTCCTGGTTTTAGCTCCCACAAATTATTCAGGATAAAAGCCCTTGAAACTGCCCCAAAGGTTTCAGTGATCCAAATAAATGGTCCTATCATAATAAAAGTGTAAAGCCAGTTTGAAAAAATCTCAATAAGTGTATCCAGGTTTGCTGACTTATCAATTTCAATGGGTATCCACCTGAAATAGGTAACTTGCCCAATGATGTAAACAAAATAAGTAAAACTTAAAAGAAGGAATGCAATACTAATATCTACAATAACCCCCTTTTTTTGGGCTGTAAAAACATGCAACCCTTTTTTTAAAAGGTACTTATTGGTAATGTAAATTGCAATTAAACCAAGAATACAAAAAATATTGAGCGTAACTAATATTGACTGGACTGTAAATGTAAATTGCCCCATTGCTTTTTGAATAATTATCAGTAAATAAAATGGGACTATCAGTATAACCAGGGCTAATAGTTTATGTGTTGAACTTTTCATCTTTAAATTTTGAAGGGGTTACCCCTGTTGATTTTTTAAATGCTGTATTAAATGCTGAAAGTGAATTGTAACCTACTTCATAAGCTACCTCAGATATTTTTAACCCAGAAGTATCCAGCAATAAACCTTTTGCCTCTTCAATCCTGTAATAGCCAATCAACTCAAAAAAAGTTTTCTGGAAATTTTCATTGATGACCTGTGAAACTGCATGGGTATTTGAACCCAATTGTTTTGATAATTTAGCCAATGAAAGGGTATTATCTTTGTATGCTTTTTCCCTCAGCATTACCACTTTCAGCTCTTCCAGCAAACGTTCATTCTCTTCTGATTTTAAACCAGTATTCTGGTACTTGGGATTGGATAAATGAATGATATACCCCTTGTTTATAACAATGATCAATGAAAAATAAATAAGTACACTATACAAAATAGCCCCAGAAATATAAGGCAGCCCTGCCACTTCATTTAAAAAATAAGCAAACCAGATGGCCAAAAGGAATAAGCTAATGATATTTAACTGCAACTTGGTTATAGGCTTTTCTCCAGTTTTTGTATTGGATAGCCACACAGCCATAACCATATACACCATATACTGCAATAAGATACCCCTATAAAAGGTATGCCAGATAGCCCCTACTTCCCTGATAACATCTATATAAATCCAGAAAAAAGTAAATATAATAGCAGGCAGCAAATGGACCATATCCACCCATTTAATTTTAAATTTGGGTGTTACCACAGCTTTTACAAAGTAGTAATAGGTAGGTCCAATGGCTAAAAACCCTGCAAGCCCCAGGGTAAGTAACAGGTCATGCAACCCATCAGAGAAAGTGAGCAGGATTGATTTTGAAATACGCAAAGTCAGCATTAAAATCAAAAAGGCAAATACCAGGTTTACAATCCTGTTCCCTTTTTTTGAGGCAGAAGCATAAATGATCAGTATAAAACTATTCAATATCCCAATAATGCTCCCAATCAATATCAAAGTATCCATCCTACTGGCTTAGTCTTTAATGTTTAACCAATGTGTCAAAGATAATAAAAAGGAATAGGGATTTTTAATTTGGCTTATCGGCTTTTTAAATACCCAAATGAATTTATATCCATTAATTACCACCCATATTATTTGACCAAATGAAAACCATATTTTACAATCAGTCCTATATTTTGTAAAATAAGATTGCATGGTATTTAGCCATTTTAGGAAAGAACAGGTATCAAAGAATGAAACGACCATGAATTTTAGCATCCTAAAATACACACATAATGATGAATTAAATTCATTGGGAGTTCCATCTTATATCTTTAAGAAATAAAACATTTAATAAGATGAAAAAGCAATTTTTAGTTAGAAAGTAGAGTATATTGGAAGGATAAAAATTCCCTATTTATCCTTTTGATTCACTATCTTACCATGGCTATAAACCATTTTTATGAATAAAACCGGCAATGGGAATAAACAAACCATAACCCTTATTTCACTCATATTAGCAGGAGAAACCATCTTTTTCCTCCCTTTTGTTTTAGCCAGGATTTTCCGCCCAACCCTGCTGGTAGTATTTGATATAACCAATACTGAACTGGGTACTTATTTCTCAACCTATGGGGTTGTGGCTATGGTCTCTTACATTTTTGGAGGTACACTTGCTGACAGTTTCCCAGCACGTAACCTGATGTCAATTGCCCTATGGCTAACATCCCTTGGAGGGGTGCTAATGGCCTGGCTGCCTTCCACAAGAATAATGATCTGGTTATATGGATTTTGGGGGTTCACTACCATATTCCTATTTTGGGCGGCCCTGATAAGGGCAACACGTGAATGGGGAGGCACAAGGTTCCAGGGTAGGGCATTTGGCTGGCTTGAGGGAGGCAGGGGGTTAATTGCAGCTTTGCTGGGAACATTAGCACTTATCCTGTTTTCTGAACTGTTACCCACATCCAATACCATTGAAGACTCAACTCAAGGGTGGCATGCTTTCCAGTTTGTTATATTGGCTGTTGCTGTTGCAACATTTTTAAGTGGCCTTTTAATTTGGGTTTTTGTCCCCAAAAAAACAATCACAAACAATATTACCAGTAAAAAAGCTACCATAAAAAAAGTAGGCAAACTAACGAAAATGCCTACCATATGGATGCTGTCCATTATAATTGTCTGTGCATATACAGGATATAAAATCACAGACGATTTTTCATTGTATGCAAAGGAAGTACTAGGATTTAATGAAGTTTCAGCAGCTGGGGTAGGTACAATTGCCCTATGGATGCGTGCAATTGTAGCCATTGTTGCAGGATACCTGGCTGACCATTTTAACAGGGTGAATGCCATTATTGTATGTTTTGGTTTTTCTATCCTGGGTGGGTTAATGGTAGCCATTGGCTTTTTGCAACAAATAACAATCCTGGTATTTTTCCAACTTGGTTTTACCATGATTGGTATTTACGGGGTGCGTGGCCTCTATTTTGCGGTAATGAAAGAAGCCAATGTACCTTTTAAATACACTGGAACTGCTGTTGGGATTGTTTCTGTAATGGGATTCACGCCTGATATTTTTATGAGCCCCTGGATGGGCCACCTGCTAGACAATCATCCGGGCTCCAAGGGGCATCAATATGTTTTCCTTGTGCTTACCCTTTTTGCAGCTTTGGGATTAATAATTAGTTTGCTCTTTAAATACAAAAAAGGAAATTTGGGCATAGATGAATAAATACTAATTTTAAAAGCTCAACAATAACAATTTAGAGAAAAATAAAGAGCTGAAACGTTTTAGCGTTTGCTTAATTTATTATCTTTGAAGAGTTATATCAATACTGGATGGTCAAAAAGAGAATTACATTAGCTGATATAGCCAAGGAACTAAATGTTTCTATTGGGCTTGTTTCCATGGTTTTATCTGGAAAGTCAAAAGAGAATAGGATCAGTGAAGATATTGCCAAAAAAGTCAATGTTAAAGCTATAGAATTGGGATACCAGGCTAATATTATGGCCAGGGGGTTACGCACCGGAAAATCGGGCATTATTGGCTTGGCAGTAGCTGATATTGCCAACCCGTATTTTGGCAAACTGGCCCGCCATATTGAAAATGAAGCCTCTAAATTAGGCTATCAATTAATGTTTGGCAGTTCTGATGAAGATGCAGAAAAATTATCTTCCATCTTAAATGTTTTTAGGTCAAGGCAAGTTGATGGGGTTATTGTAGTTCCTGTTGAAAATACTTCTGCCTGTATTAAAAGCATTACTGATTCAATGCCTATGGTTTTTGTTGACAGGCTTTGTAATGATGTAACTGAGGATGCAATTTATACTGATAACAAAGCAGGTGCAATCCAGTTAAATAACCTCCTGATTGAAAAAGGTTATAAAAACATTGCTGCCTTTGTTTATAGCCTGGAACTATCTAATAACCATGACAGGATTGAAGGGTATATTGAGTCAATACAAAACTCCAAATTAACATCACAAAGCCCCTTGGTTTTTAAGATTGATTTTGATAATGTAAAAGAGAGTTTGGAGGATGCTTTAGAAAATGCACTTAGAAAAGGCTGTGATGCACTATTCTTTGCAAACAACAACTTGGGTATAGAAAGCCTGAAGATATTGCACTCAATCAATGAAGATCTACCCATGCAATTAGGGATTGTTAGTTTTGACAACCCTGAAGCTTTTCATGTGTCACGCCCTGGCATAACTTGCTATGAACAGCCTATAGAAGAGATGAGCGAAAAGGCTACTAAGCTATTAATTAAAAAAATAGAAAAAAATAGAAAAAAAAAACCACACGTCACTCTATTACAAGGGGAATTAATATTGCGTGATTCCCATTAATTTTTTAATTACATGCTAAATCGTTTTAGTGTGTCAAAAAATAACAAATTAAAAAGATGAATTTGAAATGAACAACATAAAAACTTAATAAGATGAAAAATATAATTTACATGATCTTACTGGTTTTTGCAACTACAACCTTTTTGGCTGGTTGCAGTTCAAAATCAGGAAAAAAAACAACCAATAACATGGAAACATTTGAAAAAGGAACCTATGGATTTGACAAAGATTTTTTGAGTAAATACGTGAAGATTGTAGAACTAAAAAGTGGTGATGCTTCAGTATTGATTGTCCCTGAATACCAGGGCAGGGTGATGACATCAACCTGTGATGGAGATAAAGGCTTTAGTTTTGGATGGATTAATTATGATTTAATTGAAAAACAACAGGTTGTTGAACATATTAACCCATTTGGAGGGGAAGAGCGTTTCTGGATTGGCCCTGAAGGGGGGCAATTTTCCATCTATTTTGAAAAAGGCAAAGAGTTTGTTTTTGACAATTGGTTTGTACCTGCTGAGTTAGACACCAAACCATTTGACCTGGTTTCCAGTGATACCAATTCAGCAAAATTTGAAAAGCCTATGGAATTAACCAACTATTCAGGAACAACATTCAAATTAAAAGTTACAAGGGATGTTAACCTGCTAACTCCTGATCAAATCCAGAATGAGCTAGGCATTGCAGGAGAAGAATTGTCAGCAGTTGCATATGAAACATTGAACACAATCCAAAATACAGGTACTGAAGCATGGGAAAAAGAAACAGGCTTATTATCCATCTGGATGTTGGGGATGCTTATCCCTTCTCCTGAGGTAACTGTAGTTATTCCTGTTAAAGAAGGAGATGAAGCCAAAATTGGGCTACAGGTAAATGACAATTATTTTGGCAAAATTAGTGCTGACAGGTTGAAAGTAGTTGATAATAAAGTATTTTTTAAAGCTGACGGGAAAAGCCGTGGAAAAATTGGCATCCCTCCTTTACGCTCAACTGGTATTATGGGAAGCTATGATGCCCAGAATAATATACTTACCATCCTGGAGTGTGTCCTTCCTGAAAATGTAACTGATTTTGTGAATTCTGCATGGGAATTGCAAGAAAACCCTTATAGTGGTGATGCATTAAACTCATATAATGATGGCCCGCTGGAAGATGGCTCACAAATGGGGCCTTTCTATGAGTTGGAAAGCTCCTCCCCTGCCCTGGCACTTCAGCCTCAAGAAGCTTATACCCATGAGCAAAGCACTTATCACTTCAAAGGCAATAAAGAAGCATTGGATAAAGTTGCTCAAAAGGTATTGGGAGTTTCAATTGATGAAATAGTAAACGCATTTTAATATTTTAATAAACGGTAATCAATAAAACTAAGATGGCTACAAAAGAAAGGATTATACCAAAGAATGTATTGTTACCCTTTGTCCTCATAACCTCATTGTTCTTTTTATGGGGGCTGGCAAATAATATGACAGACACACTGCTGGCAGCTTTCAAAAGGATTATGAGCATGACTGATTCCAGGACTGCCCTTATCCAAATATCATGTTACGGGTTGGGATATTTTATTTTTGCTATTCCGGCAGCTATATATATCAAAAAGTATTCCTACAAATCAGGAATTTTACTTGGTTTAGGTTTATACCTGATTGGATGTTTCCTCTTTTTCCCTGCAAAACTGACGGGGAACTATTTCCACTTTTTAGGTGCCCTTTGGGTTCTTTTTGGAGGATTGTCAATCCTGGAAACAGCTGCCAACCCTTATATAATTGCTATGGGGCCAGAAGAGTCAGGTACGCGCCGCCTGAATTTTGCCCAGTCATTTAACCCAATAGGCTCAATAACGGGGGTTCTTGTAAGCCAGGTGTTTATACTTTCCTCATTAAATAAAGCTGGTGCTGAAGAAAGGGCAGCTATGTCTGCTGAAGAATTACAAGCAATTCAAGGTGCTGAATTAAATTCAGTAACAACCACATACATTACTATTGGTGCATTGTTACTGGCATTGTGGATCATTATCTACTTTGTTAAAATGCCACGAACCAAAGAAGCTGGGGGGAGCATTAATTTTATGCCCACTGTAAAACGCCTGCTTAAAAACAAGAACTATACAACTGGGGTGATTGCCCAATTCTTTTATGTGGGGGCACAGATTGGAATATGGTCATTCACCATCAGGTATGCCATGCAAGAACTTCGTTTAGAGGAAATTGCTTTACCTGATGGGAAAACTGCTGAACAAATTGCAGCCAATTATTACATTGCATCATTAATCCTGTTTGTTTCATGTAGGTTTATCTTCACAGGGCTTATGAAATACTTTAAACCTGGAAACCTCTTGACTTTTGCCAGCCTTTTGGCCATCATCTTCACACTGATGGTAGTATTTGTTGGAGGGCAATTAGGTGTTTATGCCCTGGTAGGGATTTCAGGGTGTATGTCCTTAATGTTCCCAACCATATTTGGGCTTGCAGTAAAAGGGCTTGGAGAAGATACAAAAATTGCAGGTTCAGGGCTGATCATGACAATTGTTGGTGGAGCAGTTATCACCCAGTTGCAAGGGTTAGTTTCTACAGCTGTTGATAATGTTTCAACAACTTCAATTAGCCTACCTCCTGGTATAAACATGGCTTACCTGGTACCTGTAGCTTGTTTTGTCATCATTACACTTTATGCCTTAAAAGTGGCTAACAAACATTAAAAAGCAGGATTATATAAAATGGACAAGAAATATACAATTGGGCTTGATTATGGCTCAGACTCTGTAAGGTCGTTAATAGTAAATGTTGAAACAGGCGAAGAAGTGGCCAGTGCTGTTTTTAATTACCCCAGGTGGCAAAAACAAATGTATTGTGATGCTTCAAAAAATAGGTTCCGCCAACATCCTAAAGATTACCTGGAGGGATTGGAATATACTATCACTAAAGCATTAAAACAGGCACCTGAAGGGGTAGCTGAAAATGTGGTTGGAATTTCTGTGGATACCACAGGCTCTACACCTGTTGCTGTTGATGAGAATGGGGTACCTCTTTCTTTAACCCCAGGTTTTGAAGAGAATCCAAATGCCATGTTTGTGTTGTGGAAAGACCACACTGCTGTTAAGGAAGCTGATGAAATTAACGAATTGTCTAAGAAATGGGAAATAGACTTCACCAAATATGAAGGAGGGATTTATTCTTCTGAATGGTTTTGGGCAAAATTGCTACATATAATCCGTGAAGATGCAGGTGTGTATAGGGCTGCCTATTCGTGGGTTGAACACTGTGATTGGATGCCTGCAATACTTACAGGAAATACAAACCCAAAAAACCTAAAAAGAAGCAGGTGTGCTGCAGGGCATAAAGCCATGTGGCATGAGGCTTTTGGTGGTTTACCTTCTGAAGAGTTTTTAACCAGCCTTGATCCCTTACTTTCTGGACTAAAAGATAGGCTGTACAAAGAAACTTATACATGTGATGTGGCAGCTGGGACACTAACAAAAGAATGGGCTGACAAGCTTGGGCTATCCACCAATGTGGTTGTGGGGGTTGGAGCATTTGATGCCCACCTGGGAGCAGTTGGTGCAGAAATCCAACCTTATTATGTCTCAAAGGTAATGGGCACTTCAACCTGTGACATGCTGGTTGCCCCAATGGAAGAAGTGGGTGATAAATTGGTAAATGGTATTTGTGGGCAGGTTAATGGTTCAATTGTCCCGGAAATGGTGGGGCTGGAAGCAGGGCAATCAGCTTTTGGTGATATATATGCCTGGTTTAAACAAGTATTGGAATGGCCACTAAAAAATATCCTGGCTGAAAGCAAGTTGGTAGATGAAAATACCAGGCAACAATTAATTAACGAAACATCTGAAAAGATCATTTCAAAATTAAGTGCTGAAGCAAAGAAAATACCCATTTCAGAAAGTGGGGTTATTGCCCTGGACTGGATGAATGGGCGCAGAACCCCTGATGCAAACCAAGCATTAAAAGGTGCAATTGCAGGGATAAGCCTGGGTTCTGATGCCCCACGCATTTTCCGTGCATTGGTTGAGGCTACTGCCTTTGGGTCAAAAGCTATCAATGACCGTTTTATAGAAGAAGGTGTTCGCATTGATGGTGTAATAGCATTAGGTGGCGTGGCTAAAAAATCTCCTTTCATCATGCAAATTGTTGCTGATGTATTGGATATGCCCATAAAGGTAGCCAGCTCTGAACAGGCATGTGCACTTGGAACAGCTATGGCTGCTGCTGTTGCTGCCAAGGTCTATCCAACCATTGCTGAAGCCCAGAAAAGTATGGGCAGTGGGATAGAGAAAGAATATATCCCAAATCCTGAGAATGTGAAAATTTACAAAGAGTTATACAAAAAATATACAAAATTTGGAAAGCTGGTTGAACCAGCTGGTTTATAATCAAACAATTAATTTAAATAATATAATCTTATTACAATGACAAACAGGTTAATAGGAAGGCTTCCTAAAGTAGGTATCCGCCCTGTAATTGACGGGCGCGAAAATGGAGTTAGGGAATCATTAGAGGTTCAAACCATGAATATGGCTAAAAATGCAGCCAGGTTTATTGAGGAAAATTTACGTTTCCCTAGTGGGGAAAAGGTTGAATGTGTGATTGCAGATACAACCATAGGGCGTGTTGCAGAAGCTGCTAAATGTGCTGACAAATTTGAACGTGAAGGAGTAGGCGTTTCTCTAACAGTTACTCCTTGCTGGTGTTATGGCACAGAAGTAATGGACACTACCCCATTGATCCCCAAGGCTGTTTGGGGCTTTAATGGGACTGAACGCCCCGGAGCTGTTTATTTAGCTGCTGCACTGGCAGGATATACCCAAAAAGGGATACCAGCCTTTGGCATCTATGGGCGAGATGTGCAGGACTCTAATGATGAAACCATCCCTGAAGATGTACAGGAAAAAATACTTCGTTTTGTAAAGTCTGCATTGGCAGTTGCACAAATGAAAGGAAAATCATACCTGTCATTAGGATACACTTCAATGGGTATTGCAGGGTCAACAGTAAGCCCTGATTTTTTTCAGGATTACCTTGGAATGCGCACTGAATTTGTAGATATGGTGGAAGTAAAACGCCGCCTTGACCAGGAAATTTATGATAAAGAAGAATATGAAAAAGCATTGGCATGGACCAAAGAAAATGTAACTGAAGGTGATGATTACAATGATACTGAAATACAATCAGGCCGCGAAAGGAAAGATTGGGAATGGGAAATAGTGGTTAAAATGACCCTGATCATGCGTGACCTCATGGTAGGTAACCCAAAACTAAAAGAAGCAGGTTTTGGGGAAGAAGCTCATGGGCATAATGCCATTGCTGGTGGTTTCCAGGGGCAACGCCAATGGACTGACTACTACCCAAATGGTGACTATTCAGAAACTATCTTGAATACATCTTTTGACTGGAATGGTATCCGCCAGGCATTTGTTTTTGCTACTGAAAATGACAGCTTAAATGCTGTGCCTATGCTGTTTGGGCATTTGTTAACTTATACAGCCCAAATCTTCTCTGATGTGCGCACATATTGGAGCCCTGAAGCTGTTACACGTGTAACAGGAAAAGAGTTGACTGGCCTTGCAAAAGATGGGATCATCCACCTGATCAACTCAGGCTCCACAACCATGGATGCAACAGCACAGCAAAAAGATGCTGATGGCAACCCTGTGATGAAGCCTTTCTGGGATATTACAGAAGAAGATGCCAAAGCTTGTTTGGATAATACAAAATTCTGCCCTGCAGATAAAGGATATTTCCGTGGAGGAGGTTTTTCAAGCCAGTTTAAAACAGCAGGGCAAATGCCTGTTACCATGAGCAGGGTAAACACTGTAAAAGGGTTAGGCCCTGTGCTGCAAATTGCAGAAGGCTACACTGTTGAGCTGGAAGATAATGTACATGACATCCTTGACCAAAGGACTAACCCAACATGGCCTACTACCTGGTTTGTACCAAAACTAACAGGTGAAGGTGCATTTAAGGATGTATATTCAGTTATGGCTAACTGGGGTGCTAACCATGGAGCAATCAGCTATGGGCACATTGGGGCAGACCTGATCACCCTGGCTTCTATGTTAAGGATACCTGTGTGTATGCACAATGTTGATAAAGACCAGGTTTTCCGCCCAAGTGCATGGAATGGCTTTGGCGAAGAAAAAGAAGGGGCAGACTACCGCGCTTGCGAAAGTTTTGGGCCATTATATAAATAACCCGGTTCAGTAATTAAATAGTGCAAATTTAAACATCCTTCAGCCTGTGTTAAAATGCAGTTAGGCTGAAGGATGTGTTTTTAACAAGCCATCATACCCATAATTATATGGATTAAACCTTTAGCAAAATTGACACGAATAGCACTAGTTATTTAAGGAGGTTTTGTAGCAGTATAAATGAAAAATTAAAAAATAAATTCAAAACAGCCTCTAAATGTTGGATTAATTACATAAAAAATAGCTACAACTATCCAATGATTAAAAAATGGAAAACATAGTTGTATATTTATTTATATTTTTACGCCAATTAGAATTTAGAACTTTGAACTTGGCGAAGTCAATAAAAATAGAATCTGACCTGGTAATTGGATTAAAAAGTGACGACCACAATGCTTTTAGGAAGTTATTTGAGTTGTATAGTCAACCCTTGTTCAAATTTTCTTTAACCTATCTAAAATCAAAGGATACAGCTGAAGACGTGGTTCAAGAGGTATTTACAAAAGTTTGGTATAAAAGAAAAGAACTAAAAACAGATACATCTTTTAAGTCTTATTTATTTACAATAGCTTTAAATTCTATTCGCAAGCATTTTAACAAAGCCTCCCGCCTTAACGAGGCAAAACATGAAATCTTAATTGATTTTTCAGCCAACAAATCTGATTTTGACGAAAAAAATAATTACCAGGAACTTTTGGATAAATTAGAAGAATTGGTAAACCGCATGCCAGAAAAACGTCGTCAGGTTTTCGTGAAAAAGAAGTTTGAAGAAAAGTCTATTACAGAAATATCGGAAGAGTTAAGCATATCTGTAAAAACAGTGGAATATCATATTTCAGAATCCTTTAAGTTTTTAAGAAAAGAATTTAAAAATTTAAAAATTCAAGGGCTTATATTCTTTTATCTCTTTGTTCAACAATCATAGAAACAATAAGCCTACATATAGAGCCAACATTTCCTTAAGTATTTCATATTTTAAAATGTGCTGTGATATAGTGTGTTACAACTATTTTTTTCCTTTATTTATATTGTGGTTAGTTTTTTTAAAAAAAAAGTAGAAACTACACTAGGGAAATTCATATAGTTAGGATATAACTCTTGAAAAGAATAGGTAGTTGTACAAATATAGCTATATAGCTTCAGTTTAGATAGAAAAGAGGGAGAAACAAAATTTCTCCCTCTTTAGAAGGATAAAAATGGAGGATAAAATAAATATAAAAACAATAGTAGGTTTTGCAAAAAGCAAATATTCATATAATGACTACTTAAGGACTAAAAATTGGTTTACAGCTTCTGATATTAAAGATGAGCTTAAAGAATACCTGTTTGCTGAATGGGGCAGTATAATTGATAACAGCACTAAAGACAAATCCCTCAATCATATTTTTGAAAAAATCCAATACAGAATTTTATTAGAAGAGAGTCAGGCTAAACAAAAATTTTCTTGGCTATATGCATACCGTAAAATTGCGGCTGTCTTATTAATTCCTGTTTTAGCTTTTTCTTTATGGTATTATTTCTCAGTACAGTTTTTGCCACACAAAAATGCAAATCAAATTGCGCAAAGTTGGGTTGAAATTAATGCCCCTAATAGTTCCAGGGTTGAATTTTTTTTGCCAGATGGTTCCCATGGATGGCTTAATAGCGGCTCAAAACTTAAATACCCTCCGATTTTTGGAGAGCAAAGAAAAGTAGAATTATTGGGAGAAGCATGGTTTGATGTTGAACATATGGAGCAATCAAGTTTCATAGTAAGTGTTGCCGAAATGGATATTAAGGTTCTCGGAACAAAGTTTAATGTTTCCGCCTACGAAAAAGATGCTTTTACGAGCGTAATTTTAGAACATGGTAAAGTTGAAGTTCAAGGCAAAGTTGGTGCTTTTTATAAAATATTAAAGCCAAACCAAAAAATGGCACTAGACCGGCAAAAGCAATCACTATCTGTAAATACAGTAGATGCTAAGAAGTTCTCAGCATGGAAAGATGGATATTTAGTGATACATAATGAAACATTGGGGCAGGCAGAAAGCAGGATTGAACGTTGGTACAATGTACAAATTAACCTACAAGACGAAGAACTCAGAAATTATAGATATAAAGCAACTTTTAAAGATGAACCGTTGGAAGAGGTACTCAGGTTATTATCAAAAACAATTCCTATTAGCTATAAAATTGATAGAGAAGAAAGTGGTTCCAACGATATGGTAAAACAAAGAATAGTAACTATTAAACTAAGGAAATAAATGCAAAGCAGGAAAGTGGTTTCAGCACCTTCCTGCATTAAGCAGAGCGATAACAAACAATTTTTATTCACTCTAACATGGTAAATTTATGAAAAAAAATCTAAAACAAGAGGCATTCCTATGTTTTCAGGTATTGGAAAGTAGGGCCTTAGAAAAAATTTTACGAATGGTACGTTTTACTTTATTCTGTTTTTTCGTCAGCATTATTCAGGTAATGGCTGTTAATTCATATGCTCAGATGAAACGCATAACATTAAATGCCAATAATGAAAAACTTGAGACAGTGTTGTTGAGGATTGAGAATGAATCGGAATTCTTTTTTCTATACAATAAAGACTTTATTGATGTTGAACAAAAGGTTAATGTAAATGCTCAAAATGAAACCATAAAATCCATCCTTGACGAAATACTAGAAGGAAGTAACATCAGTTTTATGATCTACGACCGTCAGATAGTGCTTACAAATGCCAATACAGGAAATAAAATGGCTGTCCAGCAAAAAACTATCACAGGAAGAATTACCGACTCTTCTGGTGAACCACTACCTGGTGTAACAGTTATTATTAAAGGTACAACACAAGGTTCTGTTACCGATTTGGATGGGAAATACACTATTTCAAATGTACCAGAAAATGGCATCTTACAATTTTCGTTTGTTGGAATGAAAACAGAGGAAATTTTTGTTGGAAGCCAAACCGAAATTAACGTGGCAATGGCGACTGATGCCATTGGTATTGAAGAAGTTGTGGCCATTGGTTATGGTACTCAAAGGAAAAAGGATCTTACGAGCTCAATTGCCACAATAACTGGCGAAGATATTGCCAACCAAACCATAAGTAATGCAATGGCATCTATTCAGGGTCGTATTGCCGGTGTGCAAATCACCAACAGTGGTTCTCCTGGCAGCTCTCCTTCAATTCGTATTCGTGGTACAGGTTCTATTTACAATTCTAATCCTTTGTATGTTGTGGATGGGGTAATTGTAACAGACATTAGTTACCTGGGGCCAAATGATGTTGAAAGCATGTCGGTTCTTCGCGATGCTTCTGCTTCTGCAATTTATGGTGTTCAGGCAGCCAACGGGGTAATCCTGGTGACTACAAAAAAAGGTAGCAGAGATGGTAAGGTCCAGGTATCATTCAACTCTTATGTAGGAATTAAAAAGCCTACTCAATTGCTGGAAATGTCTAACACAGAGGAATGGATTACCATGTGGAATGAGCGCATGGAATACAGTGGTACTCCTGAGAACAAACTCAATACTTCACAATTCAGCACGAGTACCGACTGGTTCGACGAAGTGATGGAAAACACGATCACACACAGCGAAGATATTAATATACGTGGAGGTAGCAAGAAAACAACATTCAACATTGGTTTTAATTACCTGGAAGAAAATGGGTTGATAAAAGATGACAATTATCGTAAAATCGGATTGCGATCAAACTACAATTTCTTTCTTAATGATAATATTGATATGGGAATGGGTTTAGTTGTTTCATCATCAAAAGCGAACCCTGCCCCGGGAGGTTTGTTGTCGGATGCATTCAAAGCTATTCCACTATTTGCACCAACCGATTCCGAAGGCAATTATACTGATCCGTCTATGATTAATGGATTTACTCCTGATAATCAGGCCAACCCTTCTGCCAAATTGTTTTATAACCACAAATGGTCAAATAAGATCAATGCATTTGGGAACATATTCGTTAAAGTTAAATTCCTGAAGAATTTTGAAATTAAATCGACCTTAGGAGCCAATCCAACTTATGGAAAATCTATTTCGTACACTCCGGAATACACAGTAAGTACTATACAAATGAGCCCTTACAACAGGATGTCTAAAAGCTATTCCAACAACTTGGGTTTTTCATGGGACAACATCCTTACCTGGGAAAAACAAATTCAGGATGTACACAGTATAAAGGCAATGGTTGGTTATACTTATCGTGAATACAGAACTGACTATCTGAGTGGTAGTGCAGATGATATTGTTGAACTTCCCGAGATAAATTCAAGCTTCCTGTTTCTTACCATTGGTAAAGCAAGTGATACCTCTACAATTGTAGCAAGCGATGGTGGAAGTAAAAACGTTCAAATCGGTTACATGGGACGTTTAAATTACCAATTCAAAAACAAATACCTCGCAAACATAACGATGAGAGCTGATGCTTCATCAAAATTCCCGGAAAATAACCGTTGGGGCTATTTCCCTTCAGTAGGTTTAGGTTGGGTAGTTTCTGAAGAAAATTTTATGGCCGATAGTGGCATCGATTTCCTTAAAGTTCGTGCAGGATGGGGCTTGCTGGGTAATGCAAACATTCCATCCAATCTGTACCAGCTAACAACATCTAATGGTACACCTGTAATTTTTGGGCCTGACCAAAATAGCGGTACTGGACCTGCTACTCCTGCAGTAACCATTAAAAAATCGTTCAATCCGGATCTTAAGTGGGAAGTAGTTGACGAAACAAATATTGGGATCGATCTTCATACAATGAATAGCAGATTAACAACCTCTCTGGATTTATATTACAAATTAACCAAAGATGCAATCTTTGCTACAACGGCCCTTGCCAGTTCAGGTATTGATGGTCGCGGTGTTTGGGGTAATTATGCCGATATATTAAACAAAGGTGTTGAAATATCCGCAGGATGGAACGATAAAATTGGTAAACTCAATTACAGGGTTAATGCAAACTTTACCTACAACGATAACAGCATGAAAGAGATTAGCGCAGCTGGTGCAAGTTATTATGACGTAGGCGATAACGTGAACAATGTTAAACCATTGACACGCACGATGGTTGGGCATCCTGTCGGCGAATTTTTCGGATATAATGCGATTGGTGTTTTTCAAAATCAAGCGGAAATAGACAATTACCCCCATTTACAAAATACGATTCCAGGGCATTTGAAATTTGAAGATGTTAATGATGATGGAATTATTGATGAAAAAGACAGGAAAGCACTTGGCAGTCCAAATCCTCCTGTTATTTATGGTTTTAACATTGAATTGGATTACAGTGGATTTGATCTTAACGTATCCTGTCAGGGAGTATCAGGTAATAAAATCTTCAATGAAAACCGTTTGTTGATGTACATTACCAAGAATTTTGATAAAGACTTTTACGACAATAGGTGGCATGGGGAAGGAACTTCAATTACCAATCCATCAGTATTGTTAAAAGCAGGTGACCCACGTACCCCAAATTCATTTTATGTTGAAGATGGTAGTTATTTTAGGATTAAAAATATTCAATTGGGTTACACATTACCCGGAAAACTTCTTGAAGGATTGGGTATTCAGCATGTAAGATTTTACGTGAATGCAGAAAACCCTGTAACATTTTTCAAATACAACGGATTCTCTCCGGAGGTGGCTTCAAACAGCCCATTATTGAGCGGTGTTGATAATGGTGTTTATCCGTTATCGTCTATCTATAGTATGGGATTAAATGTTAATTTTTAAATTGAACGGATATGAAAAATATAATAAAAATATCATTATTGATCCTGATAATTGGTTTTACATCCTGTGAAGACAATTTAGAATTTAGTGATTATAATAAATTGCCACAGGCAGAGTTTTGGCAAACGCAAGATGATGCTATTTCAGCATTAACAGCGTGCTACGGACAGTTTAATGCCGACTGGGCATGGTATGATAATTCCGTTATGGGAGCTGAAGAAATGGCAGGCGACAATACAGCAAAAGGTTCAACGGCCGGTAGTCAATCTGACGTGCTGGCGTATGTTGATTATTCATACACACCTTCGTTTACCCGTTTCAATAACTTGTGGAAATCGAGATACTCCATGGTAAACCTTTGTAATCAGGTTTTAAAATATACACCAGACATTGAGATGAATGAGGCTGATAAAAAACAAATTATGGGAGAAGCCCGGTTCATTCGTGCATGGACTTATTTTGAAATGGCAAAGCTTTGGGGTGAGGTTATTATTTATAATGGATTGCCGGAAGATGGATCATATGACATTGAAAAATCATCGATTGAAGATGTATATACATTTATCCTTGATGATTTGAAATACGGATATGAAAATATGCGCAAAACACCATGGGGAAGCGAATGGAAGGGACGTGTAACTGCATGGGCAGCCAGGGCATTGGAAGCAAAAGTGCTGATGTATATGGCATCGGGGGAGAACTTTATGGAAAACGGACAGGCTATTGGCGGGATAACATGGGATGACGTAAAAACAGTCACCAACGATGTAATCAACAATGGAATTTATTCGCTATACACTGCAAAAGGCGATTCAAGTTTCTTTTATCTGTTTCGTCTTGCACAAGAGAACTGCGATGAATCAATCTTCGAGTCCCAAGCCGGGGTATCTTCAACAAACTGGCGTGTAGCTCAATCTGCTTACGCCCTCAACTCATGGGTGAAAGGTTTCGATGGTGGATTCGGATACAACGTTCCGAGTGATGGATTGGTTGCTGCCTGGGAAACAAGGGAAGCAGAGCAAAACGATTTGAGATACGGATATTCGGTAATTTATTATGGCGACACGCTTACAGATGGACGAGTTGTTGAAGGAGCAACTGATATTGATGGTGTCACCGGATTACCACGTTATAATTACAAAGTGTACATTCCATTAGATGAAAGGTCAGGGATTAAAGGAAACTGGTGGATGCGACAAACCGAACAAAATCAACGTTTTTTCAGGTTTTCTGATGTGCTGTTAATTGATGCAGAAGCTAAAATCAGAACAGGTGATAGCTCAGGAGCTGCAGTTTCTCTTAATAAAGTTCGTAATCGTGCCGGAGAAACTGATATTGCAAGCCCTACATTACAGGATATTTTGGATGAGCGCCGTTTTGAACTGGCTTTTGAAAATGACCGCTATTTTGACATTGTACGTTCAGGACAAGCTTCAACAATTTTGGGAAGTAGAGGTTGGAGCAAACCAAAAAATGTGTTTTATCCCATACCTCAGGTACAAATTGATTTATCAATCGGTGCATTAAAACAAAACCCCAATTGGGAGTAGATTAGGAAAGTTTTTAAAGATAGGTTGCCACTTGGGAACCTATCTTTTTTAAAAAGGTAGTTATGAAAAACTTAATTGTACTTTCAATAATAATCTTGCTATTTAGCCAATGTGTGAACAGCACGAAAGAAAAAACTGAAGACAAAGCTACTACCCAGGACGACTGGCAGTTGGTTTGGTCAGATGAATTTGATACCGATGGTTTACCGGACACGCTCAAATGGAATTATGCTACTAAGGGGAATTCTTACGGATGGGGAAATAATGAAGCTCAATGGTATACGGTTCAAGATTCAGCGAATTGCTATGTTAAAAATGGTATTTTAAATATAACAGCCAATAAAGAATCAATTTCAGGAAAGAACTATAGTTCTGCCCGGTTGACATCCAAAGGGAAAGGTGACTGGAAATATTGTAAAGTTGATGTACGGGCTAAATTACCTATTGGAAATGGAACCTGGCCAGCCATTTGGATGCTTCCTTCAGATAATACTTATGGGAATTGGCCTAAAAGTGGGGAAATTGATATCATGGAACATGTAGGTTTTAATCCTGATACCATTTTTTCAACTGTTCATACCGAAAAGTTTAACCACATGATTGGCACTCAGGTCGGAAAAAAATCCGGACTGCCGACTGCAACAACAGAATTTCATACCTATACTTTGGAATGGGATAAAGATGAGATTCGTAGTTATGTGGATGGGAATCATTATTTTACGTTTGCGAATAATGGCGAAGGTTTTGAAGCATGGCCATTTGACCAGCCTTTTCATCTGATTTTAAATTTGGCTATCGGTGGCGGATTGGGTGGTAAAAAAGGTATTGATGATAGTTTGTTCCCGCATACTTTTGAGGTGGATTTTGTAAGGATCTATCAACGCTGGATTTTTACTAATTTTCAGCGAAAAAATAACAAATAATGAAACACTTAATACTCTTTTTCCCTGCAGTTTTTATTTTTTTCGGTCAACTAAGGTCTCAGGATGCAAAAACTGCCTGGGACAATACGGTTGACAAAAACTGGCCTGAAGATTTTGCTAAAGTTGAAATAACATCTTCGGTTGATGGTAAAATACAAAAGGCTTTTTTCTACAAAACTTTTCTTCAAAAGCCCCAGCCTCTTATTATTTCCTTACACACCTGGAGTGGCGACTACACACAGAAAGATCCGTTGGCAGAAGAAATCTTGTTAAGAGGCTGGAATTACATTCATCCCGACTTTAGGGGAGCAAACAACAAGCCGGATGCCTGTGGTAGTAAATATGTGGTTCCTGACATAGAAGATGCCATTCATTTTGCTATCGAAAATGGGAATGTGGACACCACCGAAATACACATTATTGGTGTCTCGGGTGGAGGATATGCTACTCTTCTATCGTTTATGAAGTTAAATTACCCGGTAAATAGCTTTCATGCCTGGGCTCCGATAAGTAATCTCGAAGATTGGTATTGGGAGGCTAAAGGAAGAGGGTTGAAATATGCACGCGATTTAGAGGGAGTAACCACTGCCGGCGATGGCTTCGATGCAGTTGAAGCCAAAAAACGCTCACCTGTACTGATGAAGTTTCAAAAAGAAAATAGAGAAAATGCATCACTTCATATTTATACGGGGGTTCATGATGGATATACCGGCTCTGTACCGGTTACACATTCCATCAACATGTTTAACCATCTGACAGGTCAGCTTTACCCCAATAATAAGGATAAGATTGTTTCGGATAGTTTGAAGTTGGCATTACTGGAAAAAAGGATGAACCCTGAGCCAGACACAAGCCTCGTACTGGGAGGAAGAAAGGTTCATTTGCATCGGGAACTTCCTCAGCTTAGCCTTACTATTTTCGAAGGTGGTCACGAGATGATTATTCCACAGGCACTGCCACTACTTTCAGTTTATGAAAAGCTCAATACAAAAAAATTGAACATTCTTACAGTTGGCGACTCCAATGCAGCTGCAGAAAACGGGTGGCCAATCCAATTAGCAAAATTGTTGCCCTATTCAACAGTAATCAATCAATCGATTTCCGGGAATACCATAGGTTTTGATAACCTGGGCAGGCAGGAATTGAATACCCTGCAAAATATAAATACGTATCTCGGGAATGCATTTAGCAATCCGTCATCTGATCAGCAGCTCGATTGCATTGTTTTTTGTCTTGGTACTAACGATTCAAAAAAGATTTTTGACAGTAGGATAAATGAAGTTCCTAAAAACCTTGACTCTCTTTTATCATTGACAGAAGAATATTTCAGGACAAAAAATCTACTAATCCCCAAAATAATTGTTGTTTCACCTCCTCCTATGAATGAAAAAATTGCCAACCAGGAAAAGTATGGTGGTGGCAACAAACGCATTGATTTCAATAATCTTCGATTTAAAAAAGTGGTTAATAAGCATGGTGCTCATTTTATCGATGTGAATTCATTTTTCAAAGCATGTACTGAAGAGTTTACAATCGATGGGGTGCATTTAACATCCATTGCCCAGTTTAAATTAGCCGAAATAATTACTGACGACTTATAATCTAAAATTCTTTTCAATTATGAAGTTCTTTGTTGTTGGGACAGTACTCATATTAACAGCATTGTTTTTTTCAAATTGCAGTCACAATAAAATTCAAAGCAACAATGACCATTTACTTGTAGAAGTGGCAGATACCAATGTGGTATTGCCCCCATCATGGGCATTTGGTATGATTTACGGTGCATACACCAACCAGGAACAAAGCATTGAACTGATTAATCAAATTATTGATCATGATTACCCTATTGATGCGTTCTGGATTGATTCCTGGATTTGGGATTGGCAAAATCAAGGCCGGGGACCCAAGAAATATATGGATTTTGTAGGTGACACCATTTCTTATCCAGACTTAAAAGAAATGTGTGATTTTATGGAGGAAAGAAACATTAAAGCGGGCATGTGGATGTGGGATGCTATTATGCAAACCGGAAATGAATTGCAATACGAAGATTTCAAGTCGAAAGGTTTTTTTCGAAACGAGAAAATAAGAACCGATGGGTGGCACAATGGACTACGGACTACCATTATTGGTGATAACAGCACAAAAGTAAAGGGCACCTGGTGTGGCGATATTGATTTTGAAGACCAGGAAGCGGCAGCTTACTTCCAGGAAAAAGTGAAGCATTTTTTTGATCAGGGAATTGACTTCATAAAACTGGATAAAACTGATCTTATTCCAGTTTGTAAAGCCATGTTTGAAACTACACAGAAATATGGACAAGAAACCAATGGCCGTGGATTTATCTTGTCTCACAGTGGAAGTACTGAATGTAATGAATACAAACGTTATCCGGGCAAATGGACTGATGATACCCGTTCAGATTGGACTATTGAAAACCCAACCTGCGAATTTTCTCCATGGTTACCACGAGTAGCGTTCAAAGAAAATCTGGCCATGTATACCGACACCACCCGGCATTTTCATAAAATACCTTTTTTGGCAAACGACTTGGGAGGTTTTGCGCTTGGACTTGATGGCAGAATAGATGAAGAACTTTATATTCGATGGTTGGAGTTTGCACATTTTGTTCCATTAACCACGCCTTTCTCTCAGCCTGAAAATAAAACCGGAAACTTTGCCTTTAATATTTCAGAAAGAGCAGATTCAATATTTCATTTTTATTCGCACTTGAAAATGGAGTTGTTCCCATATATTTACTCTTACGCATTTCGTTCCCGACTGGATGGAATAAATATTATTCGTCCAACAAAATTGTATGAATATCTTTTTGGGAATGAAATATTTGTTGCACCCGTTTATGAACAAGGTGCTACAACTCGGAAGCTTACTTTTCCAAAAGGAGATAACTGGATTGATTATTGGACCGGCAAACAATATGAAGGTGGACAAATTGTAAAAATTGAAGCTCCTATTGAGCAAATCCCCTTATTTGTAAAACAAGGGGGGATTATTCCAAAGCGGAAATATGCCCATTCAATTGAGGCAGGGAATAATAATATGCTTGAGTTGCATATTTATGATGGGATCAGTGGAAAATTCACACTTATTGAGGACGATGGAATTAGTAACGACTACCTTAATGGAAGATATGCTTCTACAAAAATTGAGTACGATTACGCCTTAAAAGAAGGAGAAATTCTGATTGCTCCGATTCAAGGCAATTATTCTGGAATGGGTGATTCAAGAGTATGGCGTATCGTATTGCATGGGGGTAATGAGATTAAAAATGTTTCCTTCAAAAATAAATCCCTTCATGTTGTAAACAATGAAACAAATGTCCAATTCGAATTGCCTGCAATCAGTTTATATGAAAATATTAAGATTATACTTTCCAGGTAATATTGCAACTTATTTTGAAAAAATACACATCCGAAAATATCTGGATGAGTGGAAGAGAATTTGAAATCTTCATCGAAGCAGTTATTTTCATTTGTTGAGCAGGCCTTCTTTTGTGGGCAGAATGCCCCGCCTCCTTAAAGCTTATTGAGGTCAGTGAATCCAACAATTATTTGTTAAATCGAAAAAAAACTGTCTACTTTGGTTTTTGAAATCATAGTTCGTATTTAAAACCTAAAAGCTTGTGAATTTGACCGGACTTGAAATAATGAAGTTAATCAAAGCAGGTGATAAACCGGATAATGGAAGCTGGACTGGTTTTCAAAATTACAATCCGGAAACCGGCAATGGTTATTTAACATTTTTTAGGGAGTTAAAAAATCCAGATTCAAACTACACGGTTGCACTGCATTTCCTGAAACCTGGAACAAAACTGGAAATCACAAATATATTGACAGGAGAGAATCACAACGTAACATTAAGTGAAAAATCGGAAATAGACATTCAAATTCCTCAGGCGCCTGGTTATTTATTTCTTAAATACTATCAAAAATAATATGAAGATAAAAATGTCAATAAATAATATGAAAATAACACTTGTCTGTATTCTTATTTTTGGAATAAGTAGTTTATACGCAAGGGAAAACCATAAAATAAGCTTGAATAAAAACTGGAAAGAATGTGCGGTTAAAGCTTCTGAAAATATTCTGGAGGTAAGTACAGGTACAATAAAAGTTAAATGGGGTATCTCAGAAAAAGGCATGTATTTAACTGAACTATCTGAGATGCAATACCGAAAGCAGTGGATTTCTGAAACAAGCAAAAAAACAAATTGGAATATCCCGGGAGTTACCGAAGGGGATGCAATTGTAAAAAATATTACAGCTAAGGTCGATGATGATGAGGGATTCACAAATAAGCATTTAGCTGTTACTGTTCATTTTGATTATCCAGCGACTGGTTCGGAAGTAAAAATGCTTGTTTGGCTGTATAATAAATCAACTGGTATCCGGACTCAGCTTTTGGTAAAAGGACCTTCTGGTAAACCACAAGAAGATGTGGGGATACTCCAAAGATTACCCATCTCACCTGAAGGATTCGAGAGTAAGTTGATAAGCTATACCAAGCATAATCCCGGAAGGATGGATACAATAAATCAGGTAATGAAACCTTTCATGATGGAAGATATCATTACTGCTCCATACGACAAACCTCGGGTTTTTGATAAACGTCTTTTGCTGCAATTAAATGATAAAGAAGGTAGTTTAGTTGTAGTAAAAGAGGCACCTGTCATACGAAATTTATGGTGGGATCATAGTGTATGCTATCATTCAGGAGCTTTCATTTTATCCAAAGAGGAAATCTCGATAACCGGAGTGGGCATTGCAAAAAGTGACTTGAAAAAAGAGAAATTTCAACCTGCTTATGCAACATGGTTCGTTTTGGGAGGACCAGGTGATGCAGAACTGCAATATGCACTCAAGTCATTTGACCGTGAGAGGTTTCCTATGGTTGTTGAACGTGATTTGCTTACTTTTGCAAATAACTGGGGAAGTACAGATAATACCAGAGATGGAAAAATTTCATCAATGGAACCAAGTATTCTGGAAGAAATTGATGCTTGTGCTGAAACGGGTATTGAAGCCCAGCAGATTGATGACGGCTGGCAAATCAATAAAGACTGGTCAATCGATCCTAAAGCGTATCCTGAAGGTTGGAAAAATGTAAAAAAACTTGCTAAAGAAAAAGGGGTAAAATTGGGAATCTGGTGCGATGGGGATGATGTAAATATGGATAAGCTCATGTCGCATGTTAACAATGCCGGATTTATTGCATGCAAGTTCGATTTTTACAAGACATATACCTATGAACAGGTACAGAATATGATGGCTCGTGCCCGAAGATTGGTGAAGGAAAGTAAACAACCTCTAATTGTAAATTGGGATGTTACAGGAGGACACCCCAAAGACCGGGGATATTTTTATGGCCGGGAATATGGTAACCTCTGGTATCGCAATGTAAAACAGCACAATGCAGGTGAATCACACCATACCCTTTATCAACCATATAATGTATTGGAAGATGTTTGGTTACTTTCAAAATACGTAAATGCCTACGATTTGCAGATTGGAATTCAGAACACGGGTCGTGTATTTGAAGAACCATCTGATGCCCATTTGCACTCACAAAGTTACGCCGTAGCAATTGCCTTAGTGGGAAGTATGAACTTCTTTTATGAAGTCAAATACCTGAGTGCTGAAGATAGACAGGAGATAAAAAGTATTCTCGAACCCTACAAAAAGGTACGGGAAGATATGCATAGAGGGATTGTTTATCCTATTGGACACAAGCCAAATAATAGAAGTTGGACAGGATTCCAGGTGCACAATCACAAAGAAGACAGGGGATATTTAACTGTTTTCAGAGAGATTCATAACAATAAGCCCAGTACAAAAATTGCATTAAAATTTTTAAAACCGGGAGCTAAATTACATTTAACCAATCTTCTTACGAACAAAACATGGCAAATAACTCTGAATGATAAAAGTATAGCAGAGTTTCAAATTGAGAATCCTGCCGATTTTTTGTTCTTAAAGTACAATCAATTTTAATCACATGAATACCAGGTTTTCAATGCTAATAGCAGTATTTGTTTGGATACTGCCACCAATACTGAATTGTGCAAAAGCAGCCAAACCAGATAAGCCCAATATCATATTTATTCTGGCTGCATGTTCTGTTGCTGTCCAGTTATTATCATTATCAGTAAGTTCTACCCTGCTGTTTATATTGGTGCTTCCATTTAAATCCCATGTATGGATAACAGCCCCCCTTGTTGAATCACACAGGTTAAAAGTATTGCCATAATGTTGGGTTGTTGCCTGCCTTGGCCCATTGTAACGTGTAGCAAATGTCCCTGTTGCAGAATAACCTGTCATGGATGGTTCTGTTAATAGTACTGTTCCACTATGTGCATCAACATACCCAATTTCATTGTTATTGGGGTGTTCAGCATATAAATATATCCTG
>JANQHI010000046.1 GCA_028282705.1 Prolixibacteraceae bacterium | reverse complement strand
GTAAGTAGTTGGGCAGGAGAAAACTCCTTTTACAGAAATGATGGTGACTCCAGATTTACAGATATTAGCGATGAGTCAGGTTTAGCCAACAACAGTAATACATGGACAAGTATTCCGTTTGATATTAATAAAGACGGGTGGCAGGATCTGTATATTGTAAACGATTTTCAAACCAATTATTTATTTGTTAACAACAAGGACGGAACATTTACAAATGTCACTTCTTATTACAAACTTAAGGATTCAGGAAATGGTATGGGGGTGGATATATGCGACTATGGCAATGATGGTGATTTTGACATTTATGTAACAAACATTTCCCAATTGAGGAAAAATCCTTTTTTTGTCAATGATGGGAATATTTTTGAAAACTTAGGAGATGAATTGGGTATTGGAGATGCCAAATGGGGCTGGGGATGCCGTTTTTTTGACTTTGACCATGATATGGATGAAGACCTATATGTTGTAAATCAGGAATTCTTTGGGGAACCATCTGAATACAATCGTTTTTACGAATTAATCAATGGGCATTTTGAAGATAAATCAATTCAATATGGTTTAGATAACATCTCCCATAGCAGGACACAGGAAGTTTTTGATTACAATAATGATGGCGATTTGGACATTTTGTTAGGAAATTGGGGGGAGAACCCAATCCTTTTCAATAACCAAACAAATCAAAAAAATTGGATAAAGATTAAATTGGAAGGTACTGTTAGTAACCGGGATGCCTTTGGAACAGTTGTAAGGGCATTGACCCCTGATGGAAATTATCAACACAGGCTTAACCACGGCGTAAACTTTTTAGGGCAAAGTATTAAACCTGTTCATTTTGGACTGTATGATAATGACTTCGTTGAAGAACTTACCATTTTTTGGTCTAATGGCAAAGTTGAAAAAGTAACCAATCTTGCAGCCAACCAAACCTATTTTTTTGTTGAGGGGGAACAACAGGAATCAGAAGAAGAAATATATGGCACAAAGCCGGAAGATGCCGTTGTTATTGATGATAAGCTGGCGGATCATTCCGTTGTACGAAAATGGAACGAACTCTTATTAGAATCTATACGTAGGGATTATGCCCGCCCAACAGTACATGCCAGGAACTTATTTCATATATCAATGGCAATGTATGATGCTTGGGCAGTATACAGTGAGGAAGCTGTTCCTTTCTTTTTGGGGAATACTATAGGCAATTACACATGCGACTTTGATGGAGTCCCTACTCCTGAAAATATTGAAGAAGCCAGGAATGAAGCGATAAGCTATGCTTGTTACAGCCTGTTAAAACACCGTTTTAAGAAATCTCCTGGAGCAGTTTTAATGCTTGCATCTTATGAAAGGTTCATGCAAGCTACACTCGGTTACGATCCGAACAATACATCTGTTGATTATTCGAGTGGATCTCCGGCAGCATTGGGCAACTATATTGCACAACAAATCATACAATTTGGGTTACAGGATGGCTCTAATGAAGAAGGCGGTTATGAAAACTTGTTTTATGCTCCAGTCAATGAACCATTGGTTGTTGATGAGCCCGGCAATCCAACCTTATCTGACCCCAACCGCTGGCAGCCTTTAACAATTAGCACATTTATTGATCAAAGTGGCCACGAAATCCCCGGGAGCACTCCTGGTTTTTTAAGTCCTGAGTGGGGACAGGTGACTCCTTTTGCACTAAAAAAAGAAGATGCGGTACAACACTCGAGGGATGGATATAATTATCAAATTTATGATGACCCAGGGAAACCGGTTGAAATCAGAAGTGATGAAACCATAGGGCTTGAAGACCCTTATAAATGGGGGTTTGCCATGGTAGCCGTATGGTCGTCACATCTGGATCCTAACGATGGCGTTATGGTCGATATTTCTCCAGGTTCCATTGGAAATACAGCATTGAGTCAATTTCCAAAAGACTTTGAAGAGTACAAATCTTATTATAATTTTTTTGAAGGTGGTGATTTAGGTAAAGGACATAACCAAAACCCGGCAACAGGACAGCCATATGAGTCCCATGTAGTTCCCAGGGGAGATTACTCCAGGGTATTGGCCGAATTTTGGGCAGATGGTCCCGATTCTGAGACACCTCCCGGGCATTGGTTTACTATATTGAATTATGTGAACGACCACCCTCTCATCGAAAAAAAGTTCACTGGGAAAGGAGAAGTGGTAAATGACCTGGAATGGGATGTAAAATCATACCTGGCTTTAGGAGGAGCTATGCATGATGCTGCAATTACTGCCTGGGGAATAAAAGGTTATTACGATTATATCAGGCCTATTTCGGCTATACGGTACATGGCATCTAAAGGACAAAGTACAGATAAATCAAAATCAAACTTTCATCCCGAAGGAATTCCATTGATCCCTGGGTTTATAGAAACGATTGAGGAAGGTGACCCCTTAGCAGGAACAGCTAACGAAAAGTTGGGCAGTATTAAACTATTGGCATGGAAAGGCTCGCATTTTATTGATGACCCAGAAACAGATGTAGCTGGTGTTGACTGGATTTTAGCAGAAAACTGGGTTCCTTACCAAAGGCCATCTTTTGTTACACCACCTTTTGCTGGTTATGTATCCGGGCATTCTACATTTTCAAGGGCGGCAGCTGAAGTTCTTACCCTTTTAACAGGCAATAATTTTTTCCCTGGGGGAATGGGAATTTTCAATACAAAAAAAAATAAATTCCTGGTTTTTGAAGAAGGTCCCAGCCAGGATTTAACATTACAATGGGCAACTTACCAGGATGCTTCAGATCAAACAAGCTTGTCCCGAATATGGGGTGGGATTCATCCGCCTATTGACGATATTCCAGGGCGAATCATTGGGGATAAGATAGGCAAAAGTGCATTTCAGTTTGCTAAGGATTATTTTTATAATGATGCTGACAACGACGGATACTATAGCTTTGAAGATTGTGATGACAATAATAGCAATGT
>JANQHI010000036.1 GCA_028282705.1 Prolixibacteraceae bacterium | reverse complement strand
AAAATTTCCGCACCTATGTAACCGCTTCGCTTTCGCAAAAATTTTAATCATCCACGGTTGGTATATTTTAGGATGCTGAAAATTTATGCTCATTTCATGTAATTAACTCAAACTGCTACTTATAGCTTTAAGATTACAATAAAAAACCGCTCGAAAAGAGCGGTTAAATTTGATTGATACTGAGAAAGTATCGTTAAGTCGGGGTGAGAAGATTTGAACTTCCGACCCCTCGCCCCCCAGACGAGTACGCTAACCAGACTGCGCTACACCCCGATTTTTTATGTAGTTTATAATCAAATCACGTTTTTTAAACCTTTTAAGCTTTTTCTCAAGCTTCATGGCTTCAGAACGAGATGCACATTCTTCAAAATAAAGGATTTGCCATGGCCTTTTACTTTTAGTTGACCTGTTATAACCTTTATTGTGCCTTTCCAACCTTTTTTCAACATCACATGACTGGCCTATATAAAAACTGTTGTCTAATCTTGATTTTAATATATAAACAAAGAAATTCAAGCCAACTCTGAATTTGTTTTTATCATGCTCACGAGTACGCTAATCCCGATTTCCCAAAATCTTTGGATTTTGTGGAAAAATCGAGGACTCCCGGAAAATTAAAGAACTGTGTTCTTATTTTTCGGAGCCAGACTGCGCCACACCCCGATTTTTTATGTAGTTTATAATCAAATCACGTTTTTTAAACCTTTTAAACTTTTTCTCAAGCTTCATGGCTTCAGAGCGTGATGTACATTCTTCAAAATAAAGGATTTGCCATGGCTTTTTATTTTTAGTTGACCTGTTATAACCTTTATTGTGCCTTTCCAACCTTTTTTCAACATCACAAGATTGGCCAATATAAAAGCTATTATCTAATTCTGATTTTAATATATAAACAAAGAACTTCAAACCAACTATGAATTCGTTTTTTATAATGCTCACGAGTACGCTAATCCCGATTTTCCAAAATCTTTGGATTTTGTGGAAAAATCGAGGACTCCCGGAAAATTAAAGAACTGCGTTCTTATTTTTCGGAGCCAGACTGCGCCACACCCCGATTTTGTGCTTGCAAATGTAGTATATCAAATAAAACTGGCAAAATATTGCCATAATAAATTCACCCATTTCCATTATATTGATGTCATAAGTTTTGTCTATGCCAGCTTTACAATTATTGATCAAATTTATAGTTGTAGATAGTTAGATGTTTTGTACTTTTGGGGTGAAAAAAATTAAAAATCATATGCTATGTTTAAATCCTTAGATATTAATGACGATCAAGAAAAACAATCAGTTGAACCTACTGATGTTGAAAAAGTAAAATGTTTAATTATTGGTTCAGGTCCTGCTGGTTATACAGCTGCGATTTATGCAGCAAGGGCAAACTTAAACCCAGTAATGTATGAAGGTTTACAACCTGGGGGGCAGTTAACAACCACCACAGAAGTGGAAAACTATCCAGGCTACCCTGAAGGGGTAACTGGGCCTATAATGATGGAAGACCTTAAGAAGCAGGCTCAGAGGTTTGGGACTGATGTTAGGTGGGGGATGGCTACCAAGGCTGATTTTTCAAATAATGTACATAAAGTTTGGATTGACAATAAAACCCTTATTGAAGCTGAAACAGTAATAATTGCAACCGGGGCTACCGCAAAATACCTTGGTTTGGAAGATGAACAGAAATATGCTGGTGGTGGTGTTTCTGCATGTGCTACATGTGATGGTTTCTTCTACAAAGGAAAAGATGTAGCAGTTGTAGGAGGTGGTGATACTGCAGCAGAAGAAGCTATGTATTTGGCTGGCTTGTGCAAAAAGGTATATTTGATCGTTAGGAGGGATGTGCTAAGGGCTTCAAAAGTAATGGCTGATAGGGTAATGAAAACACCTAATATTGAGATACTTTGGAAACACCAAACCAAAGGTTTATTTGGTGATGGTGTTGTTGAGGGGGCTAACTTGGCCAAAAACCTTGGGGAAGAAAATGAAGAAGAAGTGAAAATAAAGATTGACGGGTTTTTCTTGGCAATTGGACATACCCCTAATTCTGAAATCTTTAAAGATTATTTAGAAACTGATGATGTAGGTTATATCAATACTGTACCAGGAACTTCAAAAACAAATGTCCCAGGGGTATTTGCCTGTGGTGATGTACAGGATTCACATTATCGTCAGGCTGTTACTGCAGCAGGGTCCGGCTGTATGGCAGCTATTGATGCTGAAAGGTATTTGTCAGAAAAAAATGCTTAATTAAAGATAAGTTTAAATTAAAAGTCCTTTCACGAAAGTGGAGGGATTTTTTTTCAGTTGGTAATAATTCATAATTTTGGAGTAACTAACACAGTCAAAACTTAGTCCTATGAAATTTCACTTTTTAACCTATGTTGTAGCTTTACTATTGATTTCCTGTTCAGGTAAGGTAGACAAAACTGTAAAAGCCCCTTTAAAACTTTGGTATGAAACCCCAGCAGAAAACTGGAATGAAGCCCTTCCAATTGGGAATGGTAGCCTGGGAGCAATGATTTTTGGGAATCCTGTAAAAGAAAAAATTGTTTTAAATGAAGAAACAATCTGGACTGGACATAAAATGTATGACAGGGACAAAAAAGATGGGCACAAATACATCAGGGAGGTACAAGCTTTATTAATGGAAGGCAAATATATTGAAGCAGAAAGACTGGCATCTGATAAAATAATGGCAGAGAGGTTCCCTACAGGCACTATGACCAACCAAATGTTGGGGAACCTTTTTATTGAATCAGAAGGGCTTGAAGGTTTTACTAACTACAAAAGGTCGCTGGATCTAAATAATTCAATAGCAACAGTTACCTATGAAAAGGGTGGGGTTAACTTTTTCAGGGAAGCATTTTCAAGTTACCCTGACAAGGTAATGGTGTTTAGGTTTGGGGCAGACAAACCAAAAAAAATTAGTTTCAAGGCTTGGGTTGAAAGAAATGAAAATACCAAAATTGAAATAAAAGACAATAGCATTATCTTTTCAGAACATGTTGGAAATGGTGATGGTGTGAAGTTTGCTTCTGTCTTGAACTTTGAGGTAAGTGGTGGTAAAATTTCAGAAGAAGGTGGTAAAATTAAAGTGGAAGAAGCCAGCCAGGTAATAATTAGGGTAGTAGCTGAAAGTGATTTTAGGGGAGGTGACCCATTAGGTATTTGTGGTGAAAGGTTAAAAACAGTTATGTCTGTTGCCTATGATAAACTCCTTAGGTTCCATGTGGAAGATTACAAGGGTTTGTTTGATAGGGTGAGCTTTAAAATAACTGAAAATGATGGGGAGGATTTACCTACCAACCTTAGGTTGGAAAACGTGAAAAATGGGGTAGAAGATGATTATTTGACCCAATTATTGTACCAATATGGAAGGTATATGTTGATTAGTAGCTCACGTCCAGGAAGTATGCCTGCCAATTTGCAAGGGATTTGGGTTGATGGTTTTAAGCCACCATGGAACTCAGATTACCACATAAATATAAATATCCAGATGAACTATTGGTTGGCTGAATTGACCAACCTCACAGAATGCCATATCCCTTTTCTGGAGTATATAGGCAGTTTGAGGGAAATGGGCAGGTTAACTGCAAAAGAAACTTATGGCTGTGGTGGGTTTGTTGCACACCATACATCTGATATTTGGGGTTTTACGGCCTGTTTTGGAAAGCCACAATATGGCATGTGGCCTTTAGGTGCAGCATGGTCATGCCAGCATTTGTTTACCCATTATGAGTTTACCAAAAATAAAGAATTTTTAAGGGATTATGCTTACCCAGTTATGAAAGAAGCAGCTGAGTTTTTTGTGGATTTAATGGTTGAAGACCCTAAAACAGGTTACTTGTTGTCTGGTCCTTCCATATCCCCAGAAAACAGGTTTTTAACAAAAGATGGGCAGGTGGCAACCATGAACATGGCACCATCTATGGACAGGGCAATTATTACTGAGCTGTTCCAGAATTGCATTGCTTCAGCAAAAATACTTAACATTGATGATGGCTTCAGGGCCCAATTGCAAACAATGCTCGAGAAAATCCCTCCACAGGAAGTAGGTTCTGATGGTAGGCTCATGGAATGGGTTGAAGAATTTGAGGAGCCAGAACCAGGGCATAGGCATATATCCCATTTATATAGCTTACACCCTTCTAACCAGATAACAAAACAAAAATCGCCAGATTTGTTTGAGGCAGCTAAAAAAACCCTTGAACACAGGTTGGCAAATGGAGGTGGCCATACTGGGTGGAGCAGGGCTTGGATAATAAATTTCTGGGCCAGGCTTTTGGAAGCAGAAAAGGCCTATGAGAATGTACTTGCCCTTCAAAGGAAATCATTACTGGCTAACCTGTTTGACAACCACCCACCTTTCCAGATCGATGGGAATTTTGGTTATGTTTCAGGAATTACAGAAATGTTGTTGCAAAGCCATGCTGGGGAAATTGTTTTATTGCCTTCATTACCTAAAGCATGGCAAAGTGGTGAAATAAAAGGGATTAAGGCTAAAGGTGGATTTGAACTTGATATAAAATGGGACAAAGGAAAACTATCTGAGGCAAAAATTAAATCAACCTTCGGAAACCCATGTAAGTTAAATTACAATGGTAAACTAAAAGAATTAGAATTGGAAGCTGGAGAAAGCATTTTACTTGATTCAAATTTAACTGGTTCTTAAATTTTTAGTAACTGAAATAATTGAAGTCCTTGCCAATCTATGCAAAGCAAGGAATATTCCAGGTTTAAATGGATACTATTGAATTGAATTATTTAATTAAATAAAAAAAGAGGCTACAAATTGTAGCCTCTTTCATTGAGTGAGCCGTGAATCTAATAATTATTTTGGCTAGCAACTTTTGGTAAGGTTTAAAACCAAGTCAATTCTGCGAATAGCATTGAGATAAATACCTTATCCATATTTTTAAGAAACTATCCAAAAAAACTAAATAATTATTGTTTTCCTTTTCATTAATTTTGATCCCCAGGGCCTAAGTTTGGATTCGCATCAATTTCTTCTTGAGGGATTTTAAATATCCACTCATTATTAATTGATGGTTTAGCTTGTTGGAATCCGCTTTGATACAATGATTGAGATGCACCAGAACCACCATTTGCAGCATGGTCAATTCCCTCATCCCAGCGAATCTTATCAGTGTAAAGGAATCCTTCTCCCCATAATTCTATTCCCCTTTGGAACTTGATGTGGTCCATTAATTTTTCTTTCGTATCGTATATAGTAACATCATATGCGCTATCGCGTTCTTCACCTAATGGTTTTAATGCATTTTGCGCAGCACCAATATTACCTAACATAGCTTCTGCTTCTGCTTCAATCAAATACATTTCAGAAGTACGCATATAAATAATATCATCAGGATCAATACCTCCAGGTGTTTTTTGTCTCATTTTAACATGCATATATGGATGCGTATTATGCCTGGAAGTCCACCCGTAAACACTAGCAAGCCTTTTTATTTCTGCGTCAAATTCAGCTTTTGTAGTATATAATGGGTTTGTATTGTTAGCCCAGCCACCCATTCCATTTGCAGCAGAGGTATTTTTATTTGGAGCATCTTTTAAAAACAGGCCTTTTCTATAGTCAGTGTCTGGAATCTGTGCATATAACCTCTTATCTATAATTTTAGGATTATTCCGAACCTGGCTTCCATTGAATGTATTACTCATTAAATAAAAATAAGAACGGAAATAAGTTGTTTCAGTACCAATTACATTACTTCCCCAAATAACTTCCGGAAGTAAGGTTGTATTAAACCCTGAATAATAATCATCTTTATCCATAATAGGATAATCTTGACGAGCTTGCACTGCTGCATCAGCAGCTGTTCTCCAGTCACCCATATTTAATGCTATACGAGCTTTTAAACCATATGCAACATCAATATTTAATTGAGATTTGTCAAATGCATTTCCAGTTGGCCTTGGAGATGCACCATTAAAATATTCTATGGCACTATTAACATCAGACATACACTGGTCATAAATTACTTTAACAGAGGATCTTGGCTCACTTGTAAAAGGAGCTTCTGACGCAAATAATAAAGGTACTCCAGGATCTGAAGCTGGGTTGCCAATTAGATATCCTTTAGCATAGTGCTGAACCAATGAAAGGTAGGCATATGCCCTGTAAGTATAAGCTTGTCCAACAATTTCTTTGAATTTTTCATCTTCAACAATAGTGCCTTCCGCAGCTTTATTTATAATTGCGTTGGCACTAGCAATGATATGATACCTTTGATACCACAAATGCTTAGAAGTCCTGGATGTTTCCTGGTTATGAGAAATCCATCTTGCTTCGTCCTGCCATCCCAAATTATTTGCTGGAGCCGAGTGAATTATGCCTCCTGCTAAATTATCTCCTAAAGGTACCCAATAATGATTTCCTGCTCTCCAACTAGTTCCTCCTGAAAGCAAAACCTGTGATTGAGCATATAGCAAACGATGCAAACCGTTAAGGATAAGTGCCATATTATCAGCAGTTGCTAAAGCATCATTAGAAGAAATAGCATCTGTTGGTTTTGTTTCCAGAAAGTCTTTGTCACACGATGTTGTTGTAATAGCTACTATTACAAATAACAGAATTATCTTTTTAAACATATGTATTATGTTTTAATTATTTGTTTACTATTTAAAATGAAACATTTAATCCCACTGAAAATACCCTTGATGGGTTAAAGTCATTACCACTTGTTGTTCCTGCCAAGTTGTATTGAGGGTTGAGCCCTGTTCTCTTACTCTTTAGATATAAGTTCTCTCCAGTAAGTGATAATCTTAAATCATCAACACCTAATTTATCAGTAATTGAACTGCTAAAAGAATAGCCTATGCTTACATTTTTTAATGCCCAGAAAGAAGCATCTGTTAAAAACCTGGTGGATTGTGTTCTAACTAAATCAACACTGCCATTTTGCATTCTAGGCACACTAGTAATATCTCCCGGATTAGTCCATGCATTCACTATATCCGGATGTAGTGACCTACCATATGTTCCACTGTGCATCATATTAGCATATCCATAATCTAAATATTTACCTCCGATGCCGTAAGTAAATAAAACATTTAAGTCAAATCCTTTAAAACTAAATGAATTAAATACTGAACCTAAAACGTCAGGTATAGAAGAGTCATCAGTATAAGCTCTTTCGGTCTCTTCCCAATCATTTGTAGTAAGTTGCTTTCCATTCTCATCTAAAACAGGTACACTATTACCATCATCATCAAATTCAAACATCCAGAACAACTGATCTCCATTGTCGGGGTCGACACCTGCAGTATGAAGTATATAAAAATCATATCTTGACCTACCTTCTGCCCATCTTTTTGAACCATTTATGAAAGGATCAGGAATACTGGTTATTTCATTTTTAAATGTCGATGCCTGCACTGTCATATCCCATTTAAAATCACCCTTATTAATAATACGTCCGGTTAAACCTAGTTCAAATCCCGAATTATACATGTCGGCAATATTTGAAGGTACCGTATTTAAACCATTACTTAAAGGAATTGGTAAATCATAAAGCAGGTCTGTTGAATTTTTCTTATAATATTCAATAGAACCATCAATGCGATTATTGAATAAACCAAATTCTAAGGCTACATCATATGTACCAACCGTTTCCCATTGTAGGTCAGCATTACCAATTTCTGACCAATAAATAGCAGGATTGCCGGCGTTTGATGTTAACCCGTATCTTGGTTGAGATAAGAAGAAGTCATTCAAATCATCATTACCTACCTGGCCATATGAAGCTCGTAATTTCAAATTATTAACCCAAGTTACATTCTTCATAAAGTTTTCTTGATTGATTCTCCAAGATGCACCTACCGAATAAAAGTTACCCCACCTTGATTTTTCATCAAAAACAGATGAAGCATCTCTTCTTACTGAGGCACTAATATAATATTTACTGTCAAAATTATAATTTGCCCTTAAGAAGTATCCTTCAATGGTTTTCTCAGTTGTAGCTCCACCTAAACTAATTGGTTCAGCAAAGTTGTCAAATTCAAAGATACCTGTAGCAGTTTGCTTAATCGACCTACCATTGATACCGGAGAAAATTCTTTGGAAACTTTCATGGCCTGCAGTTACATCTATACTATGAACATCATTTATGTATTTTTTGTAGGTTAAAATTTGATTGAAGTTTTCAACATCTCTCCGATTTCTTTCTTCTACATACCTTCCAGTTGGCTGTGCATCTCCAATAATGTGGTTTTCATATTCTTTATCAAAACCTTCATTTATATCTCTACCGTAATTCAATTTGAAATTAAGACCTTTAATTAATTGGAAATCAGCAAAGAATCTAACTCCATAAGTATTATTTCTTTTAGTTTCATCGTTTAACAGCAACTCTTGGAGTGCATGACGACCTTGATTTACTGGCCTTGAACCGATATTGTATTCAGAATAACCTTCACCGGCGTCAAAAACAGGGTTTCCTCCTGCGTCTAATACTAGGTTCCCACTTAAATCATTCACATATACAGGATAAATTGATCCTATATTTTTGGCAAATCCGAAAGGGTTCACAATACTTCCTGCTCCTGCTGAAGTTGGTCCTTCAGATTCAGTAATTGCAATGTTTGCACTACCTCCTATTTTTAACCAATCTGCGGCATCAAATTCGGCATTTAAACGTGAAGTAATACGATTATAATTGGTCTTAACCACATATCCTTCTTCATCCAGGTATGAAGCAGAAAAATATATTTTATGCTTATCTCCTCCACCTGCTACATTTATGTTATAGTTTGTTCTTATGCCGGTTCGATCCATTTCATCATACCAGTCTAAGCTTTTGTAGATTACTTTTGCGCTAGGGTTTAGTCTTCCGTCAGTTCCAACGATTTGATCATTTGGTACATTAAATGGGTTATACCCTAAATTACGGTAAATATTAGCAGAAGCATAGGCGGCATCTCCACCACCTGCACTTGAATTTTTTAGAGCTTGCCACATCATTTCATAATATTGACCTGGAGAAACTTCATCATAATTTGGAATACTTTTGGTAACAACACCTAACTGTGCAGTCACAGAGGTTTTTATATCTCCTTTTGATCCACTCTTAGTTGTAATTAAAACTACACCATTTGCAGCCCTTGATCCATATAATGCCGTCGAAGAAGCATCTTTAAGGATTGTAAAGGATTCGATATCTTCCTGATTAATAGTAGTTATCGAACCTTCATACTGTACACCATCTACAATATATAAAGGATCTGCACTACCATTCAGTGTTCCTACTCCACGAATAACAATACCAGGTGAAGAGCCTGGTTGCCCGGATGCAGAAGTAAATTGTATTCCAGTTGCCCTACCCTCGATTGCTGCAATCGGAGAAGTAACATTCCGAGATGATAATTCTTCAGCCCCCACAACATCAGCAGAGCCAGTAAATGCCTGCTTAGTTGTTGTTCCATAGGCAGTTACCATTACTTCATCAAGCCCTAATACATCCTCAGCAAGGGTAACATTAATTACCGAACCTGTTGCCGGCATTTCAATTGTTTTCATCCCAACGAATGAGAAAACCAATGTTGTTGCATCATTTGGAACTTGTAGGCTATAATTTCCTTCAATGTCAGTAGTGGTCCCAATGGTTGTTCCTTTTACAACTATGGACACCCCCGGTATGGAGAAATTGGTTGCATCAGTTACTTTACCGGTAATAACTTTTGTAGGCTGTTGTATGGCCGTCCTTATGGGGAGCCTTGATACATCTGAACCTTGCTTATATAGTGCAATTTGCCTGTCATTTATCTGATAGAGCACATCTGTACCTGCAAAAACAAGGTCTAGTATTTCATCAACAGTTTTGTTCTTGACATCTATAGAGCGTTTTAACTCATTGTCTATTGTTCCTGATTCATACAGGAAAATGAACTTACTGTTTTCTTCAATTTCAGAAAGTACATCTATAATATTTACATCTTTTTGCGATAGGGAAAGTTTCGTACTCTGTGAGTAAGAACTTGCTGATACTGCAAATGTGAATATTAGTGTAAATAAAAAAGTTAATTTCATGATTAACAAAAGTTTGTAAGTACTTCTCGGAATCCAAGAAGTATTGCATTTCATAAATTTTTTCATACATTTAATTTTTTAAGGTTTTAAAGAGCCACAATGGCATTTTAAGGCTTTAGGCTGGTTATTTAGTTGACGCTTCTAACCAGCCTTTTTAATGTTATTCTAATTCATAGGCAAAATACTTTTTCACATTTTTTAAAAGAATCTGTTTTTTTTGCTTCCATGCTGCACATTTGGCACCCCACTAGAAGGAAAAACTATTGTTGGCAAAAGCATTTACAATGCGTGCAAGCATAGGTTGTTACAAAGATTGCAGTTTGTTACTCCAATTTTGAACTTTAGTGAAATAATTTAGATATTTTTCATACTTTTGGGTTTCAATTAAATTTTTAATATACCTCCTAATGGTAAATTAAGATTTTAGGCTGATTATTAAGTTGGACCTTGTGATCAGCCTTTTTTCATTTTATTATTCTAATTCATAGGCAAATTCTTTTTTCACATATTTTAACGATTAAATTTTTGGCCTGAAATATATTTTATTGTTGTGTTCGCTATAACTTCCATTTGAAATCAAAGCAAGTGTTTGTAATACACCAATATAGTTGTCTTTCAAATCAAGTTTACCTGCAATTTTTTTCATTGCCAGTTCTTTGGTGCTTAAAATTTCAATGTTATAATACCTTGAAACCCTCTTTAGAACTATATCCATGCTTTGATCTTTAAATATAAACATACCGTCAATCCAAGATATGTAATCATTAACTATAACTTCTTGTACTAAATATTCTTTTTTTAGTTTCGAGAATGTTACTTTTTGGTTGGGCTGTACCTTTATGTTGTTGTTGTATAATTTATCCCTAAAGTCAAGGGATACCAGCCCTTCTGCCAATACAGCCTCTTCTGTGGGTTCGTCAGGGTATGCTTTTATATTGAACGATGTGCCCAGTGCCTCGATTTTTAGCTGGTTGGTTTTAACAATAAAGGGCTTTTCCTTATTTTCGGCAACAATAAAAAAACCTTCACCTTCAAGGAAGAGTGTCCTGCTGTTTTTCTCAAAAGGGGAGGGGTAAACCAACCTTGACCCTGCATTTAACCACACCTCAGAGCTGTCAGGGAGGATAATTTTTGATTTTCGCCCATAAGGTACAATTACCTGGTTATAGGTGGGTGTGGTTTTTGCTTTGCCTTTGCTTTCAACTTCGTATTTTTCCTTTCCGTCTACTTCAACCTGTGTACCTTTGTTTTTATAGATTATGTTTGCTTCTTCTGTTAATATTTCAATTTCTTCCCCATTTCCCAGTATTAGTTTTGTTTCGTTAGAGGTAACAGAAGGAGGTGTACTGGCCATGTACTTTTCATAGCCATCATAATCAACAAAATAATATACAACTGCAGTAATTAGTGCTGAAACAATAAATACGGCTGCATATTTCAGGAATTGGGCTAAAACTGGCTTCCTCTTTTTAGCTTTTGCCCTTTTTGTGGCTTCTTCCCAAATTTCAATTTTTCTGGATAAAGGAACTTTTTGCTGGTCTTCACTCAAAGTTGAAATAATTGAAATTACAGTATTGACAATTCTGGCCTTTTCCGGGAATTGCTTTAGTTTTTCAGAATAATATTCTTCCAGTTCTGGCTTTTCCCCCCTTACCCAGCCACAAAAATCATCATCAAGGAGCAAACTTTCTATACTATGATATGCAAAACTATCTTCCATTCTAACTCACATATATATGCAAGTGCAAAGAATTGTTAATTTATAGACATAAAAATTAATAAATTTTAACTTTTTGGGTGATTGAACTTTAGAATTGAAATAAATAGAACGCTTAACTACCTGATAACCTGTTCTTATATACAACATTCATTTTTGACCCGGTATCAAATGATTTTCTGATTTTTTTGATGGCCCTATACACCAATGTCCTGGAAGATTCAATGTTTATTTGAAGGATATTGGCAATTTCAGGGTAATTGAACCCACAATTATATTTTAAATATATTGCTTCCTTTTCCTTTTTGCCCAACTTGTCATATACCAATGAAAGCAATTTTGATTTAGAGTCTGTTTCTTCATTATTGATAATTGATTTTTCCACAGAGGATGCAACAAGAAAGGGGGCATTGCTTAGATCCACATTGTCGAGCAGGTGGTTTTTCCTTGCCAATTCTTTAAGGATTAGGTATTTTAAGGATTTGAAAATATAATGTTTTACATTGATTACTTTGGCAAGTTTTTTTTTGCTGCCCAACAAATCAACAAAAAGGTTTTGGATGCTGTCTTCAACGATTTCTTTGTTGGGGGTAAATTTGGTCCCATAACTGTATAACGAGTCAAATACTTCAAAATAAAGTATTGCAAGTGCCTTTGTGTCACCTTTGATATAACGGTCACGCAATAGCAAATAGTTTTCAAAATCACCCGTTAACATACAATCAGTTTAGCCTCAACAAATATAAAACTATTGAAAGATACTATTATTTAAATTATTTGTTTATATAAATTGGCACCTAATTTATAATCATTCTTATTTATGTGCATGTTAACAAATACAGGATAAATTTATTTTAAGTTTAAAATACTTGTAACCAAAGCCAAAGTGGCATTTTGAATAATACAGCTGGGTTATTTTGCCCCAGGCAATAAAAAAGGGCTACTTAAGTAGCCCTTTTAACAAAAATTTATATGTAATAATTTTTACATTTCAACTTGCACATTTGCCATTTCTGTTTTGGAATATTTGCCAGCTTCCAATTTTGCCCTTACTTCTTTGAAAGCTTCTAGGGTAACTCCCACATCTTCAAGGGTATGCATGGCAGTTGGGATTAGCCTCAAAATTAATTCCCCCTTAGGGATAACTGGGTAAACTACCATAGAACAGAAAATACCATGGTTTTCTCGAAGGTCTTTCACCAGGTTAGTTGCTTCAGGAATTCCACCTTTTAAGTAAACAGGCGTTACTGGCGAATTTGTCCTTCCCAGGTCAAATCCTGCTTCCCTCAACCCACTTTGCAAAGCATCAACAATAGTCCATAATTGTTTCTTATACTTAGGCTCATTCCTGAGCATCTCTAAACGTTTGATAGCCCCAACAACCATTGGCATTGGCAATGATTTTGCATAGGTTTGAGAGCGCATATTGTAACGCAAATAATAGCAAATATCTTTATCACATGCAACAAAGCCTCCAATTCCTGCCATGGCTTTTGCAAAGGTTCCAAAGTGGAGGTCAATTTTATCTTGTACCCCGAAATGTTCAGGAGCTCCTGCCCCAGTTTTACCCATTACTCCAAAACCATGGGCATCATCAACCAAAAGCCTGAACTCAAATTCATCCTTCAGCTTTACAATTTCATCTAATTTGCCTAAGTCTCCTGACATGCCAAACACACCTTCAGTAATAACCAGGATACCACCACCTTGTTTTTCTGCAAGTTTTGTGGCACGCTCAAGTTGTTTCTTCAGGTTTTCAATATTGTTGTGTGGATATACATAACGTTTACCCATATGCAAGCGGACACCATCAAGGATACAAGCATGGGATTCAGAGTCATAAACTATTACATCATTCCTGCTACAAACAGCATCAATAATGGAAACCATTCCCTGGTATCCATAATTCAGTAAAAATGCATCTTCTTTACCAACAAACTCTGCCAACTGGCTCTCAAGGTATTCATGTTTAACAGTTTGTCCAGACATCATCCTTGCACCCATAGGGTATGCAAGCCCCCATTCTTCAGTTGCCTTGGCATCTGTTTCCCTTATTTCAGGGGAGTTGCCCAACCCTAAATAATTATTTAAACTCCAGGTGAGCACCTTTTTTCCCCTAAAGGTCATGTGTGCATTAATTTCACCTTCTAATTTTGGAAAACTGAAATAACCATGGGAGTATTTCATATATTGGCCAATTTCGCCCTGGTCTTTCCTGAGTTTTGAAAATATATCCACGTCTTTAGGTTTTTTTATTGTGATATGCAAAAGTACACTTTTTATAGATTTCGGCAAATGTGTTAAAATATTCTAAACTGTTTTTGATTGAATAAAAGATTAGTAATTTCGTTATTCAATTTGCAAAAAAAGTATATTTTTGCGCCATGTTTATGAAAATGAGAATATTTGGACTAGGAATAGTGTTGTATTTAGGCATGTTAACCTCATGTGGCGATTTTAATAAAATTGTCAAGAGTACTGATTATGAATTCAAATACAAAAAGGCTATTGAACTTTACGAAGAAGGTGAATTTGCCAAGGCTGGTACACTATTCCAGGAATTGATAAACATATATCGTGGAACCAATAAAGCTGACAAGATTTATTATTATTTTGCCAAAAGCATGTTAGGGCAAAGAGACTATTTAATGGCTGGGCATTATTTTAATACATTGGTTAAAGAGTTCTCTACCAGTGAATATGTTGAGGAAGCCCAATACATGGTCGGCTATTGTTATTACCTGATGTCGCCCAAACCAAGGCTTGATCAGGAGGTTACGCAAAAAGCAATTGATGCCTTACAACTTTATATAAACCTGTATCCATTTAACGAGAGGGTTGAAGAAGCAAGCAGGCTTATTATGGAATTGCAAGATAAATTGGTAATGAAATCGTATTTGTCAGCAAAACTATATTATGATTTTGAAAACTATAAAGCATCAGTGGTTGCACTAAACAATGCTTTGAAAGAATATCCAGATAGCAAATACCGTGAAGAACTAATGTATATGATATTGAAATCAAGGTATTTATTAGCTGTCAACAGTGTGGAGGAGAAAAAAATGGATAGGCTTTCATTGGCACTTGACGAATATTTTGCATTTGTGGATGAATTCCCTGACAGCAAGTATTCAAAAGAAATTGAAAAATACCATAAAACAACTGCAAAGTTGTTAAATTATAAAGAAGACCAAGAGACAAATTAATTAAAGTATATGGATTATAAAAAAACTAAAGCATCCAATACAACTGTTCCTCGTGACTTGCATTTGTTATCACAGGAAACAGGTAATGTGTATGAAACAGTAATGACCCTTGCCAAAAGGGCCAACCAAATTTCTTCAGAACTGAAGGAAGAATTGAACCAGAAACTGCAAGAGTTTGCATCTTATACTGATAATTTAGAGGAGATTTTTGAAAACAGGGAACAAATTGAAATCTCAAAATTTTATGAAAGGCTTCCCAAGCCCAGCTTAATAGCATACCAGGAATTAATAGAAGGGCAAATTTACCATAGGAACCCTGCTAAGGAAAGCCGCAAAAAAGCATAAATTGCTGCCTTTATGAGGCTAAAAGGCAAAAATATTATTTTAGGTATAACAGGAAGTATAGCTGCTTACAAGGCAGCTTATCTTTTAAGGCTGCTTGTAAAAGAGGGAGCTGAAGTGCAAGTGGTGATAACACCAGCAGGCAAAGAGTTTATTACCCCAGTTACTTTATCAGCACTTTCAAATAAACCTGTAATAAGCGAATTTTTTGGGGCTAATGATGGGACATGGAATAGCCATGTAGACCTTGGCCTATGGGCTAACCTGATGGTTGTTGCACCTGCTACAGCAGCAACTATTGCTAAAATGGCGCATGGTGTTGCTGATAACATGCTGATCACCACATATATGTCTGCAAAATGCCCTGTGATGGTTGCACCTGCTATGGATTTAGACATGTTTGCCCACCCATCAACTGGTGAAAACCTAAAAATCCTCCAGTCATATGGCAACATTATAGTGGAACCCCAGGAAGGTGCTCTTGCAAGTGGGCTTGAAGGGAAAGGGAGGATGGAAGAACCTGAGCAAATTCTGGAGGTAATAGTAAATTCTGTTATCAGGAAAAAAAAACTTTTAAATAGAACTTTCCTTGTAACCGCAGGGCCTACCCATGAAAAGATAGACCCTGTTCGTTTTATTGGCAATTACTCTTCTGGAAAAATGGGCTATGCCATTGCTGAATCATTGGCAAATGAAGGGGCAGAAGTGAAACTGGTTTCAGGTCCTGTTGGCATTACCACCCAAAATAACAATATAGAAGTAATCCAGGTAGAAAGTGCCTCACAAATGTATGAGGCCTGCCATAACTATTATCCCAATTGCGATGGAGCTGTTATGGCTGCTGCTGTGGCTGATTATACACCTTCAACTCCTAGAGCTGAAAAGGTAAAAAAAACAAGGGATAACCTGGAAATTAAACTAAAACCTACTGAAGACATTGCAGCCAGCTTGGGCAAAATAAAGGCAAACCATCAAATATTGGTAGGCTTTGCACTTGAAACCAATGATGAATATGCCAATGCTACAAAAAAAATGGAAAAGAAAAACCTTGATTTTATTGTATTGAATTCACTGAATGATGTTGGGGCAGGCTTTGGGGTTGATACAAACAAAGTTACTTTTATTGATAGGGGCAATATTCACCAGGATTTTGAGTTAAAAGGAAAGGAAGAAGTTGCTGATGACATTGTGGATAAAATTGTAACCCTATTGTCTTAGGTGTTTTCCTCTTTTGTTTTTTTATTACTTTTATTGGGTTGAAAATATCTTTATGAAAAGAATAACTATAACTTTTTTTATATTACTTCTTGTTTTTCAAGTATCTTTTGCACAGGAGTTTAGATGCAATGTAAGTGTTCAGCACCAGCAAATAAGGGCTGCTAATAAAAACCTGTTCAGGACAATGCGCCAGGATATTTATGATTTTATGAATAACCGAAAATGGACTGACCATGTTTATTCAACAAACGAGCAGATAGAGTGCAACATATTTATAAGGCTCACTGAACAAATATCTTCAGATGAATTTAAAGGTACTATACAGGTACAGCTTAAAAGGCCTGTTTTTAATTCTACTTATGAAACAGTACTGTTAAATATCAAAGATAATAATTTTCGTTGTAAATATGTTGAGTTCCAGCCACTTGTGTTTAATGAAACTGGGAATAGGGATAACCTGACCAATATTTTGGCTTACTATGCTTATATAATTTTAGGGTTTGAATATGACTCCTTTTCTCCAGAAGGGGGTACAGAATATTTTACCAAGGCACAGCAGATTGTGAACAATTCACAAAATGCAGTGGAACAGGGGTGGAAGTCATTTGAAAATGAACGGAACCGCTACTGGCTGGTCGAGAATATGCTCAATAAGTCTTATGCTGGCTTTAGGGATTGTTTATATAATTACCACAGGCATGGGATGGATGTTATGGCTGACAAGCCTGAGGAGGGGAGGGCAAATATAGCTGAATCATTGCGTTCACTTCAAAAAGTGTTTAGGAGGAGGCCTTCATTATATATCTTGCAAATATTTTTTGATTCTAAATCAGATGAATTGGTGCAGATATTTTCAAAATCATTTCCTGATGAACGAAATAGGGTGTTGACAATCCTAAATGAAATTGACCCCTCCAATGGCTCAAAATATGATAAAATTGCTAAATCTGAAAGTTTTTAAAACGACCTTGCATGCTAACACGTCTTACCATTAAAAACTATGCTTTAATAGAAGAGTTGAAAGTAGATTTTAAAGGTGGTTTTAATATTATTATTGGCGAAACAGGTGCAGGAAAATCAATTATTTTAGGAGCTTTAGGGCTTATCCTGGGAAATAGGGCAGAATTGAATTCATTAAGAGACAAGTCTTTAAAATGTATTGTTGAAGGTGTTTTTGATGTTCAGAATTATGGGCTGGAAAGCTTTTTTGAAGAAAATGACCTTGATTATGACCATCAATCTATTTTTAGGAGGGAAATAACCCCTACAGGAAAATCCAGGGCGTTTATAAATGACACACCTGTTAACCTGAAACTTATGCAGGAAGCGGCTTCCAGGTTAATAGATATTCATTCCCAGCACCAAAGCCTGGAGTTGGGTAATAGGAAATTCCAACTCCAATTGGTTGATATTGTTGCAGGTATAAAAAATGAACTGGCTAATTATAAAAAAATATACAATGGGCACAAAGCCCTGTATACTGAGCTTGAAAAATTAAAAGAAAAAGCTGAAAAAGAAAAAGCTGATTTTAATTATTTTGAATTTCAGTTTAAGCAGTTAAGTGATGCAAACCTGGTTGATGGGGAACAAGGAGAGCTAGAAGAAAAACTAGAATTACTCTCTCATGCAGAGGAAATTAAGGTGACTCTATTTGGGCTTGAAAGTACATTGGATGGAGAAAATGCTTCATTGTTGGCTGCGCTTAGGGATGGGAGTAGCCAGTTATCCAAAATTATTGGGTATTTAAAAGCAGCAGAAGGTTTAGCAGATAGGCTTGAAAGCTCATATATTGAATTAAAAGATATTGCAGAAGAATCTGCGCGCATTGCTGAAGCAATAGAATTTAACCCTCAACTTTTGGAACAAGTGAACGAGCGGTTAGACCTCATTTATAGTTTACAGCAAAAACACCATGTTTCATCAATTACAGAACTTTGCCAAATACGTGATGAGTTTGAAAAGCGCATGAATGAAATCTTTGGCTTTGACGAGGAAATCAGTAAACTTGAAATTGAAGTAAAAAAGCTAAAAAAGAAACTTTTTGATGCCGAAGAATTATTGAGCAAAAAAAGGAAAGGTGTTTTTCATATAATAGAAACAAAGGTGGTAGGGTTGTTGAGCCAGCTTGGGATGCCCAAAGCAAAATTTCAGGTTAGCTCTATTATGAATGAAGAATTCTCGGAAACCGGGAGAGATGCTATAAGTTTCTTATTTTCGGCTAATAAGGATGGAGTGTTGGATGAGATATCAAAAATTGCTTCTGGAGGTGAAACATCACGTTTAATGTTGGCCATAAAGTCCCTTATTTCTAAAAAGCAAGCACTACCTACCATTGTTTTTGATGAAATTGACGCAGGGATTTCTGGTGAAGTAGCTTCAAAAATGGGGAAGATACTCAAAGAGTTTTCCTCAACAACCCAGGTATTGAACATAACCCACCTACCACAAATAGCAGGGAGGGGAGATAATCATTATCTTGTATTTAAGGAAGAAAAAGCTGGGCATACCTTGACCTTTATCAGAGAGTTAAACGATGAAGAGAAAATTTCGGAAATAGCTACTTTGGTTGGTGGTGCAAACCCTGCAAAATCTGCAATAAATGCTGCTAAAGAGTTGCTTCAGGCAAACTAAATTTATACCCAGGTAAAAATATAATCTAATAAAGGACAGAAGCTTGAGATTAAAAATGTAAATTAGTTAGTTTGCTTTGAATATTAGGCCTACTCTTTTACTATTATTAATAATATCAGGTTAAAATAGTGATTAAAACAGCTTGTTATGATAACTATCATACTCCATGTAGAAGTGTTAACTTAAAGATTGAATGAGACATAAGTCATGTATAAATTATGACATATGTCATGTTTTTCTGTTATTTTTATTTCCTAACTATTAAATGAAGTAGCCTAAATATAAAGCTTATATATAAATGTAAATATCTGAATGTGAATATAAGTGTTATTTAGATTTAACATTTTTTTAGATTTATTTATTTTTTACAATTAATTTACATTAATTTGCATTTGCGATTGTGAATTAGTCTATGTGCGTCTAATTGTGAGTTATTAATCTAAAATTCTAATCTATGAAAAAATTTGCGCTATTACTATTATGCGTTACCTTTATGGGTATGCATATTGTGAATGCCCAGGTTAAAACCATTTCTGGGACTGTAACAAGTTCTGAAGATGGGAGTTCTATACCTGGAGTTTCTGTTGTTGTTAAAGGTACAACAATTGGTACAACCACAAATATTGATGGTAATTACCAAATGCAGGTACCAGATGACGCAGCAGTGGTTGTCTTCTCTTTTGTGGGTATGAAGGCAATCGAAGTACCAATTACCGGAAGTACTGTGAATGCAACCCTTGAACCCGATTATATTGGGGTAGAAGAGGTTATGGTGCTAGGTTATGCTTCTCATAGGAAAAGTGAGATGACAGGATCATCTGTACAGTTAAGCGGCGATGAGTTAGCAGATATTCCAGTAGCAAGTATTGACAAAGCTCTTCAAGGAAGAGTTGCAGGAGTTGAAATTAGCTCAGCATCTGGTACTCCAGGTTCTGTTGCTAATATAAGAATTAGAGGTGTAAGTTCTATTACGGCTGGAAACAACCCACTTTATGTAGTAGATGGTGTACCTATTGTTAATGAAGATATTTCATCAAGTAGCGCTTCTTCTTCATTTAGTACACTTGCAGCTATAGATCCAAACAATATTGAGAGTATTACTGTTCTTAAGGATGCAACGGCAACAGCTGCTTATGGTGCTCGTGGTGCTAACGGTGTTATTGTTATTACAACAAAATCCGGTAAAAAAGGTAAAGCAAGCATTAATGTCTCTGCTACTTATGGAATTTCAAATGATGCAATTGATGGACCTAAGGTTTTAACTGCCGCTCAAGCTGAAGAACTGTTCATAGAACAAATTATGAATACTTTTGGTGTAGGAACAGTTGAAGATGCTAAGAAACATTATTTCTATACAACATGGAATGGGGGGAAATATGTAAAATGGAATGAAGATGGAAGGCCAGAAGGAAATTGGGCAAAGGTTATTACAAATAAAAATGCTCCAATGAAAGAATTTAATGTAAGTGCAACAGGTGGAGAAAATGCTGTTTCTTACTACACTTCTCTTAGCTATCTAGATCAGGAGGCTACAGTAATCGGATCTACTTATGAAAGAATTTCCGGAGCATTAAACTTAAATGTTGATTTGAGCAAAAGCTTCAAATTCAACACAAAGAATACTGTATCTTACTCCAAACAAGATGGTTTGTTAGAAAATAGTGCATATTTTTCTTCTCCACGTACGATTAAGTACTTCATGCCTGCAACAAGCTTACCATACAATGAGGATGGATCTATCAAGCTAGATAATCCAGGTTCTCTTCCGAACCCACTTTGGATTGCCCAAGAAGATTTGAACCTTTCTAAATATACAAGAATTCTATCGAACAATAGTATAACCTGGGATACTCCAATTGATAACCTTGTATTTTCTACAAGAGCAACCATAGATTATCACGTCTATAATTATCAACAGTACCAAAACCCGGTTAGTGGTGATGGTGATGGAGCGACCAGAGGAGCCGCTTGGCATACATTTAGAAATAGAGCAAACTATGTAATCCAGAACAGATTAGATTACGAACTACTTTTAGGTGAAAAACATAGTTTTTCTATGACTGCTCTTCAAGAGTATCAGGTAAACAAATTATACTACCTGTCCGCTGATGGAGAAAACTTTTCTGATGTTGGATTAACATATCTTAACTCAGCAGGTAAACCAACAGGAGCAAATTCTTGGTTTACTGATTGGCATATTGCATCATACTTAGGTATGGTTCACTACTCATTTGATGAAGCCAGGTTTGTTGCTGACTTTAGTTACCGTAGAGAAGGAAGTTCCCGTTTCGCAGCAAGTAAACGCTGGGGTAATTTCTGGGCAGTTGGTGCAGCATGGAATCTAACCAGAGAAGATTTTATTAGTAATGTAGATTTCATTAACACTTTAAAACTTAGAACATCTTATGGTGTGTCAGGAAATGCTAATATTGATCTTAACCAATTTGATCCATTATTAAATTATAACTCTGATTATAATGGTGAGGGGGCATCATATCCTGGTAACTTTGGTAATAACGACCTTTCATGGGAAACAGTTAATAACTTAGATGTTGGTATCGACTTTGGATTCTTAAATAGTAGAATAAACGGATCTTTTGGTTACTACTATCGTGAAACTAAAGATATGTTGCTGGAAGTACCACTTTCATTAACTACCGGTTTTGATGAACAAACACGAAACATTGGTAGGATGATGAATAAAGGTTTTGAAGCAGAATTAAGTATAGACGTTATTCGTTCTAAAGATTTTAATATCAATATTGGAGGTAACCTGGGTACCAATAAAAACGAAGTCCTTGAACTAGCTAAGGATTTAAATGGCGATGAAGTTAATATAACCTCAACTATAGACCGGGTTGAAACAGGACATCCTGTTTATGGTTGGTATATGCCTACCTGGGCAGGTGTTAACCCTGAAACCGGCCAGGAAGAATGGTATATTGATATTAACGAAAATGAAGATAAAACTACCAATTTCAATTCCGCTAAACAAGTTTGGCAAGGTGGTAGTGCAATACCTAAAATCACGGCAGGTGCTAACATCCATGTCGATTTTAAAGGGTTCTTCGTTGATGCAAGCGCATATTTTGCAGGTGGCCACAAAGTTTATGAAGGCTGGCATCGTTATACCAACTCTTTAGGTTTATATGGTTCTTACGTCTTCCAAAGTATGGATGTTGTATTAGATAGATGGAAAGAACCAGGTGATAAAGCACGTTATGGTAAATCTTACTTTGGAACTAAACCATGGCAACGTCACTCAAAATTCTTATATGATGGGGATTACTTACGTCTTAAAGATGTTACCATAGGTTATAATTTCCAAAAATCAATCGTGGATAAAATTGGCCTTGCAGGACTTAAAGTATTTGTTAAGGGAACCAATCTGTTAACCTGGGTAAAAGACGACAACTTAAAATATGACCCGGAAGTAGGTACAGATGGCGAAAGTGGATTAGAAACTCCAGCTGTTAGGTCATATATTATGGGTATTAACGTTAAATTTTAAGAAATCATGAAAATATTAAATAAATTATCACGTTTAGTATTAATATTCTTAATGCTAGTAGCTATAAATGCTTGCACAACAGATGATTTAGATCCTACCTTGGAACAAAATAAACTTGTTGAAGTAGATATAAAATCTGATAATAATGTATATGCTATCCTTAAAGGTGCTTTAAGTCGCTTAACGGCCACTGGTTATTATGGAAGAGATTATATAATTAATAATGAAGTTCGAACTGACAACTGTTTCTCTAATGGTAACTCAGGACGTTTTTCTACACAAGCTGCCCTGGATTATAATGCGAATACCGGTTTTTTCTGGGATGAAGCATTTAGAGTGATTGCAAGCGTAAACCTTATTATCGCTCAAGTACCCGAAGATTTGGAAGGTGACAAAGATTATATTAAACACATGCAAGGACAGGCATATGTTATCCGTGCTTTAGTTCATTTCGACTTATTAAAGCAATACGGACAAATGAATGCTGGTGGAACGTTAGGTGTTCCTTATGTTAGTGAATTTGCAACTACATTAAATGCAGCAAAGGTTAACATAACTCCAGCCAGAAAACCTGTTGATGAATGTGTAACATTAATTATGGCTGACTTGGCTAAAGGGTTTGATATGATGGATGTCAAATATGATATATCGAAGACATTTATAAATAAATTTGCTGCTAAAGCAATTGAATCAAATGTTGCTTTATATTTCAAAATGTGGGATAAAGCAATTACAGCAGCAGAAGCAGTAATTGGATCAGGTAAGTATTCGATTATTGCCAAAGATAACTTTGTTAAAAGCTTTGAAGAAAGCCCAGTTGTTCCTAACTCAATCTTTGAATTGGCCTTCAATGATACTGATACAAGAGGTATTAATGGATTGGCTTATATTTACAGAGGAACTAGTTATGGTGATGTCCAGGTAATTGATGAAGTAGCGAATATATTCCATGTAGACGATGTTCGTAAAGGCATTTTAGGTTTTGAAGGTGTTAGGCTAAGAAACATGGGTAAATATCCTGATATGTTGGGTATAGACAATGTATTTATAATTCGTTACGAAGAAATTATATTAAATTATGCTGAAGCACTTCTTGAAAAAGGAGAGGCTGCTAAGGCACTAGCTCAATTGAATTTAATTGCTTCTAACAGAGGAATTCCTGCTTACACAACTGTTACTAAGGATATCATCCTTGATGAAAGAAGAAAAGAGTTGATGTTTGAAGGAAAACGCTTTGACGATTTAATGAGAACAGGTTCTGATATTAAAAAATACTCTTCTCAACAGAACTTTAAAGCAACAATTCCTTATGGTGATTTCAGGCTGGCATTTCCTATCCCAAAGGCTGAAATGGATGCCAATTCAAATATGGTGCAAAACGCTGGTTATTAGAAATTATTCTATATAAATATTAAAGGCTGCTAATTTAGCAGCCTTTTTTTATGCCATTCCAAAATAATTTATCAATAAGGAGAGGTTTTACCAAAGCTAGTACTTATGGTTTTACCTTTTTGCCAGATGATACCTATTATTTGGAAATCAGTTATTTAGCTTCTTTTGGATAAGGGATCCTCACGTGGTAGATATTAATTAATTTATTGAGAAGTATTTCTTTAATGTTATTTATATCCCTAAAGGTAAGATTTGAATTATCCAACTGGTGTTCATTTACTTTTTGGTTAACCATATTATTCACCAATTCTTTCAGGTTATTGATGTTTTTATCTTTTAAACTGCGCGAAGCAGCTTCAATCCCATCAACCAGCATGACAACTGCAGCTTCTTTTGAGGTTGGAAGGGGACCAGGATAAGTGAATGCATTAGGGTCAACTTTTTTATCAGGGTTTTCTTCCTGTTGTTTCAAGTAGAAATATTTTGCTTTAGAAGTGCCATGGTGTGTGGCAATAAACTCAATGATATTTTCTGGTAGGTTGTTTTTCCTGGCTAGTTTTATACCACTTTTAACATGGTCAACAATAATTTTGGCACTGTCAACATAATTCAATTGGTCGTGAGGGTTATCAATCCCAAACTGGTTTTCAGTAAAATGGTCAGCTTTTGCAATTTTCCCAATGTCATGGTACAAGGCACCAGCACGCACAAGGAAAGGGTTTCCCCCTATCCTTAAAATGACCTCTTCTGCAAGGTTAGCGATCTGCATTGAATGTTGAAAGGTTCCAGGAGCCTCATCAGCAAGCTTCCTAAGCAATGGCTGGTTTGTATCAGCTAGTTCAATTAGTGTGATATCAGAGATGAACCCAAACAATTTTTCAAATACATACATTAATGGGTAAATAGCAAAAATGAAAATACTGTTAAAGGCAAACCATCTGATCATCTTGAAATCTACATCCAGAATATTTCCTCCCTGGATAAGGTTTATAGCAGTATAAACAAGTGAATAAGAAAGTAGTACCCATATGGATGCCATAATTAGGTGTACCCTCCTGTGCATCCTTGCCAGGCTAAAAACTACTAATATCCCTGCTATTATTTGCAAGAGGACATATTCATAATTATTTGGTGCATAAAAACCAATTAAAAGAGTTGTGATAACCAATGTAAAGATAGCTGTTCTTGAATCAAAAAATGTGCGCACAACAATTGGCAGTATAGCTAGGGGGACAATATAAATATGTAGTCCTTCATAAGAGTTTGCAAAAATGGAGGCAAGTACCATTATTACAATTAATGAAAGCAGGAAGGTAAGCCTCCTGAAATGCTCAAGGATATCATAGCGGTAAAAAAGCAAAAAGATAAATAATAGCACAAGGAAGATGGTAATTAATAACAATTTGCCGGTAAAGATCAACCAGCTATTTATGCTTTCCCCTCTTTTCTTCTCATAAGTATTCTTTAGAGATTCCAGTATAATGAATATATCATTATCAACAATTTCACCACTTAATATAATCCTTTCTCCTACCTGCACCATGCCCATTGTTGGGGAAATTGATAGCAGGGCTTCATCAGTTTGTTTTTTTGTGATTTCTGCATTAAATGACAAGTTGGATTTAATGTAATTGCTAGGTTCAAACTTAGATAAGCTTTCAGCAACATCAGGATTTTTGTCAATAATGCCAAGTAATTTGTTTGTCAGGATATTATAGGCGATTTTTTCAGAATACAGGTTATCTATCAATACTTTTTTAGATACATTGCCTGTTAATTTGGCAATCTCTGTTTTTCCTTTTAGGTTTTGGTATGATTCAGGCGAGCGCTCTAATATCCCAGTTTCATAAATTTGGTTTAACTGCCCCAATAGTTCAGCAACAATAGCAGGTTGGCTTGTTAATGAAGAATCAATGGCCAATTGAAGCTCATTTTCTAACTTTCCTAAATTTTGTTTGGCAACAGAAGTATCAACAGTGAAGTAAGGGACAACAGATTGTTCAATGCCTCTTTTTTCTACTTCAATTTGCTCTTCTGATTTTTGAATGGCAAAATCAAATGGGGCAACCAGGTTTTCATGTTTCCAGGGTGTCCCTTTTAAATATTCATATTTGAATTTAGGTTCTCCTGGAAGGATAAGTTGCAATGAAAATGCTGTCAGTACAAAAAGGAATATCCAGTATAATATCCTGTAAAACTTTTTTGTCCTTTGTCGATAACTTTTCATAATTTCTTTTTATGGATTGTCTTTCAAAAGCCTGCTTACCTCAAATAATTTTATCTTTGATAAAGTAAATATATGTGTTTTTTATAAGGATTCCGGGCTGTTTGTAAAGCCAAAACAATCTAAGGTGGAACCCTGTAAAAACAAACTTATTTATTGTTATTTGTTTAACAAAATTAATAAATATAATGATGCAATATGGTATCTCCAGCCTAAGCCTGATTCCTGTAAGGAAAGACCCTTCAGAAAAAAGTGAAATGGTGACCCAGATTTTATATGGAGAACATTTTGAGGTACTGGAGCAAATGCTGGGGTGGTGCCATGTAAAATTAGCTTTTGATGGGTATGATGGTTGGGTGGACCAGAAAATGGTAACAGCTATCAACCAAAGGACATTCAATAAGATTGAAAATTCCCCCTCAGCTGTCACCAAAGATATATTTACCATTATCCCTATCAATGAAGAACAAAACCTGATGTTGGTATCAGGAAGCACATTACCTGTTTGGAGGCCATATTTAAAAGAATTCAGGGTAGATAAAGATACTTATTCAATGCCTGGAGAAATCTCCTATGGGAAGATAAAAAACCAACGCGGACTGGTTATAAACCAATCATTAAAATATTTTAATGCACCTTACCTTTGGGGAGGAAGGTCTCCTTTTGGGATTGATTGTAGTGGCTTCACCCAGGTTATTTATAAGATAGCAGGCATAAAATTACCGCGCGACGCCAGTCAACAGGTCCATATGGGGGCAGCCATTAGTTTTGTTGAAGAGGCATTGCCTGGAGACCTGGCTTTTTTTGATGATGATGAGGGAAATATTATACATGTTGGGATCATATGGAAAAGAAATAAGATTATCCATGCTTCAGGAAAAGTAAGAATTGATAATGTTGACCAATTTGGGATTTTTAATGTTGATTTGAAACGTTATACCCATAAAATGCGTGTAATGAAAAAAATCCTTACATAAAATGGGACACACTGAATTGCTTATTTTATTATTAGTAATGATCATTGCATTAATACTAGTGGTCAGGTACTGGAAAACAGGGAGGCATAATTAGCCATGTATAAGTATAAATATCCACGGGCGGCCTTAACAGTTGATGCCATTGTTATTGCTAAAACTGAAGGGCAAAAATACATACTTCTTATTGAGAGGGGGAATGCACCATTTATGGGGATGTGGGCATTGCCAGGTGGTTTTGTTAATATGGATGAAACACTGGAAGAATCTTGTATGAGGGAATTATTTGAGGAGGCAGGAATTAAGGTGGAGGCCATGCAACAATTCCGCGCTTTTGATACTATTGACAGGGATCCACGCCATAGGACTATATCTGTAGTTTATTACACATTTCTTGATAACCTGCCTAAAGTAAAAGGAGGTGATGATGCTACAAAAGCCCAGTGGTTTTCAATGGATGAATTGCCACAATTGGCTTTTGACCATAATGAGGTGATACAGTTGTTTAGGGCTCAGGTTGATTTGGGCTAGGCAATACTATTCTCCAAAACATTGTAGCTATTAGGCCCTTCATTAAAAAGTAAATCAATAATGCTCAGGTTTGGTAAAAACTCAAATTTATCACTGAAAACCTGTGTGTAAGGAAAGGGGATAAAACCTGGGTCTTTAATAGTATTTTTGGGGGATATGTATTCACGGAAAGATGTGATGCCTCCTTCAATAAATTCAGAGGTCATAGTTAAACTTGCTTCTATTTCCAATTCCTCAAGGACCCAGTTGGTGATTTCAGTATTGAAATCAAATAAAAAATCCCATTTTTTTGAATAAAACCTGTTTAATGATTCTTCATAATACTCAAAGTAAGGAGATGAATTGTAAGCTGAAAAAATTGACCGCCAATGGTTTCTTTGCCATGGCAACCCATTGTATACACGAATATCTTTGACTTTTGTTTTACCACCCCTGCCTTTCTCAACAGGGATAACTAAAGGGATTGTCCCATTAGCCCCAAGTATGATACAACGATTCCTGTATGTTTGTTTTATAAAATTTTCGTGTTGTTCAATAAGTACATTATTAGAAAGGATAATTTTTGTAAAATACTGTATTGGAGCCAGGTAGGCTGTGCCCAGGATAATTTCTTGGTTCATTTTAATCATTGAAAAAAGATGTATCATCTTCCCCTGCCATTTCATCACCCTCTGGGTTTTCAACTACCCTTGCAGCATTATCCCTTTTTTTCCCAGGATGGTTCATTGAATGTAGTTCATTTAGTTCAGCATTGAATTTGATCATTTGGTTATATTCACGTTTTAGTTTCCAAAACCTGGGGTAAAAATAAATCAAAGCTACCAGGTAACCTAATGCAAGGCAGCTAAGCAATACCAATACAAGGGGGGCATTTGCAATTTCCCAGAAAAAAAGCTGGATGGAAACCTCAATTGAATTTTGCAATGTAAAAATGACCAGCAAAACAGCTATAACCAGTATAATTACAATTAATATTTGCATATTCTAACGTTTTTCTTAAAAGAAAAAAGGACAATGTAACACATTATCCTTTAAAACGAAGTTATAGTTTGTATTATTATCTTTAATGAATTGATTTCAACAACCTCCTCCAGCGGATTTTATTTGCCAGCCCTTTGTCTTTGTCAAGTGAAAGCCAAATCACCAATGCTTTTCCAACTACGTGGTCTTCGGGAACAAAGCCCCAATACCTTGAATCAGCTGAGTTGTGGCGGTTATCTCCCATCATCCAATAGTAATCCATTTTGAAGGTGTAGCTGGTGGCAACCTCCCCATTTATTTTAATGGTGTTCCCCTCAATTTCGAGCTTATTATTTTCATAAACAGAAATGATCCTTTTGTAGAGAGCAATATTCTCAGGGGAAATAGTTACTGTTTCTCCTTTTTTGGGCACAGTTAAAGGTCCAAAGTTGTCAACATTCCATTTAAAGTGTTCGTCAGAAGGGAATATATTCTTATCCCAACTTGTTTCTTCCTGCAATATTTTTTCAACTGAATTTACATTGGCAAACCCTTTCAACTCATCCACCCTTTCATTGGTAAGAGGGAATAAATATTGTTGGTTTGAAAACCTTGTCCTGTCATTATTAGCAATCTTTAACCTATCAAGGGCTTTGGGGTTGATTGATGTACCATTTGTAAAAACATTATAGTCATATTGCATACCTTTAAAATGTTCCTGTTGCTTACCATTTACAAACAGTACCCCATTTTTCAATACCAGCTTATCTCCAGGGATCCCCACGCAACGTTTAATATAATTTTCCCTTTTATCCACTGGATGTACTATAATTTCCCCAAAGTTCCTTTTATCAGTCCAAACCCTGTCCCTGCCATAGGTCCTCACGAGCTGGTAGTAACTTTGTGTGGGGAGGTTTTGTGCAACTGTATCCCCTTCAGGGAAATGGAACACAACAACATCATTGTTTTTTATTTTCCTGAACCCTGCCAGTCGCCTGTATGGTGTTTTTACCCATTCAACATATGACTTTGTTGATTTGGTAAGAGGCATCTTATTATGTACAAATGGAAATGAAATAGGTGTATTAGGTACTTTAGGTCCATAAGCTGTTTTGCTTACAAAGAGGTAATCGCCCACCAACAATGATTTTTCCATTGATGAGGTAGGGATAGTATAAGCCTCAATAAAAAACATCCTGATAAATGATGCAGCAATTACTGCAAAAATGATGGCATCTACCCATTCAACAACTTTGGTTTGTTTACCACCTGGAGGGTCTTTCTTTTTCCAAAATGCCCAATGTACTTTTTGGGTTATGTAAATGTCAAAAATAATTGCCAATCCAAAAAACCACCAATAGTTTTGCAGCCATATTACCCAAAGGCAATATAAGGTGCCAACTACAATAAATTTAAACCATTTATTTGTAAGTATTTGTCTCATTTTTACTCTTCAATATTATAATTTTAGTAAATCTTTCATTGTCAGGATGCCCTTTTCCCCAAGGCAAAATTCAGCTGCTAAAACAGCCCCAAATGCAAAACCTACCCTGTTTTTTGCACTGTGTGTAACTTCAATAAAATCAACCTCTGAGTCATATTTAATTGAATGGATACCTGGTACATTGCCTGTCCTTTCAGAAATAATGCCTAACTCATTTGCAGATTGTCCAGCATGGTTTACCCATTTTTCTTTTTTGGGAAGTTTTTCAATAAGCCCTTCAGCAAGGGTAATGGCAGTGCCACTGGGTGCATCCAGTTTTTGGGTATGGTGTACCTCTTTCATTTCTGCATTATAATCCTTATGTGGAGCCATTAATTCAGCCAATTTTTTATTGAGCTCAAAAAACAGGTTTACCCCCACAGAAAAATTGCTGGCATAAAAGAAGGTGCCAGCATACTCTTTGCACTTGCCAAAAATTTCATCTTTATGTTCAAGCCACCCAGTAGTCCCACTAACAACAGGGATGCCTGCCTCAAAGCAGTTCAGGTAGTTTGTTATGGCTGATGAAGGGATAGTAAACTCAATAGCAACATCACACTTCCGGAGGTTCTCTTTTGTAAAATCTTCAGGATTGTTGATGTCAATAATAACTGGTGTCTTATGCCCACGGGAATGTGCAATTTTTTCAATCTCTTTACCCATTTTCCCGTAACCAATGAGTGCAATATTCATACTTGTTTCATTCAAATAGACCACAAAGATATAATAATCGATCAAATGTAATAAAGCTAAATGGGTTGCCCTGTTATTTTTCGACAAACACATTTAATTTTCTGGTGAACTTTGTGTGTTTATGGCCATTATCTAAGACTAAAGAATGCCCATTATGGTTTAAATATTAAGATGTCATTATCATTAAATTAAATTCAAAATTGGTATTTTAAGTTCTGGCAATTTCTTTGTTGATTTAATAAAAGCAATAAACAGGCATGTATAAAGTAAAACTAATTGCAACTGACCTTGATGGTACATTCTTAAAAAATGACCATTCGATAAGTAATAAGAACCTGAATACATTAAGGTTGTTGGGAGAGAAGAATATTACACGTGTAATTGCTACTGGAAGGAACCTCAAAAAAGTAAAAGATGTTATACCTTCACCTATCCCTTTTGATTACATAATTTTTTCATCAGGTGCAGGTATTTATAATTGCCAAACCCAGCAACATATTTTTAACCAGAATATCCCTACAGAGACATCAGGAAAGCTTATAAGTTCATTAAAGCAAATGGGGGTCAGTTTTAATGCTTTTTTCCCAATTCCTGAAAACCATAAGTTTTTGTACTATTCTGGGCTTAACCCAGTTCCTGAGTTTGAAACTTATTACAGGAGGCACAATTCACATGCTGACCCCTTGCAAGAGGCAAATGAAATAAGCTTCAGCCAGTTCCTGGTTATCCTACCCAATGATGAGCCCCTTTTTCATAAATTAAAGAAGGTTTTGCTTGAAGAGTTTGACGACATTGGTATTATCAGGACCACATCACCACTGATGAGTGGCAACATATGGATGGAAATATTCCATAAATCAATATCAAAGGGAGATGCAGTGGCCTGGTTGTGTAACCTTGTGGGGATTGATAGGGAGCATACCCTTGGGATTGGCAATGATTATAATGATATAGAATTGCTTAATTATACCAACTATTCATACCTTGCTTCAAATGCACCAGAGTCATTAAAAACACAATATAGCTTTGCCCCTTCAAATGAAGAGGATGCTTTCTCTTATGCAGTGCAACAAACCTTAAAACAGTAAACTGCCACCCATTTTTGTTTATTGGCACTAATACACTTTGATTAAAAATTGGTATTGTTTATTTTTAGGCTTCAATCCTTAGTTCCTAAAATATGAAGAGTAAACATTTCAGTATCCTGTTCTTTTTTATTCGTTTCACCATTTACATTTTTGTGATGGTGGCACTTAACATGATTTTTATGTATGATGCTTCCCATCCTGTTGGTGATGCCAAGTTTGGAGAAACCTCGCTAACTGAAAAAAGCCAGGAGATATTGGCATTTTTATTATTTATTGGGTTTTTGGTTATAGGATGGAAGGTGGTTAAAATAAGGCATTTTTCATTTGTGGTTTCTTTGTTTTTTTTGATGTCATTTATAAGGGAATTTAATGATATACTGGATGATTGGTTCTATTTTGTTGTGCCACTGCTGGCTATTTCCCTGTATATAATTGTACGTTATTTTAAAAGGCTGATAGATGGTTTTTACACTTTTTTAAAAATACCTTCATCTGCATTCCTTTTTGTAGGGATACTGGTTACTTATGTATTTAGCCGCCTTTTTGGACGCGAAAAGTTTTGGGAATTGCTCATGGAAGATGGGTATATGAGGAACGTGAAAGCTACTGTTGAAGAAGGGGTTGAACTGTTAGGCTACAGCCTTGTTTTTATAGCACTTATTGAATTATTGGTTGGGATACCTAAATTACTGAAACAGGAAGAAAAGAATTAGCCTTGTAGCAATTCCTCAGCTATATCTATTTGCCCGGGTTTTCCTATATCTACCCACAAGCCTGACGTGTCAATATACCCCATTATTTTATGCTTTTTAGCCAACTCAAGGTATGTATCTATGATTGAGAATTTTCCTTGTGAAGAGATGAGTTTAAATAATTTAGGGTCAACCACGTGTATCCCACTAAAAGCATAGGGCGTTGATTGTTCAAACTGGCTAATCCTGGAAACCTTTTGTTCTTGTGTCTTAATATTTTTCCAGCCAGTGAGGATGTTTTTTTCAGAGAACATCAGGTAGCGCTGGGTTTCCCTTTTCCTGACAACCAATGTAGCAAGCGCATCATTCTTCATGTGGTAATCCAGCAACTTGTTGATATCAAGATTACTTATAACATCCACATTATGGAGTAGTATAGGTTCACTTCCTTCTAAAAGGGAGGAAGCCTTCAGTAAACCTCCTCCAGTATCAAGGAGTTCTTCTCGCTCATCAGAAATTTGGATATTCACACCAAAATTATCATGGGCATTTAAGAATTGGGTAACCTGTCCTGGGAAATGGTGGACATTTACAACAATATCTTTGATGCCTGCCTGGATGGTTTTTTCAATGATATGTTGCAACATGGGTTTGCCACAAACATGTACCAGTGCTTTGGGCATAGTATCAGTCAAAGGCTTTAGCCTTATACCATATCCTGCTGCAAATATCATTGCTTTCATCCTACAGAAAGGATTTAAAGTTTACCTGATCCTATCCATACTCCTTACAAGGGCTTCATCTCTGCCAATTGCCCTAATAGCGAGGAAGTCAAGGATAATAGCTGCTAACGGGAATGCCACAGCTACTTTAAAAGCTATGGTTTGTTCATCAAAGCTGGCATAGGCAAAATAATAGAACAGCCCAAATAACCCAAGCATCAGGATAATTGTGAAAACCAATAACCTGATTTGGCGGACACGTTTTTTATATGAGAATAGTACTGCCAGGTGCAAAGCAATAATAATACCTAAAAAGGCCATAAGTGGCAACCCACTGATTATTTCTTCTGTACCCTTAAAAACACCTGTTGCTTTGAATAAATATATTTCACCATTTGCTGCAATATCAGCTAAAGGAAAAGCAAAAAGCAGTACAATAAACAATTCTGCCAGGAGGATATATACTGATTGGATTCTTTGTATCATAATTTCTGTTTTTGTGCAAATTTAGGATTTTCTGTTAAAAATTTAGCTGCCTGGGCTGGTTTCATAAACCTTTTCAAGATGATTTGTTTTTAGGTACCATAAATACCCGCCTACATTTTTAAAACCTGCATTGTATAATGCTTTGGCATATTTTCGTACCTGGTATTTGTGGTTAGGGTTTTCACTTTCCCCTGTTTTATAATCCACTACAATGGCATTTTCCCCTTTGATCATTATACGGTCAGGTCGCAGGTTTTCTTTGCCTGATAACAGTGGCCTTTCAGTTAGTACCTGGTAGTTTCCTGAAAACCAGCCTGAAACTTCAGGGGTATTTACCAGATTGGTTAGCCAACTTAATATCCTATTATGCTCTTCTGTGGTTACCAACCTTTTTTTTAAGGCATTGTTACAGGCTTTCTTTACATCAGGTGAAAGAATTATTTCAGCCATGACCTCATGCAACACTGACCCAAGGTTTTTGCTTGATTTCCCATCTTCAGAAGTGAAAAACTCTTCACTATTAGCCCTAATTTTTAGCCTGGTATTGAAATCAGAAAAATGGTATTTATTGAATGAAAGGGTATCTTTTCCCTGAGGCTGGCTTGTTTTATTTTTAGCCAGTTTGCCATGTTGGTATAATTGGGTTTCACCAGAAGCCTCTTCAGTAAAAAAATCAGGGGTTAAGTTTTGCGTGGCCAGTAGAAGCAACTCATCAACAGTTTTAACCTCCTTACTTTTTTTATCAAACATTGGGGCATTAACCATTAATACAGATTTTGCCCTGGTAAATGCCACATAAACCAGGTTCAGGCTGTCAATAAAGGTATTTTGTACCTCTTCAAAGTATTCTTTATAAAAATAGGATTGCCCCATATCTTTATTAGCTTTAACAGGCACCAGGGGAAGCATATCAAAAGGTTGCCCTTTGGTTTCACACCAGATGGTTGGGGTGTAATTGCCTGCCCATAAGATGTTCCAGTCAAAAAATGGGATTAGCACCACAGTAAACTCCAGCCCTTTTGATTTATGGATGGTAAATAAACGTGTAGCATCTGCACCATCATTCACGCTCACTGATACCTTGTGCCCTTTTTCTTCCCACCATTTTACAAAATTGGACAAGTCATTGGTAAATTTTGTTTTTAGCTGTGCAGCCTGGTCAATCAGTGCCTGGATAAATGGGATGTCCTCCTGGATACCAAATAGGTTAAAAGCATCACAAACCCTAATGATTGATTCATCAACAGATGCATTTAGGATATCTTTGCTAAGTTGTTCAAGCTTGGATGAAAAAATGGTTTCAAATTCATCTTCAAACTCATCATCCAATAAGTAACCAATTTGTTCATTGCCATTTTCTTTCAGTGCAGGAAGGATATAGTGCAAGTAATCATTCAGCAGAGTAGCTTTTACAACTTTATCTTCTGGTTCAACCATGTGCATCATCACCATAATAATGAATACTACACTGTTTGAAGAATGCAGGAAGAGGGATTCATTGGATACAATTGTGAAATTATAGCCTTTATTTTCAGGCTTTTCACTTTCTTCTAAAAACTTACTGATAATGGGCAGCCCATCATTGTTGTTACGTATAAGTATTGAAATATCACTTGCTTTATACCCATTATCCTGCAACTGTTTCACTTGTTCAACCAGGTTTTCCAATGACTTTTCCCTAAAACCTTCTTTGTTTTCAGCAGTTATAAAACCAACTTGTGCTAACCCATCCCCTTTTTCATCAGGGTTTTCTTTGGTTTGTAGTATGTCTTCATAAACCTGGCCAAAAGCATGCTGAAAAGGAGGTTCAAACCCATTGCCCTCATCTTCAACTTTCTTTAAATAGGTTTGGGTAAATAAGTCCTTTAGTTTGTTGAATACCTGGTTGTTGAAGTTAATTATAGTAGGGTCGCTCCTCCAGTTTTGGTTGAGGGTAACATGCTGAACATTAAAATTGCTGAAATCATTTTCAACCTGGTGAGACAGGATGCTCCAGTCACTATTCCTCCACCTGTAAATGGACTGTTTTACATCACCCACAGCCAGGTTAAAGTTGCCTTCAGACAAGGAGTTATGCACCAAAGGCTTAAAATTCCCCCATTGCATCCTAGAAGTATCCTGGAATTCATCCAGCATATAATGGGAGTAGAGGTTGCCAATTTTTTCATAAATAAATGGGGAGTCACTGTTACCAATGATCTTTTTCAAAAGCAGGTTAGAGTTTGACAAAGGCAATACCCCTTTTTCAAAACGAATTTCATTGATTTCTGCCTGGAGGTCGCTCAGTATGCCCAGGGTGTAATAATTACCCAGTATCTTTTTGGCTGTAATATATTCAGGTTTCTTTTTTGAGATAAAATCCAATAAGCCATTTAGCAATGGCATCAGTTTGGTTTCAGCTAACTGGCGGATTGCATCACCATTCTTTTTATTGGTTTTTGAATACCACTTTTCTGGTGCTTCAGCAGCATCCAGTACTCTTCTGCCTAAATTGGGGAAGCCTCCATTTTTTAATTTTACCAAATAGCCTGCAACACCATTCAGCCCATATGCAAAATCTGTGATGAGTATCCCTTGTGATTCAATGGTTTCAACTGCCAGCCTTCCTCGTTTTTTTAGGAATTGTTCATAGGAGGACACCACCTTTTTTAATTCCTTATTATAGGCTTCCAATGTGTCTTTTGAATAGAGTTCTTGCCCTTTATTGCTGAAAAACTCCTGGAAACGTTCTTTAAAAAGTTCCTGCCCCAGGCTCAGTATCTCATTCTTTATGCGGAAACTTTTTGAATTCCTGATGTTTTCTTCACCAAGCTCTGTAAGCCACTTTAACAGGTTTTTGTTTTCATTGACTTTTACTATAAGCCTGTCTGTGGCTTCCTGTAAAATAAGCTCATTGTCCAGTTCCAACACATAGCCAGGTGTGATGCCCAGTTCCCTGTTAAAAGCTTTCAGTACCCTTTGTGTAAATTTGTCAATGGTGCTGATTGAAAACCGGCTATAATCATGCAGAATATTTTTTAAGGAAGATTGTGCCCTATTTTTCAGCTCCATGCCTGATAGTTTGAGCTCCTTTTCCAGGATTTCAGAATAGGCATTTTGTTTGCCAGTTGAAAGTTCGTAAAGCTGGCTTACCACGCGCTCCTTCATTTCTGCAGTTGCCTTGTTGGTGAAGGTCACAGCCAGGATGTGCTTGTAATTGTATTCATTATGCAACACCAGCTTTAGGTATTCAACAACCAACCTAAAGGTTTTGCCTGACCCTGCTGAAGCTTTATAAATGGTTAGCATATTACTGTTAGGGGTTTTAATGGTTAGTAACACTCACCCTGGTTTCAATCTTAAAATTTTTTGAGACCTTGTATTGCAAAAACATGGATGCCCCCCTGAAATCATAATTTTTATTCATGACATTTGGTAATGGGGTACTGAATATGGATTTCCCTGCAAAGCTGTTTCCTCCCAAAGTAAACTTATCAGACAGCTTGTAGGCTGATTGGTTAAACACAGTGCCTGAATGAATAAATAGGTTTATAAATCCCGGGTGGTTATTAAAACCAATATTACCAGGTTGAAAAGAATAGCTGTAATCAGCTTTCCATTTACCAAACAGGTAGTCATTAAAATCAAAGGTAGGGATCTTTACATTTTGGATTTCTTCTAAAGGAAATAAAAAAGAGTTGGGTAGGAGGGGAAAGGTAAAACCCTGGTTAGGCAAAACTTCATTATACAACATACTGCTATCAGGCTCAATTAAAGGAGGTTCCATTAATCCTTGCCCAAATAATTTTGTGCTGTAACCCAATATAAAGAATAAAATTACTGCTCTTCCCATGTTTCAGTTTTTCACTTTCTACCCAATTCTTTATTCTACTTTTTTACAGGTCGTTTTTTATGTAGGAATTAAAAATAATAAAACTGTTTATGTTATTTATTTATAAAAATAACTTTTTTATTTATTGTTTGTTTGTCATCTGTGAAGTTGAGTATATAATTTCCGGGAATTTTATTAGCAATATTTAATTTGTAAGCCTGCCTTGGATTGATTTCCACATTGTTTTTCTCATATATTACTTCTCCCAAGAAATTAATTATTTTAAGCCTGCCATTTAGCTTAGTATTACTGTTTGTAACAATGCTGAAACTTCCATTATTTGGGTTTGGGAAAACAGTGACAAAAGTTTCTGGTTTCTGAAGGCTGAAGGCTGAGGTAACAGTTTTTTGAAGTGTTGTCATCCATACACTCCCGTCCTCTGTGCCAGCATAAAGGTTTCTTGGATTGGAATCTGTTAATCTCAACTTGGTAATACTGGATTTTTTAAATCCTTCATTAAAACTCTTCCAGGTTGCCCCCCCATCTTCAGATATATATACGCCCTGTTTTTCAGTTCCTACATAATAAATGGGTAGAACAGGGCGATTATCAATGGCAATGGTAGTTGTATTTATTTCAGGAAACCCGGAAACCAAAGACCAGCTATTTCCATTCCTTTTGTAAAGGCCATCAGATGTGGCTGCTGTAATCTCCCCTTTTTTATCAATACCAATGTCCGAAATGATATCAGCTACCCCACCCATTGATTCCCAGTTCTTTCCCCCATCTTGTGATTTATGCACTGATCCCGGTTTTGTTGTACCCAGGTAAACATTATCATTATCCATTGGATCAATGGTAATTGGAGTTACACCAGTACTGAATACACTGGTCCATGAATCCCCTCCATCTACACTTCGGCAGAGCCCTTCCCCGGCTCCGCCACCTCCATCTATACCAAAAAGTATAACATCAGGATTATTAGGGAAAACTTCAATATCTCCTGTTCTGAAAGTATAGCCAAATTCAGATAAGCCTCCCCTCGTAAATAATTTTTTTGAAGCCCAGTTGTTACCTCCGTTTTGGCTTCTGTAACCAAAGTACGAATCTGTCCAATTGGGAAGATAGGTGGATACCTTACCTGCATAGACTTTGCTCGTATCGTTTGGGTTTAATGCCAATGAGCCGAAACTGTTATTGGAAAGATTCCAAGTTTTTCCCTTGTTGCAGGTTTTTGCCAAACTGCCTTTAATGGCAGCCATTATTTTATCAGGATCGGCAGGGTAGGTGATAATATCATATATTCTTACATCATTCATACCATTAACTTTCAAGGTCCAGGCAGTGTCTATTTCTTCATTCCACCTGTAAGCTCCATCATTTTTAAAACCCAAATGCCATACTTCAGGATTTATCAACATTGAAGTGGGATAAGCTGATGGTGTCCCCGGGTAATAGTGCCATGTACTTTTCTCAATGTTAAAGGATACCATTGAGGCTTCGTTTTTATAGTTTGCCCCAAAATAGAGCCATTGCGGATTATAAGGATTAATTTTCATAACCCGTGGGTTTCCACCAATGTAATCGTTATTAGGCATCGTAACTTCAGTCCATGTTTTCCCATAATCTGTACTTTTAAACAACTTTTCTGAAATAGAGCATGCTTCAACTAGAATAAAAGCTGTTGGGGTTTCATAACCTTCGGGAGTTGTAGCCACTGCAAGAACTTTGTTTGAACTACAACCTCCAGGGCGGTGGTTTTCCCATGTCTTACCCTTGTCATTACTCACAAATAATCCACCAGTTACCTGATTGTTATCTCCCCATCCACATATATATAAAACAGAGTCATTTGATTGGTCAAAATGTATGGAAAGCAGATTTTGTAATTTCATCTCTTCTTTTTCAACCCCAAATGCATTAACATCTTTTGGAAAGTGGACACTTTCCCATGAATTTCCTCCATCATTGCTGTGATATACATTTTGAGTATAATCCGTTCCGACATTAATACCTACCCAAATACTTAAATGGTTAGATGGGTCAAAAGCAACAGCACCAATTGTATATTCTGTGTTTTTCCAGATTTCATTCCATGTTTCACCATGGTCATCACTTTTATAAACAATACTGTCCGAATTTGCAATAAGAATATTCGGATTATTTTGAAAAACAACTATTGAGTTAATTTCAATATCAGTTAGGCTGGTTTTGTACCAGTTGTCAGCACCATCAACAGTTTTATAAACACCAGTTGGTGTTCCAGCATAAACTGTATCGGGATGTGCATCATCCATTGCCATAGAATTGATGTATCCCATAAAGGGTCCAATATTTTCCCAGGGATTAACCTGGCAGTTAACTTCGGTTGTAAATGAAGCAAGAAAGATTACAAGAGCTAGTTGAAAATGGGAAGGTTTCATAATAATTGATTTTAAGTTTTTTTATCAAGGAAAAGGACATATTCACATGCGCAAAGGATATCCCCCTCTTCTAAGTATGAATATTTTTGTAAAGAATTTACAGGAGTATTTTCTTGCCGTTCTTCAACAGGAGTTTCCTGAATTATGGGGAAAGTACAGGAAAAGGTATTTCTGTCTGGCAAGTTTTTTTGCCTGGGGTAAAGGCTATATAACTGATAAGATCGTGTAGGCATATTTTAAACATCATAAGGTTAAACCAAATTGAAAAAATGGGAATTGGATAATACAATAAATAAGAAAATCATAATAAAAAATTTCATTCTTTGCCTCTTAATTAAAATTATGGATTTTTAATCTAACCTATGTTTGTTTTATATGTGTGAAATCTTATACTATCGTACTGATAAAACTTATTAAGGTTACAATATTTTCAATGAATATTTATTGTGATATATTTATATTATTTCCGTTCAATCTTACTTATAACTTGGTTTCATAGTTATAATTTTATATTCTTACCTTGGTATAATATTTTTACTATTTGTCTAATAGTAATTTGGCGGTTTCACGCAAATAATAAACATCTGATTCTGTTGATATTTTTAAAAGCTTCTCTTTGCCTATGTTAGATAAGATATCAATACATATTTTACTAATATCTATATAGCCTATATGTATTTTCTTAATATCAGTAATTTTTTCTGATTCTCCTCCCATTTCCCCTTCAAAACGATAACGTTGTGTAAATTTATTAGAATTTTATGTTAATTGTATAAACAAACCGAATCCAATCACCACCAGGGATATAATGTTGACGCCTGTCATCAATATTTACTATTATCTCAAGTTTTCCATAGTATTCCAATAAATTCTTGTCCATTGGTATCGTTTTTAGTGCACCAATTGCTGCAACATTTTGTTCAGTATTCTTTTTATTATTAACCATATTAATTAAATGATGATAGTTAACTGATGCATCTAATTGATTTACTGCAAATAGCAGAATGTCAGGATATCTGCCATTTGAAGTTATATCTTTAATAATAACTTGGTCATTAATTTTTTTAAATGCGGTTCTACGCACGGAATAATCTTTGTCAAATTTTGCAATATCTGCTAATAATGATTGAGTTGTTATGTTGTTCAAAGCAGCCACCTTTACAATACTTGATTCTTCATTTCTTAATAAAGCTACAAGTTCTCCTTCATCAACAACCTTTTTGATAGCAGCTCTGCGAATTCTCCAATCTGTACCTTTTCTTGCAAAATCAGCTATGACATTTTGATTATTAATATTGTTAAAAGCAGCATCAAGTACTTCTGAATCAGGATTCATTTTAATCAGACTACTTAGTTAATCCTTAAGAAGAAATTAACCATTTAAAAACTAACGCCGTATGGTTCAAAACTTGCTTTAAAAAGGCACCATTCTTTGCAAGGTTATTTATA
>JANQHI010000026.1 GCA_028282705.1 Prolixibacteraceae bacterium | reverse complement strand
TTGTGGTGTAAATCTTTTCTTCTTCATCTTTTAACAGTTCAAAATTAACGTTTATTTGTCTACTTTTAAACTGTCCTGTTTTTAGGGAAGCTTACACATCAGCTACCATTGTTGTCAGCAGTTATTTTTTCATAAATTGTCTAAAAAAGTAAAAATCTCCACATAAGCACTTTTTAATTCTTCCTCGTTTGGACTGTGTAGTCCATTTTGTTTATAAATTAGAATGTCTTTATTTCTGTTTAGCATTGGAACAAATGCCTCAAAGGTTTGTGGTGGAATTTGATTATCTTCTCCTCCGTGCCATAAAAAAATCGGTGGGTCGTTTTTGTCAAAATATGTTATTGGTTCATAAACTGCTATTTTCTCTTTTAATTCATAACCTTCTGAAGGAAAAAGGGCTTTGCCCGCTTTACTGAATAATTCATTGTCGTGGTCTACAAAAATCTTTTCCACAACGTCCACTCCATCGACTGGACCTGAAAAGTTGATTATACCAGTTATCTTAATTCCGTCATTTAGTTTATTTGGATATTCAGAGTTATTTTGAGATACACCAACATTTGTGGCTATGTGAGCTCCAGCAGAAAAACCTGTTACAATTATATTATCCAAGTTCAAATCGTAGTCGCTGTTATTAATTTTTAGAAAATTCAGAGCGTTTGTTAAATCCATTGTTGCTATTGGAATTCCTTTTTTTAACCGGTAATTCATATTGACAACATTTAATCCTTTTTTTAAATATGGCTCAATGTATTTTTCCTCTGCACTTTTGTCGCTTAAATAGTAAGCTCCTCCGTGTAGGAAAACAATCGTGTAATTATTCTTTCCATAAGACTTTGCTTCTTTGGAAAGATAGACATCCATATTCTGTTCGGCATCTGTTCCGTATGAAATATCTTTCTTTATTTGATATGTAGCCGAAATTTGTTCAGTTGTTTTATCTGGAACTGAAGTCAAATTTTTTGAGCAAGATGTTAAAAGCAATAAAGAAATGATTGTAAATTGGACTATTGTTTTTTCCATTTTAGTTGGTTTTTTAATTGCTGGTAACGGTTAATATTAACAACAAAGATCATCAATAAATTGTAAATGGTTAAAAGTAATCTGGATATTGATAGGGTCTCCAAAACACAAATGGGAACTATTCTGTGACGATTAGTTCCCATTCACAATAGGTAACCGAAGTTTCCTACAGTGCCAGGTTACAGTTATTGTAACCGGCTGCTCTTTCATCCTTTCGAATGTTTTTTCAGCCATGGCATTTCACCTGTACCTTTTACAATACAAGCTTCTTGCTGTCCTTTCGATATTCCGGCTTATCTTCCAGGACGAAGTGCCCTTTTTAAGGCTTCTTTCCAATACACACCTTTCGGTATATAAATTTTCAGAAGTAAACAATTCTGGTTTGACCCATCCTTGTTTTGCAGTATGATAATCAAAAACCGAAATTTCCTTTTACCTTCTGCCCTTAGGCTCAACCTTAGAATGAACGTCTGGTATTCTCTTCAGGTCGAAAGAGCTTTGATTTCCAGACTATCAAGCTCTAACTTCTGCTGTTCTATTATGCAAACCCAAAGGTTTGAAAGAAATGTTTCCGGTTTCAACTAAGTAACTTTCTGCATTTCCATAATTTCCCAAGCGGTTTTTTATCTCTCACCTGATAAATCAAATTTAAGGAATGTACTATATAAAAGTCAAGTGTTTGCCTGTTTTTAATATTAACTACGTTTGAACAGTGTTATGAACAGGTTTATTAACAATTGTTGATAAACCTTCAGGCATTGTAAAACAGATTATTAGAGGCAACTTTTAGTTTTTATAAAAGGAAATAGCATAATTTAGAATCGTTATAAACAAGTCTTGAAAATTAGGTTATCAACATTAAACGCCATTTTTTCTTTTTTTTGGATATAAATTTTAACATTTGAAAACGCATTTTTTGTAATATTCCTTTCAATTTCTATTCAAATATTCATTTTACGAAACCAGAAATAGTGAGCCTGATTTTAGTATAACCTAAATTGAATGTTTAATTCACATTCTCATTAAACCCTTTTTAGTATATTTATTCAGCTAATTTCAAAATAACCAGATGTAACTGCTTTATGAAAAAACTTGCTGTTTGGGATTATATTAAATCCATTCTACTTATTTTCCTTTTATTCATGATAACAGGTTTAGCAATGGCTCAAAAGCCTGACCTTTCAGTGCTTGAAGTTATGAAAGCTAGGAGTATAGGACCTGCTGGTATGAGTGGCCGTGTAGTAGCTATTGATGCTGTTGCCTGCAACCCTGATATTATTTATGTGGGGACTGCTTCTGGAGGGGTCTGGAAATCAGCAGATAGGGGGGTAACCTGGAACCCCATATTTGATGAACAAAAACTTATCAATATTGGGTCTGTGGCTATCTGCCAGTCAAACCCTGATGTGGTATGGGTAGGGACAGGAGAAGGAAACCCCAGGAATTCAATTAACATTGGAGGGGGCATCTTCAAATCATTGGATGGGGGTAAAACCTGGAAAATGATGGGGCTTGAAAATACAAAGAATATACATAGGATTATTATTGACCCACGTGATGAGAATGTTGTATATGCAGGTGTAATTGGCAACCCTTATGGAGAGCATCCTGAGAGGGGAGTGTTTAAAACTGTTGATGGAGGAAACACCTGGGAAAAAATATTATATGTAGATGAAAAAACGGGGGTTGGTGAAATGGTTATGGATCCTCAAAACCCCAATAAATTGCTGGTGAACATGTGGGAACACAAACGCTGGCCTTGGTTTTTTAAATCAGGAGGTAGAAGCTCTGGGCTTTATGTGACCCTTGATGGAGGAGAAAACTGGGAAAAACGCACTCCAAAGGATGGGCTTCCTAAAGGTGAATTGGGAAGGATGGGTTTGGCCATAGCTCCCAGCGACCCTTCAATTGTATATGCTTTGATTGAATCAAAAAAGAATGCCCTATATAAATCAATTGATGGGGGAAAAACTTTCAAAAAAATTAATGATTCCAGAAGTATAGGTAACCGCCCATTTTATTATTTTGAGATATATGTTGATAGTAAAGACCCAAAGCGCCTTTATAGCCTCCATAGTGGGATAACTGTTAGTGATGATGGGGGTAAATCTTTTACCAATATTGCCAGGAATAACCATGTTGACCACCATTCCTTCTGGATACATCCTGATGACCCCTCATTTATAATAGAAGGGAATGATGGAGGGTTAAATATTTCTCAGGATAGGGGAAAAACTTGGCGCTTTGTGGAAAACATACCTGTTGGGCAGTTTTACCACATTAGGGTAGATGATGAAATCCCATATAATGTATATGGGGGGTTGCAAGATAATGGCTCATGGCGTGGACCAGGTTATGTTTGGAAAAATGGGGGGATTGTAAACTCCCTTTGGCAGGAACTTATGTTTGGTGATGGGTTTGATGTGTTGCCAGACCCTGATGATGCAAGATGGGGGTATGCTATGTCTCAACAGGGGAATCTGGGAAGGTATGATTATGAAACAGGGAATTCATATGTGATTAAACCAACTGCCCAAGATATGGAAACAAAATTGCGTTTCCATTGGAATGCACCATTAGAACAGGATCCTTTTAATAATAATACCATTTACTATGGTTCCCAGTTTTTACATAAAAGCATAGACAAAGGATTAACCTGGGAAATCATATCTCCTGATTTAACTACCAATGATACCACTAAACAAAAATACATTAAAAGTGGTGGGCTTACATATGATGTTACTGGGGCAGAAACCCATACTTGTATTATTTCAGTGGCTCCAAGTACTATTGACAACCAAGTTATTTGGGTAGGTACTGATGATGGGAACCTGCAATTGACAACTGATGGAGGGAAAAATTGGAAAAACCTGGCATCAAGGTTACCTGATTTTCCAGAAGGCAGTTGGATACCACAAATAAAGGCATCAACATATGATGCAGGTGAAGCATGGGTTATAGCAAATAATTACAGGAGGGCAGATTTTGCACCTTATGCATACCATACAACTAATTATGGCGAATCATGGGAAAGGGTGATTGATGAAGAAAAGGTATTTGGTTATGCACTGTGTATCCTGCCTGATCCTATTGTGCCTAACCTTGTTTTCCTGGGTACTGAACATGGATTGTGGGTGAGTTTTGATAAAGGTATAAACTGGCAATGTTGGAAACATGGGGTGCCTCCAGTATCAACTATGGACCTTGATTTGCAGGAACGTGAAGCTGACTTGGTAATTGGCACTTTTGGAAGGTCAATTTATATACTTGATGATATAAGGCCCTTAAGGGAAATAGCTGCCACTGGTGGTAAGGTACTGGAAAGTGAATTTGCATTGTTTGAACCTGCTGATGCTTACATTGTAGATGGGTGGGTTTCTTATTCTGGTTTTCATTACAGGGGGGATGCAAAATTCAGTGGGGAAAATAAACCAGTAGGGGCACAAATCAAATTTTTCATTAAAAAAGAAGAAAAGAAGGAAGAAGGTGTTCCTGAAAAGAAGAAGCAAAAAGGTAAAAAGGAAACTGATCTTCCCAAAAGTGAAGCAGCAATAGCATTAGGTGAAAAAGAAGCTATTAAGGATAGTGTAAAAGTAATGGTATACAATGGCAATGGTGAGTTGGTCAGGACATTAAAAGTAAAACCATCAAAAGGCTTAAATAAAATAACCTGGAGGCTTGATGAAGAACCTGTAAGACTTCCTACACGAAATAGAAATGAAGGGAGGGGTGGAAGGTACAGGTATAACCTTGGGGGAAAAACAGTATTGCCTGGCAGCTACAAATTGGTAGCAACCTATAAAGGATTTAAAGATTCAACATCAATCAATGTTATTTATGACCCAAGGATACCTAAACCAGTGGAAGTGCTTAATGCACAAGGAAAAATGTTGGATGAACTGGCAGAAAGTATAAAGGTATTGTACCAAGGCACTCAGAGGCTAATTGAAAGCAAGGAGGTAGCAAATAAAGTTTTTGCCCAGGCTAAAGGGGTTAAAACCCCTGATGCTAAAAAACTGCAAAAAGAATCAAAAGCAGTCCAGGATTCTATTAAAGTTGTGCAGGATTTTATTTTTGGGAAAGAATCAAAAGCTCAAGGAATAACTGGGCGCACCCAAATTACTGTAACATCAAAAATATTTGAGGCAATGAGGTACATAAATTCACGTCCAGGCAAACCAACAGCAACAGAAGAGAAACTATTGGCTGAGGCTAAACAATTGATAAGTGAATCTGTAGGGAAGATCAATACATTTTATAAGGATGTATGGCCTGGGTACAGGGAAATGGTTGAAAGCACTCAAATACCTCTGTTTAAAGATTATGAACCTTTAAAATTTTAATAAACAGGAGAGTTGCTTCATATTTAGGAGCAACTCTTTTTACATATTACAGCACCTCAATAAAGTAATAAGAAACAAATGCCTGGATTAACTTGTTGTTCAGAGTAACCAATAAAGTAAGTTATATTAACTGAGGTTTATGGCTGATAAAGGACAAACTTTATTATTCATCCCTGATATTTCAGGATTCACTGATTTTGTGAAAAGCACAGAAATTGAGCATAGCAAACACATTATATCTGAACTTCTGGAACTGATCATCAATACTGACTCATTGGGGATGGTTGTTTCTGAAATTGAGGGAGATGCAGTATTCTTTTACAAAAAAGGGATTCCTGAAGTTGGAGATATCATAAAGCAGGTACAGGCTATGTTCCTGAAATTCCATAATTACCTGAAAAGGTATGAAACTGAGAGGATTTGCCGTTGTGGGGCTTGCCAAACTGCAGGAAACCTATCATTGAAATTTATAGTACATTCAGGCAATGTGGAAACCCTGAAAGTGAAAGGGCATGAGAAACTTCATGGGGCTGATGTAATTGTGGTGCACAGGTTGTTAAAGAACCAAATCAAGGCTAATGAATATGTTCTGATGACTGAACCTCTCATAAATGGAAATGGGGAAGTGAAAGACATGGGCTGGGTCAATTTGCAAAAGGGGAGCGAGGAATATGAGAACCTGGGGAATATTGACTACTATTTTTCTGAGCTAAAAGTTTTGCATGGGCAAGTTGATAAAGCAAGAGAGATCAAATTTCCCACATTAAGTTCAGGGAAAGTGGCTTTTGACCTGTTTATTCAAGCACCAGTTGATGAAATATTTGAGAGCTTTACCAACCTTGAAAAACGCAAAGAATGGAACAAAGATATTTCAGATATTATTATGCGTGATGATAAAATAGGTTCAGGGTCAGTACATACTTGCATAGTTGGCAAGAATTACCTGGATATTGAAACCATTGGCAGGTTAGAACACCTGGGAAAAATAACCTATGGTGAGAGGTTGAATGAATTTAAAGGGCTAAAGGATATCATAACTATTTTTACCTTTGAAGAAGATAAAGGGGCAACAAAAATTTCAGTAGAACTTGATTTTAAAGCCTCTTCACTAATAACAAAAATTTTAAAACCTTTAATTAAAAAATCCTTCCAGAAGCAAACAATGAAAGGGTTGTTGAAATTGAAGGAAGTATCAGAAAAACAAGCTAATTAGAAATGGGCAAGTTATTACCATACATTCTTATACTGTTTTGTATTTCCTGTTCTGCCCAAGAAAAAAGCAAGGAGCAGGTTTTATTCAAAAAAGAAGGGTATACATTCCCATATAAGCTTGAACAGGCTGAGCACAAAATTGAATTACCATATTATTTGCGCGAAATTTCAGGATTGACTTACCTCAAGGAAAATACATTGGCTTGCGTGAATGATGAAGAGGGAAAAATATATACTGTCAATGTAATTTCAGGAGATATTTCTTCTTTCTATTTTGAAAAAGGAGGGGATTATGAAGGGGTTGAAAGGGTTGGAAATACTTTGTGGGTTGTAAAAAGCAATGGCAACTTGTACAGGGTGAAACATTTTAACACCTCAAAACAAAAAGTAAAGAAATTTGATACAGGATTATCTACAGCAAATGATGTTGAGGGGTTGGGATATGACCCAATAAAGGAGAAGTTGTTGCTGGCCTGCAAAGGGTATCCATACCTTGATAAAGAAGGAGGAAGGAGCCATAAAGCTGTTTATGCTTTTGATTTGGAGGAAAAAAAACTGAAAAAGAAAATCCTCTTGGACATTGACCTGGATGATATAAAGCTTTTTAGAAAATACCATGCTTTTGCCAGGGCAGGGAGTGATATCCTATCAAAAATTGACCCTGTAAAAGGGGATGTGTCTTTCCAACCATCAGGAATTGCTGTACGCCCTGAAACTGGGAATTATTACCTCATAGGCTCTGTTGGGAAATTATTAATTGTATTAGATAGGGAAGGGGATTACCTATATGTCCAGAAACTTGACCCTTTAACTTTTCTCCAGCCAGAAGGTATTTGTTTTGACCCACAAGGGAACCTTTATATTTCAAATGAAGCAAAAGGCTTTAAAGCAACTATCCAGAAGTTTAATAAATAAATTATGGCTATCAATTTAGCTGGCTTGCCAATACCTTTTTCAGCTTCCCAAATTCAGCTTCACTAAAGCCAATGGCAGAGTAAATTATTTTCCCATCCCTGCCAATTACAAAATTCCTGGGGATGTTTTGCTTGGCAAATTTTGAGAAAACCTTCCTACCCACATCAGGGTAGAAAGGCATGGTATAATTATTTTCAGTTTTAAACTTGTTAACAGTAGCCCAGTCATGTTCCCGTCCAAATATGAGTAAAACAAAATCTTTGTTGTCTTTGTAAATGTTATACACCTCTTTCTGTACATGAGGCAGTTCTGCCCTGCAAGGTGGGCACCAATCAGCAAAGAAGTTGATAAATACCACTTTCCCTTTTAAATCAGCAATACTTTTTGATACCCCATTGCCTGCATCAAATGTAAATGCAGGAACCTGGCCTCCAATTTTAACCAGGGTGCTTTCATCTTGTGCCCTAAGGTTCAGTGCCAATACAAGCACAAAAACAGCTATGTATAACCTTCTCATTTATTATTTAAATTCCTTTTTCAAAGTAGCAAGTTTCAATAATTTCTCCCTTAAACTAGGGGAAATGTCTTCAGGTTCTATCTGATGACAGAGGGGTTTAAAATTGGAGTAACTTATTTTTTCAAAAACTCAGTTACATTTCCTTCTATTCTTGCAGGAATATCAGAAAGGTCAGACTTTACAAACTTCTCTCCTGTTATATTTTCAAATAGCTCAATATACCTGTCAGAAACTGAACCAACAAATTCTTCAGACATTTCTGGGACTTGTTGCCCTTCTTTTCCTTGGAAGCCGTTTTCTATCAGCCATTGGCGCACAAATTCTTTGGAAAGCTGCTTCTGCTTTTCTCCTTTTTGCTGCCTTTCTTCATATCCTTCAGTATAAAAATACCTGGATGAATCAGGTGTATGTATCTCATCAATCAGATAGATTTTACCATCCTTTTTCCCAAACTCATATTTGGTATCAACAAGGATCAACCCCATTTCAGCTGCTATTTCAGTTCCGCGCTGGAATAACTTCCTGGTGTAGTCTTCCAACATTTCATATTCCTCAAGGCTAACCAATCCATTTTTGATGATATCCTCTTTTGAAATATCCTCATCATGCCCCACATGAGCTTTGGTGGTAGGGGTAAGGATAGGTTCATCAAATTTTTGGTTTTCCACCATACTATCAGGCATTGGCACACCACAAATGGCTCTTTTTCCATCTCTGTATTCCCTCCATGCATGCCCTGTGAGGTAGCCACGGATAACCATTTCAACTTTGTACTGCTCGCAATGGTGCCCAACAGTGACATTAGGGTCGGGGGTAGCAATTTTCCAGTTGGGGACTATATCAGCAGTGGCATCCAGGAATTTTGATGCAATTTGGTTTAATACCTGCCCTTTGTAAGGGATTCCTTTGGGCAGTACTACATCAAAAGCTGAAATCCTGTCAGAAACAACCATAACCAGGTATTCATCATTGATGCTATATACATCCCTTACTTTGCCATGGTAAACACTCTTTTGCCCTTCAAACTGAAAATTGGTTTTTGTTAATGCATTACTCATTTTTAGTGTTTTTTTTCAAATTTTTAATTCCATTTTTATCTGAATAATATTTATCATAGGCTTGCACAATTTCGCGCACAAGCTTATGCCTTACTATGTCTTTTGTGTCAAATTTTATGATAGAAACAGCTTTAATCCCATCCAGGATTTTCATAGCTTGTATAAGCCCTGAGCTTTCCCTGCTTGGGAGGTCAATCTGGGTAACATCACCTGTAATAATAAACTTTGTGTTGAGCCCCATCCTTGTGAGGAACATTTTGATCTGGTTAACAGTTGTATTCTGTGCCTCATCCAAAATAACAAAAGCATTGCTCAATGTGCGCCCACGCATAAATGCCAGTGGTGCAATCTGGATGGTGCCATCTTTCATAAACTCCTCTACCTTTTTGGCAGGGATCATATCCAGCAAAGCATCATAAAGGGGCTGTAAATAAGGGTCAATTTTCTCTTTCAGGTCACCAGGTAAAAAACCAAGCCTTTCTCCAGCTTCCACAGCAGGCCTGCTCAGTATGATCCTTTTTATTTCCCTGTTCTTTAGGGCTTTAACTGCCAGGGCAATGGCTGTATAGGTTTTTCCTGTACCTGCTGGGCCAATGGCAAACAACAGGTCATTTTTGGTTGCCTGTTCAACCAATACCCTTTGGTTTGGGGTTCTGGCCCTGATTGGCTTCCCATTGTTGCCAAATACCAAAATATCTTTTTCAACTTCATTATTGCCATTCAGCTCATCAAACACATTGTCCATGATCTGCCTGATGATCTCTTTGGTAAGAATGTTAAACTGGTAATAATGGTCAAGGATAAGGGCAAACTTCTTCTCATATTTTTTAATTTCCTTATCATCACCCCTAACGTACACAGAGTTGCCTCTTGCTGTAATTTTTAGTTTAGGGAAAAAGGTTTTGATCAGGTCAATTTTTACATTGTTTACCCCATAAAACTCCAATGGGTCAATTCCTTCAAGATAGATTTCTTTTTCCAAATTCCTGCTTTCCTGTTTTGAGTTTATATTGTTTCAAAAATACAAAATTAATTGATTAGGTAATCAGCTTGTTATTCTCATTAGTAGGTATTGACCTTAAAAGTAACAATAGCTTTTTCTTCATGGAACAGGGTTAAATATCCTCTCCTTTTATTAGGAAAAACAACATCAAAAGTACAGAGCCCATTATCATTTTTAACCTCTGCCATGTGTGGTTCTTTCTCATAATTAAAGGAATAAGACATGGTATCAATTTGGCAATCAGCTTTTATTTTAACCTGGATGGTATCAATTCCCTTGATATTGATAATACCTGTGTTTGGTTCATCCAATTCAAAACCAGTTTTCAAAAATTCGCCATGATACAGGGGAAGGTTGGCAAAGTCTTCGGGGTTTTTATTAGTAAGAAGCCAACTTTTTTCTTTGGGGTAATGGTTCAGGAAAAATTTCTCAGGAGGTGTAAAGAAGTATTTATCATTAAAATCAGGGTGGAAAGTTTTTTCACGAAAATCAACACTTCCCGCCCCAAAAGTTGCATCAACCAGATACCATTTTTTATCAATCTGAACAGCATTCCATGCATGGTTTGAAACTTTAGGAGGTTTGCCAATATCAAATTCCCTTGATTTGGAAGTACCAGGAATAATGTAACTGTACAGCCCAGTGAGGTCACAAAGCCTTTTAAAAAGGGCAGAATAACCTTTACACTGTGCCTTATTTTCACTTATGGCTCTATCCTCTATTTTCATGCTTTGTTTCCTTAACTTCATTGCCCTGTCAGCCCTGCTTTTATATTTCATCCTCTTCCTTTTTTTCTTTTTGGAGAGGGCTTTTACATCATATTTTACATTCCTGGCTATCCATGTATAAATAGCTCTGGCTTTCTCTTCATCAGAATCAAACTGTTTATTAATGTGTTCAGCCAACTTCTCAGGGGAAGAAAAGCTTTTAGGATAATTGCTTATGATTTGGTCAACATTATTATATTGTTGGGCTTTCAACAACTGAAAAGATGTTAGGAAAAGGGAAACTAAAAGTAGGTTTTTCATAATTGGGATATTTGAATAACAAATATAACTTTTTCAGTATATGTTTTACCAAGTTTTTCTATAACCATTGAACCTTTCAGGATTAAAGTGTATGGGAATAGAAAACATGAAAGGTAAACCATATGCTTTGATCACTGGCTGGTGTGTTTTTATTATTTCTTTTACAGTATACAACTTTACTTTAGAGCCAACAACAAGTTTCTGGGATTGCAGTGAATTTATTTTATCAGCAGCAAAATTAGAGGTAAACCACCCATCAGGAGCCCCTCTTTTTATGTTGATAGGAAGGATATTTTCTTTATTTTCTTTTGGCAACCCACAAAAAATTGCCTGGGCAGTAAACCTGATGTCAGCCTTTTTCAGTGCTTTCACCATTTATTTCCTTTTTCAATCTATTATCTTTTTGGCAAAGAAAGTAAGCAGCAACCCATTCCACATTATTGGGACTGCCATAATTGGGGCACTAACATTTGCTTTTACTGATTCTTTTTGGTTTTCAGCAGTTGAAGCTGAAGTGTATGGGCTTTCCATGTTCTTCCTGTCCATCTCTTTTTGGGCAATTTTGAAATGGGAAGAGGGTTATGCAACTAAAGGAAATGAGCGCTGGATTTTATTTATTGCCCTGATAACAGGGTTGGGTTTGGGAGTCCATTTATTAAACCTGCTGATCATCCCTTCCATAGTTATGGTAATTTGCTTTAAAAGGTTTGGTTTTTCTTCTAAAGTAGTTCTGGGGGCATTTATATTGGGGTGTATAACACTGCTTTCAGTATTATATATTATTACCCCTTCAGTTTTATATTTCTTGTCCAGGGTTGAATTGTTGGTTGTGAATAGCTTTCATTTGCCAGTCAATTCTGGTGTTATATCAGGAGTTGCAATTCTGGCATTAATATTGGCTTTAGGTATCAGGTACTTCAATAACAGGCAAAAGCGCATTGTTTCATTAGCAATTTTATCAATCACTTTATTGCTTATTGGCTTTTCAGTTTATTCTGTAAACATGGTCAGGTCACAAGCAGGGACACCTGTTAACTTTGGGCAGCCTGACAACATCTTCTCTTTAATAGATTACCTCAACAGGGAGCAATACCCCAAACGCCCATTGTTGTATGGTCAAAATTTTAACTCACAGCCTGTTGGGGTCAAAAAACGTTACACAAAAGGGCTGTTTGATGGAAAGTACAAAACCATTGAATTACCTTCACAATATGAATACCTAAAAGAAACCTGTACTTTTTTCCCAAGGATGTACAGTGCAGGGCAAGGGCATATTGAAGCATATAAAAACTGGGTGAATATTAAAGGGGAAAAAGTAAGGGTCAGGATGGGTTCTGGAGAAGTTGAAATATTATCCATCCCTACTTTGGGTGAAAATATCCTTTTCTTTTTACGTTTCCAATTGGGGTATATGTATGGGCGCTACTTTATGTGGAATTTTGCAGGACGCCAAAATGATATTCAAGGCATGGGAGGTCCATTGAGGGGCAACTGGGTTTCAGGGGTTAAACCCATTGATAGCATAAGGCTTGGCACTCAGGAAGGTTTACCAAAATGGTTAACCCAAAATAAAGCCAGGAACAGGTACTTTTTTCTCCCATTAGCCTTAGGTCTGGTTGGGTTGGTATTCCATTTCAAATCAGGTAAAAGCGCATTTTTTGTTGTGCTAACCCTATTCATCATGGCGGGGGCAGGGTTGGTAGTGTACATCAATGAAATACCCATTGTACCACGTGAACGTGATTATGTTTTTGTGGGCTCGTTTATGGCATTTAGTATTTGGGTAGGTTTTGGTTTTATGGGGTTATCAACCTGGGTCAGAAAAAGGATGCCCTTAAAACCTGTACCTATACTGGTTTTTAGCTTGGTCTTGCTGGGAAGTCCTGCTTTGCTTCTGTTTCAGAATTATGATGACCATGATCGTTCAGGGCGTTACTCAGCACGTGATTTTGCAGCCAATATTTTAAATTCATGCCCTGAAAATGCTATCCTTTTCACCAGTGGTGATAATGACACTTACCCACTTTTATATTGCCAGGAAGTAGAAGGGGTACGTCAGGATGTAAGGCTTGTGATCATGCCTTTTTTAAGTGCCAATTGGTTTATAGACCAATTAAAATCAAGGATTTATGAAAATGATGGGCTGGCAATGGCACTCCCTCAAAAGAAAATTGATGGTGGCAGCTTGGATTATGTATATGTCAAAGAAAAAATAAAAAGAAGGGTTAGCCTGAAAGAGGTGATGGATTTTATTAAAAGTGATGACCCTGCAACATTATTGAAAACAGATAGTGGTAAAGTGTTTGGCTATATTCCAGCCAATAATGTTTTTTTCACTGTAAAAACAAAGGTTTCAGAAGGTAAGGTACCTATCTCATTTGAAGGAAAGAATGTTGTGTTCAAACATGAACTGGTCTTCTGGGACATTATTTCTTCAAATGCCCAAAAACGCCCTATCTGTTTTGTTTCAAAGGCTGAAGCAGATAAACATGGCCTGCTGAATTATATAAAGAGGGAAGGGCTGGTATGCCAATTGGTTCCCGAAAAAAATACCATAAAGAATATCATGGGAGCCCTGCCTTGTGACCCTGATAAATTGTACTCACAGATTATGCACCAGTTTGAGTGGGGAAATGTTGATGACCCTGAAGTCTATGTGGATTATAACACCATTTACAATGCCAGTGTTTTCCAACTAAGGAATGTGTTTAATAATGTAGCTGAAGTATTTATAAATAAAGGTGAAAAGCTCAAAGCACAAAAGGTACTTCAAAGGGCTGCTTTGTTATTTCTCCCTGATAAATTCCCTTATGATATGTACTCTTTAAGGCAAACAGAGCTGATACTAAAAGCAGGTATGGATAGCCAGGCAGAAAACCAGTTGGGTGATTTCCTAAATTCAACAAAATCTAACCTGGAATATTATCAAAAGTTAGGCAATGGCTATAAGCAAGCAATAAGGGGTGATGTCAGAAAAGAATTATTTTATCTTGAAAGATTGGCTAGGATCATTAGGCATTACAAGTTAAAAGGAACTTTTCCTGAAGCCAGGGAAGAATTTAACAGGTTTTATAGCCTTTATGAAAAAAGGAGGCCTTGATCAAGGCAAACCCTTAACCTAAAATACCCCTTCTAAAAATTATGATTCTAAAAACAAACAGGTATCAGTGTTAAATGCTGGGTTATAAAATGTATCAATGTTAAAAGGCATGTTTATCATGGTTGAATCAAGCACAGGTGTTTCATACTGCCCTGCTTTTTGCTGTATATTGTACAATGAAACCAACAAAGCTATTGATACAAATGCTGCTTTAAGGGGAATATATTTCAATGAGAATAACCAGGTAAAGCTTCCCAAAATTGAGTTCTGGTAGATTTTAAATCCTTTCCTTTTCAATAAAAAGGCATAATTCAGGCGGGTTTCAACTGCTGGGGAGGGTGAGCTGCCAATTTTATCATTCCTGAAAAAAGTAGCCAAATCTTTTTCTGATACATTATTCCTCATGATAGTACACCTTTAAGTTCTGTTCTAGGCATTATTGCTGAAAGTTCAAGCCTTGCATAATGCAACCTTGATTTAATGGTACCTTCACTCACTTCAAGTATTTCAGCAATTTCCTGGATGCTGAAATTTTCCCTGTATTTAAGCAAAAGCACTTCTTTAGATTTATCTTTTAACCCATCAATTTTCCTGAAAGCCATATCAACTAACTGGCTTGTGTCTGTGATAGGTTCTTGGTTGTCAAGGTATTTATCTGTATTTTCTTCCTTCACCATTATTTTCCTGACTTCCCTTTTCCTGTACTCATTTTTGCACATGTTGTGGGCTATAGAGAAAATCCATTTAGAAAAAGGGTAGGATGGGTTATACAATTCAGGTTTATCAATTATTTTCAGGAAAGTGTCTTGCAGGAAGTCATTGGAAGTGTCCTCACAACCTCCCAACATGCGGAAAAAGAAATAAAATAGCCTGTCTTTGTAACGGGTATAAAGCTCAGTAAATGCAGCTTGGTTGCCTTGTGAAATGTGTTTCATCAACACTTTATCTGGCATTTTTGCTATGTTATTTTTCCTGAATATCACTTTTTCTGAAAGATCAAAAAAATAATCCCACCATAAGATATTAAAATTACCAATGGGGAAAGTGTTATCCTCCTAAAACTAAATAGTTCAGCATTGAAGCCCCCTTCTGGTTTTTGTGGTCCTGCCATAATCATAAACCCCATAAACAATATTAAAATAACGATAATTAGGCACCTATATTTTTTTCTGTTAAAAATTTCCATCTTTATAGTGCAATTTAAAATACCTTTTCAGTAACTATACACCCAAAAAATAAAAGGTTCAAAAATTTTGGGGTAAATTAAGATCAAATGGAAAAAAAATTGGAGGCTTTCAGGAAGTTGTTGGAAATAATGGATGAGCTCAGGGAAAAATGCCCATGGGACAGGAAGCAAACATTGGAATCATTGAGGAAACTGACTATTGAAGAGACCTATGAATTGGGTGATGCTATCCTGCAAAATGACCTTCAAGGGATCAAGAAAGAGTTGGGCGACCTCATGTTACACATTGTATTCTATGCCAAAATAGGAGATGAAAAGGGGGTTTTTGATATGGCTGATGTCCTTGAAAGTATTAATGAAAAACTGATTTTCAGGCATCCCCATGTTTTTGGTGAAATAGAAGTTGAAAACTCACGCCAGGTAATAGAAAACTGGGAAGCTTTAAAGCTGAAAGAAAAGGATGGTAATAAAAGGGTATTGGAAGGTGTCCCAACTTCATTGCCTGCTTTGGTGAAAGCTAACAGGATTCAGGAAAAAGCCAGTGGTGTAGGTTTTGACTGGGAATATAAAGAACAGGTGTGGGAAAAAGTGCAGGAAGAGGTGAATGAATTGCGCACAGAAATTGTTAATATAAACAAAGATAAAATTGAAGCTGAGTTTGGAGACCTGTTTTTTGCCATGGTCAATGCTGCCAGGCTGTATGGGGTTGACCCTGAAGCTGCCCTGGAACGCACAAACCTGAAATTTATTAAAAGGTTTAACCATCTTGAAAAGGAAACGTTGCAAAAAGGAAAAGACCTAAAAGGTATGTCATTGGCTGAAATGGATAAGATTTGGGAGGAAGCAAAGAAGGGTGAGTGAGTAACTTAGTGATTTAGTGAATTGGAAATATAAGAATGAGTGAATGAGGAAATGCAAAAATTTATGAATCAATGAGAATTATTTATTTAAGCATTCATGCATTAGTACTTAAAATAAAATAATTGGAATTCAGGATAGATTTATTGAAGAAGGTAATATTACATATCATATTATCAGCCCTGGTTTGCCAAGCATTTGCACAAATTGATTCTGTTAAGCTAGACGGGGCATACCTAAAACATTACTGGACAGATGCAAGAGATATTGTTACTTCACCACTAAAGTGGGATAAAAAAAGCTGGGGAAAATTTGGTTTGGTTGCTGGCACTACCACAGCTTTATTTTTCCTTGATGAACCCATCAAAGATTTTATCCAAGATAATAAGGATACAAAAATTGGAAGTTTCTCACATAGTTTTTTAGATCCTATGGGAAGCCAATATTCAGTTGGCTTTGCTGCTACCTGGTATCTTTGGGGGTTGGCATTAAAAAACAGCAAGGCACAGTCAGCTGGGTTAATGGCTATCCAGAGCTATGCAATCAGTGGTTTGCTTGTAAGGATACCTAAAGAACTATTTGGGAGGACACGCCCTGGCAGCTATGGTGTTGAAGGGGCTTTTGATTTCAGGGGGCCTGGAAATGGTGTGGGTTTCCCTTCAGGTCATACCATATCAGCATTTTCTGTGGCTACCATTTTTGCAGAACAATACAAGGATACAAAATGGGTTCCAATTGCCTCATACAGCCTGGCAACATTGGCAGGTTTATCAAGGATATATGATAACAAGCATTGGGCAAGTGATGTATTTGTGGGGGCTATAATGGGAATAGCAATTGGAAAATTTATTTATAGATCACATAAACAGGATAACCTGGCAATTTTACCATTTTACCAGCAAGGAAATGCAGGTTTAAGCTTAACTTTGTTCTTATAATTTAAAACTATGCAGATGAAAAATTTAGCCTACCTATTTTTACTTTCAGTTTGGTTATTTGCAAGTTGTTCAAGTGGCAAGAAAGCCTTGCAAAAAGGAGAATATTTTTCGGCAGTCTCTAAAGCAGTAAAAAGGTTAAACAATAACCCTGGAAATAAAAATGCAAAAGAAGTTATCAGGGAAAGCTATCCATTAGCTATTCAATGGTCACAGGAAGAGATAGATATGATGCTTTCAGGGGCTGATGAGTTTAAATGGGATAAAACCCTTGGGCTGATGCAGAAGGTAAATATTGCTGCCAGGGAAATAAGGCAATCTCCAGTAGCCAGGCAAATCATCCCAGAACCCAAAACTTATACTTCCGAAATGGAGGTGGCAAAACAAAATGCTGCAGAGGAAAGATACAAGGCTGGAAACAGGCAGTTGGCAGAAAATACCCTTGAATCAGGGAGGATGGCTTTCAGGAATTTTAGGCGTGCCAATGAAATATTGCCTGGATATAAAGATGTAGCCCCAAAAATGGTTGAATCAAAAAACCTTGCTACCATTAAGGTTGTGCTGGAAGCCATCCCTGTCCACACAGCTACCTATAAATTAAGCTCAGAACTCTTTTACCAACAGGTGTTTGAATTCCTTAATAATAAATACCCTGAAAGGTCATTTGTAAATATTTATTCACCACAGGAAGCTGAAAGGGTAGGGTTGGAGTATCCTGATTTTATTGTCAGGCTTCAATTTTATGACTTTGTGGTGGGCAAAACTGACCATTATGAGAAAGAAGAACTTTTAACCAAAAGGGTTGAAGTAGAAACTAGGGATACCACAAAAACAACCTATAAAAACTATAAAGCCAAGCTAAAAACTTTTACTGATAAAGTGGCTTCTGGTGGTGTTTTGGATATGCAGGTCATTGATTTCAATGCTGATAAAGTTATGGTTAATGACAGGATACCAGGTGAATTTGTATGGATATATGACCATGCCATTTATGTGGGTGATAAAGAAGCCTTAACCAAAGAACAATTTGAACTTACCAAAAGGAAAGCTGTCCCCCTGCCACCTGCACAAGACCTGTTTATTGAATTTACCAAACCCATTTATGACCAATTAACAGGTAGGCTGAGGCGTTTCCTGAATAAGTATGATTAGTTTCTGGATGCTGGTTACTGGTTTCTTGATTCCTGATATTTGATACTTGTTGCAATCAACTGAATAAATTGAATCAATCAAGTTAACAGAATCAATGCATAAATGCATGAATAATGGAATAATTAGATTTTGAATCACAAATGACTAGTGACTAATTAGTTAATCCTTAAGAAGAAATTAACCATTTAAAAACTAACGCCGTATGGTTCAAAACTTGCTTTAAAAAGGCACCATTCTTTGCAAGGTTATTTATA
>JANQHI010000001.1 GCA_028282705.1 Prolixibacteraceae bacterium | reverse complement strand
AAACCAACAGACAATGATGAATCAAATTTCATCCTTGAGTAAAGGAGACTTTCAGTCTGAGGGAAAACTATGGTACTTTCAGTCCATAGTGGTTTATTTTAAAGATGTAACTGGTAATTACAATGGTGAGCTTAGGGGAATTTCGTGGGGAAAATAAATTGGTAAATTACCTTATGAACGGAAATATTAGTTGTTTTTATAGAGAAAAGGTATATTTTTAAAAGTTGATAGGTTAAGTGTCCCATTTTAGGGATGCTTAACCTTCTATCTTTTTTAATTATTGGATGAGGAAATTTTTTTTTAACAAAATCCATTTTAAACATAAAATGGGCATTTAATTTTAAGATTTATGAGGCGCTTTGGATATTCCTGTTTGTTGGTAGTAGTGGGTATTTTTATTATACAATGCACACCAAAAGATACTTCCATTGAATATGTTGATTATGTTGACCCTTATATTGGGAGCGATTACCATGGGCATGTTTTTGTTGGTGCTAATGTTCCCTTTGGGGCAGTACAGTTGGGACCAAGCAATTTTAATAAAGGCTGGGATTGGTGTTCTGCCTATCATTATTCTGATAGCATTGTTAAAGGGTTTTCCCATTTGCATTTAAGTGGTACTGGGATTGGCGACCTAGGCGATATTTTAGTGATGCCTACAGTTGGGCAGCTTAAACTAAATGCTGGTACACAAGAAAACCCAAATGCAGGTTATGCTTCTTTTTATTCACATGAAAATGAGAAGGTTGCCCCTGGATATTACTCTGTACTACTTGAGTCCTATAATATAGAGGTGGAACTCACATCCAGTAAAAGGGTTGGCTTTCATAAATATACCTTCCCAAAAGAGGGTTCAAGAAGGGTAATAGTTGACTTAACTGAAGGGAATACTGACCAAACAGTGAAAACAGGGTTAACCAAAGTTGACAACTCAACAGTTACTGGTTTCCGTTTTTCAAAAGGATGGGCTAAAGACCAGAGGGTCTATTTTGCCATTAAAACTTCTTTACCTTTTGAAAAATATTCAGGTTATGATTTTCTTCTAGATGGCAAGGCACAAGGGGCTGGTAAGGCTGTACTGGAATTCCCTGAAGGTAAAAACCATGAAATATTATTAAAAGTAGGCATTTCCCCTGTTTCTGAAGAGAATGCCCTTGAGAATATTAACCAAGAAATTCCTGGATGGGATTTTGAAGAAATTAAATTGGCTGCCAAACAAAGCTGGAATAAAGAATTAGGTAAGTTTAAGGTTCAGTCAGAAGACGAAAAGAAATTAAGGACATTTTATACTGCACTATACCATACCATGTTTGCCCCTACCCTTTTCAATGATTCCAATGGTGATTATTTAGGAACTGATAAGGAGGTGAAGGAAAACGCAAACTTCCAGAATTACACCATATTCTCACTTTGGGATACTTATAGGGCAGCACATCCTTTATACACTATTTTTCAGCCTGAGAGAGTAACTGATTTCATAAACAGCATGCTGGCTATATACCAACAGCAAGGCAAACTCCCTGTGTGGCATCTTATGGGTAATGAAACCAATACTATGGTTGGTTACCATGCAGTACCTGTAATAGTTGATGCATTTTTAAAAGGCATTGAGGGATTTGACACAAAACTTGCTTATGAAGCTGTGAAGGCTTCTGCAATGAGAGATGAAAGGGGGCTTAAAGACTTAAAAGAATTGGGTTATATTCCTGCTGATAAAGAAATTGAATCAGTAGCTAAAGCCCTAGAATATGCCATTGATGATTGGTGCATAGCAGCCATGGCTTACAGGTTGGGCGAAACTGAAGATTATGAATACTTCAGTGAACGTGCTACTTACTACAAAAACTATTTTGATGCAGATACAAAGTTTATGCGTGGCAAGTTAACTGATGGAAGCTGGAGGAGACCTTTTGACCCCTTTGCCTCAAAACACAGGGAAGATGATTATTGTGAAGGAAATGCATGGCAATACACATGGCTGGCACCACATGATGTGGAAGGTTTAATAAGTTTATTTGGGAGTGATAAACTATTTACTGAGAAATTAGATAGCCTATTTATCCTGGAAAGCAAACTGGGGCATGGTGCTTCTGCTGATATTTCAGGGCTTATTGGGCAATATGCACATGGGAATGAGCCCAGCCATCATATTTCTTATTTATATGCTTTTGCAGGGCAACAATGGAAAACATCCCAAAAGGTGAGGTTTATAATGGATTTGCTGTATTCTGATAAACCTGATGGGCTTAGTGGAAATGAGGATTGTGGGCAGATGTCTGCATGGTATGTGTTTTCATCACTTGGCTTCTATCCAGTGAACCCTGCCAATGGTGTATATGTTTTTGGTAGCCCAGTTTTTGAAAAAACAACCATTCAGTTAGGAGAAGGTAAAACATTTGAAATACAGGCTGAAAATGTTGATAATTCAAATATTTATATCCAATCAGTAACTTTAAATGGTGAACCATACCATAAAAGTTATATCACCCACCAAGACATTATGAAGGGGGGTATCCTGAAATTTGAAATGGGGTCAAACCCTAACAAGGAATTTGGCAAAGCACCCCAGTTTAGACCTAAGTCAGTTAACTTTTAAAATCACACCAGCCCTACTTATGTATATGCCAAAAGGAACCAATGTTTTAGCAACTTCAAAAATACTGATATTATTATTGTTAACCCTTTTTGCTTTCAATTGTAATAATACAGAGACAACAGAGTTGGCAGGTTATGAGGAGTTGGTAAAATTGGTAAACCCATTAATAGGGACTGACTCTGATTTTTCTTTATCAAATGGGAATACCTATCCTGCCATTGCAGTTCCATGGGGAATGAATTTCTGGACACCCCAAACAGGGAAAATGGGTAATGGGTGGGGATATACATATGATGCAAAAAAGATCAGGGGTATTAAGCAAACCCATCAGCCTAGCCCATGGATCAATGATTATGCTGCTTTTTCACTAATGGCAGTTACAGGCGAATTAAAAGTAGGTGAAGATGAAAGGGCTTCATGGTTCTCACATAAGGCAGAAATTTCCAAGCCTTATTATTACAATGTTTACCTGGCTGATTATGATGTAGTGGCTGAAGTTACCCCCACTGAGCGTGCTGCCATGTTTAGGTTCACTCTGCCTAAAAGTGATAGCACTTATATTTTACTGGATGCTTTTGATAAAGGCTCTATGGTTAGGGTTATCCCTGAAGAAAGGAAAATAATTGGCTACTGCAGTAATAACAATGGAGGGGTACCCGATAACTTCAGGAATTATTTTGTAGCTGTGTTTGATAAAGATTTTGATATAACCTACACATGGGAGGAGGGCAAATTATCAGAAAAAACAGGTGCTGAAGGTTTCCATGTAGGGGCTGCAATTAGGTTTCAGTCAAAAAAAGGTGAACAAATACATGTAAAAATAGCCTCTTCTTTTATAAGCCCTGAACAGGCTGAGTTGAACCTTATAAATGAAATTGGTACCAAAACATTTGAGCAGGTAAAAGATGCTGCCAAAAAATCCTGGGAAAAGGAACTGGCAAAGATTAAAGTAGAAGGAGGCACATTAAAACAAAGGGAAACCTTCTATTCATGCCTTTACAGGGTATTGCTTTTCCCAAGGAAATTTTATGAAATTAACAGGAACAATGAGGTTGTCCATTATAGCCCTTACAATGGCAAAGTATTGCCTGGCTATATGTTTACTGACAATGGCTTTTGGGATACCTTCAGGGCAGTTTTCCCATTTTTTACAATAATGTACCCTGAACTTAACAGCCAAATAATGCAAGGGCTGGTAAATACCTACAAAGAAAGTGGTTGGTTGCCCGAGTGGGCTAGCCTTGGCCATAGGTCGTGCATGATTGGCTCTAATTCAGCTTCATTAATTGCTGATTCATACCTTAAAGGTATCAGGGGCTATGACATAGAAACACTCTATGAAGCCATCATTAAAAACACAAAAGGGCACAATAAAGATGTAACCTCTGTTGGAAGGTTAGGGGCTGAATATTACAATAAACTAGGGTATGTACCTTATGATGTGGGTATTAATGAAAATACAGCCAGGACCCTGGAATATGCTTATGCTGATTATTGCATATGGAAGCTTGCAAAAGAGTTGGGTAAACCCCAGGAAGAAATTGAACTGTATAAAGCCAGGGCACAAAACTTCAGGAATGTATTTGACCCTTCATCTAACCTTATGCGTGGGAAAAATGAGAATGGAAGTTTCCAATCACCCTTTAACCCATTGAAATAGGGTGATGCCTTTACTGAAGGGAACAGCCTGCATTACACATGGTCTGTATTCCAGGACGTTAAAGGGCTTATTGGTTTAATGGGAGGTGAGCAAAATTTTGTAGGGATGTTGGATTCAGTATTTACAATGCCTCCCGCTTTTGACTGTTCTTATTATGGCTTCCCCATACATGAAATAAGGGAAATGCAAATAGTGAATATGGGGAATTATGCCCATGGGAACCAACCAGCACAACACATGGTTTACCTCTATAATTATGCAGGGCAGCCCTGGAAAACACAGGAACGTGTGAGGGAGGTGATGGATAAACTCTACTCTCCTGCTCCTGATGGTTATTGTGGTGATGAAGACAATGGGCAAACTTCAGCATGGTATGTATTTAGTGCAATGGGGTTTTACCCTGTGTGCCCTGGGGCTGGGCAATATGTATTTGGTTCACCTGTATTTGACAAAGTTACCTTAACCTTTGAAAATGGGAACCAGCTAACCATCAGTGCCAATAAAAATTCACCTGAAAATGTATATGTAGATAAAGTAACCCTTAATGGAAAAAAGTTTAATGCCAATTATATAACCCATAAAATGGTAATGGATGGGGGCAATTTGGCTTTTTACATGTCAAATACCCCAAACAAAAAGAAGGGAGGCACTAAAGATGCTTACCCTTATTCAATGAGTAATGAAAGATAAATAGGAGAAAAAAATAAGTTAAGCTAACTTAATGACCATATTTAAAAAGTTTTAACAGGTACTTAATAAAAGAGGAAAGGCTGAAGATTTGGCTTGATTTGATGCTGGGATTTAGAGGAAACATTAAATTTTGATGTTTTTTTAGCCTAAAAAGTAAGTAAAGAGTGGAAACTAATCTTGGTGGCATTAAGGTAAAGTCCATAGGTTATGAATACATAAACTTAACTAACAACAAAATCCAAAAATGATACAAAAAAATTTAGCAATTGGGGTAGATATAGGAGGAAGCCATATAAGTTGTGCAGCCTGTAGCCTGGATAAAAGGATATATTTAAAGGACACTTTTTCTGAAAACAGCTTAGACAATCATGCCAGTGCACCAGAAATCATAAAAATATGGGCTGAAACCATATCAAAAACCATTGAAAAAGTAGGTAAGGAAAATATAACAGGAATAGGTTTTGCCATGCCAGGTCCTTTTGACTATGAAAAGGGCATTGCCTTGTTTGAAGGTGCTAACCAAAAATATGAAAACCTTAACAATGTAGATGTTGCTGCTACATTGAAATCAAGGCTAAGGCTTAATGATAATCTCCCTGTGAGGTTTATCAATGATGCCACTGCTTTTGCCATTGGCGAGGCTTGGCTGGGGAAAGCCAAAGGATATAAAAATTCATTGTCAATTACCCTGGGAACAGGTTTTGGGTCAGCATTCCTTAAAGAAAGTATCCCTGTGGTGTCAGGTGATACTGTTCCACAGCAGGGATGCCTGTGGCATGTGCCATTTAAGGCTGGTATTGCTGATGATTATTTTTCTACCAGGGGTTTCCTTGAAAGGTATAAAAAACAAACTGGTACTGAATTAAAAGGGGTTAAAGAATTGGTTGAAAAGGCTTCACAGGAAGTTATTGCTAGGGAATTATTTAATGATTTTGGTAAACAGTTGGGATTATTCCTGAAAAAATGGCTGGAAAAATTTGATACAGATGTACTGGTAATTGGTGGGAATATATCCAATGCTTTTAACCTGTTTTCTCCTGCATTAATAGAAGAATTAGGTTTTGCTGGTATAGGTTGTGAGGTTGCTACTTCTGAGTTGCAGGAAACAGCTGCAATCATAGGGAGTGCAAGGCTGGCTGATGATGGTTTCTTCACAAAAGTACAACCAGTGGGTTTGCCCTTCAAAGGAGGAAGTGTACAACCACATTAAAGCGCAAGTTGAAAGGCTTTGTAAGGTAGATGGGTTAAAAGGTGTACACCTGGATTATGTCAGGTATTCTGATGTAATATTAGCAAAAGCCTTGCAACCAGTTTATAATTTGGTTCAGGATAAAGAATACCCTGAATTTGATTTCTGTTATTGTGAAACATGCAGGGAAAAGTTCAAAGCTAAAAGTGGGCTGAATGTAATGGAGCTTGAAGACCCATCAGCCAATGCTGAATGGAGGCAATACAGGTATGACAGTGTAACAAAACTGGTTAACAGGCTGGTTGATGTGGTACATTCACACAGCAAGTTAATTACAGCTGCTGTATTCCCCTACCCTGAACTGGCCAGGATCATTTGCAGGCAAAGCTGGGATCAATGGAACCTGGATGCTGTATTCCCAATGGTTTACCAGAATTTTTATGATGAAGATATAAACTGGATTGGCAGTTCAGTAGAAAAAGGGGTGAATGGCATTGATAACAGGATGCCTCTTTTTGCAGGGCTTTACCTTCCTGAATTATCACCTTCTGAATTGAAACAAGCTATGGTTGTTTCCCACCTGAATGGGGCTGCTGGCGTAGCAGTTTTTGACTATGGAGGGTGCAAACCAGGTCATTTTACAACCATTTCAACCTATAAAAATGAATAGGATATTAACTTTTTGTTGTGTGCTGTCCATTTGGGCTGGAACCTTTTCATGTACCAAAAACACTGAACCAGTGTTGCCTAAAGATAAGGTAGTTGAGTATACCTTTAATCCTGAAACCTATCTTTGTTACAAATCTTCAGTACCCATCCAGGTGGATGGGCATTTAAATGAGGAGGCATGGCAGAAGGCTCCATGGACCAACCTTTTTGTGGATATTGAGGGGGATAAAAAGCCCTTGCCTACCCATCCAACAAGGGCAAAAATGCTTTGGGACAATGAATATTTTTATGTGGCTGCTGAAATTGAAGAACCACATGTTTGGGCAACCTTAAAGCAAAGAGACACAGTCATTTTTTATGATGATGATTTTGAAATTTTTATTGACCCTGACTGGGATACACACCATTACCTGGAATATGAAATGAATGCCTATGGCACTGAATGGGATTTGCTGCTTGAAAAGCCTTATCGTGACCACACTCTGGTGTTTGACCACTTTAATTTCAATGGAATAAAATCAGCAGTTTTTGTAGATGGTACCATCAACAACCCCAATGATGTGGACAAAAAGTGGGTGGTAGAAATTGCATTGCCTTTTGATGCATTAGCTGAAGCTTTCCATGGGGACAGGTTACCTGTAAGTGGTACCCAATGGAGGGTTAACTTTTCAAGGGTTGACTGGCACATGGAAATCCAGGATGGCAGGTATGTAAACATGGAGGCTATGCCTGATTTGATGTTTATCCTGTCACAGGAAGGGACACACGTTGATTATTTTACCTCTGACCTTACGCATTTATATATTAAGCCAAGCGATTTTATTGGGAGGAAAGTTGATGATATGTATCCACCTGAGGTGGTAAAAAAATACCATGATGGGATAAATAAAGTGATTAAGGATAAAGAAGTACTCAAGTTTGAATATTTCCTTGATTTTGATAAAGATACAAGGAATTTTTATGAAGCCAGGATGGTTTTGGCAGAGAAGAAAAATGTATTGGTAATTATTAGGGATATAACATTAAGGAAAAGGGCTGAAGATGAACTTAAGAAATATAGGGAACACCTGAAAGAATTGGTTAAAGAAAGGACAAAAGAACTGGAAGAAAAGAATGTTGAACTTGAGCATTTCAACAGCCTATTTGTTGGGAGGGAATTCAGGATTAAAGAACTAAAAGAAAAAGTAAAGGAGCTTGAGTCCCATTTAAAAAGAGGATAACATTTTTATATCCAGTGTTTTAGTTTATATCCTTTTTCATTTAAGCTTTATTAAGAAATATTCATGAACTTTCCTTTTACCTATTTTGTCATCTTTATATGATGAAATATGCAGTTATATTATTTATTAGCCTTTTTGTTATGGAAGAAGAGGAAGGGAAAAAAAAGGGTATGAAGTTAAATAAATTGACAAAATTTGAAGAGTATGTTATTGTTGATAAAGGCACGGAAATGCCTTTTACAGGTGAGTATCACAACCATAAAGAGAAAGGGGTTTATACATGCAAAAGGTGTGATACCCCACTTTATAACTCTTCAGATAAATTTAATTCCCATTGTGGGTGGCCCAGTTTTGATGACGAAATCAAAGGGGCAGTTTTAAGGGTACCTGATGCTGATGGTATGCGCACAGAAATAATTTGTGCTAATTGTGAAGGGCATTTAGGGCATGTATTTATTGGAGAGGGTTTTACAGATAAAAATACTAGGCACTGTGTAAATTCTATATCCCTTAAATTTGTGCCTGCTACCCAAAAATAAAAATACCGGGATTTCCGGCATTTAAATCATATATGTACTTTATACTTTATTCTTCTCCTTGTTCTGCTTCTTCTTTACCTTCCTCTTCTGCTTCTGGTTTTTCAGGGGCAGGGGTTAATTCAACAGCTTTTAGCCCTTCAACAAAATAAACAGGTTCAGCTTCTTCTGTTTGCACCTCGTGCCCATCTTCTCCATGGCCTTCTTCAGCTTCCCCATGCACGTGCGCATGCTCGTCATGTGTAGCTTCACCTACCAGTACTTCCTTTAAAATGCCTACTACTTCAAGCTCGCTTCCAAGCTGCTCTTGGGTAAAAGCACCAATTTCTTCACCTGCTTCAACCCTGATGGTAATATCTTCATTTGTCCCCATAAGGAAACAGCGCGCCCCACCATGCTTGCACACATGGGTTACAGTACCTTTGAATACAACCTCTTTTTCCAATAACCCACCAACCTTTGCATAAAGGTCATCAACAGTCATAACTTCAACCTCTTTGGCTGGTTCTTCAGCTGTTTGCTGCTTTTGCTTTGAGTTTGTGCATGAAAGGAATGCTAATGAGGCTAGTAAAACAATAACAAGTTTTTTCATAATTTCATTAATTTTTGGTTTTAAAAGTATGTTACCATAAAAAGCAAAGGTACTAAAAATCCAACCAATACCAACCACCATCCTCTGCCCTTGAGCCCATTTTTGCCTTTCAGTATAAATAAACCTGAGATAGCTACAAATATGAGTATCACAGACATAGCATCACTAACCCATTTCCAGCTTTTCTGGATAGTTGCTTTATGTAAATGGTTCATTTCATAAATCAGGTGGCGTTTTTTCAGGAACTCCATTTCCCCTTTCCCTGTTTCAGGGTTGAATATTAATGTGCCATTTTGTATAAAAACTTTTACGAGCCCACTTTTACTGGTATAATGTTTTTTATATTTAATATTATGCCCCAGTTTACCCAAGGCATCAACAATTTCATTTTTGCTATAACTTTCTTTATTGGTTATATCCAATAAAACTTCATTATAAATTACCCTGTAATCAGGGTTGAAGTCGTTAGCATGGTTTAAAAAGATTCCCGAAAAGGCATATATCAAGGTGATCCCTGTTATGAAATATCCAAAATCCCTGTGTAACACCCTTAATAGCTTGCGTATTTTCATGATAAATTTTTTAAGCAAAAATAGTAGAATTCAACTATTATAAACAGGATAAAAAATATTTTCATTTTAGAACATATGTCAATATAAATTTATTACTTTGCATATATAAACATGTATATTACAGATATTTAAATATTCTATATTATGGGAAAAATAGCAATACCTTGCAAAGATGATAAGGTTGATGGGCATTTTGGCCATGCCCAATTATTCCTGGTTTATTCATTGGATAACCAAAAACAAGTTAATTCAGTTGAATATTTTACCTGCACAAATGGCTGTGGATGTAAATCAGGGCTTGCGACTGATTTTAAAAAGATGGGGGTAACGTTAGTTTTGGCTGGGAATATAGGCAATGGAGCTAAAAATGTTTTGAAATCCAATGGCATTGATACCATTTCAGGGTTCAGTGGCCCGCCTGAGCATGTTTTGAAAAATTGGGCAACAGGTAACTTTACCCTTATTGATGAAACCTGTCCTGGAAACCATCAACATGGGCACAATTGCCACCACCAAACCGAATAAAATACTGATTTTTAGCTTTTTAATTAATGCTCCTTGTAATGTTTATTGAGTGATTGCACATCACTTGAACTGCATAAGGGGCATTTTACTTTTTCAGGTTCTTGAGTACTAAAATTGGCATTGCATGAGTTGCATTTGTACCAATTTTCATCAAAATAAAAATTTCCTCCCCTAAACAGTAAGTCCCTGCCTTCAACAAAAGCCTGAGCCACTTTTTTCCTTGCATCTTCATAAATCCTGGTGAGGGTTGGCCTGCTAACTTCCATATGTACAGCAGCTTCTTCCTGGGTCATATTCCTGTAATCAAGCAACCTGATTACTTCATACTCTTCAATCCTTAGTGAAATCTCCTGCGCTTTCCTTCCCCTCACACCAAACACAGACATACCTTTTATAACAGGGGGCACTAGTACTTTACGATTTCTTTTTTTTCTTGGCATACTCAGATTTTATTAGTTTTATTCATCAAAAAGTGATCAACAAGGACAAGTGAGGCCATAGCTTCAACAATTGGGACAGCTCTTGGCAGGACACACGGGTCATGCCTTCCTTTTGGGTTGATTGTTACCTCATTTTCTACATGGTTTACTGTTTGTTGTTCTTTTAACAAAGTAGCTATTGGTTTGAAAGCCACTTTAAAATAAATATCCTCTCCATTAGATATACCACCCTGTATCCCACCAGAGTTGTTGGTTTTAGTTTTAATCCCATCTTTAGAACGGATAAATACGTCATTATGTTCAGAACCACTAAGCTTTGTCCCTTCAAAACCAGACCCATATTCAAATCCTTTCACAGCATTTATACCCAACATTGCACACCCAAGGTCGGCATGCAATTTAGCAAAAACAGGCTCACCCCATCCAGCAGGGACTCCTTTTGCCACGGCAGTTATTGTGCCTCCTACCGTGTCATGGTTTTTACCTGCTTGTTCAATGCTCTTGATCATTTGCCTTGCAACTTCTGCATCAGGGCAACGAACAATGTTATCTTCAGTTTTTGAAAGGTCTAATCCTGTGTATGGTTTATTTAATGAAATTCGGCCTACAGATGATACATATGCCTGGATAGTTATGCCCAGCTGTTGCAATATAAGTTTGGCAATCGCCCCAGCTACAACCCTTGCAATGGTTTCGCGCGCAGAAGAGCGCCCCCCTCCCCTGTGGTCCCGTGTACCATATTTTTTTGTATAAGTAAAATCGGCATGTGATGGCCTGAAAACATCTTTGAGGTCATTATAGTCATTTGAGTGCTGGTCTTTATTCCATACTGCAAAGGCTATTGGTGTCCCCTGGGTTTTTCCTTCAAATACCCCTGACAAAAATTCAACAGAATCTGGTTCTTTACGTTGGGTTGTAATTTTTGATTGCCCTGGTTTGCGCCTGTCAAGCTGATGTTGTATAAAACCCATATCAAGCTCAACCCCAGCAGGGCAGCCATCAATTATCCCACCTATACCTTTGCCATGTGATTCCCCAAAAGAGGTCAACCTGAAGATTTTCCCAAATGTGTTCATAAGCCATTAAAAAACCTCGTTCCTTTCAAAAATATTAAAAGAAAACGAGGTTATTGTAATTTAATAAAATGTTTTTATCAAAATAGCTGTTTAGCAGCCACAGCCACAGCCTCCATTTGAACCATCATTTGACTCGCAGCTACCATCATTGCAATCATCTGGTCCACAGCCTGCTGATCCGCATCCACAACCACCTCCATTGAGTATTTGTGCAATTTCTTCGTCTGAAGCATCCCTGACTTCAACAACTGAGCCCTTGAAGTGCAAGTCTTCCCCTGCCAAAGGATGGTTGAAATCCATCTTCACAGTGTCTCCATTTACTTCAAGCACAATACCATTCATGCGTTGCCCATTGCTGCTCATCATAGGTACAGTATTGCCAACTTTAACTAGCTCGCTGTCAAAATTGCCATTCACTTCAAATACATGTTTAGGAAGGTCAACCAATGCATCCTCATTCACCTCTCCATAAGCATCCTTTTTGCCCAGGCTAATTTCAAAGCTGTCTCCTTTTTTTACCCCAATTAGGCTGGTCTCGAACTTTGGCAGCATCATCCCTACCCCATATAAAAACTGGAGAGGGTGTTCATTGGTTGCTTGTTCTATTAATTCCCCATTGATATCATCTATGCGGAGGTCATATGTTAGTGTGACCATTTTATTTTTTGCAATTTCCATAATCCTGTATAAATCTATATATTAAGTGTACAAAGAAACAATTTTCAACCCATTCAACAAAATACTAAAAAGTCTTTTTCCTGTTTTTAATGAAATTTATTAACATATAACACTTAATAACCATAAACAGTTTTATTACACTCGTGAGGAACAGCTATTTTTTTATCAGTTTTTTGGAAACTTTTCCTTCTTCTGTGAAGATGGTTAAGATGTAAATGCCAGGTTTTAAACCACCCAAATTGTTGATTCCCAAAGAAGGCTTTCCTGCTTCCCTATCAAACATTACCCTTCCTTCCATATCATAAATAATTAACCTTGATTCTGGTGTTAACCCATTAATATTCAATTGGTTTGTAAAAGGGTTAGGATAAACATTGACATTTTGGCTGGCAAGGCTTTCAATACTCGTAAAAAAGTTTACAACAATCTTAAATGGATGCAAAGTGGTTTTCCCATTAGAGGTAGCCCCAAGGGTAACAATGGCTTCACCTTTGGTTTCTTCTGCAACATTAATTACAATGTGTTTTTTTAATGGCTCACCGGGTTTGCCCAACTTAACAAAAGAAGCAGTTACCAGGTCTGGGGTATCAATATTTTCAATGGTGTACACAATTAAACTGTCTGGGTCGTCTGGGTCTGTAAAAACTGAATCAATAGGGATATAAAATACCCTGTCAGGATTGTCTATATGGCCAATGTCAGCAATTGGGTTTGCCACAACAGGGGCTTGGTCTTTGTAGTTAAGCTCATCCATACAGAAGTATGCAGGTGTGTTCATCCCCCAATTCCCAACATCAGAAGAATACAGCCTAAAACGCAGTTTTTTAATTTCTCCTAGAGAGGTCAAGTCTACATATTTCCAGTTTTTCAGGATATAATCTTTGGAATTGTCTTCAAACCTAAAGTCTGCCAAATAGAAATCCACCTTCCCAGTAGAGTTGTCTAAGGTGTCAAATCCTTCAATGGTGAGTTTAAACCAATCAGGGTCATTCCCATCTTCCCCACCAAACTTTTTTGCAAAGGAATCACCTTCCATCATAGACCAGTAGGCAAAAGTGCTGTTATTCGCAAAAAAGCCTTCAATTACTTGGGGCTCAAAATTTACATACATGTTCCCACCTTCATAACCCAAAGCATATTGGCTTGAACCATGTACACCAGAACCAGAAATACAGCTAAATTGGTTTGGTATCCCCCTTGTTACTGTATCAGACAGTGAGGAAACAGCAAAACCAGCCCAATAGGACCATTCTGCAAAATAAATATTGGTAAAATCAAAGCCTCCACTTGAAAATCCTTTTTTCATATCAGAGCCATTTAAATAACCTGTTGAATCCAATACAACATCATCAAAAGTAGCAATGGTTTTATTTGCATAAGGGTCAACAGGTGCTTCTCCATTTAAATCATCCATACAAAAATATGCAGGTGTATTCATGCCCCATGCACCCACATCAGTTGATTCAAGGGAAAAGTGAAGCTCTTTTACTTTGCCTAATGAAGAAAGTCCAACCCATGTCCAGTCATCAACAATATAATCCATCAGGGAATTATCAAACCTAAAATCAGCCAGGTAAAATTCAACAACCCCAGTTGTATCACCAGCTTCATCAACGCCATGTATGAAGAGTTTAAAATAGTCAGGGTCAATCCCTTGTTCGCCCCCAAACTTTTTGGCAAAACCAAAGGCATCTCCATCTTTCATAGTCAGGTATGCATATGTGCTGTTGGTCACAAATAGGCCTGTTATTGAATCTGCTACTTCCAGTTCAGCCTTTACTGTCCCAAAGCAGTAACCTATGGCATAATTGACAGAACTGCCATAACCTGATCCTGTAATTGTACTGTACTGGTTCGTGAAACCAGGGGTTGAAACATCAGTCATGTTGGAATAGGAAAAACCACTCCAGCTTCCCCATTCCTGGTTATAGCTGTTGTGAAAAACAATACTACCACTGTTGAAACTTCCAGTGCCATCAGCACCATTCCAGAAGGATTCATTGGCAAGTGCCAGGTTTTCAAAGTCTGCTGTATTTTGAGCAAACATTGAAGTGCATAAAGCACTTAAAAAAATAAAAAAGTAAAAATTTTTCATAGTAAAATCTTTTGTTAAATAATTGAACAATAAAATTTTACAATATCAAAACCTGTGAGAATCAGTTGTAGGTATAGGCTACCCAAGCTTTTATTCCCGAAAGCTTTAAATATTGTGGTTGAGCAATGGCAGGTCTTCTGGCTTACCCCAAAGTTGGCTGCCTTCCCATCCCGATACTCGGGACAGTGGCAAGGTAGTGCCATCCTTTATTGAGGCTTACAGCTGCGGGTACAGCTCCAGAATTGCCAGCCAAAAAGCTGGCTCACTGGATTCCCTCTAACTCCTATGGAGAACCATTGGCTTGCAAATTTATAAAATCTATTTTTATTTCATTTTATTCTGTAAATAAATAACTGCCTGGGGTGATCCCTACTTTAAAGGAATCAATAAGCTTCCCAGCCTTACTATACCTGTAAATTATAGCAGATTGGGTATAATCAATTGCATCAGCCAGGTATATCTCATCATTATATGGGTCAACACCCAAACTATAATAAAGGTGCCCAGATGCAGGTATAAATGGCACATCAGGCAAGTACCTGCTATCCACCCCCATTTTGTGCACACCACCACTAACAAACAGTAATGTGTCAAATGTACTATTTATAGCCAATTGGGTTGGTGCATCATTGTTTTGGCTAAAGCTAAACTTTTGTTCAATAGTTAAAGTAACAGGGTCTATCCTAAGCAAAGCAGGTGGGGTATTCCCCAATGGAGACCCTTCATAACCACCATCACACATCACCCAAAGCTTATTGTTTTTATCAACAACAATATCTTTGGGTTGCAAAGGGGTTTTTATAGAATCAGTGACTATATCATTGCCACAGTCAATAACCAGGATGTATTCATCATTAGACCAGCAGGTTACGAAAATTTTCCCCTCTGCTTCTGCAAATTGTTCAGTAGCATGCCTTTGGTATAGTTTTTTCCCATCAGATACATCAATTCTCCCTGTTATGGTATTGTTTTTAGGGTTAATGATGGTTATGGCCCTGGCATATAGGTCGCTTACATATGCTTTGTTTTCATTCACCAGGTGGATATACCTTGGCGAAGTTAGCCCTGGTATCACCCCTTCAAATCCTATTGTTTGGCTATTAGCTACTACTATCTTCCCTGAGTTGTTTACAACAATGTAAAGCTTGCCCCCAATTCTTGTAACTGATTGGGCTACATCTCCTAATGGTGCATTGTTCCTGGCTGCATAGATTTGGTTGTATACACGTTTTTCTTCTTTATCATAAAATGAAAGGGAGGCATTGCCATACATAAAGTTCCCTTCACAAGTAATAAAAACCCCATCTTTCCCTGCCAGGTCAAAATAAATGGTTTCAACAGGCTCTTTTTCACATGAAACCAGCAATAAAATAATTAATATGGTTACCCAATGTTTCATCCTTTATAATTTATTCCAATGGTGATTGAATAGTTCCTGCCAGGCATGGCGCGCCATAATATGCTTTGGTAACCAATATCAAACAAGTTATTTATTTTACCTTTAACTGTTAGTCTTATTCTATTGAATACCAAAAGCTTGGAAGCAGAAATAGAATTCATCCAGTAAGGGGTAAGCACTTGTTCAAAATCATTGTTCTCATTGCTTGAAGTAGTATATCTTTTACCAATATAGCTAACTGAATATTGGATTGAATAGTTGTTTTTTTGGTAGTTTAGAAATACATTAGCCGTATGTTTAGGAATGTAAATTAATTGCTTACCCCTTGATTTATCAACAGAATTTTTAGCATTTAGGTTTGATGTCCTTGTATAGGCATAGTTTCCATGTATATCAATGGATGATTTTTTACTTTTGATATGTAGGCTTCCCTGGTATTCAAGCCCTCTGGAAAAAACATCTTTTACATTGTTGGCTTCCCAATAGTAAGCCCCATTTGATGCAGGCTGCCACAATATCCAGTTTTCAATCCTTGAACCATAAAGGGTTAATTGGTTTTTAGCATGGAAATATTTTCCCTGTTTTTCATATTTAAATGAAAGGTCGCCCGAATAACCATCTTCAGGCAATAAACCAGGGTTACCTCCAGGCAGCCAGTATAGGTCATTTAAGTTGGGTTTATGGAAATTCCTGGAGGCATTAGCTTGTATAATCAAGCCAGGGATGGTAAGTGGAGCCCATTCTATTCCTGCCAGGGGGGCAAAAAACACAATGTTACCATCATAAAACTCAGGGCTTAACAAAAACATGGCCATAAAGTTGTTATTGGTTCTCAAATGTAAATCAAACAATAAACGCCCTTCCATCCTTTCTTCCTCATATCCAGTCCTATCAGTGTGGTTTACAATCTTGACCTTATGGTAATTTAAGTCTATCCCTGTGGATAATGAAATATTTTCATTGTATTTGCGCATAAACCTTACCCTATTCATGAAGCTGTTTTCCAGGCTTTTTGTATCATCAATTACAAAATCGAACCTAGGGTTATTCCTGAAATATTCTAACTTTACAAAATTGAACCCACTAAATATTTCTGTTTCCCACTTTTGCCCGTAATTTTTCCATGCCAACTGGGCTTTTAAGGTTTTATCATCTTGGTATTCTTCCCTTTCCCCGCCTTCATATGACATTAAGGGAGGCAGTTCCCTGTTGCTCATGTGGTACCAAAACCTTAATGCCAGGGTTTGTTGCTCAACAGGCCTTAGGTATATTTCCTGCATAATACCTGTTTTCCAGTAAGCTGTATTTTCCTGTGTGTCAGGCCTGTGAGGTAAAACCCCATGATTGTAAAAAGGGAAGTTGTTTTCAGAATTTTCATAATAAACCCTTGTAGAAGCTGCTACTTTATCCCTCCCCAACCCAATTTTCATAAAATATTTATTGGACTGGAAGCTGGCTTTTTCTATGATAGTTTCCAAGCCAAATTTTTCATCCCAACTAGGTTTATTTTGTAAACTGATAGATCCTCCTAGCCCCCCACTCCCCATTACCATAGAACTACCTCCATGGAATACCACAGCTTCATCAATAAAAAAGACAGGCAATTGGGACAAATCAACTGCCCCTCTCATGGGAGAATTGAGGTTTAGGCCATTCCAGGCTACTTGCGTATGCGAAGAGCCAGTCCCCCTGAAGCTTGCCGTTGCCGTTGCGCCCTGCCCGTAAGACTTTATGAATATTGGGGTATACTTTGACACCAACCCTGAAAAGTCTATGGTTTGGGCTGATTTAAGGGCTATTGAATCAGGTTTTGTGGTATTCAGCCCTGCCTTTTGCAATGGTTTTTTTGCAAATACTGAAACTTCATGTATTTGGATGGTATCACTTAAGTTTTGCCCAATTGCTTGCAATACTGAAAAGGCAAAAAATAGCCCTGCTATGTATTTTTCCCAGGTCACCTTTTTACAAATTTAACTATGTGGTTTTGCCCTGGGGTTATAATTTTTATTACATAAAGCCCTCCTTTTAAATGGGCAACTGGTATACTTTCCTGAATATTGAATTTATCTATATATCCCACCAGGTACCCAGCTTGGTTATAAATGTAAACACTGGCATTAATAAAGCTATTCCCTTTAATATATAAATGGCCTTCAGCCGGGTTAGGGTAAGCACTCAAAGCCCTATTTTGGTATTCATGGATACCCACAGGCAGTTTTTTGTAAACCCTGAATGCATCTTCCCCAGATTTAATAATTAAAGGTGGCAATTCATTGATTAGTAAGCTTACTTCCCCTTTGTTGTCAGTAGGCTTATTTTCAGTTAAATAAGTAAATTCAAATGTGATTTCCTGCCCTGCCACTGGTGTAAAGCCCCCTTCTGTTACTTTACTGCCTTGCATGCTGCAAGTTGTTTCTTTTAGGCTGGCTATTAATTCATCGCCAAGGGTAACTGAATCTTTAGATGACCCTAACCATGATAGTTTCCAAGATGTTGTTAGGTCGCCAACATGGTATAAGGTAATTGTATCTCCCTTACTCACAACCTCTTTATCAAAGCCTTTCAAAATAGAATCCCCATTTTTCCTGGCTATCCAGCACCTGGCAAAAGCAGCAGGGGTAGTTTTCCCTCCCCACCCATAGGTGTATATGCCTTCTTTTTCAATTGAATAGAGGTATAACTCCCCATTGGATTTATCATCATCCCTAAAAGAAAATTGCACTTTTGCTTCCTGCAACCCTTTAACTATGGCATGAGCTATGGTTGGTTTATCCAGGCTTGAATAATCTACAACCCTGTTTTCTATATGGCCATTGATATTAGTCAGGCCAACTGTTATTTTCTGGAATGGGAGGATGTTTTCACTTTCAGTTTTGATAGCCATGTAAATATCCGCTACCTGATCTGGAGAAAGGATTGTTACAGTTTGTTTTAAATGGATTTCAGGGAAACCTGGCACATTTGCTTCCAGGGTACCAGTTCCCGGGTTTATGGCAACAAGGATGTATTTCCTATTATCAAGTGACACTTCAAATAAATTATTATTAGTTTCAATAAATGAAGGGTTTAAGCCAGGTATATTTACATTATCTTGGTCTAAAACAGAAGCTTCAAGCACAATGGTATCCCCAGGGTAAATACTGTTTAAATCTGTATCAATTGATATAGTAGTTGGTTTGCGGATGTGTATGGATGATTGGTCAAATTGTGAGGGGTTATTTTCCAAAGAGGCCTTTATATTTACATTCCCACCATCAAGTGTATGCAACCAGCCTTTATTATTTACAAATGCAATTTCAGCATCAACATTGAATACAATATTTTTTTCAACAGGCTTGCCTGATTCAAAGTACCTAGCTGATAACAACACAGAATCACCAGCTACTAATTCTGGTTTATGGTGGAATAACACAACTGTTGACATTGGCCCTGATAATGAAGCATTTTCCTTTACATCTTCTAAATAAGTTACATCAGTAGAAATTTCGCCCAACCTTCCTGCATTTTCCAGGTTTGCTGATACAATTTTCACAAAATGGATGGAATCCAGCTCCACATAATTGCCTGAAGCATCTATAGCCCATGAAATATCAATGGCATTCCCCCCACTTCCTTCTAGGGTGTCTTTTGTGTATGGGTTATCAGGTATTGAATAGTCTTGCCCAGCAATGGCTTGCAGGTTGTCAGCATAGCCAAAAGCCAATGATTTTAAATGGATATTTCCCTGGGTTTGCCCATGAAATGTTGATTTGAGCAGTGTCCCTTCAAATGTTACAGAATCAACAGGGTAGTTGTCAAAATATTGGGGGCTTGGGTAATATTCTTGCTCATGGAATGAATTGGCCAATACTTCACCTTTATTACCCAAATTATCTTTCCATGGTATATTATGTGCCCCACCTGGGTTTAAATAGGTAATGGCATAACCTGGATTAGTATCAGGATGGTAATGATCTGGCCCTGCAACCTCATACCATATATCATCAGGCAGGTTATTTTGGTTTTTATCCTTCATAACATAAATTACCCCTGGTTCTGATGAACCTTCAAAAGCATTCCCAAAAACAGTAAAATCAACACCATATGGGTTTTGGGGATGGTTTATGCATGCTTCATTAAATTTTATTACTATATAGCCCCCAAAACTCCCAAGTGCTACCAGGTTAGTTTTATTGGCGGCCATATCTTGTGCAGCCTGGGGGGTACCAATGTTTTCAGTATTGATGTGTTGCCCTGGGGCAGGCTTATACCCTATTACCTGAAATGAAGTTTGCTGGGCTTGCCCTGCCCAATACATGGATAAAATTACAAGAATTAATGTTAAATTTTTCATTCCCTAGTTTTATTAAATCCAGGGAAATAAAATACCAGGTTTTCACCATCGCTTTTATTCCCGAAAGCATTGTTGAAAATGGCAGGTCTTCTGGCTTACCTTATTGATGGCTGCCTTCCCACCCCTAGTACTCGGTGCAGTGGCACTTTGTTGCCGCCAATTTTAAAAGGCTTACAGCTGCGGGTACAGCTCCAGACTCATCAGCATTTGCCAATTACACTGGATTCCCTGAAAAAAATTAAACCATTTTCCGTGTGCAAAGTTAATAACTAAAATTAATTATTTATTAAGAATTATTCTAAATAATAATAATGCCAATATCATTTAAATAATTTTTGCCTGACATCAGGTTTAGGGACGTTATTCAGTATAGCTTTAAGATATTGTAAATTGCCACTTTCTTTTGTTGTGACGATTGAGATGACCATAAGCTTCATTATAGCTTCCACTCTTATTCTCTTTTAAGGTTGGCTATTAATTCTTTATTGTTTAATGAAGTTTTTGTCAATAGGGCAATCCACAACAAACCATTTGAGATAATGATGGCAATTAGTAATAAAATTGTTTGAAGTGAAACATCAGTATTGGGTGAAAGGATAGAAGGCAATGTGGCTAACACTGCTGCCAAAAGCCCAATAAAAATCCCTGCTGCCAGTAAAAAGGAATACTCCATAACTATGATCTTAAATACTTGGATATTCTTAAAACCAATGGCTTGCATCAGCGCAATTTCATCTTTCCTTTCCAATATGCTCCTACTTAAAATAACTGCAAGCCCTATGGTTCCCAATATTAACCCCAGGGCTCCCAATGCAAGGAAGATAGACAAGTAAGTATTGGTTACTGAATAAAATTCAGCCAGCCTTTGGGGGGCTTCAACAGCTTCCCAGCCATAATCCCTGAAATTAAGCCCTAACCCTTCACTAATCACTTGTTTTTGTTTTTCATCCCCATCAATTAAAAAAACAGATGAGCCACTACTTGAAGGGTAATTTTCCAGGAAATGTTGGTTCCCAATGATCACATATCCCTGGAAAATGGAAGGTGCCAACCCACCTATAAGTTTTAACTTAAGTGTATCACCTATTTCATTTTGGTAAAAGAGGGTATCCCCTATTTTTAAGCCAAGCCCCCACTGGATTACAGTTTGGTCTGCAATAGCTGGGGTTACATTGCCTAAATCCTGGTTTAATGACTGCCATGGGGTTTGCAGGTTTAGTTCTTCACTTCCTTTTACAAATGAGAAATGCCCTTCCAGATGGGTTGGGTCCGCACCCAGGATGGCTGGGTTGGTTATCCTGTTCAGGTTAAGGCAGCTGGCATCATCACCATCCACTTTCCTGAATTGGACAGCTTTGAACCCGCCAGGTAGCCCCTCCTCTAGCCTTTTTTGTGGGTCATTCAGGTCAAATAATACGGGTACTGTTGATTTTACAAAGAAAAGGAAGCTTCCTGTGCCACTGGTTTTTTCATGGGCTTTAGAGAATATATCCTGTTTGTTGGCACCTGTTGAAACCACCAGGAAAGTTGCCAATGCAAATAAGATCACAATAGAAAATGAGCGCCCCCTGTTCCTTTTTAGGTTATTTCTGGTTAGGTAGCTAATATTGAATAGGTGTTTTTTCAAATGCGGGTTTGAAAAGAGGAACCCATGAAATATTAGCAGAAGAGATATCAGCATTAGCCCTCCAGCCATAAAAAACATACCAGCATTTTGTATTTCTGAAAGTGCCAGCTGCCAGGAAACAACCAGGACAGAAAGCCCTAAAAACAGGATAGCTATCCCTTTTTTAAAACCAGCAACCCACTTTTTTTCTTGTTGGGTAATTTTTCTCTGGACATTAGAGGCTTGCTGCTTGAGTTTTTTATTAACAGCCCAGGTAAATACCCCAACAGAAATTAGGATACTGATAATGAACCCTAATAGCAAAGTGGCAGGTTTTATATAAATGAAAAGTACATTTGTCCTTACAATATCCACCCAAAGGCCGTTTAGGGCAGAAAAAACAAGTTCTGTATAGGTAATGGCAAGCCCTGACCCTAGCAATGCCCCACATATGGAAATAAAAAGCCCTTCAATGGTAAATAAGCTCCTTATTTGGGCATGTTTGAACCCCAGGGTATCGAGTGTGCCAATTTGTGTATACCTGCTTTCTAAGTGCAGCAAATAGAGCAATATGGACAGGATAATGGCTGCTGCCAGGATAAAAAAGCTTAACCCAATAAACAGTTGGCTGAAATCAACCCCATTTTGGGCAGCTGTAAGCCCCCTCTTTTTGACAGGGTCAGCAAAGAACCCCAGGCTGGTTGGGTGTATATGTTCACCAAAAAAACTTTCAAGTTTTTCTTTATTGAAGGATTGCCCATCAAACCTTATTGATGTGTAGTTGCCAAACCTGTTTGCCCAAAGTTTGTGTGCCACAGATTGGGAAATAAATGCCTTTGGTACCCCTTTATAAGTATCCCAGTAATCTTCATCCTTGTCCCTGATCAGTTCTAGGTCAATGGGGATGCCTGCTTCCCATTCATCACAGTCACCAGCATCAGACATGCCAGGCAATGAGGGCATCAGGCTGCCATCTGCAAACTTCCCTTCCATGGGTTTTATATCCTTAACCACAAATAATGAGGAATCATTTAATAATTTCCTCAACGGCCCCATGGTAAAATATGCAAGCTTCAGGGTATCCCCCTTCCTGGCTTTAAGGTCATTAGCCAACCATTGGTTAATAATAATTTGGTTTTCATTTAAAACATCATTTGGCAATGTAGACACAAAAGAATAGGGAGTTTTTACCCCTGTATTTCCCTCTTTCCCAATAGAGTTAACAAAGTAGGTCAGTATCATATCAGCACCTGGGACTTTACCTAAATTATGGCTGATAGCATCTTCAATAAATACCCTTTCTGAATAAATCTCATATTCCCTATTGCCAGTTTCCCTTTCAACCAGGTTGGCATCTGCTGGCTTCCAGGCCTCTTGGAATATTTGCAATAACTGGCTTTCATCCAATTCAGAATGGATTAAAAGGGTATTGGCTTTTCCTTCAAACCCCATTAGCTCATTTACGCGCCCAATGGGCATAAACACATTGTAAGGGGCAGCCTGGGCATTTTTTAGCGAGAACCTACCTAACTTATTCTCAGTAGCAATGGCTTTAATGGTTGCCCTATAACTTACATGGGTTTCACCATCAGAAACAAAAGGGGCATTGTGTGGTACCAGCCCATCCTTTTTTACCCTGAACAATAAGCTATTGCCTACTGTTACTTCAAGTTTTTCTGCCAGGTTTTGGCTTATGATTACTTCATTCTTTTTTAAACCTGAATAGAAATTACTGCCTGCTATTTTTTCAAAAGATCCATCAACCCCTACCACCTGCACACTGTTTGCCCTTTTTTCTCCACCACCTGCAACAGCCACAGCTTCCGAAATAAAGGCAGGTGCAACATCCAGCCCACCTTGCATTTCATTGGCAATTTCCTGCCTGAAAAAACGTCCATTGGAGCTAATTGCATGGGTAGTTTTGCCTAACCTGTAATGGGTAGTTTGCTCCAGGCTGTAAGTAATTGAGTCACCAATAATAAGCCCACCTGTAATAACTGCTGTGCTTATGGCTACCCCTAACGCAACCAGCAGGTTGGCCATAAAATAGTGCCTGAAACTTTTGATGATGTATGCCAATTTACCCATGGTGAACCTTTAACCTGCTATAAGTTTGCCTCCCTGGAGGGTATACAGTTTATCCATATGGCTTGCCAGGGGCTGTGAATGGGTTACCACAATCAGTGAGGAGTTGTTTTCTGCATTCAGGTTTAGCAGCAATTCAGAAATTTTCCCGGCATTTTCTTCATCTAAAGCACCTGTGGGCTCATCAGCCAGTATTAGCCTGGGCTTGTTGACCAGTGAGCGCACAACTGCTGTCCTTTGGCACTCTCCACCAGATAGCTCAGAGGGTTTTTGGTTTCTTTGTTTCCAAATGCCTGAAGCTTGTAGCAGGTGTTCAGCCCATTCCAGGTTTTCTTTTTGTCTGTTTTTCCCTGAAGGGAGAAGTGGAAGCAATACATTCTCCAAAAGTGTTAACTGAGGGAGTAAATGGTGCATCTGGAAAATAAACCCCAACTGTTTATTCCTGAATTCAGCCATTTCATTTTTTGTGTAGCCAGCTAAAAGTATGCCTTCAAACAGTATTTTGCCCTTGTCAGGGATGTCCAATGCACCTGCCATATTTAAAAAGGTAGTTTTGCCAGAACCACTGGGGCCAATAACAGCTACTTTCTCACCATTTCCAATTTGGAATGAGAGCCCATCCAATACAATATGGTGGGAAGAAGTGCCTGGTACACCATAACTTTTTACTATATTTTTTAGCTGCAACATAACTTCAATTTTAACTTCCTAGAAACATTATTTTTTGAAACTGAATATACCTCAAAGGGCCACGAAGTGAGAACCTTATTTTTTATTAGAATAAGCCTCTACCATTTCCTGTGCATGTTGATGGATATTAAATTTCCCTTCCACCCCTTTCCTTGCTTGGTTGCTCAATTGTCCCAGTTCCTGTTTATTTTCTAAAAGATGTTTCCAGGCTTTTGCTAATTCCTCTGGGGTATTGGGCTGGTAATTTACCCCACCTTTTGATACTTCTACAATTTCAGGGAATGCCCCTAGTGCAGGCTGTACCACTGGCACCCCTGATGCCATGGCTTCTAAAAGGTACATCCCAAATGCTTCCCCATTCCTGACAGGCACTGATACCATGGATACCTTGTCAAAAAAGGCTGACCTTCCTTCTCCTTCAAAATCATCATGGAACTGGACATCCTGCTCCAGGTTGTATTGTTTTACCTTTTCTTTTAGTTCCCTGATGTATTTTTTATCATCACCAGTGGAGCCACCTGTTGCAATAAATTTAACATCCTCAAAACCAGGTGATTTTTTCAACTCAATAAAAGCATCCACAGCAATATCAAACCCATTTTCATAGCACATGCGCGAAATATACCCAATATTTCTAGGCTTTTCAGAAGAATTCCTGTATGTATAATCCTCAGGAGCTACTCCCAAATAGATATGCTCTACCTTTTCAACAGGGATATCCATCCTTTTTTCCATTACTCCAGCATAATACTTGCTTACAGCAATAAAAGTGTCTACATCTTTTGCTTTTTCATGCATCAGCTTCCAAACTTTATCCCTGAAAGAGGGTTGCATAGCATCTACCCACACATCTTCATCCTGGAGGGAACAGAACACTGGTACATTTATTTTTTGCTTGATATGGTGTGCCAATCCCAGTAATAAAGCATTGGATATGTGGATGATATCAGGTTGGCAATGTTCAGCAATCCAATCCACCATCCTTTCCAACTCTTCCTTTTGTTTGCCTTCCTCTCCCAATAGCATGGAAATGGTCATTTCTTCCAGCCCTTTTGCACGAGTTGAGCCTGACATAGAAGCTGCCAGTTTCATCATGGGTTTAGAGTTCAGCATCCTGTCAAACCACTTTGGTGCTTTCCTGAAAATGGGGTATACCTGTTTTAGGTAAATGCTGATAGCCCCATAAAATACAGGGATATCAGTAATATCATGCTCATCAGCAAAAAGGGGGAGGTACATGGGGATTTTAACCACCTGGTGCCCTTCTTTCCTTAATGCATCTACATATTTGCTGTCCCTCAGGCAATTGCCACAATAAAAACTACCCCCTGAACCTGGTATAATTTGAATGATATTCATATTGGTCAATTAATTTCCAAAACAATATATATTGCCATCAAAGGCACCTACAATAATTTTCCCTTTAACCACAGCAGGGTTGCTTAAAACAGCACTTCCCAATTCATAGTTCCAAAGCAGTTTCCCATCAGTTAAGCTTAATATAAAAATATCTCCCCTTGCATTGGCTGCCAGTACTTTATACCCTGATATAACTGTTGAAGCATCTATTTTTTTACCTGTGTTATACTTCCATAACAATTCTCCCTTGTTTTTGTCAAAACAATAGATAAATTTATCATTATTGCCAATAACTATTTTGTTTTCTGACAAAGCAGGGGAAGCAATGAATGGCAGGTGTACTTCCTCTTGTTCCCATGTCCAGGTAATTTTTTTTGCAGCCATATCCACCCGTGAGAACCTCCCATCATAATCTCCAATATAGGCAAAATCCCTTTCAAGGGTTGCAGAGCTGGCTACATAAGTGGCTACATCAACTTTGGTAGTTGCCTTCCCTGTTTCAATATCTACAACATGGAGAAAACCATCACATCCACCAAATACAGCTTTTCCATCATAACATGCTGCTGCCCCATTAATAAAGTTATCTAATTCATATTTCCACCTGGCTTTGCCTGTTTGGGCATCCACACAATGCAGGAAATAATCATAGCTGCCCACCAGGATACTGGTCCCTGTTTTATCTTTCCACCAGTTGGGAGAACCACTGATCTGGTTGTCACATTTGTATTGCCACAGTTTTTTGCCATCCTCCAGGTTGATAGCAAAAAAGCTTCCATCCAGGTTGCCTATGTAAACCACATTGCCTAATACCAATGCTGAAGCTTCAATGCTGTTGCCAGTATCAAATTTCCAGGCCAGTTTGCCATCCATATCCAGGCAATACACAAAACCATCAGTTGAACCCACCACAATTTTGTTTCCATCCACTACTGGAGAAGCTTTGATATTATCATCAGTAGAATAAGTCCACAGCAGGTTGGGTTTTATTGGGAGTTGGGCAGGTGTGGTGCCTGTTAGTTGCTGGTTACCACGAAAATTGGGCCATGAAGTGGAGGTTTGGGTGGTTCCCACATACCCAATCAAGATAAAAAATAATGTATATAAGATGTGTTTCATATGTACCTATATTTATTTCCTATGGGACTATATCACTGTGTATTTATTTTTTATAAATATGCCCTTACAAGACAAATTGTTTTGTAATTATTTTTTTTATATAAATATTCTGTCCTTAGCAGGACATTTTTGTTTCTGTTACCTTACTATAAATATTTTACCCTTAACAGGGTAGTTTTTATATCCCTTTAGGGATTATATGTTTGTAGAAGATTTATCTACAATATTCCATAGCCCTATAGGGGCTAGATATTAATCTACATCATTAAAAATATACCTTTCATCATAATCCACGTTAAACTTTTTTAAAAAAGCCAGATATTCTTCTTTAAAACTTTTTTGCTTGTGATGTTCTTCCTGATTCATAATATATTTTACCACATTATCTATCTGGGATGCTGAATGTGAAAATGCCCCAAATCCTGCTTGCCAAGAAAACTTGCCACTAACAAGGTGTTTCTCATTTATCCATCTGGAAGAATCACCTTTTATATGTTTTACCAATTCAGATAATGCCTGTACTGGTTTCATGCCAATTAAAATATGTACATGGTCTTTTGCCCCATTTATGGCTAATAATTTATGTCCATTGTTCTGAGTTATCCCTGTTATGTATTTATATAGTTCATCTTTCCATGAATCCTTAATAACTGAAATTCTGTTTTGTACAGCAAAAACTATGTGTATGTATAGTTTTGTGTATGTATTTGCCATGTTTGTGTGTTTTGGTTAATACATAATATTTAGTCCCTCTGGGACTATTTGATTGTTTGTTACTTGCTTCTATAAATATGTTGTCCTTGCAGGACAAATAATTTTGTTTTCAAAAGTAATGTTTATTAAAATATTCTGTCTTTTCAGGCTAATCTTCTATATCCCTTTAGGGATTATATGTTTGTAAAATATTTATCTATAATATCTCACAGCCCCATAGGGGCTAAATATTAATGATGCTTGATTTGGAATTTCTTGATCATTTTATACTTTTCTATTTAGTCCCTCTGGGACTATTTTAATTGCTTGAATACTGTTTTTATAAATATTCTGTCCCTATAGGACAATTGTCTTATTTGTTTTTGTGTTTTACAAATATTTTGTCCTTAGCAGGACATTTTTGTTTCTGTTACCTTACTATAAATATTTTACCCTTAACAGGGAATATATTACTTCATAGCCAATGCCCCAGTTGGGCATCCTTCTACTACCAGTTTTGCTGTTTCAGTCAGCCCTTCTTTTAGTTCCTGGTTGAAAGGGACTCCAATTTCTACATCAAACCCCCTGCCAATAAAAGTGAAGCCAAACCTTTCTTTGTGTTTTTCAGTCAGGCGCACACAGATACCACATTTGATGCATTTCCCTGGTTCATAAACCACCAAGTTGTGGTTGACCATTTTTCTGGCCGTTTTCCTTTCACCAAATGAAAACCTCCTTTGGTTTGCCTGGTATTCATCTGACAAGTCACGCAATTTGCAATTGTCCAGCCTCCTGCAGTTACAATGCAGGCAGCGCGCAGCTTCTTTTATTGCTTCCTCTTTGCCGAAACCACCTTCTACCCCTTTCAATGGGCTATACCTTTTGTCAGTATTGGATTCTTTCAGGTACTCAGCAAACTCATCAGCTACCAGTTTCCCAAATTTTGAATTAAATAACCTGGGTTCCCCTACAACCTTTTTATTGTTGAGGTATTGATCTACAGCAAAAGCTGCTTCTTTACCCTGCCCCACTGACCTGACTGCCAGCCTGGATGGCCTAAGTGCATTCCCTATGGCAAAAACACCAGGCACTGAAGCCTCATAGGTTGATTTACTTATTTCAATTCCTTTGGGAGTAGTTTTTAACCCCCACTCTTGTAACTGTTCTCCCCCATTCCCTGTTGCAATGATAATAGCATCATTCCCCTTTCTCAGTTTCTCAAATTGTTGGGTGTTAACTTCACTGTTTAAATGAAGGGTTACACCTATACTTAAAATATTACCAATTTCTTTTTTTAATACTTCTTTGGGCAATTTGGCATCAAGCTTTTCACTATTCAGAAGCCCTCCTGCTACAGTACCTTTTTCATAAACAGAACATTGGTAACCCCTTATCTGTAAGTAGAATGCTGCTGCTAACCCAGCTGGACCAGATCCTATAATGGCTACTTTTTTATTATTTAATGGAGCCAATGCCAGGTTTTTATAAAAATTGCCAGCTTGTTCATCTCCAACAAAACGTTTTAACAGGCAAATGGAAACAGGTTCATCAATTGATTTCCTCCTGCAAGCCCCTTCACAGGGGGCAGGGCATATCCTCCCTAAAACTGATGGCAAAGCAATGTCCTGCATCACTACCTCCAGTGATTCCTGCATTTTCCCTTCAGCAATCAACCTGTTCATTTTAGGGATATCCATATGTGCAGGGCAAGCAATCTGGCAAGGGGCTTCACAATCACCCACATGCTCACTTAATAGCAATTCAAGGGCAGTTTTCCTGGCTTCCTGGACTTCTTCATCCATAGTGGCAACCTGCATCCCCTCTTCTGCAAGAACTGAACAAGATGGGAACAAATCTCCTGACTGGGTATCTTTTACCATACAAACCATGCATGAAGTAAAATGGTCCAGTTCTTCATGCCAGCACATGGCAGGTATTTCAACCCCTAATGATTTGGCAGCTTTTAATACTGAAGTGCCCTCTTCTACCTGGATTTGCTTGTTATTTATTTTGATGCTAATCATCTGGTTGCAGGTTGCTTGTTATGTTCTCCAACTGGTTTCAACATATTGAATAAATTTATTTATTCTTTTACCCAAAATAATGTATTCTTCAATAAACTTTTTTGCTTCTTCAAGTTCAGGATATAATTCGGCAATTGTTTCAAGATGATTTAAAGTTTCATCACAGGATGCTTGTGAATAAACAAGAAACTTTATAAAATCAGCTTTGTAACGCTTTCTTCCATATCCTTCTGATATCTGGTCTTTAATGCTTTTAGATGATCTTCTTATTTGGCTTCCTTGCTCATATAATTCAAATTGAGGAAGCTGCAAGCTAAACTTGTGAATTTTTATTGCCAAGTCAAGCGCTATGTTATATATTTCCAGTTCTTTATAACTGCTCATCATCCAAATATTTATTTTTTAACTATTATCAGTTAACTAGCATCTAGCAACCAAAAACCAGCATCTAACACCCAGCAACTAGTCAACCTGAACTGCATCTTCAGGGCATACCTGTTTGCAAGTATCACATTTTATACAGAGCTCCAGGTTGATCTCATGCTTTTCATGAGGATTAAAAGCGATGGCATCAACAGGGCATTGCTGGGCACAAATGGTACAGCCAATGCACTTATCATTAATTGAATATTTAATTAACTCTGTACACTTGCCAGTTGGGCATTTCCCATTGATATGGGCTTCATACTCTTCCCTGAAAAATCGTAAAGATGACAATACAGGGTTTGGTGATGTGCTTCCCAGCCCACACAAACTTCCTTTTTTAGTCCATCCTGCCAGTTTTTCCAGTTCTTCCAGGTCACCTTTTTTGCCTTTCCCTTCACACAAATTATTCAGGATATCCAGCATCCTGCGTGTGCCTACCCTGCAAAATGTACACTTCCCACATGATTCATTTTGGGTAAATGAAAGGAAGAACCTGGCAATATCAACCATACAGTCAGTATCATCTAAAACCACCAAGCCACCAGAGCCCATCATTGCACCCAACTCTTTTAATGATTCAAAATCAATGGGTGTATCACCTAGGCTTGCAGGGATACATCCTCCTGAAGGACCACCAATTTGCACAGCTTTAAATTTCCTGCCATTGGCTATGCCTCCTCCAATCTCTTCAACAACCTGGTTGATGGTAATCCCCATGGGAACTTCAATCAACCCTCCCCTGGCTATTTTACCTGCTAATGCAAATACCTTAGTTCCTTTGCTATTTTCAGTACCAATGGCATTAAAACGTTTTGCCCCATTCCTGAAAATAAATGAAACCTGGGCAAATGTTTCTGTATTGTTCACTAATGTAGGTTTACCCCATAGCCCTTTCACAGCAGGATATGGAGGGCGCAACCTTGGAAATCCCCTATTCCCCTGGATAGATTCAATTAAGGCTGTTTCTTCACCACAAACAAATGCCCCTGCCCCTTCAGCAACCTTGATATCGAAATTGAAATTACTTCCACAGATATTCTGCCCCAGATAGCCTTTTTCCCTGGATATTTTTAGTGCATCAACTATCCTTTGTACAGCCAAAGGGTATTCTGCCCTGATATAGAAATACCCCTCAGTTGCCCCAATGGCAAAGGCTGCAATAATCATCCCTTCAATTACCCTGTAAGGATATGATTCTAGTAACATCCTGTCCATAAAAGCTCCAGGGTCACCTTCATCACCATTGCATATGAGGTATTTTACTTTTTCATTTTGCCCAGCTACAATCTCCCATTTTGTACCAGAATGGAATCCACCTCCACCCCTGCCCCTGATACCACTTTCTTTGATTTCATCAATTACCTTTTCAGGGGTATATTTTGACAATACTTTTTTAAGGGCTATCCATCCTCCTTTTTGCTGGTATTCTTCCACATCCAAAGGGTTGATCACCCCCCTGTGTTCAGTGGCAATGGGGATTTGTTTCCCCAAGAATGAGGATACATGTTTCTCCCTAACATGAAGCTCATAGCGCTCTATACCATCCCACCTCCTGTCAGACTGGATGCTTTCAATGGTATTGAAAAATTTGTTCTTTATCCTTGCCAGGAAGTTTGAGGATTCAAAATGGTTATTGATAATATCTTTTACATCTTCAGGCTTCACTTTTGAATAGAGGGTAGCCTCTTCATTGGTAGGTACAATCTCAACCAAAGGAACCTGGTGGCACATGCCCACACAACCCACATGTTTCAATGAGACATGCAGTTCATTTTGGTTGACAACTTCTTCAACAGCTTCTTTGATCTCACTGCTACCACTGGCTAAACAACATGAGCCCAGCCCAATCCTGATCTCCCCTTTTATGGTAGTCCCATCAGTTTTCCTTGCCTGTTTTTTTGATTTGGTATTTTTTTGGGTTTCAAAATCTGAAAATAATTGCCCAGCCTGGTTGGGTGTAACATGCCCATAAGTAATCTGGTCAATTTGAACCACTGGAGCCAGGGTGCAACATCCCAGGCAGCTTACTTTTTCAAGGGTATATTTGCCAGATGTATCTGTTTCCTGCCCCTCTTCCAGGTTTAGCTCCCTTTTTAAAGCATCATATACCAACATAGCCCCTTTTACATGGCATGCTGTTCCTACACAAACCTTTACCATATGCTCACCCACAGGTTGCAAACGGAATTGTGAGTAAAAACTGGCTACCCCAATGATCTCAGAGGCACTTATTTCAGTAGCCTCTTCAACCCTTTTTAATGCTTCCTCAGGTAAGTAATTATACTTATCCTGGATAGACTGCAATATAGGTATCAGGGATTTTTTTACTTTCCCTTTTTCCTGAATTATAGTATCTATTACCTGATAATCAACCATGCTACCTTTCAGCCCCTTCTTTTAATTCCCAAAACAAAACAAATTCTGGTTACCCCTAACTATTATTATGCCATTTGCAAAAGCAGGAGTTGTGAACCCTTCTTCACCCAACTCTGGAGTTCCTATAACCTTGGCGTCCCTGCTTACTTCCAGGATATGCATAATGCCATCCATGTCCAATGCAAAAAGTTTATTTTCAGCAATAACAGGGGAACCATAAAACCCTGCATTATATTCTTCTTCCCATTGTTTTTCACCATTGAGGGCATCATAACATACCAATACCCCATAGCTTGTGGCAATAAACAATAACCCATTGGTAACCACTGGGCTTGCTACTTCTGGCAGGTATTCATCATCTTCCCATTTTATTTCACTAGTTGTTGGGTCAATGGCTACCAACCTGGCATATTCGTTGGAGGCAAACACCAACCCTTCACCAAAAGCTACTGAAGGGCCCACCTCACCCATCATACAATCTACTGACCATAATTCTTTGCCTGTATCAATATCATAACCTGCCACATTAGGGTCAGCAGTCAATACTAACTGTTTTTTCCCAGCTACTTCAGCCAGTACAGGGCTTGCCCAGGATATGTTGGATGTCCTTTTGGTTTCCCAAATAGTTTCGCCTGAAGAAATGAATAAAGCCATTACCTTGCTGCCCCTATTGGTATCATATTGTACAAATATTTTATTGGCATAAGTGAGCAAAGATGAAGAGTGCCCATAATGGTTGTCAGGAACACCCAGGTTCCTTGCCCATACCTTATTGCCTTCCATATCAAAACAGATAATGGTTCCTGTACCAAAGATGGCTACCACATAATTCCCATCCGTGGTTACAGAAGGGGCAGCCAAGCCGGTATCTTCAGTTACTTTTGGAGGTTTTTCGGGGGCACCAGGTACATTTGTAGCCTGCCCTACCCATAACATTTTCCCACTGTTTTTATCCAGGCAATATAGTTCCTGCCCTTGCTGGTCAGCTCCAGTGAGGAATACTTTATCACCCCAAATAACAGGAGAATTATACCCATGTTTAGGTAAAGTGGTTTTCCATTTTACATTTTGCCCATTGGCAACATCCCATGAAACAGGGATGTTGGTGGCAGTACTAACCCCATTGCCAAATGCTCCCCTAAATGAATTGGAATTGTTTTTTATATCCCTATCAGAAGGTGCATTAACACTGGGTTGTTGTACTTTTGGTTGAGTAGTTACTACTTCTTCTTTTACTAGTTCAGGAGATGGTTGCACTACTTTCTCTTGTTCAATATTCTCTTTATTTTCTGTTGTATTAGGCTCTTCTTCAACTGTTTCCTGTTTTTCTGGAACATCTTTTTTTACTTGAACTACCTGGATATTTTCTTCTGGAGTGCCCTCTGGTTTCTCAGTTTGTTCAGCTGATGTTGCTGAATAGGATTCCAGGTGGTCAACTGTAAAAAAGGATGCTGTAACAGCAAGTACCAATACCCCAGCACCAAACCAAATCAACCATTTCTGGGATAAAACCCTTGCCAGCTGTTCATTTTCAACCTGCTGTCCTGGTTGCTCAATTTTTGATTTTAATGTAGTATAGAACCTTAAAGCAATGGCAAAAATAATGGCTCCAAATAGAAGCAAATAAGTCCCTGTTTTTACTTGCCACTGGCTATTGAAATAGGCTTTCCTTGCCAACAAATCCAGGTTCCTGATCTCTTGTTTCAATTCATCATTCCTGGGTTCCTGGCTCAGCCTTTCAACCAACACATTGAGAGCTTCACTTTCCAGTGGGTTATGGGATGACACCTGCCAAAAGTTAAAGATCAGCAGGATAGCAACTACCAGGCAAAAAATTCCCGATACAATTGAAGTGTTTAACCAAATTTGTAATTTTTGTTTTATATCCATATTGCTTTCCTTTCTACTTTTCAACAGGGCAATAATCCATACACCTGCCACAGCTAAAACAATCAGCCCTGTTTGGCTGGTATATTTCCCTGCGCCTGAATACTACCTGGTTCATGATTGTAGACCCAATCACTAACCCAATGAATGCACCCAAAATGATACTTCCCATATAGAAATCTTCCCTTTTTGCTTTAGCTTCTTCAATTAGTGCTTCCAAGGGTTTTCCTGATGCCATAAATGTCTGTACATCAATATTATCTTCATCATGTATCAGTTCAGGCTGTGAAATCAATAATTCAGCCAGGTATACATCAGGGTGTGCTTTAGCCAGGTTTTTATGAAGTTTCATCCCAACAAAGCTTCCAGCTACCATCCAGACAGGGATGAGGAGTGCATATAATATAAACTTCCTGACATTGCTCCTGGAATTTGCAGGCTTTTCTTGTATGGGGAAATCAATGGCATCAAATGGGCATGAAGTAGTACAAAGTTTGCACTGGATACATTTTGAAGGAGTAATGGAAAGGTGCCACTTTGAAAAACGTGACATCCAGTTTAGCAGGACTCCATATGGGCACAAAAACCTGCAATATGGCCTTGCTACAAACATACCCATCAGCAAAAATGCAATGCCCAGGATTACCATGTGGAATTCAGCATCCATCCTGAAAATGCCTATAAATGGGTCATACCTGCAAATAATAAAATCAGTCCCAGTGGCAGCATACAATACAGCTAACCCCAGGTATATAAATGGGATAATGCCCAATGTTTTTCTTAGCCAGCGCGGAATTGATATAGGTTGGATAATTACTAAATCCTGGATTGCTCCCAATGGGCAAGCTCCTGCACAGAAAGTCCTGCCAAATAGCAATGTATAGATCAGTGGTATCAGGAAAAATAGCAGTGCTGAAATGGAAATGGCATAAGTGGGGTCAGTAAAAGCCAGGGTTATATTCTGGATAGCGCCTATGCTGCAAATACATCCATTCCTGTAAAACCCAAAATAAAGTAAAGTAAATAGGGTTAACCCAAGAATTCCTGTCCTTGACCTTCTCCTGATAGCAAAATAAGATGCTAATGAAATAACCAGTAAAAGAATGGCCACATCAACCAGTTCCATGCTGGCTGTCCTTGGCTCAGGCGTTTCAGGGCTGGGTTGCACATAGCCTGTCTCAAATTCAGGCTTTGGGAACCTTTGCTCCTGGGAGAATGAAGTGAATGTGGTCAATAGAAATAAAAAGGCCAGGAATATGTATGTTGTTTTCTTCATAGTTATCTGCCAAGAACACTGAGTTTTATGTATTAGTTGTAAAATCTCCTTTTACTTTATATGCTTCATTTGATTTAACCCTTGAAATAGCATCAGAGGGGCACACCCTGGCTATCGAACACTCATTGCAATTGAGGCATATGTTATGCATGATCTGCAGGTGAAATGAGCCATTTCCAAAGGAAGTGCACCCTTCTACACATTTGGCACAACCAATACAGAGGTCTTCATTTATAATGTATTCAAAATAGGGTTCTTCAATAAATTTGCGTTCAATGGCAGCAGTTGGGCAAAGCTGGTTCTCCCCTGCTGTGGATAGCTCATTGGCATCAGGTTTGAAATAGCCTCCACACAGGTCACAATACCCACACAGGTCATAGGCATGGATACATTTTACTGCTGAGGGTGCCAATACACAATCACTTTCACAACGCCCACACTGGGTGCATTTGAAAGGGTCAATTTGCCATACCCATTCATCTTTTGTAGTTTTTGTAAGTGCAAAACCTCCAACCCCACCTAAAGCCAGTACCAGGGATAACCTGGCACTTTTTTGGATAAACTCCCTCCTATTTTCTGCTTTCTTTTCCATTTTTCCTGGTTTTTTCTGCCTGTGGCAGGTTACATCCTGAAAACCTTGAACATGATGTACATGCAGGGTTTATGGTACATTCAGATTTTTTTTTTACCTGTTTATTGGAAACCAAATAAATAGTAGATACACCAAGCCCAGCTAATAAAAGCACCCTACTACCTGTTTTTAAAAAATCCTTCCTGTTCATAATCCTGTTTGTTTCAGTTCAAATACCCTGACCATTTTCTTATCAAAATCAAGGGCATAAATATTTCCTTCATCATCTACAGCAATATCTGGCGCATACCCTTCTTCTTTGAATTTCTTTGGGGCAGCTACCACACCATCAAACTCACCTGAAGGTTTATATACTTTTATCCTGACCAACCCTTTTTCACTGGTGACAAAAGAACCATCAGGCAAGAAAGCATAATGGGCAGGGTTGCAGCACCCACTAAACCCATCAATTTTAATGCTGGATGCTTTCCAGAATGAGCGCAAAGAACCTTCAAAAGTGTAATTCTCCAGCATATGTTTTCCAGGGTTTACTATCCAAAGGTCACCAAAAGTATTTACTGCCAGGTCAAAATAAGGGCTGGGGATAATAAACCCATGTTGGGCATCTTTCCCTGTTTTACCTTCAAATTCCCCCAGTTTATTTCCATCTGAATCAAACCTGTATACTTTCCTGGCTCCAGCATCAGCAATAAAAATATTTTCTTCCCAGGTATCAATTGAAGTTATTACTGAGTTTTCAGTAAAAGGCCCTAAGGTTGAAAGAAGCTTCCCATCAGAAGAATAGACAGATACTGTATTTTCATTTCCTACATAGATTTTGACAAGGTTGGCAACAATACAATAAGGTTCATCCTGCAAAGGAAAGTTATTTACTAATTGCCCTTCAAGGCTGATTACCTGCACACTGCTGTCTCCAGCAACATATAAATTACCATTATCATAACTTATACCTGCAAGGCCTTTGATATCAAGTTTGAAGTTTTTTACCTCTTTATATTTAATGAGTTCTGGAGCCACATCTTTGTATTCATCTAAATTCAGGTCAAATGGGTTTTCTCCTTGTTTGTCAGGGCGTGTAGATTTGAAATCACCAATGATGATGAACACAGATATTGCTGCCAGGAGGATAAGGAATATTATTATGGCTCTGTTTTTCATAATTTATACCTTTTACTTTATTAGCTAGGCACTAAAGTGCAAAGAATCATAAAAAGATAGTTTTCTACATTATCCTTAAGGGCTAAAGCCCTGTTTTTTTATTTCAACTTACCCCAGGCTGGGGCTATTAATAAAACCCTGTACTTTTGGCTTTAGCCTTTAATAGTTATTATGTGGTTTATACTCAATTTATTCATTTAAAACACCTTTTATTTGCTAGATCATTTTTTCATGTTTATACAGACCATTTTCTTTGAGTCTCTTAGGATCATATACCCATCAGCTGTTGCCAGTGGTGCCCAGGCATCATGGCCTCCTTCAATGATGGTAGCCTGCTCTAGTTGCATATAGCCATCCAGGCTAGGTTCAATAATGGTTAGCTCTGCCAAATCACTAAGCAGGTAAAACTTTCCATCAGCAATAAAATAAGGGCCCAGCCCAAACCTGGCTTCTTTTCCACTAGCCCACACGATTTTTTTAGGGTCATCAGGGTGGACACAAACAAACTGGTTGCGCAAAGCCCCAGCATCTTTTGGAAGCACCCCAAACAGGTGCCCTTTGTAATATACAGGTGTTTGTTGCTCACAAGCCAGCCCTTCTTTTGGGGTATATTCATCTAATACCTGTACTTCAAATTTACCATTTTGTTTCATCAGCTGTACCATCATTGATCCAGCCCCATATCCTGCAGTCATGAATATTTTCCCATCAGGCATACATACAGGTGATGGAGCTACCACTGAATGGTTCCAGGCATTGGTTTCCCAGATGAGCTTCCCTTCATCAGGTTCAGAGGCAGCTACACCAAATAGCCCTCCAATGGCACTATACACATACATTTTTTGCCCTTCAAATTCAAAAGGCATAACTGATGAGTGGGACATTTTCCAACCTTTTGGGTTAGGGATTTCCCACAAGACTTCCCCTGAGCTACAGTCAACTGCTATCATCAAGGCATCACCTCCTGTGGCAATAATGGCTTTATTACCATCAACCAGAGGGCATTGCCCAGTGTACCAAAAGGGCACTTCAGAATTGTAATCTTTAGCCACATCAATCCCCCACCTGAAATTGCCATCTTTCCTGTCAACACACATTACATGGCATCGTGGGCCAATGGTTACAATATACTCTTCAGTAATGGCAGGCACAGTGCGTGACATGCCATGGTTCCTTTTGATATTAACATTATACCACCTTTTCCATAGTTCAGTACCATCAGTTAAGCTGAGGCACTTTAGTACATCAGCCCTGGTTTCTTCATCATAATCCAGCACATATGCCAGCCCTTCCCAAATGGCAGCCCCTGAGTGGCCCTCTCCTAAATCAACTGACCAAACAATATCAGGCCCTGTTTCAGGGAATTGTTCCAATAATGAAGTATTGGTGGTGGAAATATTATCAAAATTAGCTCCCCTGAACCTTTCCCATTTTTCAGGTAGCCTGGTATAGTTTTCAGAAACTTTTTGGAAGTGTTCACCTATGATAATGTTCTCTTCTATGGCAACAGCTTTTCCCCTGTTATCAGCCCCAGGGAGGCTTACTTCCATGCCTTTGGTGGGATCAGTACTCATCCACCACAGGATCACTATGCCTCCAATAAAACCCAATCCAGCTATTAATCCCCTCTGTAAGCCCTTTTGACTCATTTACATTTTGATATTATATACACTCATCACATTACCATGCCTTAAAAAAAGCATCCCCCCTGCAATAAAGGGGTGGCACCAAAATGGGCCACTTCCTGCTTCAACTTGAAAGGTACTAATTATTTTAAACTCTGTAACATCAGGTTTTACTAATGCCACAGTGCCTGTTTTCTCTTCACAACAATACAGCATCCCATCTGCGGCAACAACAGCCCCTTTATTCTTCCATTCAGCTTCCCAGTTTACTTTTCCTGTTGCCCAGTTAAGGCTTGCCCAATTTCCTTTGGAATTGCTTTGCCAATTTGAACCATATATGTTCCCATCAAAAAGGACTACCCCTCCATGATGGGTATCCAATGTGTCATTCATCCATTTTAATTCTACTGAATTGGCGTCTTCAGCCAATTGCAACATAACCCCAGGGTGGTTATACCCACTTGTTACAAATATTTCACCATCTGAAAACAGGGGTACATTGGTGTTATTACCTCTTCCAAAACGCTGTGCATGATATTGTTGAAGGTCATACTTCCAGGCAATCCTTCCATCATCTGGGCCAATGCCAAAAATATATTTGGTAGTTTGGGCAATGACTTGCTTTTTTCCATTCCATTCAATCAGTACAGGTGATGCATATGCCCTTTCCCCACCTAATGATTTTGTTTTCCAAAGAAGGCTTCCATCCGTTTTTTTTAGGGCAATTACTGAAGTAACATCTCCCCCAGTTGTATAAAGGACAGCATCATCAGTTAATAAAACAGATTCCGCAATACCCCATCTGTGGTACATTCCACTGAACTCTTCATGTGCACTGACTGACCATTTTATTTCTCCATCTTTTGAATCAATAGCTACTACTTCTCCAGAGCCACTTGCCAGGTATATTACACCATCTTCAATGGTTGGTGTTGACCTGGTATCAGAGTATGTCCTTATCCATGACCTGCCATAAGCTGTTTCCCATAGCAGGTTTCCTTCCAGGTCGAAAGCAGTGCATACATCAAGGGTGTCTCCTTTTATCCCTGTGATATAAATATTCCCTCTATAGTAAACAGGGGATGAATACCCCTTACCACAACTGTCAGCTTTTAGGATCAACTCAGGTCCATTAGAAGGCCATTCTTTTAACAGCCCAGTTTCATTGAATACTCCCATTCTGCCTTGCCCCCTGAACTCAGCAATGTGTTGGGAAAAACAAATTGTTGGGAGAATGGATAAAATGAATATATAGGCTAGTTTTTTCATATAACTTACAAAATTAGGCTTTAATATTGTACACCATAAAAAAGTCGCCATGCCTTATAATAAGCTTTCCATCAGCAATAAAAGGGTGTGCCCAGTGAGGTCCACTGCCTTTTGAAATTTTAAATTCACTGACTATATCAAATTTATCTGTACCAGGCTTTACAAGCCCAACATTACCCCTTTCATTATAACAATAGAACATGCCATCAGCAAAAACAATGGCTCCTTTTGTATCCCAATGCTCTACATATTTGATCTCGCCAGTATTCCATTTCATACAAACCCACTTGCCTTTTTTATTATTTAACCAGTTTGAACCATAAAGGTGGCCATCAAAAAGTACAAGCCCATGGTGGTGGTTATCAAGTGTATGGTCAATAAATTTCTCAGAAACAGAAGTTCCTGTGGAATCCATTTTTAGCATCACTGCATGGTAATCATATCCTTTTGAAAGGAATATTTCATCCTCATTAAAAGTAGGGGTGTTTGTCCAGATAAGCCCTGGCTGGTAAGTCCATTTTTCTTTGTCAAAATATTTATAGCTCCAAACAATTTCACCATTTTCAGGCAAGATTGCTAACAAATGTGTGGCTGTTGTAGCCAGGATATACCTGAAGCCCTTGTATTCATATATGGTGGCAGAAGCATATGCCCTAGAGCCTCCCATGGGTTTGGTTTGCCAAACCAGCTTACCTGTCATTTTGTTTAAAGCAACAATAGAGGTTTTATTCCCCCCAGGTGAGCAAATAATTTTATCATCTACAATAAGTGGTGTTTCTGAATTTCCCCATACATGGTACTCACCTTCAAACTCTTTGTCAACTTCAACAGCCCATACCTCTTCCCCATTTTCTTTATTGATACAAGCAACACGGCCAGTACCACTTTGTACATAAATCCTGTTTTCTTCAATGGTTGGTGTAGACCGGGTATCAGGGAATGTTTTGTTCCATGACCTGCCAAAAGGTACTTGCCATTTGACCTGGCCATCTGTGGTTATTGCAGAAAGGTAGTCCATGGTGTCAATCATACCTGTGGCATAATAATGGCCATCAACAAATATTACTGATGACCAGCCTTTGCCAATGCCTTCAACTTCAAGCAATAATTCAGGGCCATTTTCAGGCCATTCTTTTAATAATAGGCTATCATTGAAAATCCCATCCCTATTATCCCCTCTCCATTGGTTTGTTTGTGCAAAGCCAGAATATGCCCATAATACCAAGACTGCAACTATAAATATTAATTTTGTGCTCATCAGAATTTTGCAATTGTTATTGATAGTAATTTACTTTATTTTATAGGCAATTAAGGATTGCCCATGGCGCACAAACAGCCTCCCCTGGTTTATTACAGGGTGTGCCCAGTGTTGTGCTGTACCAAGCTCTACTTTAGTTTGCCCAACAATTTCAAATTTTGCAGGGTTAACTTTTACAAGGGCTAATTCCCCCCTTTCCCCATAGCAAAACAGTAACCCGTCAGCAGCAACAACTACCCCTTTGCTAATGGCATCTGATTCATATTTGATTTCGCCAGTTTGCCAATCCACACATTTCCAAGTGCGATACTTATCACCTGAGCCATAGAGGTATCCATCAATCAAAACTATTCCTCCCATTCTGTTGTCCAAATCCTGGAGGAACCATTCTTTTGTAACAGAACTTCCATCATTGCTAAGTTTTAGCTTAACCCCTCCTTTTCCATAACCACTAAAACAGAACAGGCTTCCATCATGGTATATTGGGGTATTAGCATGCACTGACCACCTATTAGTTTGTTCATACGACCATAATTTGTTGCCTGTCTTGGCATCAATCCCTAAAATATGGCCTTCAGTCATGGTGACAACCAGCTTCTTATTTTTAAGTTCAACTAATAAAGGAGAGCAGTAAGCTGATTTTTCACCTTCCCCTTCTGACTTCCAGATAACATCACCTGTATGCCTGTTTAAAGCAATTACATTGTGTGTATCTCCTCCAGGAGTACAAAATACCATATCTCCATCAATGGCCAATGTTTCAGTTACTCCCCAACGAATATTTTCCCCATCCAGGTCATTCATTACATCTTTTGACCATAGTTTATCCCCATTGCTTGCATCCATGCAATAAATAACACCATGCCCACTATACATATAGAGTTTCCCATCTATAATTACAGGAGAAGTCCGGCTCCCAGGGTAACTTTCATCCCATTCTTTACCATACCCTTTTTCCCAAATAAGTTTGCCATCATTGGTTAAACAAAAAATATAGCCATCAGAACCAACCATGCCAGAGACATAAATTTTCCCATCATAAAATACAGGAGATGAATGCCCTTCTCCTATTTTATCAAAATGCCAAAGGATTTCAGGGCCATTAGCAGGCCAGCTTTTTAACAACCCTGTTTCATTATAAACACCTGAAGAATTTGGTCCGCGCCAGGTTGTAGGTTGCTGGGCAAAGAGGTTTGCAATACATAAAACTACTATAATAAGGCATAAGAATGTTTTCCTTTCCATGACAATTGTTTTTTTGGTTTCACACTTTCGTAAAAATAGGATGATATACTGGATTTTACAATAACTATCAGGAATTTATGCCATGTCTAAATAGGCAAAAATATTAACAATCCATTAGGAATATTTTAACAGGCAAACAGTTTATAGGGTAGATATAAAAAAACAAGGATATTCTGATGAATATCCTTGTTTTGAGTACCTCAGGCGGGACTCGAACCCACGACCTACGGCTTAGAAGGCCGTTGCTCTATCCAGCTGAGCTACTGAGGCATCCTTTGCATAGATGGGTTACCTAAAGGTAGCCTCAAAAATGCCGTGCAAATATATAAATATTTGGTAGTTTTTATAAATCCTTTGGGAAGAATCCACACAGCAAAGCTGTATTTTTTCTATTAAAGGATATGGATACCATGTGATTTACATTTTTCTTTCATCTCATTTGGCCAGATACTTGACTGGATCTCACCAATATGGGCTTTCCTTAAGAAGTACATACAAAGCCTTGATTGGCCAATGCCCCCGCCAACTGATAAAGGCAATTCTCCATTAAGCAGCATCTGGTGCCACATCAGTTCTTTCCTTTTTTCAAGCCCTCTGATTTTTAATTGCTCCAAAAGGGTTGCTTTATCTACCCTAACACCCATAGAGGACAGTTCAAAGGCATTTTGCAGTATGGGGTTCCAAACAACTATATCACCATTTAACCCTTTGTAGCCATTTACAGTTGGGGTTGTCCAGTCGTCATAGTCAGGGGCACGCCCATCATGGATTTCCCCATTTGGCATTTCCCCACCTATGCCAATTACAAAAATAGCCCCATACTTCTTAGCAGCCTCATACTCCCGTTCTTTGGGTGTGAGGTTGGGAAATTCTGCTACCAGCTCTTCAGTATGGATAAATGTAATATCCTCAGGCAAAATGGGTTTTATCTGTGGGTAATGGTGGGCAACATGGTATTCTGTCCTAACCAAAACAGAATAAATTTTCCTTACTACTTTTTTCAAGAACTCAATGTCCCTTTCTTCTGCTGAGATAACCCTTTCCCAATCCCACTGGTCAACATACAAAGAATGGATATTGGTTAGTTCCTCATCTGGGCGTATGGCATTCATATCAGTATAAAGCCCATAGCCATCAGCAATTTCAAGTTCTGCCAGTGCCATCCTTTTCCATTTAGCAAGTGATTGTACAATCTCAGCCACTTCATCACCCAATTCCTTTACAGGGAAAGAAACAGGGCGCTCTATGCCATTCAGGTCATCATTGATCCCAGTGCCTTTTTTTACAAAAAGTGGGGCTGTTACCCTTCTGAGCCTTAGCTCTGATGATAAGTTTAGCTGGAAAAAATCTTTTACCAGTTTGATAGCTTGTTCTGTCTGTTTTACATCAAGTACTGATTGGTAGTTATCAGGTATAAATAGTTTCATTTGCTTTTGTTTTTAGTTTTTTAATTACTTTTTGTTATAAGTTTAGCCCTAAACATTTAATTTGACTGCCAAAAATATAATTTATTCAACAATTTGAAATATTTTACATTGAAAATATTGACAATATGTTAATTTATTGATAATAAAGATTCCTTTTTGCTAAAAAACTACCAAGTTTGTTAAATGTCAGGAATAAGCAAACAGGCTCTTATATTTTTGCTTTTCTTTGCACAAATGGCAAATCCATACAAGAAAAACATAAAATACCTATATCTGGTTAAAATCTCCAAATGGTTCAACATGGTTATGCCAGTGGTTTACTTATTTTATGTAGACAATGGGATGGGGATGGAAAAGATATTGATATTGAAATCCATCTATTCCATTGCCATAGTTACCATGGAAATCCCATCAGGTTATATGGCTGATGTATGGGGAAGGAAAAAAACATTGTTGTTGGGAAGTATCCTGGGGGCATTGGGCTTTATTACATATAGCTTCTCTTTTGCTTTCTGGGGGTTTGTTATGGCTGAAATTATTTTGGGTATTGGGCATAGTTTTGTATCAGGAGCAGACTCTGCCATGCTTTATGATAGCCTGAAAGCCAGTGGGAATAAAAAGGATTATATTAAGCAGGAAGGCAGGGTAACCTCTATTGGCAATTTTGCAGAGGCATTTGCTGGGATACTTGGTGGGTTATTGGCAACCATTAGCTATAGGACACCATTCTTTTTCCAAACAGTGGTTGCTGCCATGGCTATCCCAGCTTCCCTATTGATGGTGGAACCTGCTATGCACGGGAAAAAGCTGTTTAAGTCAGTTTCTGATGTGGTACAAAGAATCAGGGATACTTTTGCGACTCAGGTAGATTTGCGTGTAGCTATTTTGTTATCAGCCCTTACTGGGACTGCAACATTAACATTTGCCTGGTTTGTGCAACCATTTTTTAAAGAGATAGGTTTATCAGCAGCCCTTTTTGGGGTTTTCTGGACTTTGCTAAACCTGGCTGTTGGCACTTCATCAGTTTTTGCACATAAAGTTGAAAGGTACCTGGGCAGGAAAAAATCTGTACTTCTGATAATAGCTTTGATAGCCATTGGTTTTATCACTTCAGGCCTATCCATCACTTATTGGGGGTTGGCTTTCCTGTTTTTCTTTTATTTATCAAGAGGGGTTGCTACACCTATACTGAAAAATTATATTAACCAATATACAGGCTCAGAAGTGAGGGCTACCATGCTTTCTGTAAGGAACTTTGTGATCAGGATAAATTTTGCTGTTATTGGCCCAGCATTGGGTTGGCTAACTGACCATATCAGCTTAAAAGTAGCTTTGGTTGCAGCAGGAGGGCTTTATTTTATTGCGTCAATGGTGGCTGTTTTTCCCTGGTTAAGGAAAAGTAGGCAGTGACTTATCCCAGTTTGCAGTCTCATAGGTCAGTAGTCATTAAAATAGATTTTAATTATTGTTTAATTCTTTTTCAATTCCCATAATTAATTCATCAGCAATCCCTTTCATATTCTGATATCTCAATAATACAATTTTCTTTCTTTCGTAATCATGTATTAAGTAATTTCTTCCTTTTGGTTCAGTGATTAATCCTATTAAATTTTGCCTATTGGTATTTTCATCTTGAACTTGAGGGAATTCGTTGGAGAATTTAAACTCATACATATCTTGCCCATAGAACCAATAGTTGGATTCAATGGTTGTATGATCATTGTCCCAATTAATAAATGTGTTGAATATTTCTAATTGGATTGTGTAGTAATCATATATTTTTCTGGAAAGGCTATCATTATTTGATATATCAGTTATGCCCAGGTTCGTAATTTTATTAAATGTTGTTGTGGTCAATGTATTTGTTGCACCATGAGGTGTAATAAGGTCAGCAAGGCTATCATTTGAAATATTATCAAACTGGGTTAGGGATAATAGCTTTTTTTTATTGGCTAATATTCTCTTATAAAAATTAATATAGATATTAAATTCAGTTGTGTCAGTTATCAAATCTTCTTTTATGCTTTGCAGATAAGATTTCATTTCTATATTGGCTATTCTTTTATTATTCCAGGTATTTATTTGAAGTGCAATCAGTATTCCTATCACAACTAAAATAATTTCCCCTAATGCATATTTTAGGTATTCAACAGCTTTATTTTCTGAGAGAAGTTTTTGACGAATTTTCCTGAAGAATTTTATCATAACTTTTCATTTTTTAAAATAAAGGTCAACGATGAGTATATGGCAAGTAGGCGTTTGCGGGCTTCAAACCTATCAAGTTGCCACCTAAAAATGAGGCGGGAGATAACGCTCGAAAACCACTAAACACCGCTATGCAATATGGCACGTTGTTAGCCTTAGTTTTTTCTTATTTAGTCAATATAGGTCTCCTTTAAAACCGATTTTAATTCTTTAATTTCGGAATCTTGCAACTCTCCAAAAACCTTTATTATTCGTTGTCTATCAATTGTTCTGATTTGGTCTAAAACAATCCAGCCAGTTTTATTGCCATGTTTTATTTTTACTCTTGTCGGATATTTTTTTGAACTTGTTGTCATTGGGGCAATTACAACAGTTCGCAAATATTTATTCATTTCATCAGGAGAAATTACAACGCAAGGTCTGGTTTTTTTGATTTCACTACCAACTGTTGGGTCGAGATTAACCAAAATGATTTGATGCTGTTTTATTTCCATTCTTCAAGGTTTTCATCGTCAAATACATCGTTAAATAATAAATTGTCATCTCCATTTTTAGCCATTTCTTCAAAAGCCTTTTCCCATCCTTTTCTTGGTTTTGAAATTGGTTTCAATATAATTTGTCCTTTATCCATTATTAAATCAACAGTGTCCTTAATATTGTATCTGTCAAGCAGGGTTTTACTCAATCTAATCCCCTTAGAATTACCGATTTTTATTACTGAAACTTCCATAATTCAAATTTTAAAATGTAATTACAAAGTTATAACATATTTGGCGAAATTCAAAATGTTCGTTAAGTTACATCCTTTACAAAAGTTATATATTAGGGTTTACACTAAATTAGTTTCTAGCCTTACTGATTTTTCTTTAGTCCTTAATTTATTTTCATTGAAGTATCCTAAAAATACATTCCTATAAAATACCCTCCAAATTCCATTTCCCATATTTAATGCTCCGACATATTTCCCCATTAAAGAAGCAGATAAATATACCCAGTTATAAGCCCCCCACCTGATTGATCCGTTTTTAGTTACTTTATATACTTTCATTTCTGGTTCATAATCAAAACTGGCTATTTTTTCGGGGAATGGGCGAGTTGTAAAACCATGTTTAGAAGCTGGTGTTTCCATGTTTAAAGCTTCATGGGGCCGTACATGGTTATACTCCTTTACAAAGTGGTTTAAGCGCCTTTGTTGAGCTCTTAAATCATAGGCAGCTGGTTTGGCGCATGCAGCCTTTAAATCACGGTGCATCCGCTCATGCCTTCCGTTTTGTCCGGGATGTGCCGGGTCTGAAAAAACAGGCATTATACCCAGTTCTATAAACCAATAAGACAACCTGGTGAATCGTTGGATTGCGGATACTGAACCAAAGGGGCTGCCATTATCAGTATGTATTTGTTTAGGGATGCCAAACTTTCTAAAAACCCTTGTGAACTCTGCCTTTGCAGATTTTAGGTTTTCTTTGTAATGCCCTTTTGCTGTAAATACAAACCTGCTTTTTGAGTCTGCAATGGTAAGGGGATGGCAGTACTTTTTATTGCCCATAAGGAACTTCCCTTTATAGTCAGCACTCCATACCTCATTACACCCTTTTGGACCAAAAATGGGGTGGATCGGCTTTACCCTTCGTAGCCGCTTTTGAGGGCAAACCAAGCCATGTTTTTTGAGTATATTATGTACCGTTACAACCGAAGGAATCATACCTTGTGGATAATCGTTAAACAATAATTTCCTGATTTTCTTTGCTCCCCATAACTTATGTTTTTCTTTTAATTGAAGGATGCCATCAACTACTTTTTTATCTGTTTCGTTGGGGTGTGCTCCCCTGGGTTTTCTCGATAGTCCCCGTAATCCTTCATAGCCTTCATTTTCAAAACGGTCGATGACTTTGTAGGCCGTCGGTCGCGATATCCCAAAGTTTCTACATAGTTCAGTAATGGTGTATTTCCCAGTTCGCCATTCACAAATAAATTCAATTTTTTGTTCCATAACCGTTGTGTCTTTCCAAGGCATGGTCATCTGATTTTTGTTTCAGATTTCTACTTAAAAAGTGTAAACGATGTTTGTATAACGTACCAAATACTTTACAGCTTACGTGTTTTCACCTAAATTGGTGTTGCTTACAAAACACTTTCCGATGAAAATACTAAATAGTTCAACCTTATCTGCTTTTGGAGGGATGAATTTTGTTTTAAACTACCTTGAAGAAAATCAGTTTGGCAAATTATTTACCCAAAAACTTCCTGCCCTCAAAAACCAGAGTACTTACTCTTGGAGCGATGTTATTTATTCACTGCTATGCATCTACCTTTGTGGAGGCGATTGTATCGAAGATTTATACACTCACCTAAAAAGCCATTTTTGCAATAATCCTTTTGTCAAAACCCCCAGCCCGGATACAGTCCTAAAAAGGATGTCTGAGTTATCAGAAACAAGCCAGGGATGCAAAACGCGGAGAGGCAAGGCAGAGCACTATTACAGCACCAACCATGCCTTGGAACAACTTAATATGGACATCTTAAAAAAGTTGAAGGTTTTTGACACAAAAGAACTTGTCTTAGACTATGATAACACCATTATTTTCAATGAAAAATCAGATAGCAAAATGACCTACAAAAGAAATCCGGGGTATCAGCCAGGCGTTTGTACCATCAATGAAGAATAGGTCCTATATATTGAAAATAGAAATGGCTACTGTGATGCTAAATCTTTTCAGGCAGGCACCCTCAAACGTTTATTTAAATTGCTTGAAAATAACCAGGTCAAAGAAATAGGCCATTTTAGGGCAGATGCTGCATCTTACCAATATGAAGTTGTAAAGCTACTTAGCCAAAAAGTGCAATACTTCTATGTGGGCTGTAGGAATAGTTATGCCGAAAAATATTTTACAAAAATATCCAAATGGGAGGCCATGAAAGACGCCCCCCAGGGTATAATAGAAGTTGGTGAGATTGTGATAACGCCTTTTCAAAAGCAGGCAAGGGATGCTGGTACCACCCCTGTCCCGTACCGGCTGATTGTAAAGAGGAAGGAAAAGCAGGATGGGCAAACTAATATCTTTACGCAGGATGCTTATGGATACAGGGCGGTATTAACCAATAACTTTGATTTAAACGCTATTGAAATAGCACAGTTTTACAATCATCGCGGCAACATGGAAAAGCAATTTGATATCCTGAAAAATGATTTTGGCTGGGGGCAGGTGCCTTTCTCCTACTTAAATAAAAATACTGTATTCCTTTACCTTACGGCAATATGCCGAAACCTGTATCGAAAAATCGTCACTTTCTTTGCAGGAAAAGTGCAAGCATTAAAATCAACCGATAGGGTTAAAAAATTCTTGTTCAGGTTTATAATATTACCTGCAAAATGGATAACACGATCAAGGCAAAAGCAGTTAAGGGTATATGGGAAAATAAACTTTACACCATAGCCCTAAAAATTAGGCTATCTTAAATAATCCCATGGAATCAAATTTGAATGGGATTGTTATGGGGTAACATCACCAAAATAGGCTAATAGTATTGTTAGGTGCCTTTTCCCCACTTAATTTAGTTTTACGAAATAATAATCTTCAATTTATATCCATGATATCGTACGACGAATCAAAGGATCTCCATTTAAGGCTTAGACCTGCGGATTTTAGGAGCTATCGGGGTTGAAATGCTTCACAGTCAGGCTGCCACTGAGCCAATTCGTTTATTCATTCGTTATTATTGTTTGTTTTTAAAGGTAACTCATGTAACTCGCTAATTCATGTCTTGTTTTCAATTCGCAATATTAGTGCGCTCGTTTCATATTTTAGTTTTATAGCCGATTCGTCTTTGACGAATCGGCGTTGTTGCAACGAAGAACTGCGGTTGAATTACCCACAGTGCCCTCTTACATATAGCTTTTGTTACCGCCAGTATTTTATTCTCTTTTTGTCAGTAACTCAAATAATCCCTCATTTATATAATAGTTCCCAGTACCTAATTTTTCTTTTCTCAGCATATTGTTGTCCGAGAGTTTGTTTAAATAATTTGCAGCCGTAAGCCTTGAAACACCTAAGTCGTTAACAACGAATTCAATCTTTGTATATGGATATTTAAATAGGTTATTGAGCAAGTCCTGACTATAAAACTTGTAATTATCTCTCAGTTTGTGCTTATAGTCAAGCATTAGTTCTTTAATCTTAAAAATTAAATCAATTGTTTCCTTTGCCGTTTCTTCTGCTCCTTTTATCATAAAAAGAATCCATTCTTCCCAAAGGTTTTCGTCTCTCACTTTTTGTAAGTATCTGTAATAGTCTGCCTTGTGCTTAATGATGTAATTACTCAAATACAAAATAGGAAGCGCCTGAATTTTTTCTAAGATCAGGTACAGTATGTTAATAATCCTCCCTGTTCGACCATTACCATCATAAAATGGATGAATGCTCTCAAACTGAAAATGTATAATTGCCATTTTTATTAATGGGTCACAATCTTGAAGTTCAGGATCATTAATGTACTTTTCTAGGTTAGCCATTAATCTCATTATTTCATCATAATCTTGAGGCGGAGTATAAACAGTTTCTCCTGTTGAAGCATTTTTTAAGGCTGTACCTGGCAATTTTCTGAATCCTGCTTTATTATTCTCTAACTCTCCTTGTATTTGCAAAATGGTTCTATTAGTCAAAAGCCCACTCTTTGAAGTCAATTCAAATCCTTTCTTTAATGCTGAAATGTAATTCTGAACCTCTTTGGCATTAAGCGATTTAAAAGCATCTAGGTTTAGTTCAGACTTATACAAGTCATCGTGAGTAGTAATTATATTTTCTATTGCAGAACTATCTTTTGCCTCTTGTAAACCTAAAGTATTTATCAATATACTTTGATTAGGAATCGTTGAAGCAATCCCTTTTAACTCGGCTAATGCAGCGTGAGCAGCAGGCAGTGATTTCAAAACTTTCTTTGTCTCAAAATCAATATTTAATGGTAATTCTGTCAATCCCCAATTTTTCATATGCAAAGAAATTTAAATATTCTATACAAAGATGCATTTTTTTTGTAAAGAAATTCCAGAAATCTTTACATTGAAGATTTGTTATGTATAAGTTTCACCAATTATTATACAAATGTTGACTGTCTCCTTAACGCACATCAGCACTCCATACTTCATTACATTCTTTCGGGTTAAAAATGGGGTGTATTGGCTTTACTCTTCGCAGTCGTTTTTGAGGGCAAACCAAACCGTGTTTTTTAAGGATATTATGTACGGTCAAAACACTTGGGATATCTTGATCTGGATAATCGTTATACAACAATTTCCATATCTTTTTGGCTCCCCATAGCTTATGTTTTTCTTTCAGTTCAAGTATGCTATTTACAACTTTTTGGTTTGTTGCATTAGGATGTATGCCCTTTGGTTTTTTCGATAACTCGATTAAGCCATCATACCCTTTTTTCTCGAAACGGTCGATGATTTTATAAGCTGTTGGCCTCGATATCCCAAAGCTTTTGCACAGTTCAGTAATGGTATATTTTCCTGTGCGCCATTCACAAATAAATTCAATTTTTTGCTCCATAACCGTTGTGTCTTTCCAAGGCATGGTCATCTGATTTTTGTTTCAGGTTTCTACTCAAAAAGTGTAAACGATGTTTCTTTAACTTTGTAAACTATGTTTGTTATACGTACCAACTGTGCCCTAACGGTTGTGGTATGAGGTCGTGGCGGTCAGACGAGAGTCTGACCAGTCCGACCGAAGCAGAAGCTGGTACGAGATTCGACACGGTCGAATCGAACCAAACCCAGCCATGCCTTATACCACGTGTTATAGCAAGTTTTTTCTTTTTTTATAATAGTATTGGAATAATTATCGTAGCCCAAAATATAATTGTCCATAATAATTCTAACCATAGATTACGTTTAGATTTTTTTCTTTTTGGACGTTCAATTTTTCCATCATATTCTTTAAAAATATTTTTAAATCCATTTATATATATTGAACCTGTTTCTGTCAATAAGAACAAGTGTTTTTTTTCGTTAAGGTCTAATTCCATGACAGTTAAAAAACAAATATTGAAAATATAGAGAAACATTACTCTGACTAAAATTGGAATCCATATAATTAAACCAACCACTGACCATATTAACGCAACAAATAATTTAATTACTATCATGGTGTTTTGAATGTGAACTTATTATCAGTTCAAAATTTTTAAAACCTCTTGGGTAAATATCTATTTTGTTTTTTAGAGTAATTATTGTATCTCGATCAATTTGCTCACCATTTAAACTTGAACGAATTACTTCAAAACAAAAATTGGAAGTGCCAACTAACAAAATTGGAATCCAAGCAATGAAACCTACAATTAGCCAAATTAACATGCCTACTAAAGATGAAAATATGATATAAGTTTTTACCATTAGCTTTTTATTTTCCCTCAATTGCTTTCATTGATATTTTAAAGGTTTCCTCTGATATTTTACCTTCTTTAAGCAATTGTATTAATTCATTAATCATATCTTCTTTTGATGGTGGTTTTTCATTGCCTTGATTTATTGTTGGAGTAGCAATGTATTCTTCCTCTTTTGTTTGATTTAATGATAAAATTTGAAATTTGTCAGAAACATTTTCTAAAACCTCATTTGTTGAAGAATTGATAAATGAAATATTATAAACATAAATCCCCGGATTTAAACTGTTTCTTTCAATTTGAATATATCCGTGATCAAAGGATTTACCATTATTTTCTAAATATTTGGTTGATACTACTCTTCCTGACTGTTGATCTAAAATTGAAAGTTTAATGAAATATTTAAAACGAGAATAAAATCCGGCTGCAATTACAAATGACTCATTTTGATAAAAATTTCTTCTTTTGTCTTCAAATTCTTCAAATTCATATATTCCATTATTATTTAGGTCTTTTACCCATTTGGCAGAAAATAATCCTCTAAATTGAGTTGAGATTACAGAAGTATATAAGGGTCCATATTCTCCAAATAATATTAAATCTGCATAACCACTCCTTGGTCTAACACTCCTTGAAATATAGTTTCTATCTAATGGAACGAAATCCCCTCCAAGTGTTACTTTATAAATATCGCTAATCCTTAAATTATTGATAGCCATTAATTCTGTTATTTTCATTTTTTCTGCTAAGGGGATTCTTATAAATTCATAAGAATGTTCTTTATTCCAAGTGTTTCTTAAACTAGGTAGGCTGTAATTTTGAAGCATCAATGTATTTTCAGAATTTTCATTATTACCTCTTACATAATCCATATATCCAGATTGTTCGTTTAGAACAAAATCCTTTGCTTCGTTTACAATATTTTGTGAAATTGGATAAATTATTCCATTACTTAATGCGTAAACACTGCCATTTGCATCCATTACAAGCTGTATTTGTTGCCCAGAATTAGTATTAAAATTCATTTGTGTCCTTCCTGCATTGGCTACGTTTAATTCGTGTTTTCGCTGTCCAGAAGTATTTAGTAAGTTTCCAATGATACTTAGTGCAACCTGATGTTCAGGTTTCATTTTGTCGGCTGTTTTTGGATTTGAGAGTAAAAAATCTGCTACCCCCGAACCAATTGTTTCCCAAGTTTGTCCATGAATTGATACATGAAAAATTAGGATTGTCGTTAGAATTAATGCTATTTTTTTCATCTCTTTTAAAATTTGCTATAACGGCCGTGGCTTTGGCCAGTAAGGGGCTGAAAATGTATACCATTCAGTTTACGGGGAGCCAATGCCTTGTTTTTTTTGCTTTTTAATTTACGGTT
>JANQHI010000060.1 GCA_028282705.1 Prolixibacteraceae bacterium | reverse complement strand
GCCTTTAAATTTCTATGGAATCTATTACTTAGGGCTTGCGTGCCAAGGTTACCATTTAAATTTTCCCTGAATTTAGCAAAAGATCAGGAAAGAAGCAAGAAGAGAAAGTAAAGGGTTTAATATTTGAATACATGAATGTTGAACATGGCAAACCCAATTTATTCTATTCATTCAATCCGTTCAGTTGATTAATCTAGCAACCAGCATCTAGTAACCAGTTTTCAGCCTCAAGAGCAAAAAAATATCCAATAATCAATAAGAAATTTTCAATATTCAAAAACCAGTATCCAGCAACATCTAGCATCCAGCATCAAATGCCTATTTCCAGCCCATCATAAGCCAGGAATACATTTTCAGGCAACTCTTTTTGGACTTCATCATGAAAGCCCATGGTATGGCTGATATGGGTAAGGTATGTGGTTTTGGCACCCACTTCATAAGATAATTCAAGTGCTTGTCCTAAGTTAAAGTGTGACAGGTGTTTTTCTTTACGCAAAGCATTGACAATTAATACTTCAAGCCCATTTAGTTTTTCTTTTTCCTTGCCAGGAATAGCATTTACATCAGTTAGGTAAGCCAGCTTTCCAACCCTAAAGCCGTAAACAGGCAGTTTATGATGGTAACCCCTTATTGGGCTAATGTGTATCCCTTCTATTTCAAATGGTTTATTTTCAATAATGTGGACATTCATTTGAGGTATACCAGGGTATTTGAACCTAGCAAAAACATAATCAAAGATCCTATGGATAGCTTTCTCTACACGTTCCTCAGCATAGATATCCATAGGGCGTTTTTGAAGCCAATTAAATGAACGGATATCATCTAGCCCAAACATATGGTCAACATGTTCATGGGTTAGCAAAATTGCCCTCAGCCTGTTAACTTGGTTAGTAAGCATTTGCTGCCTGAAATCAGGACCTGCATCAATAACCAGGTTTTGCCCTTTTACCTGTATTAAAACTGATGAACGCAAACGTTTGTCTTTCTTATCACTTGATTTGCATACAGGACAATTGCAGGCAATAACAGGTACTCCCTGGGAGGTTCCTGTCCCAAGGAAAACCAATTTGATATGGCCATATGGTTGAGGCATACTTTTATCTTTCAACAAACCCTACCAAAAATAGCAATAGCTGTGGTGAATAAACTCAGGAGGATTCATTATTTTTGATAAAATTTTAAACATGCCAATTTTATACCTTATTCCTAATATCCTGAGTGAAGATTCAAGGGGTGGAGTGTTGCCTCCTGAAATCAAGAAAGTATGCACAGAAACTACCTTCTTTATTGTTGAAAATGTGCGTACAGCAAGGAGGTTCCTAAAAAAAGTTGACAAAGGGATTGACATTGACAGGCTTACTTTTTTTGAGCTAAATAAGCGCACAACAGAGGCAGAAAAGTTAGCAGCCATAGGCCCATTTTTGCGTGGTGAAAATATTGGGGTTATTTCAGAAGCAGGCTGCCCTGGGGTGGCCGACCCAGGGGCTGATATAGTTGGGCTAGCCCACAAAAAAGGGATACAGGTTGTTCCTTTGGTGGGACCATCTTCCATACTGCTGGCACTGATGGCATCAGGGATGAATGGGCAAAATTTTGCTTTTAATGGCTATTTGCCGGTAAAGCCTCATGACAGGATAAAAGCTATTTCTAAATTGGAAAAAAAGGTAAAAGCTACAGGGCAAACCCAATTGTTTATTGAAACACCATACAGGAATAACCAGCTTATTGCAGATGTGTTGAAAACCTGCGCCCCTACTACCCTGCTTTGTATTGCAGCCAACCTTACCGGAAAAAATGAGTTTGTAGCTACAAAAACCATTGCAGGATGGAAAAAAGAGGTGTTTGATTTGCATAAACAGCCTGCTATTTTTTTAATTGGCAGGTAATTTTGATGGAAGTTGGAAACTTCCACACCCATGGTTAGAGTAGTTTCATTTCTTTTAGGAGTTGGTATTCATGCTCAAAGTTTGGGGTAAAAACACCTTTCCTCAATTGGTTGGTTATTTGGTTTTTAGTCCAGAACCTGGCTTCCTCCACTTCATCAGAATGCACCCCAAAGTTTTTATAATCATAGGTAACAAATACGTGCACAAGTTCAGCTTCAACTTCTGATTCCCATTTATAGACTTTGTAAAGTTTTGCAGAAAATTCATTGAGCCCTATTTCTTCATATGCTTCCTTCCTCAAGGCTTGTTCAACAGTTTCGCCTGCTGAAATATGGCCACCCACTGCAGTATCCCATTTGCCAGGTTGTATATCCTTTGACATGGGGCGTTTTTGCAGCAAAATGGCTTTGTTGCTGTTTATCACATGCAGGTGGACAACTGGGTGCAGTAACTTGCTTCCATTGTGCACTTTGCTGCGTGGGGCTTGCCCAATTATTTTACCTTTTTCATCGACCAGTGGCACCCATTCTTCAGCAGCCAGCTTTTTCCTGGCTGTGCGTTGGCGTAAAACTTCAAACACAAAATATGCCCCAAAAAAGATGTAAAACAGCCCACCACTGATAAAAGCCCATGCTTCTTTGCTCATAAAAAAAGTGGCATAAAATACCAGGATGGTATGGGCAAGGAACAGAAAGAACATGTATTTAAGGCTAAGCCTCATGGCAGCTACCTGCTCTGATGACATTTTTACCTCTTTCAGGTATCGTTGGCTCATCAGCCCTATAATGTTTAAAGGTGAGAATGCAGATACACCCAGGATAGCAACTAAAATAATTTCAATCAACCCAGGTTTTAGTTTGAAGAATATATCATTATCCAATAAAATGGAAACGGCTCCAAGCGCCACTAACAGGAGGGTATCAAACAGGATAAATTTGTCAAAACGTTTTTCTTTAAACCATATATAAATAAGCTCAAGGAGGCCTACCCCCACAGCTACATATACACCAATTTTAGTCCCCCACAATTCATCTGCAATGATAAATACAAACAAGGGGATAAAACCAGGCAATAGTTTTTTCAGTAATTCTGTCCTGCTCATATTGGCTTATGTCTTGATGAAGGTTATGAATCCAGCAATTGGTTTTTATACTGGGGCAACAGGCTTTTAAACAACTCAATGGCATCATCAAAAGATAACTTAGATTCTCCCCCAGCTGCATTTAAGTGGCCTCCCCCATCAAAGTGCTTTTCCGAAAAGGCATTGGCTGGGAAACTCCCTTTTGACCTGAGGGATAGTTTTATATGGTCATCTTTTTCAATAAATAAAACAGAAAAAATAATCCCCGAAATAGACAATGGGTAATTCACAAAACCTTCTGTATCACCTGGGGTGAAGCTAAATTCAGCCAACTCTTTTTTGGTAATGCTGATCATAGCAGTTTTATATTCAGGGAAGATTTCCATTTTATTGGCCAGGCAATGCCCCAGAAGCTTCATCCTGTCTGCTGAATAATTGTGGTAAACATTGGCATGGATGGTGTCAGCATCAATGTTGTAATTTAACAGTTCAGAAACCACTTTAAAGGTATTTGGGTCTGAAATGTTGTGGCTAAATGACCCTGTGTCAGTCATTATGCCTGTAAACAGGGCAGTTGCAGCTTGGTTAGTTATATGGTTAGAAAGCCCTAGTTGAGCAGCCACATCATAAACCAACTCTGCTGTTGAACTGTATGAAGGTTCTGACACCATATAGTCACAAAAATTTTTAGGGTTAGGATGGTGGTCAACCAGTATTTTGGGTTTGTTAAAATCCAATATGGTTTGTTTCATTTTTCCTGCCCTGCTAATCTCATTAAAGTCAAGGCAGAAGATACAATCAGCTTGTTCCAAGGTATTTGTGGCTGCTGCTTTTTTCCGGTCATAATTAATAACAGGCACATCTTCATTAATAAGCCAGTTGTAAAATGAAGGGAAGTCATTAGGGACAACAACCTGCACAACATGCCCATAGTTTTTTAGGATAGTAGCTAGCCCAATGGCTGAACCTATGGCATCACCATCAGGGTTGATATGGGGGACCACAACAACACAGGTAGGCTTGCCTGTAATTATTTTTGCAATATGGTTAATTTGTTCAGTGTCAATATTTTTCAAAATATTCAAATTTTAATGTGAAACAAATATAGAAAATCTCGTTTTGCCATTTATGAATCAACTCAGTTTTTATTATCTTGGGCATTCAATTTTCAACCAAAATTAGTAGTATGGCAGGCACGCTTACTTTTACCATGATAAAACCTGATGCAGTCAGCAAAAATGCTATTGGGGCAATTATCAAAATGATCAATGAAGCTGGTTTTGTAATAAAAGCCATGAAATATACCAGGCTGTCAGAAAGCCAGGCACAACAGTTTTATGCTATACATAAGGGGAAACCTTTTTTTGAGGGGCTGGTGAATTTTATGACCTCAGGGCCTATTGTGGCTATTGCCCTGGAAAAAGAAAATGCTGTGGCAGATTTTAGGAAGCTGATTGGGGCAACCAACCCGGAAGTTGCTAATGAAGGGACAGTAAGGAAACTATATGCTACCAATGTGCAACAAAATGCTGTGCATGGCTCAGACAGTGATGAGAATGCCAATCTTGAAACCAATTTCTTTTTTTCAGAGGTTGAGAAGTTTTAGTTGTTTTTAAGGAAAGGCTTTAAGTTAACCCCAAACTTAATTCCATAATAGGTACTTTTCCTATAATGCTTCATCCAGTTTTCTATAAACTTATAATGGATGAATGGTGTTATGTGTGCATTCCTTTTTTTGTCAAAATAAACCAATCCTATATAACCATCCATAAAAAAATTCTTGTCTGAATAATCATCAATATATTCAGGGTTGAGAGATTGCCACATATGGTGGACTTCCTGGCTCCATTTGGAATACAAAAACTTGCCCTGGTAAATTCCTGCTGAAAAAAGTAGAGAACTCTTAGTTCCTGAAATTAAAGGGGTAGTCAGCAGCAAAGGGATACTAAATTCCCCTATTTCCCCCTTCCTGTTTAAACCACCAAGAGGTTGCATTATAATATGTTGTAAAGAAAAGCCTGACTTAACCTGGGTGTTTTGGTTAATGTCATGGGAATATAATATTTCTAATCCTGGACTTATTTTGTATTTAAAATGATCCTGCCTTATTCCACCCATTTCTAACCCACTATAATGGGATAAGTTAAAACTTAAACTCCAAAAGCCTTTTTTCTCTTGAGAATACCCTGTAAAATAACAAAGCGAAATAATTGTTAATATGGCAAGCTGTTTCATGTCTTTTAAAATTAGGAAGGGGTATTGAGATTATTCCTCAATGCCTCTAAATAGCAGGATTAGTTTTTCTTAATAATTAACTTTTCTGTTACTATTGTTCCATTAACCTTTGCCCTAACCATATAAGTGCCCTCTTTCCAATTATGTGTAGATATTTTTTTCTTTTTAGCTTTCAACTTTTTATGCTTGTTTTTTAGCATAAAACTCTGGTCGTATATCTCAAGTTCCCATTCTATTTTTTCTTTAGCAGTCTCTTTAATATCAATATTTTGTTTCAACTCTATGGTTGCTTTTGATGCTGTTGGGTTTGGCAATATGCTAAGAGAGAAAAAACCTCCCTGTGAGCAGTTTTTATATTCCACAACCTTTTTGGTCCAGTCTCCTACCCCACAATCACTAATTGGCCTGATCCAAAACTTATAAAAACCAGGTGTTGGGACTGGCAAATCCAGCATACCATTTGTACTTGTTGTAATTAGCTGGGATATGGTCTGGGTTTCATCTACAGTGGTAAGTTTATACTCAAAATGGTTATAATCGCACAGGTAAGGGAAAGAAAACTCATTTCCCCAAAGATCCCTGCATAAATAGCCTTGCCCACCATTTCCATTTGTAAAAGTAATTTCATCACCCCACACTTTTGGTGTACCTACGCAAAAATCCTGTTCAGCATCAAAAGCCTCGCCACTTGGCATTTCAAAAGAATAGGTTATAGTAGCTATCCCATCCATACCCGCAATTGCCTGTAAATTTGCAGTTAGCCCTGATCCGGTTGAGGAAGTGAATAAATTTGAAGGAGATACAGACCAAGTTACATTTGATGCCCTTTGGTCAACATCTAATGTGGCAACACCAGTTGTAGAGCAAGAAAGGTGGGCAGGTTATTTCTGGGGCAAGGAAGAAACTTTTTACCTTAACCCAATCAAAATAGGTGGTTTGTGGACAAACTGGATTTAATATTTGCCCTGAGATAGTTGATGGTTGTAATATTTGTTGACTGACAATGACATGTACTGCTTGATAAGGAAACCAATCACTTCCATTATTTGTATATGTCTTCTTTTTTACATTATCCACGTAAAAATCAACCTTTTCTGGTGTCCATATACATTTATATGTATTTGTCGTAGCTGAAAAATTATATGGATCATCCTGATAAAGGTTAGTGTCAACTTCTCCGCCTCCTCCACATATCCAATGATGAATATAATGCCCTAGTTGGTCATAGTAGTTTAAAACTGCACAGTTATATTCTGCAAAATCAATTTCTGGTCCTTCACTATTAAAACATGAAGGTCCATGAAAAGACCAAAAAGCAGGCCAAGAACCTATATTGTTTGCAAAAGAAGCTTTACATTCAAAAGTACCATATAAAAAAGTTTTTTTTGTCCAAAATTCTTGTCCAACATAATTTGCTCTATCGTTATAATTTGGAACATGCGCCATTGTGAGTCCCAATTTCCCATTACTGACATTATAAGTGAGGCTACTATCAATTAATTGACCTATACCTCTATAAATTGAAGCTGGTTTCCACTCATTTCTATTAATGTCAGTACCATTGAAATCATCAAAAAAAATATTATACATGTAATTCTCATCATATTCTCTGGGATTTATTTGTGAAAACAAGTTTATATTTAAGGTTGCCAATATTGTTAATAATATTATTTTCAGTTTCATAATTATAAGTTTAAAATTTTGTAAATGTTTTTAATTTTTAATACCAGTCATATACTTTACGTTCAACCCAAAGTAAGTTTTAGCTCGAACTTCTTCCATCCAATTATCTGTTAACTTATATTTTATAAATGGAGAGAATGATATCAAACTTCCGGAAAATATTTTTGTAGATATATAAAGGTCACAAGTAAATTTTGAACTTTCATCATAATTGGTATAACTTGTAATGTCAATCCAATTGGTGGTATTTTTATTAAGGTTTTCTTCTTTTCCTTTGACCAACCAACCAGCATAACCTCCAAAAGTTATAGAAGTCCTTTCTCCTAATGGTTTTTCTATTAACATTGGGATTGAAAGTTCATGTGCTAGCCTTCTAAACTTGGTGCTAAATGTGGCATTATGTTTCCAAATGCTAAATGAATAATTTATCCCAGACAAAAGGAACACTTTATCTTTTAACGATTTTTTGTAAAGGATTTCAAAGCTTGGGTTGACAGGCATAAAGTATTTATCTTTACCTTTTGATATATAATGGTTTAATTGAAGATTTAAACCAATATAATCCTCCAATTTTTGGGCATGTACATTGTGTGAAAACAGTGTTGTAATTAGTAAAATATATATTGTTCTCATAGAACTAAATTTGAATTTGTTTAATATTATAATGGTTGTTCTTTTCATTTTTTTCTTTTTAAAGTTGTTAACAAGCTTAATCTGATAATAATTATTGTTTCTGTAATGTGGCTATAATTATCCTGTAGATAAATAGAGGAGTTGATGTAAATAAAACGCATTATAGAAAACATATTAGTATAGAAATACATATTTTTTTCATAGGTTTCAAAATTTATGGGATTAATAGCTATGTTTATGGGTGAGGAATTCAATATATGTAGAGCCTGAAATGAAAATTAGGGTGGTGGCCTCATATTATTGTGTATTTGCATTGGTTAATATTTTTTTATCAAAAACAAAGGTATTGAAATAATACCTAATGTTCATAATTGGATTTATGCCACAAAACAGGAAAAGGAAAATTTAGCCAATGTGTATTTTAAGTGATTTCTATTTTGTTGTTCAAAAGTTGGTAGCCATGCTTCGACAAGCTCAGCATAAATGGATAAACTTATTTAAGTTTTATAACATAGGGTGTTACCTAAATACAATAGAAGTAATTACCTTTTCCCCCACTTCCTGGTTTAGCTGGGTTAGTAATTCTCCTTTCATCATCATCAGCTCTGATTTTACCACAGGGGAACTAAGGGTTACATAAAGGGTTTTGTCCTTTATATAGATGTTTTTTGTATAAGAGGCTATGGCTTTGCCCAGCAAGGTATCCCAGGCATTAATCAGGTCACGCTCTTTTAGCTTAGGTTCAAGGTTGTTGTCCTTGATAAAATCACGCAAAATATTGCTTAGCTGTTGTGTATTGCTTTTCCTCATGGCAGGTTAACTTCTCCATTTTCAACTTCAAAAATCTTGTATTCAGTATTAACTGACTGGATAATCCCATCCAAATGTTCCCTGTTAGTATCAGTTATAAAGATCTGCCCGAAATGGTCATTAGCCACCAATTGTACAATTTTCTCAACCCTTTCCTTATCTAACTTATCAAAAATATCATCCAGCAGCAATATGGGTTTTAACCCTGTTACCTCTTTCATAAATTCAAACTGGGCCAGCTTAAGGGCTATCAGGTAAGTTTTATTTTGCCCTTGTGAGCCTATCTTCCTGATGGGGTATCCGCCCAGGTTAAGCAAGAGGTCTTCTTTGTGTACCCCAACTGAGGTATGCTGTACCCTCCTATCACGTGGCAAAGCTGTTTTTAGTTCTTCTTCAAAGCTTCTTCCTGTTAAATCAGATTGGAATACCAGCTCAACCTGTTCTTTCCCTCCTGAAACATAGGAATAGTAGTGTTGAAATACAGGGATCAGCTTATCTACAAACTGCTTCCTTTTTTCATGGATGGTACCCCCATTTTCAACCAATTGCATATCCCATATTGAAAGGGATTCTTCATCAAAATAGTTGTTTGAAGCAAATTGTTTTAGCAGGGTGTTGCGTTGGAATAGGGCTTTGTTATAGTTTAATAAAGACTTCAGGTAACCATGGTCGAACTGTGAGATCACCCCATCAATAAACCTGCGCCTTTCATCACTGCCTCCAATGATCAGGTTAACATCTGAGGGGGTTACCATTACCAATGGGATCAGCCCTATGTGGTCAACCAGGCGTTTGTAAGTTTTTGCATTCCTTTTGAATTGTTTCTTTTGCCCTCTTTGCAGGGCACAGGAAATATTTTCTTCAGTACCTGCCCTTTTATACCCACCTTTCAGTATGGCATACTGCTCTTCATGCCTGATGTTCAGCTGGTCAAGTGAATTAAAAAAACTCTTGCAGAATGAGAGGTAATAAATGGAATCAAGCAGGTTTGTCTTCCCAGCACCATTCCCACCAATAAAACAATTTAGCTTCTGAGAAAAGCTTATCTCAGCCTCTTCAATATTCTTATAATTTAATATGGAAAGGTTCTCTAAAAACATTTATTTGATGTTTCCAATGTAATGCAAATCTAATTAAAATTGAAGGTAGGGAAACCAGATGTTCATAAAAATGGTTTAATAACACCAATATGTTGATTATTATTCAAATTTATGGCTTCATTTACAAACATGTTCTGAAAAAAAAGCTATTTTTGCCACACAATTTTTGAAAATGTAAAAAATGGCTAAGAAAAAGACCCAACCTGATAATTTACAAGAACTTGAATCAGCATTAACGCGTACAGAACAATTTATTGAAGACAACCAACGCCTTATTTCTTATGTTGTTGGGGGGATTATCCTCGTGGTGGTGGCTTTCCTTGGGTTTAATAAGTTTTATTTGCAACCAAAGGAAAAGGATGCCCAATCTCAAATGTTTATGGCAGAAATGTATTTTGAAAAAGATTCATTTAACCTTGCTTTGAATGGTGATGGAAACTACTTTGGGTTCCTAGATATTATAGATAGTTATGGGATCACCAAATCAGCTAACCTGGCTAATTACTATACAGGTATTTGTTATTTGCGTTTGGGGCAATTTGAGGATGCTATTGATTACCTGAATGATTTTAAAAGTGAAGATTTATTATTAGCACCTGTTTCAGAAGGAGCAAAAGGTGACGCCTACCTTGAATTGGGTGATCCTGATAAAGCATTGAACCACTATAAAAAGGCTTATACAATGAATGATAATGAATTCACTACCCCTATTTATATGCAAAAAGCAGCTAGTTTGTTAGAGAGCCAGGATGAGTTGGAAAAGGCTTTGGAATTGTATAAAAAAATAAAGGCTGATTACCCAAATTCTGCTGAAGGCCGTGTGGTTGACAAATTTATTGCACGTGTTGAGCTAAACCTAGGAAATTGATTTCAATCATTTTAGATATACAATCCTCTCATATTATATGAGGGGATTTTTTAATTTTACAACTATGGCAACAACAAATTTATCTGATTATGACCTGGAAAAAGTACCAGATGGCTCTGCCATGAGTTTTGGTATTGTTGTTTCAGAATGGAATTATGAGGTAACTGGTGCATTAATGAACGGGGCTGTTGATACATTGAAACGCCATGGGGTAAAAGAAGGGAATATTTATATTAAGCATGTGCCAGGAAGTTTTGAATTACCTCTTGGGGGGCAATTGCTTATGGAAGCCCAACAACCAGATGCTATATTGTTGCTGGGCTGTGTTATACAAGGCGAAACCAGGCATTTTGATTTTATTTGCCAGGGGGTAAGCCAGGGGACTGTTGATTTAAACCTGAAGTATAACAAGCCTTTTGTTTTTGGGGTGCTTACCACTGAAAATATGGAGCAAGCCAAAGCACGTGCTGGTGGTGTACATGGCAATAAAGGTGATGAAGCTGCTATCACTGCCATTAAAATGGTTTCTTTACAGAAAGGAGCTTAAAATAAAAATCCACCTGAACTCTTTCAAATGGATTTTGCTACGAAACTTTAGGCGGGTAAAACTGCCCAAAGTTATAAAATAGCCAATCAATCTTTTTTACCTTCTGCCTCCTCCTTGCCTGTTCCTGGACCTGTTGGCACGTTCTTCAAGGTATTTTTTGTATTTCTTCATTTGACCATCATCCAGTACAGCAGCCATTTCTTTGTTTTGCTCTTTTTGAAGGGTAGCCCTCTTTTCCATCATTGCCTCCCTGTCAAAATTTCCACTATCGCGCATTTTACTAAATATCCCCATCATCTTTTTAGAATATTTTATATTGATGGCTTCTACCTTTTTAGCCTGGTCTTTAGACAGGTCAAGCTCTTTTGTTAAATATTCAGTTTGCCTTTTGGCTCTTTCTTCCGGGTTAAAATTGCCACCAGGCTGTGCCATGGCAAAAGATGCAATTACTATAAATGCAATAAATAGGATTTTTTTCATACGTTTAAAATTTTTGTTTTTTATTAAAATGAAAACAAAAATTTCCGCACCTATGTAACCGCTTCGCTTTCGCAAAAATTTTAATCATCCACGGTTGGTATATTTTAGGATGCTGAAAATTT
>JANQHI010000034.1 GCA_028282705.1 Prolixibacteraceae bacterium | reverse complement strand
GCGCCGATGGTACTGCACCAGTGTGGGAGAGTAGGCCGCTGCCAACCTTTATGAAGCCCGGCAACCAATGAATGCCGGGCTTTTTTTATGCAATAAATTGGAAAAAAACCTCGAAAATGAATTCTTGTTTTCACCATACGATAATTATAAATATATGCATGTGTCTTCTTATAATCAAATAAAGGTTACAATTGATTATTTGAGCAGAATTTTGTATTTAAAAGTTGTTAATTATAGTGAAAAGTTAAAAGGTTTTGCTTAAGCCTTAAAACCTTTTTTTAGTTTTGTGTCAACTTTGAAGAATATATGAGGAAAACTTTTTTTATATTATTTTTTGTAATTCTGGTTATACCTACATTGCTCAAAGGACAGATACAACCTCCTATGGGAAGGTCGAATGTTGGGCAACGCCCTGTTAATGAAACAGTGGAACAGGAAAAAGAGAAGATTGATATCAATATTAAGATATGGAACCTTAAGGGTGATGGAACTTTTTTGAAAGAAGGGCGTTTGGATACATTGCAAAAAGGATATCAAATTTATAACCCAATATATAAAAATTCGATTACCAGTACTTATACAGGAAATTATGGTGGTGCTTACTTAGATAATAATTTTTTTAACAGGAAATATTCTACTGATTTTTATTTTTTACGTACTCATGATGCGTATTTACTAACGCCTGAAAGAATAGATTATTATAATACTACAACTCCTTATACACTATTAGATTATTCGCAGAGCGAAAGGCAAAACTCTCAAAATGAAACCCGGTTTAATGTTGTACATTCACAAAATGTAAATGAAAGTTTGAATTTTACGTTTCGTTATGACCAGGCTAAAAGCGAGGGGCAATATAATTACCAGTCACATAAAAACCATTTCGTAACCCTTTACTCCAGTTATACTTCTGATAAATTGAATATACATGGAGGTTTTATTACAAATCGAGTTAGAAACCAGGAGAATGGTGGAATGGTCGATGATTCTGAACTTCTTACACAAGATGATGAAACCAGGATTATTTTCAATTTAATAGATGCTAAAACTGAATATAAGAACAGTTTTATTTTTGCTACTGCTGAATATAAACTGGGTAAATATATTGCTAAAGAGCAAGAAACTATCCCTGAAGAAGAACTTGAAAGTGGAGATAATATTGTAGAGCAAGAATTTAAACCTTTGGTTGGGTTGATTTATTCGCTTGAGATACAGAATAACCTAAAAACATTTGATGAGGAAAATACTAACCTGGAATATTTCCCAAATACATTCCTTGATTCTGTTTCAACTTTTGATTCAGTCAGGTTTAATAAAATCACCAATATTTTCCAGATAAAACAATATGAAAATGCTGATAGAAAAACCAGTTTTGGGAAAAGGGCATATCTTGGAGTAGATTTCGTGAAAACAGCAAGGCCTTGGGTTGGAGACAGTATATTTAGTATTGATACCTATAACAATATTTTTGTGGGGGGAGGTATATTTAGGGAAACTGGTAAGTTTTGGAAATGGAATGTTGAAGGGAAATTATACACAGTAGGTTATAAAAGTGGGCAGACTGAAATAGATGGGGTAATTTCGAAACCTGTCAATATATTGAAAGACTCAACAGCTTCTATTGAGATCAGTGGAAGCCTACTGAATCTAGTCCCTGATTATTTTCAGGATAAATATACATCTAACCACCAACGTTGGATTAATGAGGATTTCAAGAATGAACAACGCATGATGGCTGAGTTTAAATTCAGGATGCCTAAGTATAACCTGGAAGCTGGGGTAAATTATGCTTTAATAAATAATTACATATATAACAATGAATTTGGGATACCTTCTCAAACAGGAGAAGAGCTCCTTATTTTGGCAGCATATTTAAACAAGGAATTCACATTAAAGAATTTTTCTATTAGTTCTAAGTTATTGGCTCAACAAACTTCTTCTGACAAATATATTCGTTTACCTGATTTTTCAGCATTGGTTTCAGTTTGGTATAAATTCATTTGGTCAAAAGTTTTATACACAAGGTTAGGGGTTGATATGAGGTATAATACTGCCTATTATGCTGATGCTTATGACCCTTCAACAGGTTTGTTTTATATTCAAAATGAAAAAGAAATTGGGAATTACCCATATATTGATGCATATGCAAGCTTGAAATTAAAACGCACAAGGGTATTTTTTAAATTTATTAACATTGGGTCAGGATTACTGGATAAGGAATATTTTACAGCCCTACACCACCCAATGAATAGAAGGACATTCAGGCTTGGTGTGGCATGGACATTCTATGATTGATTAAAGATTAATAATATTCATTGAAACAAGCATGATGATTTCTTGTTAAACTACATTATGGTTAAAGTGCAGATTATGTTGCATAAAAAGCCTTCTAGGTTGATAATTGTAATCACATGAAAAAGCTAATTATTTATATATTCCTATTTATCATATCCCTATCTCTTTTGAACTGTTCCGGGAAAAAAAGAAATCAAAACAATGTTTCTATAAGGGATAGCTTTGATGCAGAGAGCACTCTTTCAAACATAAAAGATAAAAACAAGTTACGTGTTGTAGTTGATTATAATTCCACAAACTATTTTGTTTACAGGGCTAAGCCAATGGGGTTTCAATATGAGCTACTGAAAAGGTTGGCTAAAGACCTTGATGTACAGTTGGAAATTGTTGTAATCAACAACTTGGAAGAAACATTTGATGGGATAAACAGTGGGAGGTATGATTTAATTGCCAAAAACCTTACTATAACAAGGCAACGCAGTGAGGTGGTAGATTTTACAGTCCCATTACAGCAAACACACCAGGTTTTGGTTCAACGAAAATATAAGCTGGATGCAATTAACAGTGAAAAACCTGTCCCTGCTTTAATAAGGAACCAACTGGATTTAGGGGGTAAAACCATCCATGTACAAAAAAATACCTCTTATTACAGGAGGCTTAAAAATTTATCTGAGGAAATTGGGGTAGTCATTGATATTAAAGAGGATACTATTTATGGAGTGGAGCAACTGGTGGCATTGGTTGCAAAAGGAGAAATTAATTATACAGTGTGTGACGAAAATGTGGCTTTAGTGAATAAAACATACTACCCAAACCTGGATATCTCAACACCAGTTAGTTTCCCGCAAAATATTGCTTGGGCAGTGAAAAAAGGGTCAGGTGATTGGTTAGAGTACCTGAATGGCTGGATTTCTGATTTTACAGCTTCTGCTGAATACAAATACATTTATTCAAAATATTTCCTTAGCCCACGAACCAAGCAGAGGGTTAACAGTGAATACCATAGTATTACAGGAGGGAAAATATCAGATTATGATGAAACCATCCAAAGTAATACTGATAATACAGAGTGGGACTGGAGGCTGATATCTTCCATCATTTATGTTGAATCAGGGTTTGACCACCAGGCAAGTTCATGGGTAGGGGCTTATGGGCTGATGCAAATAATGCCTGAAACAGCTGATTTCTTTGAGATAGAAGATATTGAAGACCCTATCCAGAATATTGAAGGTGGCATAAGGATTTTATCATGGCTTGAAGAATATTTCAGCCCTATTATAACAGACCCTGAGGAAAGGGTCAATTTTGTACTGGCTTCATATAATGTAGGACTTGGGCATGTGAAAGATGCCCAGCGTTTGGCAGAAAAATATGGGAAAGACCCAAATACATGGGAAGGGCATGTTGATTATTACTTGTTAAATAAATCTTCTGAAAAATACTATAAAGATGAAGTTGTGCGCTGGGGATATTGCAGGGGGGAAGAGCCTTATGAATATGTTGCAAAAGTTTTGGATAATTACCACCACTATACTAATCTGATCCCTTTATAAATGGGAGGGATTTGATCACATCAAACAGCTCAGAAAGGATCATTGCAGTGGCTCCCCAAATAATTTCATTTTCAAAATAAATACAGGGAACCTCAAAGAAACCCTCAGAAGTTTGAATCTTTGTGGTTGGAAACCCTTTTTCTGATAAATGTTTAAGAAGTGGTAAAAACAGGAGTTTTTCAACCTCTTTAGAATCTTGGTTGATATCTGGCTTTACTGCTGAAACAGCAACAACAGGGCATATGTCAAACTTGCTTACATGTACATAAAGGTTTGATAATGTACCAGCAATACCAACCTTTTCGGGGTTTAACCCAATTTCTTCATGGGCTTCACGCAAAGCAGCTTGGATTTCATCTTGGTCATCTTTTTCAATTTGCCCACCAGGAAAACTTACTTGCCCTGCATGGTGTTTCATGGTTGATGGGCGTTTCATCAAACAAATAAAAAAATCATTGTTTTCAGGATAAATGAGTATGAGGACACTGCTTTTTTTTATTAATGATTGGTTTTTACCAGGATGCTTTAATTGCCTGCCTGGGGGAACCATTTTCTGATGGGAGATAATTCCAGGAAGTTTTCCTTCAAGGGCTTTGGTTAATTGTTTGGATAAAATTTGTATAGCTGGTTCCATTTCTTCCTTCAGGGAATAATAACGCAATTAATCAAAACGCATTGTTTTGTCAGGGGAAATTTTACTTACAAAATAGCTTGGTATGATCAGCATGAGCAATGTGGCTGCCATGGCTCCTGCATTTATCAGTAAAATAAGGATGAGTGAAAAATTCACTGGGACAGTATCAACATAATAGGTTTCAGGGTTAAGCCCAATTATTCCCAGGTATTTTTGTAATATTAGAACTACAATTCCAATTACATTTCCCCAAAACAACCCACGCAAAATTAGAAATGCTGAAAGGTAGAGGAATACTTTCCTGATGCTCCAATCAGGGCTTCCCAATGATTTTAATGTTCCTATCATATTGCTTCTTTCAAGGATAAGCACAAACAACCCTGAAACCATGTTGATCCCTGCAACAATAACCATCAGTGTGAGTATGACCAGCACATTAACATCAAGGATACTAAGCCAGTCAAATATTTGTGGGTATTTCCTGGCAATGTTCATGGTCCTGAATGTATTTCCTGGTTCCAGGTTATAATTTATTACCACATCCCTTACCCTGAACTCCATTTCAAACAGGTCATTATAATCATCAATTTGTATTTCAAAGCCACTTACCTGGTTTTTGCCCCAGTCATTAAGCCTTTGCACATGTTTGATATCCCCTATGATGAAACTCTCATCAAATTCAACAAGCCCTGTATTATATATTCCCAGAATTGTGAACATAGCATAACGTGGAGGCCATTTATCACCTTGGATGAAATAAACAACCATTTTATCATTTAGGCTTAATTTTAACAGGTTGCATAATTGCCTTGATATAATTATGTCATTTATCCTTGTTGAATCATTAATGGCAGGTATTTTTCCTTCTTCAAGGTATGAAGAAAAAAAGCCCCAGTCATAATCAGTGCCTATCCCTTTGAAATTTACTCCCTGAATAGCATCTGAGGTTTTAATTATCCCTGGCTTGGTTGCAAACACCTGTATATGCCTAACCCCTTTTAGCTTTATCAATTCAGGCAAAAATGCCTGGTTTTTATTTACAGGCAATGTTTCATATGATAAATTTGAATCAAAATTTACAACTTGGATGTGTGAACCAAAGCCTATGGCTTTTTTCCTCACTTCACGCTTAAAACCTGTGACAATTGAAACCGAAATTATCATAACAACAAGCCCCAAAGCAATGCCCACCAGTGCAATGTTTATAATTTTTTTTGACAACTGGTTTTGGTTTTCCTTGTCAAAAAACAACTTCTTTGCTATAAAAAATTCAGTGTTCATTTTAACATGAATAAGGAACAAAAATAAACTTCTTCATACTATAAAAGTAGTGAAGGGAGGCTTTTTTGAAAAATAAGTTAGAAAAAATGTACCCTTGCTTTTTCTCAAAAATTATCCTTCTTGTTTTGGGCTTCCCATTTTTCTGTTGATAAATGGAAGTACCATAAATGAAATTAGCCCAAAAACAATCAACATAGCTGTCATGGCTGTATGGTTTAATAAAGCAAAAATAATCCCATTTTCATTGGCAATCCCATATAGTTTTAAGGCTTCTTTTGCCATAAAATGCCAGGCACCAATGCCTCCTTGCACAGGTGCTACCATACCATAGCTGGCCAGCACAAATGAAGTAAGCCCTGCCATTAATGAAAGGTGGCTTGTAAAATCAAAACAGAAAAATACCACATAAAACATGAGGTAGTACATCAGGTAAATAAAAATAGTGTGGAAGATGAAAGCACCTTTGCGTTTTATGTTCTTAAATGACCTTAACCCCTCTTTAAAGTTATTGATAGTCCCTTCAATTTTCTGGTACAGTTTTGTCCTTTTAAATGCTTTCCTATAAACAAAAAACAGGATAATTAATACTACCAGCCCCACATATAAATAAGGTGATTGTATAAAAGAATTGATTTTCTCTTCAATTTCAGGGTTATTATGTATAAAACGCAATACATGCCCAAATTGGGTTACAATAACCAAAAGGGTAAGCAATAAAAGCATAATAACATCAATAATGCGTTCAATTACCACTGTCCCAATAAGTTTTGTAAACGAAATATTTTCATACCTTGAAAGCACACCACATCTTGATATTTCACCCATGCGTGGGAATGCAATATTCATCAGGTAGCCAACCATTACAGCCAAAAATGTATTTGTGATCCTGGGTTTGCTGCCCAATGTTTCAATCAGGAGGTTCCATCTTATAGACCTGCTGATATGGCTTAACAAACCGAAAAATAGTGAAACCCATATCCACATGTAATTCACATCATTTTTGAGGATACCTTTTATCCTTTCAATATCCTGGTCCTTATAAATTAACCAGAAAATAACCAGTCCAATAATTAAAAATGCAATGAATTTTAGGGCTTTAATAGCTTTTTTCTTCAATGTAAAAATATTTTAGTGAATGGTTTCTTCAAACAGGGACCTTAAGGAAATTTTCCTATTTTCGCTGCCTGTAACACATTTTTATCATTTAAATATGATAAACTGTGGAAACAAAAATATAAATTTGTTTCATAAAGGAGAATAAAATAGATAATAAGTTGGAAATTGAAATGAACGACCCTGACAGTAATGAATTATGTAAGGGCAAAAAAAAGCTTAGGCCAGCACTTTTTAAAAGACAAGAATATTGCTCAAAAGATTGTTGGAAGCCTACTCAATGAAAGTACCTGCAATGTACTTGAAATTGGGCCAGGAACAGGTGTACTGACTCAATTCCTCCTTGAAATACCTGCATTATCTGTAAAAGTTGTCGAGATTGATAAAGAATCAGTTATTTATTTAAATGAAAATTATCCTGAATTAGAAAACAGGATCATTGCTGCTGATTTCCTGAAGCAAAACCTGGATTCCTTTTTTGAGGGTAAATTTTCTGTTATTGGCAATTTTCCATATAACATTTCATCTCAAATATTTTTTAAAATCCTGGATAACAGGGAGATAATACCTGAGGTGGTTTGTATGTTGCAAAAAGAAGTTGCTGAAAGGATATGTTCTGAACATGGCAAAAAAACATATGGTATTTTAAGCGTTTTGCTCCAATCTTATTATGATCTTGAATACCTGTTTACTGTCAATGAAAATGTTTTTATACCGCCTCCAAAAGTTAAATCTGCAGTGGTGAGGTTGGTTAGGAAGCAAAAACATGTTGCTGATTGTGACCAGGACTTTTTAGCAAAGGTGGTTAAAGCGGCTTTTAACCAACGCAGGAAAATGCTGAGAAACTCCTTAAAACAACTTAGGGATAACATTCCTGTGGAATATGAAACATTAAGGCCTGAACAGTTAAGTGTAAGCCAATTTATTGAGTTAACCAAGTTATTAAGCAATTAAAACCTAAGGCTATGCAATTTGAACTCACAAGAGAATTTGTTGAAAAACTGAAAGACCTGATTTCTTTGGAAAATGCAGAAGAAGTTAAAGGTTTAATTGATGGCTTGCACCCTGCTGATATTGCAGAGACCATGGAAGAACTGTCTCTTGAAGAGGCTAAATATATTTATTTGCTGCTTGATGGTGAGACTGCATCAGATGTTTTGATTGAGATTCCTGAACATGACAGGAAAAAGTTTTTAAAGATACTTCCCCCTGAATTTATTGCAAGGCAGTTTATTGAGTACATGGAGTCTGATGATGCTGCTGATATTGTTGGGGAACTTGATGAAGAAGTGCAGCAGGAGGTACTTAAAGAGATTGGGGACATTGAGCAGGCTGGTGACATTGTTGACCTGTTGGAGTATGATGAAGAGTCAGCAGGAGGTATTATGGCCAAAGAACTGGTGTCTGTCAATGAAAACCTGACAGTGCAGGCATGCCTCAAGCAGATCAGTGAGCAGTCAGAGGAAGTAGATGAGATATATTATGTATATGTTGTGGATGATGCTGATATTTTAAAGGGGATACTCTCATTAAAAAAACTCATCCTTGCAAAAACAAACATGAAAATATCTAACCTTTATAATGATGATATTAAGAGTGTTACAACTGAAGCTCCTCAGGAAGAAGTAGCAAACAAAATGGAAAAATATGACTTGGTGGCCATACCTGTTGTTGATAGCATTGGAAGGTTAAAAGGCAGGATTACCATTGATGATGTGGTTGATATCATAAGGGAAGAAGCTGAAAAAGATTACCAAATGGTTTCTGGTATTACAGGTGATGTTGAATCAAGTGATAAAGTTTGGCAACTCACCAGGGCACGCATCCCATGGCTTTTTATAGGCTTGCTTGGAGGTATATTGGGAGCACTTGTTATTGGCAACCATAATGAAACCCTGACCCAATTACCAAAGATGGCTTTTTTCATCCCTTTGATTGCTGCAATGGCAGGTAATGTAGGGGTACAATCATCATCTATTGTGGTACAAAGTATAGCCAGTGGAGCAAAAGATATTGAGTCTATCTCGCATAAATTATTGAAAGAATTTGCTATTGCTTTAATTACTGCATTTGTGTTTGCTGTGTTAATATATATATTCAATTACTTTTATTCCAGGGACAGCATGCAGCTTACTTGGGCTGTGGCAGTGTCCCTTTTTATTGTGATCGTGTTTGCTTCTTTGTTTGGGACACTGATACCTCTATTATTGAATAAATTGAAAATTGATCCAGCATTGGCAACAGGGCCATTTATAACTACCATGAATGATATCTTGGGATTGTTTATCTACCTTGTGGTTGGAAATATTTTCCTGAACCTTTTTTGACTTAAACAGTATTTATTGCTACAACAGGGTCAAGCCTGGCTGCTGATAGTGCAGGCAGCAATCCTGCAATAAAACCAATAACACTCGAGATCATTATTCCTTTAATAATATTGCCCATGGTTAAAGCTATATTCATTTCAGCAACATAACTGAAAATGGTAGTTCCAATAAAAATAAGGAATAACCCAATCAAGCCACCAATAACTGAAAGGATTATGGCTTCAAAAATAAACTGCAATAAAATAAAGTAACGTTTTGCCCCAATAGCCTTTTGGATGCCAATCTGCTTTGTGCGTTCTTTAACAGAAACAAACATAATGTTGGCAATACCAAACCCCCCAACTACAATTGAAAAGCCTCCAATAATCCACCCAGCCATATTGAAAACAATAAAAAACTGGTCAAATTGGTTCGAAATGAAACTAACCTCATTTAATGCAAAATCATTGTCTTCCATAGGGCGCAATTTGCGAATTGACCTCATCACCCCTGCTAATTCAGCTTTAACCTCATCAGCATCAGAATTGGCCTTCCCTTTTACGCAAATTGTTTGTCCACGGTCGCGGTTGCGGATGTCAACCATGGTCAGGGCATAGGTTGTTGAAATATGGATCCTCTTATCCATGCTGGTCCCAAACATATCTTGCCCTGATTTACTATAAACGCCTATGATAAGGAATTTGTGCCCCTGTATTTTTATGGTTTTCCCAAGTGGGGCAATGTCCTCAAAAAGTTTCTCCTGAATATCAAAACCAACCACTGCCAAAGGGACACCTGAATTCATTTCAGATTCAGTAAAATAACGCCCTGTTTCAATGTCCAGGCTCCAAACATCAAGCAAGCCATGTGACGTGGCTAATATTTCAGTATTCTCAGCCTTGCTGTTTTCATATTGCACAGTCCTGTTGAAACCAAACAAAAAAGCTGCATTTTCTGTTAGCCTTGACCTTCTTAGCACTTCTTCAGTTTCAGAGTACTCAGGTACTGGGCGGTTAAGGTACCTCCACCATGGGTATTCAGTTTCCCCTTCAGGAGGTGTCCAGGGCCACTTTTGCACATAGATCATGTTGCTTCCCAATGAACTTAAACTATCCCTGATATACCTCTCCAGTGAATCAATAACAGTAAAAACAGATATGATAGCAAAAATGCCAATTGTAATCCCAAGCAATGAAAGGATTGTGCGAAGTTTATTGACTTTAAGCGAGTTTATGGCAAAGTTGAAACTTTCTACTATTAAACGTACAAAAATGAGCCTCTTCATACCCGTAAAAATAAACAATGTTTAATTAACTGGAACAGGATAAAATAAATCCTTGACCATTTTTTTATTAGTGTTGTTTTTTCCAAATGATTACATTTATGCACGGTAAATTAAGCAACCAAGCTAAAGTAGCATTATTTTGTATAATGGCGATAAAGCAGATGTGGGAGATAAGGAAGCTTCTTTTTGTAATTAAGAATAATGATCTTCCTCAAAGGATTACCCTAAGAAATGAACTTCAAAGTAAAGGTTTCATAATGATATAAAGGAAAATAACTATTTTTAACATTTCTATCTATTTAGTAAGTGAATTTGGCTAATGGTCAAAAACAATGAAAATAAAAGCCTGTTATGGGAACTTCTAAGAAAAGGTGACGATAATGCTTTTAAATTGCTGTATGACCAATATGCAAAATTATTATACCAATATGGGTTAAAACTTACATCCCAGGAGCAAATCATAGAGGATTGCATCCACGACCTTTTTATAAAAATCTATAATAAAAAAAGGAAGCTTAGCAATACAAACAATGTTAAGCTTTATCTTGTAAAATCGTTTAGGAATAACTTGGTAAGGATGCTTGAAAGGGAGAAGAAATATTCCCTGAAAGGGAAAGGGGACTATTATTTTGAGTTGGCTTTTTCCATTGAAAGCAAAATTGTTGATTCAGAAAGCGAGCAGAAAAAGAAGGATATTTTAATAAAAGCATTAAAAAAACTTTCGGCAAGGCAAAAGGAGTCTATATTTTTACGTTATACAAACGGCCTTGAATATCATGAAATTGCAGGAATTATGGGCATGAGTGTCCAGGCATGTAGGAATTCCATTTATAGGGCTATCAAATTGCTGCGAGGCGAGTTTAAAAAATCCAGCATCAACCTACTCTCCATATTTTTAGAATATTCTTAAAATAAGAAAAGAAGCCACTAAAGCTTACTATTTTTATACTTAGCAAGGAATCTGCGAGCTGTTTTTTTCTGGTTAGTAGCAAAAAAAAATCATTTAGATGATTACATTTCTTTATTCCATGTCTTATATATGTGTTAAGCAAAAAATATGAATAAATACGAGAAATATACTGTTGACGATTTTGTTACTCATTCTGATTTTATTGCATGGGTAGTTAAACCCAGTGTTGAAAAAGATAATTTTTGGGCTGAAGTAATAAAAAGGAACCCTGAACAGAAAGAAAAGATAAAAAGGGCTGCCTATATTGTTAGTTCAATAAAAAGTGATGAAAGTGAATTTTCAAATGAACGCATAGATTTGTTGTGGAAACGAATTGAAGGGTCACAAAAGAAGGCCAATAATTCCAGGCATCTTTTATTCCGTTGGGCAGCAGTGGTTATATTAACCCTTGGCCTGGGAGGGGTTACGGCCTATCATCTGATGACCAAGCAGCCAAAATTTGAATATACAGAAGTGGATTATTCTGAGGTAGAAGAAGCCCAGGTAATATTGGCTGATGGCACATCAACCATTATCAGCTCTGATGAGTCTGCCATAGAGTTGAAAGAATCAGGGGCTATACTGGTTAATAATGATACCATACAGCCACAGGAAACCCAACATGATAAAATGAACCATGTAATTATGCCATATGGGAAGCAAAGCAGCCTAACACTTCCTGATGGTTCAGTTGTATTTATCAATGCAGGGAGTAAAGTTTCCTTTCCATCTCGCTTTTCAAAATCAAAAAGGGAGGTATACCTTGTTGGAGAGGCTTATTTCAAAATCGAACCAGATAAAACCAAACCTTTTATTGTCCATTCCCCTGATATGGATGTCGAGGTAACAGGGACAGAATTTAATGTTTCAGCCTATGGAGATGACCAATTCACCCAAACTGTTTTGGTATCAGGAAGTGTTGAAGTCTCTAAAAAAGGTTTGCTAAGTGCAAAACATAAGATCGCCCCTGGGCAGAGCATGTTGTTTCATAAAGGTTCAGGAGTGCTGGAAAAACTGGATGTGGATATTAGCGAGCATGTATCCTGGATAAATTCTTATTTGATGTGTAAAAATATGGCTGTCAGGGATGTTGTGAAAAAGATTGAAAGGTATTATAACCAGAAAATAGAAATTGGCAATAACATTGGCAATATCACTTTTTCAGGAAAACTCGACTTGGATGAAAATATTATGGAGGTTTTGGAAGCATTGGCATTTGCATCCTCTCTAGAAATTGAAGAATCTGATAACTTGATTAAATTGATAAATAAATAAAAGAGAAAACCTATGAGTCTAAAAAAACCGGGAAATGTGGTCAGACATTGCCCGGTTCTACGTAAAAATTTATCGACCTGAAAAGGTCAATTTATTAACTTTTAACGAACAAATTTATGAAAAAAATTTTTGATTCAGGCTCTTTATGGAGCCTCAAGAAAATGTTGCTTATTATGAAAACTGTTTTTGCAATATTGTTAATATCAGCGATGGCAGTAAGTGCAAGCACTTATTCTCAAGTAACAAAACTATCTCTTAACTTGGAGAAATCAAGTATTCAGGAGCTATTCAAGGAAATTGAAAATCAGAGTGAGTTTATTTTCTTTTATCAGGATCAGAACATTGATTTAGAAAGGGAGGTAAATATTGATGCCAAGGGAAAAACCATAGAAGAAATCCTTGATGTTGCCTTTATGGGCACTGCCAATGTTTACCAAATTAACGACAGGCAAGTTATCATTGCTTTAGATAAAGAAAAACAGAAAGCTCTGGAGAAGGAAAAAAAGGGCAAAGGGCAAACTGTACAACCCCAGAAAAAAACAATTAAAGGAAAAATTACTGATGAAAAAGGCTTGCCTTTACCAGGGGTTTCTATCATACTAAAGGGTACAAATACAGGAACCTCAACTAGGGCTGATGGTACATATGAATTGAGCCTTCCTGTTGATGCTGATGTTATTGTTATTTCATTTGTAGGATACGAATCGCAAGAAATTAGTGTTATCGGGAAGGAGGAGATTAACCTATCTTTAATTGAAGACATAACAGATATTGATGAAGTTACTATAAAAGGTTATCGTGCTTCATTGCAAAGAGCAGTAGCAATTAAGAGGGAGTCTCCTCAGTTTGTTGATGCAATTTCTGCGGAAGATGTTGGTAAGCTTCCCGACCAAAACATTGCCGAGGCTTTACAACGTGTTGCAGGGGTAGCTATTGAAAGGACCAGGGGGCAAGGTGACTTTGTTTCAATCCGTGGGCTTGGTCCTGATTTTGTTCGGGGATCTATTAATGACCGTAGCTTGGTTAGTGCCACGGAATTTTTTGACCAGAATATTGGAGGAGCCACAAGGGTTTCAACTGGAAGAGCAGCCAACTTTGATGTTTTACCTTCAGAAATAATTAATACCCTCGAAGTGGTCAAGTCAACTTCCGCAAAACATATTGAAGGAGGTATTGGAGGTGTTGTCAATGTAAAAACATCACGCCCTTTGTCTATTGGGGAAAGGTTTTCAGCCTCTGCGCAGGCATCTTATCAGGATTTTGCTGGTAATGTAGACCCAATCTTATCGGGTTTATATAGCCATGTAAATGATGCAGGTACCTTTGGGGTATTATTTTCTGCTTCATATTCAAAACGCTCAATAAGGGAAGATTTCTCCCGTGGTTTTGGATGGTTCCAGTTTGGTTCTTACGATACTGACAATGACGGGCTAGTTAATGATGGTGTTAGCGATGACTTGTCAAAGGTTTATATCCCATTATCTCACCATTATGAGAGTTTTGAAGAAAAAAGGGAAAGGTTTACCATAACAAACACCTGGCAATTTAAACCTGGCGATAATACAGATATTAATTTCGATTTTATTTACTCAAAACGGAAATTGGAAAATACTGGGCAAGAAGCTTTATTAATAACGCTCCCTTTATTTAATCAGGATTGGGCAAGTGCAGGAATTAAACAAAATCCAGATGGAAGTGCCCAGGTTCAGGGTATTTATGATGGAAATACCCTCACGAGTATTCCGTTTTCATTACCTCCTGAAATTGTTATGGACAGAAATACAGGAAGTGATGACCTTTTTTCTTTTGGCTTAAACCTTAAGCAAAAAATAGGTAGTTGGGAGTTGAATGCTGATGCAAGCTATGTGGTCGCAACCGGGAAACTTGATTTTGACCGTGCTGTTATTGTAGGAGATGGAGGATCCTCTTCTGCAGGTGGCATCTATGCTTTCCAAACTGATATAACCAGGAGTGGGTTTGTAACCGTTGACAAGGGTAGTACTGCAAACCTTTCTGCTCCTGATAATTATTGGATGAGAAATGGTACTTTTCGGGATTTTGATAATAAGGACTCCGAAATGGCATTACAATTAGATGCCAAACGTGAAATTGGAGGTGTAATATCTTCAATTGAGATGGGAGTTAGGGCTCGGAAAAGAAATAAAGAAGTGATGGTTAGTTTCTTTGATAACCATTTCAGGATAGATGCCAATGGGACAGCATTTGGTTTTGAACAAGCTGGTGGGCAATACGACCGTGGCAGAGATAACTTTTATAATGGAAATCTTGCCGGCATTAACTTTTCTGAGTTTATTTTCCCACAAATTGATCCATATTACGAGTTTCTTAATTCACAGACACTTTATGACCGGAATGGGACACTTATTACCACTGACCTTGTTTTTGATCCATTGAATTCATTTAAAGTGACGGAAAGTACCTTGGCTTCATACGTTCAGGCAAACCTGAAAGGTGAGATTGGTGATATTCCATTCTCTGGGGATATTGGGTTCAGGATGATATACACAGACCAGGATATTAGTGGTTATGTCAGGCCATTTACCATATCTGGTGCGGCAATTGTGTTTACAAGTCCGAATAATGAGGAAATTGACTTTAGCAGCTCTTATCTTAGTGTTTTGCCAAGTTTAAACCTAAGTTTCAATTTAGAAGAAGATTTGATATTAAGGGTGGCAGCTTCAAAGTCTTTAACTCGTCCAACCTTTAATGACCTGGCTCCTGCTTTAAGTATTAACCCTAATGCCACGATTGATCTAAATGGAGATGGAGTTGCTGCTACTGCTACAGGTGGTAATACAAGCTTAAAGCCTTATGAATCAACTAATTTTGATCTGGGATTAGAATGGTACTTGGGTGGAGGTAGTGCCTTGTATGGAAGCTTTTTTTATAAGAAGTTGGATAATTATATTGCAAGCGTAACCAATGTAGATGTTGAACTCGAAGGCGTTGTTTTTGACCGTTTTAGCCAACCAGATAACCAGGGAACTGCCGAGGTTGGCGGATTTGAAGTTGGTTATCAGAAATCGTTCAGGAGTGGATTAGGTTATGCAGCCAACGCAACATTTGTGGAAAATAGTGCCGAGTTTGTTCAAGGTGGGGGAAGTATTGATTTCCCTGGGGTATCAAAATTTAGCTATAACCTTACTGGGTATTATGACAATGGCAAATTCCAGGTTCGTTTGACTTATAGCCACCGTGATGAGTTTCTTAGTCAGCCAAGCCCTTCATTTGGAGAACCTCTTTGGGTTGATGCTTATGGGCAATTAGATGGATCAATCAGTTACAATATTAGCGATAATATATCTCTATTTGGGAATGCCGTAAATATCCTGAATAATACCCCTGGAATGTTCTCAAAGTCAGAGGCACTTGGAAGTGACAGGTTTTATTCAACATCACACTTTGGCAGAAAACTGTCATTGGGCTTGAAAGTAAGTTTTTAAAATTTTCTTTCAGATTGATATTTGGTGGGATTAACGAATTATAGTATCATTTTTTGTACTACATAGTTTATGTTAGTTAATTCTAAATATCTGGCCATTCTCAATTTTGGTTATGGTCAGATATTTTATTATATCCATATTTATAGGTAAATTGTATCTATAAAACTTTGAATTTGTATTATCCAATTCATCTCGATATTAGTGAGGAGGTGTTGGATAACTAACAATTAGGGTTAAGGGCAATGCTTATCCGTCAAGATGGTAGGGGGAAATAATGAGGGTTCGATTTATTGAGTAAATTAGACGGTTTTGAATAATAATTAAGTCACTAGTGGGCATTAAAAATTAATAAACGTTCTTTGAAATTCTTTGTTAGTCGTACTTGTGGCGATTTTTGATAGCGTGACGATTTGAATTGGAAATATGGATTTTTGCATTCAAACAAGCAATCATCCATGAACCAAGGCAAATATATCTTCGCTCAACTTACAGATTTTTTACCCAGACGTGTATTCGACAAAGTTGTCAGCAAACACAACGGGAATAAATATGTAAGAACATTCACTTGTTGGAACCAAATGCTATGCATGGTATTTGGGCAACTTACATCAAGAGATAGTATGAGGGATTTACTTCTCAGTCTTGAAGCTCATAAATCCAAATATTATCATTTGGGGTTTGGCCCAACTGTCTCAAGGAGAAACCTTGGTACTGCCAATGAAAAACGCAGCTATAAAATTTTTGAAGAATTTGCGTATGTCCTCATTGACGAAGCACGCAAAAGCTGCTACAGACCGGACTTTGAGGTCAACGTTGAAGGCAATGTTTATGCATTTGATTCATCAACAATAGATCTCTGTCTCAGTGTATTTTGGTGGGCTGAGTTTAGGAAAACAAAAGGTGGCATTAAACTGCACACTTTATATGATGTGAAAACATCGATACCAACGTTCCTGTATATCTCAAATGCCAAAATGCACGATGTCAATGCTCTTGATCTTATCACATATG
>JANQHI010000032.1 GCA_028282705.1 Prolixibacteraceae bacterium | reverse complement strand
CTTGGTAAATAATTGGTTATCCACCCTTCTTTTTCGTTGTAAAGGTGGTTATAACTTAGTTCCTCGCGGGCAGCAGGATTGGTGATTTTATTTAAATCGCTTATTTCCCCTCCACGTTGTACCCAATAGTTTTGGGCATACCAGGTACACCAGTAATTGGCCGATTTGGCAGGTTCTGCCGGAACCAGGTTAACAACAGCCTGAGGTTCTGTTTTACAGGCATAAGCAATAATCAAAAGCAAAATAAATACGATGGATTGTTTCATGATGTATCAGGTTAATTTATAGATTCTTTATAATTCGGATTTGCCTGGGGCATGGCTGCATTGGTTTTTACCAGCCATACTTTTAGTTTTTTATGTAAGTCTTTTAATTTTTCCAGGTTTAAATTGGCTAAATTTTTTGTCTCTCCAATATCTTCTTCCAGGTTGAATAAGCTTAGTTTATCTGATTCGTACTCCCAGATCAATTTCCATTTTCCTTCCCGCAGTGCTGCCCCCATGGCTTTATCTGTATTCCTGCGGTGAGGGAAATGCCAATAAATTGCACGTTCCTTAAAGCCTTCTTTTTGAGAAAGTAAAGGCCAAAGATTCTGCCCTTCCAGGTTTTTATATCCTTCCGATGAAAGCCCTGCAGTTTCTAAGATCGTCGGGGAAAAATCAGGGCTGGTAACGGGAATATCACACTTCGATCCTGCTTGTATTTTTCCCGGATAGCTCATAATCAAAGGGACACGAATTCCTCCTTCATACAAAGAGCCTTTGCGGTTATTCAAGGGAGGATTTTCAAACAATCCTCCATTATCAGAATATAAAATAATTAAGGTGTTCTTATTTAACTCCAGTTCCTTAACTTTTTCCAGCACCTTTCCTACATTTTCATCCAACTTGTGTATCATAGCCAGATACTTATTTCCATTGTATCTATCGATAACATCTTTAGGAGCTCTTAATGGCGTATGTACCGTGTATGTCCACAAACAAAGCAAAAAAGGCATATTTCTGTTTTCTTCAATAAAATTGCAGGCTTCATCTCCCAACCTGTCTGTTAAGTATTCATTTTCATCCCCATTCTTAATGGTAGCATTTTTATATGGTGAAAAATAACTGGCAGGCTGCCCGTAGGCACAACCACCCATATTAATATCAAACCCATGCTGGTCGGGATGAAACATCGCATTAACGACACCATCATTTGTTTTTTGGGAACCTTCGCCTGCCAAATGCCACTTTCCAATAAAAGCTGTTTTGTACCCGTTTGCTTTTAAAACTTCAGCAAAAGTTAATTCTTCATGAGGGAGGTGATCAATAAACTCCGCTTCCATTAGCTTCTTGTCTTTGTTCATCCTGTCAAGGTACGGTTGCATGCCAATACCAGGGATATGACAGGTGAGCCTTAAAGTTGCAGGGTATTTTCCTGTCATGATACTGGCCCTCGTGGGTGAACATACAGGGGACGCGGCATATGCATTGGTAAAAACCATCCCGCTTTTTGCCAGCTTATCAATATTGGGTGTTTGGACTTTGGGCTTTTGGTTCATGTACCCGACATCGGAATAGCCCAAGTCATCAACCAAAATGAAAATGATATTGGGTTGCCCCTTTTCTATTTCAGCAGAAACAAAAAAAGGGATAAAAGCTAAAAATAATACAGCAACTGTTTTTAAATACCCTGGTTCCATTTTTTTACAAATCATTATTTAACAATAGTGCCTGGTTAAAATTCAGATTAATGACTTAAGCCCCTTTTCATCCCTGGGTTTCATGGAGATTGTCCAGGTAATAAACGAACCGTAAAGTACTTAAGGGTAAACAAAGAGCGCAAAATCTACACGATTGAATATCTACTTCTTATTATTCTTTGCGTTAACTTATTCGATCTTTGCGGTTAACTATTCTTCTTTTTGTACAGTCCCATTGCCGGAAACAAACATATCTTCGACTTAACCAACATTTCATATTTGACTTGACACTACTGATTATTTAATTAAAGTAAGTTTTTCAACTTCACTGGTGTTTCTTTTATTCTGATTGACTATCCATTTTGTTGCGTTTTGTTCATACAGTGGATTAATTTTAGTTGGTATTGGAGCTTTGGTTTTTTCCTGCCAGGCTTTAAGTTCTGTTAAAAGCTCGTGTGTCTTTTCAGGATATTTGTCCGCTAAATTTTCTTTTTCCCCAATATCCCTTTTTAAATTATACACCTGTAAAGAGCCATCTTCAAAGTTTTCAATTAGCTTCCAGTCACCTTTTCGTATTGCCCCGCCAGGTGGTTGCCAAAGTAATGAATTACTGCGCCCGTTCCCATTGTACGAAGTCAAATGCCAAAAAATGGCATCACGTTTTAGCTTTCCTTTTCCCGTTAACAGAGGCACAATACTTTCACCGTCAATTTGTTTGTCTTTGGGAAGATTTGCACCACTCATTCCGGCTAATGTTGGATAGAAATCAACAACAGTTACAGGGGTA
>JANQHI010000005.1 GCA_028282705.1 Prolixibacteraceae bacterium | reverse complement strand
TTCCTTAAATAGCTAATGCTATTCGTGTCAAATCCGCCTTGTTTAAACAAAAAATACATCAAAATCATTCCAAAAAATAAAATTTAAACAGTCTCTAAGCAACTTCATCTTTTTCAACATACAGGTTATCTATAATAAATTCCTGCCTTTCAGGTGTATTTTTCCCCATATAAAACTCAAGCATCTGCAAAACTGATTCATGTTTTTTCATTAACACAGGATCCAGCCTGATATCTGTGCCAATAAAATGCTTAAACTCATCTGGAGAAATTTCACCTAATCCCTTAAATCGTGTTATTTCTGGTTTGGTTTTCAGAACCTTAATGGCCTTTTCCTTTTCTTCCTCAGAATAACAATAAATGGTTTTCTTTTTGTTCCTTACCCTGAACAGTGGGGTTTGAAGGATGTATACATGCCCTTTTTTCACCAGCTCAGGGAAAAACTGCAAAAAGAATGTTATTAAAAGCAACCTGATGTGCATCCCATCTACATCAGCATCAGTAGCAATAATAACTTTGTTATACCTTAAATCTTCTAAGCTTTCTTCAATATTCAGGGCTGCTTGCAGCAGGTTGAATTCCTCATTTTCATACACCACTTTTTTGGTCAGCCCATAAGTATTTAAAGGCTTTCCTTTGAGGCTAAAAACTGCCTGTGTGTTTACATCACGTGATTTGGTGATAGAGCCACTTGCTGAATCCCCCTCTGTAATAAAGATGCATGATTCATCTTTCCGCTCATTTTTACTATTGTAATGTATCCTGCAATCACGTAATTTCCTGTTATGGAGGCTTGCCTTTTTTGCCCTTTGTTTAGCCAGTTTTTTTATGCCCGATATGGCTTTCCTCTCCCTTTCTGATTCTTGTATCCTCCTTAGCAACACCTCTGCCACTTCCTGGTTTTTATGCAAGTAATTATCCAGTTCTGTTTGCAGGAAAGTACTTACATGGTGCCTCACACTGGGACCATCAGGTCCTATGTCTTTTGAACCCAGCTTTGTTTTTGTTTGAGATTCAAAAACAGGCTCCTCTACTTTAATGCTTACAGCAGCAATAATAGAAGCCCTGATATCAGATGGGTCAAAGTCTTTTTTATAAAACTCCCTGACTGTTTTTACAATGGATTCACGAAATGCCTGAAGGTGTGTCCCTCCTTGTGTGGTGTGCTGCCCATTTACAAATGAGTAATAATCTTCACCATATTGGTTGCCATGGGTGATCCCAATTTCAATATCTTCTCCTTGCAAGTGGATTACAGGATACAATGGGTCAGTATCCATATTCTCTTCAAGAAGGTCTTTTAACCCATTCCTTGAGAAGTATTTTTCACCATTATATTCAATGGTCAACCCTGAGTTGAGGAACGTGTAGTTCTTCAACATATTGACCACATAATCATTTATATAATGGAAGTTTTTGAATATAGATGCATCAGGCTCAAACCAGATGGATGTGCCATTTTCTTCCCCATTGGCTGCCAGGTCTTTTTCATCCAGTATTTCCCCTTTGCTGAATACCACTTGTTTGGCTTTCCCATCACGAATTGACTTTATGGTAAATTTGGTAGAAAGTGCATTTACTGCTTTAATACCCACACCATTCAGCCCTACCGATTTTTTGAAAACCTTGGAATCATACTTGGCTCCTGTATTCATTTTACTGGCCACATCAACCAATTTGCCCAGTGGTATCCCCCTGCCAAAATCGCGTACAGTTACCTTTTCAGTATCTATGCCTACCTCAATCTTTTTCCCAAAGCCCATCATAAATTCATCAATGGAATTGTCCATTACTTCTTTAAGGAGTACATAGATGCCATCATCAGTTGAAGAGCCATCACCCAGCTTTCCAATATACATCCCAGGGCGTTTCCTGATATGCTCCTGCCAATCCAGTGTTTTTATTGTTCCTTCATCATACTTTGGAGTCATAATACCTGCAATTTGCCACAAATATAAGTAAAACAATGGATGAATCAGGGGGTTCAAAGGGGTCATTAACTAACAAAATATGGTTGAAAACTTAAGTATCAGGCACTTTACAGGTGGTATTTAAAATATCAACAGCTATTAAGCAACTTCTGTTTACCAATTTCAATTTTAGCTTCAAACGTGCCAAACAAAAAAGCTTTTATTAAAACTAAGATAGGGGGAGAAAGAAGTATGGTTTCATGGCACTGGGACTAAAGTTAGTGCTTGCCATTATGGGTGTTTGACTAAATGCTTCTTTGGGATTCATATCCTTATTTATGGTATTATCAAGCCAGTCATTGATATAATTGCCCAACCAAAAAACCAAAACCCCTCGTCAAAATTAGACGGGGGGTGATTGATATTAAGTTTTTCTAATTATCGTCTTCTTAATCAGGTAAAGACATTATCAATTTCCTATATGCTACATCAAATTCAATGGTTGTAAAATGGATAGCAAACCATAACCTAACTTTACAGTCATTAAAATCGAACTTATTATGAACATGGTGAAATCCTCCAGCTAAAGATGGAGGTATACCCCCTGATGTTAAAAAAATATCCAAATACTTTTTAAAAACCTTGTTCCTCTTTTTTAGAAGTTTGAGAATCTTAATAACACCTCCTTTATGATTTAATTCGAATCTTTCATAACCTTTTACGGCTTCTATATCAACCATTTTCTCTACCTTCCATATCTCATGGAAAAAAGGATGATCCATTAAACCTTTATTCTTCAAAAATTTTGGGGAATTTATTACCTCTAATTGTTTATACATTTTTTCTAAATCCGAATCCAGGGATTCACAAAATGAATGATATGCCAAATCAACATTTTTGATATTTGTTAAACAAATGATAGTTGAATCATAATAAGAAAGAATCTCATCTAAAAAAGCAATTTGCTCAACAGTATAAGTCTTGCTTAACATCTTATCTTCAGAAATACTTTTTTGATCAATGTTATTACAATCTAAAATAAGCACAGAAACAAATATTATAATGCTCATAATTAATATCCTAACCATTTATAAAAGAAATCAAAGTACTTAGCTTCAGTCCCCCATTGAAAACCACTATTCTTATAAAAGACCCATGGGGTTCCTGATAATCCTAAAAACCTATTAACAGCTTGTCCTGCCATGCTACCGCACGATTGTATCGTGTGGTATTATAGCACCACAATAACATTTTCTAAAACTCCTTTTTCTCCTGCATAATCAACCGCACTACTATATAAATAATCCTCTGCCCTAAAAACCAGGCCTTCTTCAACTGGATTTTGGTGGATATAGTTTATTTTCTCGTCTATTACTTTGTTGCTCCATAATTCTATTGGCTTGTTATCATGCCTCCAAAATTGGTATTTATCAACATTTGAAGAAGAACTTCCTGCTTTTAAAAACTGATCCAAAAGAAATTCTTTTCTGCTTTCTTTGGGGTTGCTAATTATAGCTTTTACAATAGCCTTGCTGGTAAAACGTTTAAAATCACCTAATAACATTTCCGGTTTTTGTTCTCCTGCACTTCTAAAAATAAGATGGACATGGCTGGTCATTATACAAATATGCAAATACCTCCATTCCTTTTTCTTGTTGGCAATAATGCAAACTGTCAATTAAGATATTTTTATATTCATTCCTGGTAAATACATCCAGCTAACCAACTACTGCAAATGATACAAAGCAAACACCTTCAGGGTTATGGAACTTATAATTTCTGCTCATGCAATAAACACTTTTTAGTTATTGGATCGACAAAATTATCCAACATCGTTGCACTTTCCTGAATTCCAATACAACCAGATGTCCCATTATTTAATATCTAATTTCAAAGACTGTATCCATCTGGGTATACCTATTACTTTTCAAACATAAAAAAGCTCCCCATAAAAGTGGAGCTTTTTACTGATTCTAAAAATTAATAAATAATGTATCCGATTTAATAATTCTATCAAAAAGAGAATAACCTTCAAATTTTTTTATGAGATCAGATGTAATCCTAATTGAATCATCATCAAATTTTAATTTATATTTATATTCTTCATATTCTTTTGAAGGCGTATAATGTAAATATATTTTAAGAAAATCTTTATTAAAAGAGAGTGTATTTATAGTTATACAATTACTATACGTTTCGTTAGGTTTTAAAAATATTGAATTACAATATTTCGAAAATATTAGGCTTTTAATGAAATTAATATCTTCCTCAATCAACATTTTTGGTTCATCTTCTAAAATCAGACGTTCATATTCATATTGAACAATAGACCTAATCATCATTTTCCTTTGTGTAAACGGAGGTAGCTCTAAATCAATATACTCAGAAATATAGGGTTCGTCAGAACAATAATCAGTGATTACCTTACCATCTCTTGGTGGACCATAAAAAGAGATACCATAACTCAATTCATCTATCACCAATTGTTCGTTTATTATTTCCCCTTTTGAATTAAAAAATCTGATACTATCAATTGGTGTCATAAGAGAAGCTAATCGTGGAATGTATATAGGAGCAGAAGTATTATTAACAACAGTCAAAACTAATAAATGACTCCCATCTTTTTTTTCATGCTCTAATATTACCTTCACTTGCTTATTATTAGTCGGTTGGCATGCTACAATAATAAGACCAATGCATATAATTTCAACTAATCTTTTCATAAACATCAGTATAAACCTTTGGGAATAAAATCAAATATGCCAAAGTCACCTAATCGCATATACTTAGGCTTGATTACATTACTTAAGATACCTTGATTTTTTAATGTTGGCTTAAAATATTTTAATGCTTGGTCATTAAAATAAGAGGATTTACTTATCCTATAATTCCATTTATAGGCAGCATACTCAGAATAGTTAATATTAAAATTGTTCCCTAATGTTAACATATGGGATATATGAATATACTCATGCCCCATATCCAAATACAAACTCCATTTTGAAGAGAATGATTTTTTTGAAAAATATATATTATATTTACCATTAACCATTTTTGATTTAGTAAATGCCGAAGCTTTGGGCTTCATTCGCTCAACATATCCTTCTTTATAAATTAGGTTAGCTTTGTTGCGATATTTAAATTTAGGGAAATATTCATCCGAGAATTTATTTAAAGTATTAGAGCTAGGAATTAAAGTTCCGTCTGAATTCGTTATTATGGTACTATTTTGGGAAATAGTATAAAATTGCATTTTATTATAAGTATATTGAATACCAGCAAACACAAACGCGGATATAACCCCTGATTCCCAATTTTCAAAAAAAGGATCTTTATTCAGCGTATTAACCAACCCATTGCTGATTACATTAACACTTGATTGAAATAAAGCAGAAGGAATTGCA
>JANQHI010000030.1 GCA_028282705.1 Prolixibacteraceae bacterium | reverse complement strand
AAATAAACCACTATGGACTGAAAGTACCATAGTTTTCCCTCAGACTGAAAGTCTCCTTTACTCAAGGATGAAATTTGATTCATCATTGTCTGTTGGTTTTCTGTGGTGTTCCAAATATTCATTTACCATTTCATCTGTAATATTACCTGTACTCCAACATCCAAAGCCAATTGCCCAAAAATGCCGCCCCCAATATTTCTTTCCCAGCTCGGGAAACTCTTGTTGTAACTTCCTTGAACTTCTTCCTTTTAGATGTTTTACAAGTTGACTTATTGATTGGGATGGACGGTAACTCAAATGCATATGCACATGGTCTTGTGATACAACCCCCTTCATTATTACAACATCCTCTGCTTCACAAATCTGGATCAGGATAGCCCTACACCTCCTTTGGATATCCCCTTGAAGTACCTTATAACGATATTTTGTGGACCATACTACATGTGCTGTTAAACTAGATACTCTATGACCATTTGATCTTTGTTGGTTTGCCATAAAACAAAGGTAAGCTTTTTAGAAGCTAAAGCCAGATGCACTAAAGTGCATAGTTTTAACTTTTGTTGAGACCAATAAATTCAATTCTTGACAAGGATGAGGATAACAGGAAGCTCAAGAGTTTTGTTCGAAGAATTATTTCACTAATAGATGATTCTGAAAATGTTGAAACTGCAAAAATTGGCATTCTAACTTTTATTAATAGGAAAGAAAACCTAGGAGAGGTAAAAGGAAAGATAGCTGAAATTACAACTCGAAAAGGCAATCTTACGTTGGGACAATATTTTTATCAGAAATATATAAAAGGAGAGAAAATAAGAGATACGTATACACACCGAGAAGAACATTACCTAGATGAATTTAACCGTATCTGTAAATTTCAAAACATTCCTGACGAATTAAAAAATAAACTGCGCAAAGCTATTTTTTATCAGCGTCCTTTTAAATCGCAAAAGGGACTAATAGGAAAATGTGTTTTTGAAACCAATAAGCCACGTTGTGCAGTGTCTCGACCTGAGTTTGAAGAATATCGGATGCTTTGTTTCATTAATAATATTAAAATAAAAACTCCTGCTGACGAAAAGCTACGTCAGCTGAATAATGCTGAAAGAGAAAAAATAATTCCTCAATTTTTTAGAAAGAGCAAAGAGCACTTCGATTTTGAAGACTTAGCCAAACAGCTTGCTCCTAAAAAGCAATACAAGTATTACCGAGAAAGAAAGAAATATCCAGAGGATTACTTGCTGAATTATTCGATGAAAACAACAGTAAGTGGTTGTCCTGTTTCGGCAAGATTTAAAGAACTGTTTGGCGAAAACTTTATTGATGGAAAATTTAACTACATAAAAGATAATAATGGGCGAACTCCAATACTAATTTCTGATGCCTGGCATGCACTCTATACTTTCGATTCGGATGAAAGATTAAAGAAGTTTGGACAAAAACATTTAGGCTTTAATGATGAACAATGTACTTCATTTTTGAAAATGCGATTAAAACAAGATTTTGCATCATTAAGTTTAAAAGCAATAAATAAAGTATTACCATATTTACGAGAGGGATTAATTTATTCGCATGCTGTTTTTTTAGGTAATATGGAAGAGACGGTACCTATTGAAATTTGGGGGGAAAATGAGAATAAAGAGATTATTCGAAATGCCATTAAGGAGCTTATTGAAAATCATGCTGATAATACCAAAATAAAAAATCTGGTAAACGGCTTTATAACCAATGCTCGCCGAGAAGCTAATACTTGGAGTGAAGAGGCAAAACCATATTATTTTAAAGAGCTTGATAAAAAAATAAAAGCTGTTCTCGGCACAAAGAAGTTTGAAAGTTTCTCGGAGTTCAAAAAGAATAATCTTACAGACTATGCTCAACAATTAATAATAGAATATATGCCTAAAAACCTTGGAAAAGGTGAACATATCAAGATTGAAAGATTAGATGAGGCTGTTTTATCTTTTTTAGAAAATAATTTTGGTGAAGAAAATATTAATGCCAAGAAACTTTATCATCCTTCGGCAGTTGAGACCTATAAGCCTTCAAAAAGAGGGAAAGACGGTAAATTATATCTTGGCAGCCCAATGACTTCATCTGTTCGCAACCCTATGGCCATGCGTGCCTTGCATCAACTTCGATTGGTAATAAATGAACTTATTAAAGAAGGCATTATTAATACCAATACCAAAGTAAACATTGAAATGTCGCGTGGTTTATTAAATGCCAACGAAAGAGCAGGCTTAAAACGTTGGCAAAATGAGAGAGAAACCAAACGCAAAGAATATGTTTCTAAAATAAAAGAGTTTTATACAGCCGATTATCAACCATCGGAAGATGAAATTTTGAAATATCAGTTATGGGAAGAGCAAAGGCGTAATTGTTTGTATACTGGTAAACAAATCAATATTGAAGAATTTCTTGGAGCCAATCCAAAATATGATATTGAGCATACTGTTCCTCGAAGCCAGTCGTATGATAATTCGCAAGAAAATAAGACATTGTGTGAAAGTGAATTTAATCAAAAGATTAAAAAGAATAAGATTCCTTATGAATTATCCAATCATTCAGAAATATTAATGAGAATTGAGTTTTGGAGAGAAAAATATTTGGAGTTGGAGAAGCAGATTAGTCTTGCTGATTTTAATGTAAAAAAGAATAGTGGGAATAAGGAACAAAAAGACAAGTATATTCGAAAAAGACATGAATTAAAATTCGAATGTAATTATTGGCGTAATAAGTATAACCGTTTTACGCTAAAAGAAGTCCCCGAAGGATTCAAAAACAGCCAAATGGTAGATATTGGTATTATCACAAAATATTCTCGTTTGTATTTAAAAACTGTTTTCCCAAAAGTATATACAGTAAAAGGGAAAATAGTTGCAGATTTTCGTATAATGTGGGGACTTCAAAATAATTATACAAAAAAAGCTCGTGTTAATCATATTCATCACTGTATTGATGCTATTACAATTGCCTGCATAGACAAGGGTAGTTACGAGACTTTAGCCAATTTCTACTACGATTGGGAAGAATTACATAATGCCGGAGCAAATCAGCTTCCACCTGTTCAGAAACCATGGGGGACATTTACAGAAGATGTAAAAGAAATTGAAAATCAGATTTTAGTTTCGCATTATAATTCTGATAATTTGCCAAAACAAAGCAAAAAGAAAATCCGTGTACGGGGTAAAATTCAGTATAAAGCCGATTATAAAAAGGATAAAGATGGCAATATCTTAAAAGATAACCGAGGACGGAAAATTGTTAAAAATTACCACTATAAAACAATCTTTGATAAGGAAGGAAGTGAGAAAAAAGTTAAAGTTCCTTTTTATGAGCAGGGAGATTCTGTACGCGGCAGTTTGCATAAGGATACTTTTTATGGGGCGATAGCCAATGATAAAGATAACGTGATTCAAAGAGACAATAATGAACAGGTAATTCCGAATTATGTTGTGCGTAAAATGATAGTTGATTTAAAAAAATCAGAAATAGAAAAAATTGTAGACACAACTGTTAAAGGAAAAATTAGAGATGCGATAAAAAATAAGATATTGGTTCTTGCTACTTCAGATACAGGAAAAAACAAAATAGACGGTTCTATTTGGATGAATGAGGAGAAGAAAATTCCAATAAAAAAGGTAAGGATTTATCAGCCACAGGTAAAAGAGCCTCTTAAAATAAAGATGCAAAGAGATAAAAATAGAAAAAGAAAATTTCCATATAAAGAACATTACAGAGCAGTAAATGGAGGCAATTATTTAATGGCAATTTTTGAGAAGGAAAACAGTAAGGGAAAACTTGATAGAGACTATAAAATCCTGAATAACCTTGAAGCTGGAGAAGCCTTTAAGTTGTCAACATGTAATGAATTTAAGCGACAAAGTAAGCCTGATTTAATTAATAATTTATTATTAGCTGAAGAACCGGATTTTCAGTTGGTTCAAGTTGTTAAGCCAGGTAAAATGGTATTGGTATATAAAGAGACCCCTAGTGAGATTTGGGAAATGACAAATGAAGAAAAGAGAAATAGGTTATACGTAATAAGAGGGGTTGATAGTGACGGTATTAAGTTATATTTTCATAAAGAGGCAAGACCTACTACGGATGTAATTAAAGCAATGAATGATTATATTAATTCAGGTTACGAGCGTGACATGGTCTTAGATGTAAGAAGGACTAAAAAAGAACTTTTGAAAGAGGGGGTAGAATTGAAATCTGAAAAAGAGATTAAACCTTTTGCTACGGAAAAAGATGGTCAGTATTGGATTAACCATGTTGATAATTATCCCTTATGTTCCGTTTCAAACCTGCAACCTTATCTTAAAGTAAGTAAATTAACAACCCCAAAGGGAGGAGATGTAATAGGAAAAGGGTATGAGTTCCCTTATATAAAATTTAAAGCCAGTAATTTTAATGCACTCATTGAAGGAATTGATTTTAAAATATCCCCTCTTGGAAAAATAACGCAAATAACCACCAATCCTTCGAGGTTTTGAAAACCTGGAAGGATTAAAATAAACTGAATTGGAATAATAAAACTGATCTTTAGATTTAATGCAAACAAAATACGATGAAAACCTCCCCTCTTGAATACGGCAAATCCTACCACATTTATAATCGAGGGATTAACGGTTGCAATTTGTTTCAGGAAAATGAAAATTATGAATATTTCCTGCATTTGTATGCAAAGTACATTTCTGTTATTGCCGAAACATTTGCGTGGGTTCTGATGAAAAACCACTTTCATTTCTTGGTTAGGATAAAATCTGTCAAGGAACTAAACCTTCAAGGTTTCGAAAACCTTGAAGGTTTAAAAGGAACCAATAGGAATTTTGCCAACCAGCAGTTTTCAAACTTGTTTAATGCCTACAGCAAAGCCATAAACAAACGTTATAAACGCACAGGCAGCCTGTTTGAACATCCGTTCAGGAGGGTCCAGGTAACTGCAATCGGCCAATTAAAATACTTGATCTATTACATTCACCATAATCCTATACACCATGGTTTTTGTAAGCATTCTTTAGAATATCCGTGGAGTTCATATTTAACAATTTTATCTCCAAAAACCACAAAGCTTAACCGCAAAGAGGTATTAGGATGGTACAATGATAAAAACAATTTTATCAAATATCATAACACTGAAAAAATCAACTGCTTTAAAGAATTAGAAATTGGATTTTTAGGTGATGGATAGCTATAATGCATAAACCACAAAAGCCCAACTGGCATTATGGAGGCAAACAAACACTGTTCTTTGTCAAACAAATGCGAAAATGTTAATTGGGCAGACAATAAAACCTTATAACCATGATCAAACGCACACTATTTATTTCCAATCCACACCACTTAGCTTTAAGGAATGGGCAACTGCAAATTTCAGATAAAAGCGGGCTAGTTTTAAAAACTGCACCCGTTGAAGACCTGGGGTTCCTGGTTTTGGACCACCCACAAATATCCTTTACCATGAAACTGGTTGAAGAACTCAATGAGTATAATGTGGCAACCATTTTCTGCGACAGCAAGCACATGCCATCGTCTATGCTTTTGCCACTGGATGCCCATTACATCCAAAGCGAGTTGTTCCGGGCGCAAATATCAGCATCCGAGCCTTTGAAAAAGAACCTATGGAAGCAAACCATTGAGGCAAAAATAAAAAACCAAGCACGCTTGCTCGACAAACTGGGGAAAAACAGCACCCAGCTAAAATCCATTGCCAAAACCATTAAAAGCGGCGACAGCGACAACCGGGAGGGCTTTGCTGCCCGGCTATATTGGCTGGCTCTGCTTGGCAAAGATTTTACGCGCGACCGCTATGGCGAGCCCCCGAACAATTTCCTGAACTATGGTTATATCCTTCTACGCTCGGCAGTAGCCCGCGCCTTATCCGGATCGGGTTTGTTATCAACCCTGGGCATCCATCACCGGAACAGGTATAATGCCTTTTGCCTGGCCGATGATATTATGGAGCCATACCGCCCTTACGTGGATGAGATAGCCTATGATTTAAATGAGAAATACCCCGATACCTTCATGTTGGCAAAAGAACACAAAGCAGAACTTCTACAACTGATGGCTATGGATGTAAAAATAGGAGAAAGCAAACGCCCCTTGATGATTGCTTTGTCGCAAACAACAGCATCGCTTGCAAGATGCTTTTCAGGCGAACAACGCAAAATAAACTATCCGATTTTTGAATAAAAGGAAACAGCATGGAACAAACCCGTTTAAACGCCTATCATATTATGTGGTTATTTGTTTTTTTCGACCTCCCCGTAACAACAAAAAAGGAACGCCGTTTAGCTACCCGTTTCCGAAAAGATTTGATGAAAGATGGTTTTTCGATGATGCAATTTTCGGTCTATAACCGTCATTGTGCCAGCAAAGAGAGCGCCGAGGTGCATATTAAACGGGTAAAAAGTTTCATCCCGGAACATGGGCAGGTAAGCATCCTCGCCGTCACCGACAAACAATACGGAAACATTGTAAACATTTGGGGCAATAAATCGAGCCCCATGCCAGAAGGTCCCAAGCAACTGGAAATGTTTTAACAAAGCTTTTCTAAGATTGAACCTTTGCAAAAAGCACTGTAAATTGCTAAATTTGAAATACGTTCTTTGATATTTTGAAAAATAATATCAATTTTGAACAATAGGATTAAAAAAACAGTGCATCACTCCACTTCCCTGCCAGGAAAATTGGATTATCCTGCTTGTAAATCTGCGGAAGAAGCCAGCATTTATAGGAGATTCAGTCTGCTTGGTTGTGGTTTGATGTAAAATTGATAAGATATTCAACACTAAAAGTAATCGCTGTTACCCGTATTGGGTTGTGGTTTGATGTAAAATTGATAAGATATTCAACTACATCGGCAGCATATTGTTCGGCTATATGGTTGTGGTTTGATGTAAAATTGATAAGATATTCAACTCAACCGGTACCGGTTCGCAAGGTGGTTACGTTGTGGTTTGATGTAAAATTGATAAGATATTCAACAATGTTAGCACTTATCCACGCATTGTAGCCGTTGTGGTTTGATGTAAAATTGATAAGATATTCAACGGTGAATTTGTGCAATTGTAAGCGCAACAGTGTTGTGGTTTGATGTAAAATTGATAAGATATTCAACCTGTTACATTTACGGTTGAAGCGGGTGACGGTTGTGGTTTGATGTAAAATTGATAAGATATTCAACTTTCAAGTTAAAGTATTTAAAGCAAACAGGGTTGTGGTTTGATGTAAAATTGATAAGATATTCAACTTATGTTGTTTATTTAATGCTATTAGCTTTGTTGTGGTTTGATGTAAAATTGATAAGATATTCAACAAACGGTTGGGGCTGCTGCTGCTGCTGTAAGTTGTGGTTTGATGTAAAATTGATAAGATATTCAACGATTCACCAGACTTGTCCATCTTATAAGAAGTTGTGGTTTGATGTAAAATTGATAAGATATTCAACGGTAAATTACATACATATACCGATAAATATGTTGTGGTTTGATGTAAAATTGAAATAAGAAATCTATAACAAATAATCTGTTGACCTCCATTTATTCTTCCAACCCAAACTTATAAATGCAAATGGAATAATATTCTTCCCCAGGGTTTAAAATTGTTGAAGGGAAATTCTCCTGGTTAGGGCTATCAGGGAAATGTTGTGTTTCAAAGCAAAAAGCTGAACGATATTTATAGGGCATCATGTTTTTCCCAATCTCAGTACCATCCAGGAAATTGCCAATATAAAACTGGATACCTGGTTCATTGGTATATACTTCCAATACCCTTCCTGTTTTTGGTTCAGAGGCTTTTGCAGCAAAAGTCAGGCCTGTGGAATTTAGGTTTAGGACCCAGTTATGGTCATACCCCAACCCAAATTTAAGTTGTTCAAAATCTTCTTCAAGCCTGGAGCCAACTTCAGTTGGGTCCTTAAAATCCATGGGTGTACCCTCTACTTTAGCTATTTCCCCAGTTGGAATCAATCCCTGATTGACAGGAGTGAAGTGGTCAGCATTTATTTGTACTTCATGGTCCAGGATTGTTTCATTTCCTGCCCCTTTTAAGTTAAAATAGGAATGGTGGGTAAGGTTCACTGGGGTTGGCTTATCTGTGGTTGCCCAATATTCAATCTTTAATTCATTATCATTAGTGAGTTTATACTGCACTTTTATACTAAGGTTTCCAGGATATCCTTCTTCCATATCACTTGAAAGGTATTTCAAAACAAGTGTCTGCCCATCAGGTTGTTCTGCATCCCAAATTACATCATTAAAACCTTTTTGCCCCCCATGCAATGCATTCTCACCATTATTAGCTGCTAAAGTATAGGTAGTGCCATTAAGGGTAAATTTAGCATTGCCAATCCTGTTCCCATAACGACCAATCAATGCCCCAAAATAACTTTCTTTAGCATTTATATATCCTTCATAACTATCATAGCCCAAAACAATATCAGCAAAATTGCCTTGTTTGTCAGGTACCCACAAGGTTACAACCCTACCTCCGTAGTTGGTAATTTGGGTTACCAACCCATTTGCATTTTTTAGGGTAAAAAGGCCAACTTGCCTGCCTTCAACTTCTGCATTGAAATTTTCAGCATTGACCAAAACAGGTGAATCAACTTTAGGGCTACACGAAAAAAGGGTTAAAACAATTACAATTAAAAATAATGTGGTTTTCATTGAACAACATAGTTCGTTTAAAATATCAATACAAATATACCCTAATATTGAGAACATTAAACAAGGTTTCCAAAAATTAAATTGCCACTTTACATTAGAGGCATTCCAAGATTTAAAAAATACTTTTAACTATTTCTTGCACATTATCAGAAATGCCATAAGTATAAATATGCAGGCTGGGTACATTTTTCTCAACCAGTTCTTTTGATTGGTAGATAGCCCACTCAGTGCCTACTTTCCTGGCATCATCATTTGTTTTGCATTTAGCCAGTTCTTCAGCTAATTCTTTTGGCAGGTCAATGCTGAATATTTTTGGCAAAACAGTAAGTTGGTTTTTCAGGTTAATTGGCTTTATGCCAGGAATGATAGGCACAGTAATGCCAGCTTCCTTGCATTTATCAACAAAATCAAAATATATTTTATTGTCAAAAAACATTTGGGTTACAATGTAATCTGCCCCTGCTTCCACTTTTTGGTTCAGGTAAGCCAGGTCTTGTTCAAAATTTGGTGCTTCAAAATGTTTTTCAGGGTAACCTGCTACCCCAATTGAAAACTCTAAAGGGGTATTGTTCTTAAGGTCGCCATCTAAATATTTCCCTTTACCCAAATTAGCAATTTGGTGTACCAGCTCTATGGCATTGCTGTGCCCATTTGGATCAGGCTTGAATACATGCTGGTTTTTAACACCATCTCCCCTAAGTGCCAACACATTGTTGATCCCCAAGAAATTAAGGTCAATCAATACATGTTCTGTTTCACTTTTAGTGAATCCCCCACAAAGGATATGTGGCACTACTGGTATCCCATATTTATATTGGATTGCAGCAGCAATAGCCACTGTACCAGGGCGTTTCCTTACTGTGCGTTTAACAATTGAGTCATCTTCTTTTTCCTTAAATTCAACCTCGTCCCTGTGGGTAGTAATATTAATGTAGCTAGGGTTGTAATCCAACAAACTTTCAATAGTCCTGTATATCCTGCTAGTATCATTTCCTTTTAATGGAGGTAATAGCTCAAAAGAAAAAAGGGTTTTGCTACTCTTATTTATGGTTTCAATTACATTCATTTTGTTTCCTTCTATCAATCCACTGCAAAATTATGAAAATCTTATCTTGAACATAATAATTACCTTATATGAAATTTAAAATAAACTAATTTTGATTTAGGCTTTACCTTGAAATCCTAATATTCAACTTTAGATTTTCAAGGTAATTTTATTTATAATTCAAGTTTGTTGGCAAGAACTTTTCAATAAAACCTACTGTTTCATTTTTACGCTTGGCATATTCTTCTACCTGCTCTTTTGAAACTTTTTCAAGGCTGAAATACCTTGAACCAGGATGAGCAAAATACTGCCCACACACTGATGCATTGGGGTACATGGCAAAATGCTCTGTTAGCTCCACCCCTATTTTATCAGCATCCAATAGGTTAAACAAGTTCCTTTTTTCTGAATGTTCAGGGCAGGCAGGGTATCCTAAGGCAGGCCTGATGCCCTGGTATTTCACCTTAAGGAGGTCTTGTTTTGTAAGGTTTTCATCAGGTACATACCCCCAATAATCTTTCCTAACCTGCTCATGCAGTAATTCTGCAAAAGCTTCACTCAGCCTGTCAGCTAAAGCTTCCAGCATAATGGCTTTAAAGTCATCATTTTGTTCCCTGAATTGGTCTTTCCATTTTTCAATGCCTACGCCTGCTGTGGTTATAAACCCACCACAATAATCTGTTATGCCAGACTTAATGGGGGCCACAAAATCAGATAAGCAGAAGTTGGCAACCCTTTCCTTTTTTTTCTCCTGTTGCCTCAAGTGGTAAAACCTTCCTTCCTCCTTTTGGGTTCCATTTTCGTACAAAATGATATCATCACCATCAGCATTTGCTTCCCATAAGCCAAGTGCAGCATTTGCCTGGATCATTTTCTTTTCAATGACTTCATCTAAAAATTCATTGGCTTCAGCATACAGTTTCTTTGCCTGTTCCCCCTGTTTTTCATCTTCCAATATTTGAGGATAATGCCCTTTTAACCCCCAGGTCAGGAAAAAGAATGTCCAGTCAATGTATTTCCTTAATTCCTCTAAAGGGTAATCCATAATATGTTTAACCCCTTTGAAATTAGGCTTATAGATGGATGCTTCATCCCAGTTTATTTTGAATTTATTTTCGCGTGCAGCCTCCAGTGAAATATATTCCTTGGGTTTCCTTTTTCCCTGGAATTCAACAATTTCATTGTATTCTTTTTTAACCCCACTTATAAATTCCTGGTTCCCTGCAATTAGGTTGGCAACCACATTTACTGCCAATGAAGCATCCTTTACATGCACCACAGGGTTTGAATACTCAGGAGCAATTTTTACTGCTGTATGTATCTTGGAAGTTGTTGCTCCGCCAATCATTAGTGGTATATCCATCTGTTGCCTTTCCATTTCTTTGGCTATATCCACCATAATTTCAAGGGAAGGTGTTATCAGCCCACTTAGGCCTATCACATCAACCTGTTCTTCTATGGCTGTCTCCAGGATTTTTTCAGTGGGCACCATCACCCCAAGGTCAATGATCTCATAATTATTGCACCCCAATACTACCCCCACAATGTTTTTACCTATATCATGGACATCACCTTTTACAGTGGCCATTAACACTTTTTTCCTGTTTACTGATGCTTTCAATTTTTTCTTGTCAGCTTCAATATAAGGAAGGAGGTAAGCCACAGCTTTTTTCATTACCCTGGCAGATTTAATAACTTGTGGAAGGAACATTTTTCCAGCTCCAAACAGGTCACCTACCACATTCATCCCATCCATAAGTGGCCCTTCAATAACATTAAGGGCAGGAGTATATATTTTTACAGCTTCAGCCATATCTTCATCCACATACTCAGGCAAACCTTTCACCAGTGAATAGCTGATCCTCTCTTCCAATGGCTTTTCCCTCCATTCAACAGTTTTCACCTCTTTTGCCCCAGTTGATTTTAGCTGGGTAGCGAAATCAAGCAGCCTTTCTGTCGCATCAGGGTGCCTGTTTAGCACCAGGTCTTCTGTTTTTTCAAGCAAGCCTTTTGGGATTTCATCATAAATCTGCAACATGCCAGGGTTTACTATGCCCATGTCAAGTCCTGCATTGATGGTATGGAAAAGGAATACTGAATGCATGGCTTCGCGTACCACATTATTCCCCCTGAAAGCAAAAGATACATTGCTTATCCCTCCACTGGTTTTTGCATGTGGCAGGTTGGCTTTTATCCACTTGATGGATTCAATAAAATCAACAGCATAATTGTTGTGCTCCGCAATGCCTGTACCAATGGTCAACACATTGGGATCAAAAATGATATCCTCTGGGGGAAAATTTATTTTCTGAATCAGTAAATCATAAGCTCGTTTACAAATCTCCTTCCTCCTTCCCAGATTATCAGCCTGCCCCACTTCATCAAAAGCCATTACCACTACTGCTGCCCCATACTTCCTTACCTTATTGGCATGTTCAAGGAATACTTCCTCCCCCTCTTTCAGGCTAATGGAATTTACAATGGTTTTCCCTTGCAAACATTTCAACCCAGCTTCAATGACCTCCCATTTTGATGAGTCAATCATGACAGGCAGTTTTGAGATATCAGGTTCAGCCATTAGCAGGTTTAAGAAAGTCACCATTTCCTTAGGGGCATCCAGCATGGCATCATCCATATTCACATCAATTACCTGAGCCCCATTTTCAACCTGGTTTCGTGCAATGGTTAAAGCTTCCTCATATTTCCCTTCACTAATGAGCCTGGCAAATTTCCTGGAGCCTGCCACATTGCAACGCTCCCCAATATTCACAAAATTGGTTGTTCCAGTCATGGTTACTGGCTCTAATCCACTAAACCTGGTCAAATTGTCTTTATCCTTTTTTAAATGAGGTGTAGTTTTTTCAGCAATCTTTACAAACTCTTTGATATGTGCAGGTGTTGTACCACAACACCCCCCAATGATATTTACAAAATGGCTATCCAGGTAATCCTGAAGGTAGCCAGCCATTATTTCAGGAGTTTCATCATACCCCCCAAACTGGTTTGGCAAGCCTGCATTGGGATGGGCACTAACATAAAATGGAGCTTTATTGGCTAATTCTTTAATGTATGGCCTTAGTTCTGTTGCCCCTAATGAACAGTTTAATCCAACACTTAACAGGTCAACATGTGAAACAGAATTAAGGAATGCCTCCAGTGTTTGCCCAGAGAGTGTCCTCCCACTGGCATCTGTTATAGTCCCTGAAACCATTAGTGGAAGCTTTATCCCCCTGTCTTCACAAGCTTCTTCAACAGCAAAAATGGCTGCCTTGGCATTGAGAGTGTCAAAAATGGTTTCAATCAACAGGAGGTCAACTCCCCCATCAAGCAGCCCTTCTACCTGCTCCCTGTATGATGCTTTTACATCATCAAAAGAAACAGCCCTGTAACCAGGGTCATTCACATCAGGAGACAATGAAAGGGTTTTATTGGTAGGTCCTAATGAGCCAGCTACAAACCTGGGTTTGGCAGGATTTTGGGTTGAATATTCTTTAGCAACACCCACAGCAATTTCTGCTGAAGCCTTATTCATATCATACACATGCCCTTCAGTATGGTAATCAGCCTGAGAAATGCTGGTTGCATTAAATGTATTGGTTAACAAAATATCTGCTCCTGCATCCAAATACCTTTTATGTATTTCTTTGACAATCCCTGGCTTAGTTAATGAAAGGATATCATTATTCCCCTTTTGGGGATGTGGGAATCCTTTTAACAGTTCCCCATGGTAATCTTCATCCGTGAGCTTATATTCCTGAAGGAGAGACCCTGTTGCCCCATCCATCACCAACACCCTTGATTCCAGCTCTTTATATATGTTTTTCATGCTCAAGCCTTTTAACTTAACTTTTATTGTCTATCCTATTTTACTATTCCCCTTGAGGAGAACATAGGGGTGAAAATCAAATCTTATTTAAACTAATATCTCTTTCTATTTCAGTAATAATATTATCTAATGTCCTGAAAATATTGGGGAGCTCATTTAGTACTTCTTCATTCTTAAAATGCAAAACCGTGTATCCTAAGTTTCTCAAAACATTGTCTCTTTCTTTATCTTTCTTTTTTTGAAATTTATGGTACTCTCCATCCACTTCAATTATAAGTTTTAAATCTTTACAAAAAAAATCAACAATATAATTTGTAATAGGCCTTTGCCTTAAAAATTGATACCCTCTCAGTTGTTTCCCCTTCAACAGCCTTTGCCATAAGATTACTTCTGGGAGGGTTGCATCATTCTTTAATTTTCTTGCATAGTCCTTCAAATCTTCGTTGTAAAAATTATTTCTTGACTTTTGCATAATACATCCCCCCTTCCCCCTTCAAAGGGAGAATAGCTATAAACAACCTATTATACTTAGTTATTTTTCAAAATTAATCCTTCTTTATTTCACAAACCTCACTTCAAAGTTACCCCTTATTCCTATTTTTTCACCACAAATGGCTACTATTGAACCTATTTCACTGTATTCTTCTGATGATTTTAACACAGTTTGGATATCATCAGGATTTTTGATTTTATTCCCAAAAGCTGTTGCAAATGCATCTGCCTCCAGAGTATTTTTACAAGCTACCATCACAGCATCAGCTTTCCCAAAGCTCAATGATGGGCCTACTGTTCCAGCAGAAGTACAAACTCCCAATGGTGTTTGTTCATACGGAACCACCAATCCCACTTTTTCTGATAAAAGTGATTCTCCTGCAAAAATGGTTAAAAACAGGTTTTCTTCAACCAAAACATACAGGTCACCACCATTTTCAACTACCAATTCTTTTGGTGAAAAAATTTTTGCTAATTCCTCACCTACTTGTTGTGCAAACAAACCAGCCACTGCCCCCATAGGACCAATACCTGCTTTTTGAGATGCATGACATAAAAGTTTTGCCTCATCAGGCATACCTTTTTTTATAGGGTATGGCTCAAGGCTTTTTTCAAATCCAGGGTAATTCAGAATATAATTATCCAGTTTTTCCCTTAATCTAACAATTATTTCATATGTTATTTGCTCCATCCCTTCCTTATAAGAAGATGGGTCAATACCAATCCACAGCTCAGTTTCTTTATAAACAACTTTGAATGAGCTGAACCTTCTGGTGTTAAATTGCTGCTGATATGTGCGTGGCTTATACAACCTGTTTAGTTAAAATCAATATTAAACAACTTCAATGGGCATGCTGTAACACATAGTTCACACACCACACATTTTGCTTTATCAAAATTCAATTCCCAAGAATCATCCATGGTTAATGCCCCTGCAAAACAAACTGCAGTGCAGTTACCACAATGGATACATTTTTCTGCCTGATGGGTAATTTTTTTATCCAAAGGCTCACAACTAACATGGTGCTTTTCCAGGTAATCAATACCTTTTTCAATATTTACTACTTTGCCATGTAGTTCTAAAAGCAAGCTTCCCCTTTTACCCGGGTACACCTCAGCCTTCAATATGTTTATCCTTATATCATATTCTTTTACCAAATGATAACTCAATGGTTTATCCCCACTTTGAGGAGGGAAGCTTAGTACAAACCTTTTTTTAATCATGGCTAACCCTTTCTTTTAAACTGGTTAATGAAGTATTTTTAGGAAATAACTGGACAGGTTTTGAAATTTCAAACTGCCCTTCAAGCAATGAGTTTTTCAGTTCATTAGCAATCTTCCTGGCTTTTAAAGGCTGGCAACTGGTGCAGTCCTTATTTTCTTCCCTTTCACCTTTATAAACCCTGATTGCAACTGCTCATAATTTACTTGCCCAATTTTAGGTGCCCCCACTATCCCATAATCAAGGACGGCTGTTTCAATCTGGCTATTTTTTATGGAAACCCTCTTGGCTATATCTGCATCAAGCACAGGGATAGGTATGCCAATCCCAACAAACAAACTCACCCCATATTGCTCATAGTAAGCTGCCTGGATATATTCAGGAGACATTTCCTTAAGGTTGCCCATTACAGCAACAGTGGCTGCATTGCCCACTGGTATGCCATGTTCATTTTTAGGTTTTGTAGTATTGAACTGGGTGCCAGGCCAAACCACAAACCCTTGCGCCCCTCCCAGGAAAATGCGCGTGCCAATACCTATTGTGCGGAATTCAGGGTCATTTAAGAGAGGGCTTAATTCCCCTGATGTAGAATAAGTTGCATTTCTTAAGTTAGAAAGCAAAGTCCCCATATAGGTATGCACCATTTTTTTGGTGGTATTCACAGCCACATTGTAATTTTGGTAAGCATTCCTGGGGTTAAACAATGTGAACTCATTAATTGAATTGATATTAATGGTTGTTTTAATATGCTTGCGTGGGTAGCAATCAGTCCCTTTTGCCCATGCTTCAAGCTCAATTTCTTTCCCTTCCAGTAAATCCTGGATAACATGGGCTCCTCCATATTCAGGGTTGTCAGGGTCACAAGCAGTTGCTCCAATATAGGCATCAACAGCAGCAAGCCCCTCATAACAGGGTACCCCATTCAGCCTGATTTTTTCCATGCGTATAGGTGGGTCAGCATGCCCAACATTCAGGATAGCACCTGAAGAGCACATGGCACCAAAAGTGGCTGTGGTAACCACATCAACCTGCTTAACTATTTCTTCAGGTGATGCTTCCTCTGCCAGTTTTGATACCTCTTCAGCTGTTAAAACAATTGCTTCCCCATTTTTTAATTTTTCATTTATTTGATCATAGGTTTTCTTATATTCCATTTATAATTTATTTGGGTTTAAAAATAGTATTGTGACTTTCACTAATTATATAAGAAGCTGGGCTATAATTTTCTATTACAGCACCAGCATAAGCATGCACATATTAGAAAAATGCACTAAGCTAAGGAGGTATAAACTAAATTTTATCAAAAAGAATTGTGTTTTCAATTTTGTAATGTTTTAAATTATAATTCCGTTCCCGGAAGGGTTTTGGCACCTTATTCATTTTTCAGAGCAGGTTGCCAGAAGTTCACAGAGCCCTGTCTCTCCCCTCTTCTTTATAATCAAAAACCTTATTGATAAGATATTTTGATGATGTTACAAAAGTAATATGAAAAACGATTTTGACAAATATGGTGTAGCTGATACAGGTATTTTTATTAAAAAAATAAAATTAACCTTACTAAGGCATACCTGATTATAATTGAGCCTTGCCAAGTTAATTAAGGTTAATTTATCACCCACTTTGTAATTTTTTGTGTCATAAGGATACTAAATCACCAGAATAAACATAATGATTAATAAACAAACAAAAGTATGAGACAAAAAATTCTTTCTTTACTAGTCATATTGGCTTTATACCCAATTACATCTTTTGCACAGGATATTTTGAAAATGCCAGCACCTGTGGATGAAGAAATTCGTTATGGCGTGCTTGAAAATGGCATGACTTATTACATCAGGCATAATGAAGAGCCCAAAGAAAGGGCGAGTTTTTATATTATCCAAAATGTTGGAGCCCTTCTTGAAGAAGATAACCAAAATGGGTTAGCCCATTTCCTGGAACACATGGCTTTTAACGGAACTGAACATTTCCCTGATAAAGGAATCATTAATACCCTTGAAAAACATGGTGTAGCTTTTGGGCGGAACATTAATGCTTACACAGCTTTTAATGAAACAGTTTATAACCTCTCAGATGTACCTGTTAATAAAGAAGGGCTACTGGACACGTGCCTTCTTGTCTTAAATGATTGGTCAAATTACCTGCTCCTAACAGAGAAAGAAATTGATGCCGAACGTGGTGTTATCTCAGAAGAATGGCGAACCAGAAGAGATGCAAGTTTCAGGATGCGCGCAAAATGGTTCCCTGTAGTTTTTGGAGATTCCAAATACTCAGTTCGCGATGTAATTGGAGACCTGGATATAATAAAAAACCATGATTATGAAACATTAAGGAAATTCTACCATGATTGGTACAGGACAGACCTGCAAGCAATAGCCATGGTAGGAGACTTTGATGTGGACGAAATGGAAGCAAAAGTAAAAGAAATGTTCTCAAAAATCCCTGCTGTTGAAAATGCACAAGAACGTCCATTTTTTGAAGTTCCTGAACACGATGAAACACGTTTTGTGGTTGCAACAGATAAAGAAGCACAACTGTCTCAAATTCAGGTTTTTATGAAAAGACGTGGTGTTGATAAAAAAGATAAAAACCTGGGTTATATCCGTGATAATTACATCACAGGGCTCTTTAACACAATGATGAGTGAAAGGATTTCTGAATTATTACAAAAAGGTGAACCTCCATTCATTAATGGGCAAGTTAGTAATGGTGGTTTCATTCGTGGGTATGAAGCTTCAGTAATTGCAACCACTGCTAAACCAAATCAGGAAGACATTGCCCTGAGAGCCATTTATACTGAAGCATTGCGCGTAAAAAGGCATGGTTTTACTGCTGGGGAATCTAACCGGGCAAAAACCAATATGCTTACTTCAATGGAAAGTGCTTACAAACAACGCGATAAAATCAGGAATGACGCTTATATTTCAGGTATGCAGAAACATTTCCTTACTGGAGAACCTTTAACTTCTGCTGAATTTGACTGGCAATTTGGGCAAAAGATACTGGAAACAATCCAACTTGACGAAGTTTCTGCTAAAGCAAAAGAATGGATCACTGATAAAAATCGGGCAATCATGATATTGGGACCTGAAAGTGAAGATATCAAGCACCTCAGCAAAGAAGAAGCTATGGCAATCTTAGCTGAAGTTGAACAATCGGAAATTACCCCTTATGAGGATGAAGGAGAAGTTGCTTCTTTAATAAATGAAGAGCTTGCAGGCTCAAAAATAGTTTCTACTAAAAAACTGGATGAATTCAATGCTGTGGAATGGAAACTTGCCAATAATGCCACAGTAATATATCGCCATGCTGATTATGAGAAGGATAATGTATCCTTAAAAGCATATAGTTTAGGTGGTACCTCAAAATTTGAAAATGATAAAATGGCTTCAGCTATGATGCTCCCTCAATTTATTGGTGCATTTGGCGTTGGAGAATTTGATGCTGTTACATTACGAAAAGTATTAACAGGAAAAAAAGCCAGTTTACAGGCAGGCATGTCAAGCTTAATGGAATCATTCAATGGTTCAAGTACACCAAAAGATTTTGAAACCATGATGCAACTACTGTACTTGCAATTTGCAAACCCAAGGTTTGATGAAGAGGCATACAGTGCCCTGAAAAGCAGGTATATTGCATATTTGGCAAATATGGCAAATGACCCTAAAAAAATTATGGGAGATACACTTACCAGGATCATGACCAATTATAACCCACGCATCAGGTTAATGAACTCGGAATTGTTTGAGGACATCTCAATCCAGGAAATGGAAACCCTGTATAACGACCGTTTTATTGATGTTGGCGATTTTACATTTTTTATTGTAGGGAATATTGAAGAAGCCATTGTGAAAGAAATGGCTGAGAAATACATTGGTTCATTAAAAGATGATCCACGCACAGAAAAATGGATTGACCGCCAGGTCGAAGCGCCTAAAGGGAAAACAGAAAAGGTTATTGAAATAGCCCTGGAGACAGCTAAAGCAAATGTGAACATCAACCTAAACAAAGAAATGACCTATTCTCCTGAAAGCAATATTAAACTTTCTGTCCTAAAGGCAATTTTAGATTTACGTTATACAGAAGAAGTACGTGAAAAAGAAGGTGGCACATATGGAGTTAGTGTAAGGTCCAGTTCATCACATTTCCCAAAAGAGGAAAAATCCCTTCAAATGCAATTTGATTGTGACCCTGAAAAGGCAGAACATTTGAAAAGTATCATCTTCAGGGAAATTGATAAAATTGCAGAAAATGGACCTACAGCTGAAGACCTTGACAAAGTGGTTAAAAACATGAAGAAAAACCGCGAACAAACAAAACCCCACAATGGCTATTGGATGAGCTCTTTATACAATTACTATGTACATGGCTACAATTCAGATGCAAAAGAAAATTTTGAAGAGATAGTAGATAGCCTAACTGTTTCAGACATAAAAGAATTTACTACTGGCTTTTTGAAAGGAGTAAATATTGTTGACGTGGTTTTTAAGCCAAAGGCTGAATAATTTCATAATGATTTGATACCTCAAAAAAGGCCGGATTAATCCGGCCTTTTTTATTAAACATTTGTAATAAGGAGATAACAGCAATACCTTAATTTTTACCATTTTTTACTTGTGTAATTTCAAGTAAAGTTGTAAACTTGCACTCCAAATTACGTAAAAGAGTTTAGGCTTTATTTTCTTTACTGAAATTCAAAGTTTTAGAACCTTTTCCAGAGTGTTCAGGGCTGACTCATAATCAGGGGGTCATTAAAGAATACTGGTTTTTTGGAAATAGACTGCTTATTTTATAAATAGATCGGGCCTATAGCTCAGTTGGTTAGAGCACCTGACTCATAATCAGGGGGTCCCTGGTTCAAGCCCAGGTGGGCCCACAAAAGCAAGAGGGGAAGTTTCTAAAGCTTCCCCTTTCTTATGTATTACCCAAATGAAAGCATTTACTTATATCTTATTCAGCAAAAAAATAAATAGGTTTTACTATGGGGCTACAAAACTGCTTCCACGCGAAAGGATTCACCTACACTTAACCAAACACTATGGAGATTCCAAATTCACTGCTAAAGTTTAATGACTGGATAACCTTCTTGGAAATTGAATGCGAAAATATAAAACAAGCCAAGTTAATTGAATCATACCTGAAAAGAATGAGAAATACAAAATATATTAAATGGTTAGCTGAAAACCCTGATGCTATTGATAAGCTAAAACAAAAATTTTCAGAACTCCCTGGTTCACCCCGATAAATTCGGGGCAGGTGGGCCCACAAAAGCAAAAGGGGAGATTTTAATGTCTCCCCTTTTTTGATTTTACAAAATATCTGAAAAAGTTAATTGAATTTATTCCATAGAAAGCATTATTCTTCCTCAATAACAAAATTATAATTGCCATTGGAGTTTAAAGCAAGCACCTTGTATAATTTTCTTACCAATAACCCTTCTTGTTTTCTTGCCTTGCTTGTTTCAAGCTCAACATCAAAAATTTTCAAAAATGCAATTACCAACCAAACCAGGGAAATTGACATAAACCCTAAAGCCACATAAGGTATAATTGGTAATAACTTTGTTATTAAAGCCAACTGGATTTCTTTTATAAAAGAAGTATCTGCCAATATATTTGACGAGATGATTGCCATAGCAATGGAGACAATAACCACACCAACCAAAAGATTCAATAGTTGCTTAACCTTCCTTTCGTGTTTTTCACACTTCTGCCTTAACATGCTGGCTTTATTTAGCCTTTTAAACATTTCTGCCTGTGTCTGCTTGTTCATTTTTGAAAAGTTTTAAAATTTTTACAACAAGTAGAGCAATCTTAAATTACCCATATCAACATTATGTAGATAATAAAACAAATTCCCTAATTTAAAATCCTCATTTAAAACAGGTCAAAACAGCCATTCATCCCATTTTCAAACAGTGGCCAGGATCACCAGTTTTTAAAATCATTTTGTTGAATCGCCCAATTTATGTTTGCAATTCAGGGTTTGTATTTTCACTTATTTAGCTAATCAATTATCCAGCCAAAGTTGATGCTGCCTGTCTAAAAGGATGAGATAATGTCTCTCTAATCCCGTATTTATAGGTCATACAGGTATACTTAAAACAAAAAACATAATAAAACTAAAATACCCAGAGAATGTCCCATGATTGGACATTTCAAACCATTTAGGAAAAATCTGAACTTGTTTTAAACAATAAAATTCATTCATCATATATAGAAATTAAATATGAGGAAGCCAGTAGGTACAAGTTTAAAGAAAAATGGATTCAACCTTCTCATAAAAGTTTATTGAAAATGAAAGTAACTCTATTGAATTGCAAATTACTGTAATCATACCCGACTACATTCAGGTAGTAATGCATAGTTTTGACCTTTGAATTAGCTAATTAAATTCTTTTAAAATTGACTGCATTGAATGCCTCAAAAAAGCAAAGGCTATTTTAACCCACACATAAACAATCCCCTCTTTGAAATGTTATTATCACAGAATTACATGATTATTCTTTTCATCCTACTTTAAGGTATGATATAGGGGTAATCATAAATTTTTTATGGATGTATTTAGAAAAAATAGACATTTCTCTTCAAAAGAAGATGAGTACCCAGGATATCCTTCATGATTTTTACATTGTTAACTTAAGTAGGCAGTTAAGCCTGCTGGGCAGGCGTGAAGTCCATAATGGGCGCGCACACTTTGGCATATTTGGTGATGGGAAAGAAGTAGCACAAGTGGCTTATGCCAAAACATTCCAAAAGGGAGACTGGCGGTCAGGATATTATCGTGACCAAACCTTTATGCTTGCACTAGGCTTGCTTACTCCAGAAGAATTTTTTGCCATGATCTATGGAGACACTGATAAAGAATATAACCAATCTACTGGTGGGAGAAACTTTAACAACCACTTTAGTACACCAAATATTAATGAAAATGGAGAGATAAAAGATTTAGCTGAACAATACAATTCTGCTTCTGACATTTCTTCTACAGGAGGGCAAATGCCAAGGTTATTGGGGCTTGCACAAGCATCAAAAATCATAAGGCAAATGCCTGAGTTAAAAGCAAAACTGAACAATAATGTAACAGGCAATGAAGTTGCCTTTGGTTCAATTGGTGATGCCAGTACCTCAGAGGGGATGTTCTTTGAAACCATTAATGCTGCAGGGGTTATGCAGGTACCTTTGGCTATTGCAGTTTATGATGATGGTTTTGGGATTAGTGTACCTATTGAACTTCAAACTACTAAATCAAGTATTTCTAAAGCTTTAAAAGGGTTTCAGAAAGAAAAAGATACTAATGGTATACACATTTACACCTGTAATGGCTGGGATTACCCTATGCTTGTCCAAACCTTTTCAGAAGGGATTGAAAAGTGTAGGAAAACCCATGAACCTGTCCTTTTCCATATCAAGGAATTAACCCAACCAACAGGGCATTCCACTTCAGGGTCACATGAGCGTTACAAATCAAAGGAGCGCCTCAATTGGGAAAATGAGTTTGATGGTATTGTAAAGTTTAAAACATGGCTGCTTGAAAATGGGATTGCAGATATGGATACTATTATCAAAATTGAAAAACAAGCTGAAAAGAAGGCTAAAGAAGCCAGGAAAAAAGCATGGAGCCACTACACTGGTAGTTTCAACATAGAAAAACAATCACTTAAAAAAATCATACAAAAGATTGATCAGGAAAGATATTTAACTGGTAATAAACTGGATGAGTTCTACCAATTAGACCAAAAAGTATTCCCTACGCGTAGGTCTTACCTAAGTTTTGCCAAAAGAATATTATTTGAGTTAAACAAAATTAACGGGGTACAGCAAATAAAAGGCAACCTGGTAAATTGGGTAAAAAGTTTTGAAGAAGCTAGCAGCACTTTTTATAACAGGCAACTTTACCGTGAAGGGAAAGACTCAGCCCTGCAAATATTACCTGTTCCAGCCATATACTCAAATAAAACAAAAGAACTTAATGGGTCAGAAGTCCTTAATAAAAATTTCCATGCCTTATTTAAAAAATACCCTAACCTAGTAACTTTTGGTGAAGATACAGGAAAGCTTGGAGGTGTCAACCAGGGCATGAAAGGAATGCAGGAAGCATTTGGGGTTGAAAGGGTGTCAGACACGGGAATTCGTGAAGCAACCATTATCGGGCAAGGCATTGGGTTGGCTTTACGTGGTTTCCGTCCAATTGCTGAAATACAATACCTTGACTACCTTATCTATGCCCAGTCTACATTGAGTGATGACCTGGCAAGCATGCAATACAGGACTATGGGAAAACAAGCTGCTCCTGTAATAGTCAGAACCAGGGGACACCAGCTTCAGGGGATATGGCATGCTGGTTCTCCTATGCAATTGCTGCTTGGCTCATTAAGGGGTATGCTTTTATGCACACCCAGGAATATGGTACAGGCAGCAGGTATGTACAACACATTGCTTGAATCTAATGATCCTGCATTAGTGATTGAACCCCTGAAAGGATATAACCTGAAAGAAGAAGCTCCTTCAAATTTAGGAGAATTTAAAGTACCAGTGGGAATACCAGAAATACTCATGGAAGGTGATGGTTTAACCATTGTTACATATGGATGGAATGTGAACCATGCTTTAAAAGCTGCTACCTTGCTGGCAGGGATTGGGATATCTGTTGAAGTAATTGATGTGCAAACATTGATCCCTTTTGATGTAACCCATGTGATTTTAAAATCAATACAAAAAACAAATAAAGTCCTTTTCATTGATGAAGATGTGCCTGGTGGTGGTACTGCCTATATGATGCAAAAAGTGCTGGAAGAACAAAAAGCTTTTGACTTCCTGGATACTTCCCCGCGCACACTGCCAGCAATGGAACATAGGCCTGCTTATGGTATTGATGGAGAATACTTTTCAAAACCTAATGTGGAAAATATTTATGAAATTGTGTATGAAATGATGCATGATGTGGATATAAAACAATATCCTGGCTTATATCACTAGTTTTCCTAAAATTAAGGTTTATTTTTTAAGATTACTGATCAGTTTAACAGCTTCTTCCCTTTGTTCTTTTAAGCTTGAATTTTTTTCAGAGAGTTTAAACATGTGCCATGCCATGAAATGGTTGATAGATTCGCCAACCTCCAATTCTACTTCAGGGCTAAGGCACTCCAGTTCTGTAAATGTTGGTGCTGTAAAAATGGTTGAACTGGTTCCACCATCAGGGTATTTCATTGATTTATTTAGGTCAAATTCCTCAACCAACAAGGTATTGCCAACAACCCCTGCTATCCAGCCAGGAGAATCAGCCCCAATTTTTTGTGTCATTTTTTTATCTGGGATTAAAACCCCATATCCATCTTCCGAAAAATAATTATGGGTAGCAAAATTTTCGGCATCAGGCCATTGTGGGATAAAGATTTGATCCTTGAAAAGGCTGTTTTCATTTAGCTGAATAAACGTTTGTGTAGTTGGTTTCAGCTGGGTAAGGTTCCAAATGGTTACAGGAATTGGTTCAAGGTGTGCCTGTTTTGACAATTTCACTTTTACCATTTTCTGGGTAATGGCTACTGATGGTTTTCCCTGAAGCAATGTTATTTCCCTAATTACCTTAACCCCACAGTTCTCACTTACAGGGCTTTCAACCCTTACACCATTTGGTATTATTCCATAATCCCATTCTGAACCATCAATCCATGGGTCAGCAATAAAACGGCTACCATTTATTTCCTCAAACAGTTCCTGGGAAGTAGGCCATATCCTATCTCCACCAAATGGAGGTGGTGTAATTTCTTCTCCTTCATTAAAAAGGCCAGACACTCTTTTCCCTAATAAACTTTCATTTTCAAACAATATATTTTCCTCAGCCACAAAACCCAAAGACATAATCCTTCCAATTTGTGGTACTACAACCAGGCGAATTTGGGAATTGGTGATTTCAACAGAATTTCCCCAACCTTTATAATTTATAACAGATACCCCAACTTTGCCTTCCTTATTGCAACCCAGGATAAAAACCAGCAATAAAACAGAAAGTAATTTTTTCATTTTCAAATATTTTCAATCAAATGGTTACTCTTAAAAACCTTTCTAGCATTTTGGGATTAGGAAGAATCTAAAAGGCTGTTTAAAACAAAATCAGCCACACAAAAAGCATGGCTGATTTATATTATAACTAATACTTCCTGTTATTTTATGTTTTGCTTTGCCAGTTCATTTAAGTTGTCACCAGCAGCAACAGCTTTCATCCTAAAAGAATAATTGTATTCTTTTCCTGTAAGCCTGTATTGGTCATGGGTCCAGGCTCCCCAGCTGTTATCGCCTCCAACACCCATTTGTTTGTAATCAACATTTACTGAAGTAAGGTCACGTGGTTTAACATCAGTGGTGTGCCTATTTGTAACTACTACTCCTTCGACCTGCCTTCCATCTGTGCGTTCCATTGACTCAAAATCTTCCATGATGTTATGATGAGCACTTACTTCTAATAAAGGCTGCCCTGTAAATAATAACCCATTTCCAGCTTCATCAGTTATGGCTGCCCAGCGCACATCTGTTTTGTTGCCATTTTCCTGTGGCCTTAAATATGCCCAATACTGGCCAGCTACACTGCCTTTGTATAAGCCAACAAAAGCACCAGTTTTCCTGTCCCAGTAACTTTCGTGAGAACCACGCCCCAACCATGCCATCTGGTCGAAATTCCTTGGCATTACCAAGTTCATCCCCATCCTTACAATTTCAGGAAGATCTTCTTTGGACATTTTAAAATGGTTGGAAACTACTACTTCACCAGAACCCAGCACTTTATATTCTGAAGTATAATCTGCTATTTTCCCTCCTTCTTCATCAACTAAATCAAATTTGAATGAAACCTTGGCTGCACTTTTACCTATTTCAGAAACTGCCACGCTGGCAACTTTCCTGGTTTCCCCTGCTTTTCTCCATATCCTACTGCGTTTGTGTAAGTTGTTCCCAAAGTCATTATCAATAGGTGCACGCCAGAAGTTAGGCACAGGACCTGATTGCAGGAACTCTGTTTCTCCTTTTTTGAAGCTTTTTATAATACCAACCTGTTTGTCAAACACCACAGAAAACCCTTCTCCAGAAACTGTAACTTGGGTATTTGCATCCTCAACCTTTACTTCAGGCATTGCTGTTATTGCAATTGTTTTAGCTGCTTTATACATAGGTAGCTTAAATTGTTCAGCTGCTACTTCATGCCCTTTTGCAATCAACCCTTTTTCTTCTTTTGTTTTTGCTGAAATGATCAGGAAATATTCTGTCCCAGGGGTTGGCTCAATTTTATACCCAAGGTTGATTTTAATTTTCTTACCAGGCTCAACATTCAGGTTGCTCATGTTGCCATCCTTAATAACTTCACCATCACCTATTATTTTCCAGGTAAAATCAAATCCTGACAGGTTTAAAAAGCCATATTTATTTTCAACAGCAATGGTGCCTGTCTTTAAGTCTACAGTTTCAAATCCAACATACTGATATACTTTTTTAACTTCCAGCAAATGAGGTTTAACCCCACGGTCAGGATCAACTAAACCATTGTTACAGAAATTGCCATCAGAAGGTACAGTGTCAGGTCCAAAATCGCCACCATAGGCCCAAAATTCTTCTCCATCCTCGTTGGTTGTTAGCAGACCCTGGTCAACCCAGTCCCATATAAATCCTCCCTGAAGGACATCATACTTTTCAATCAAATCCCAGTAATCTTGCAAGTTCCCAACACTATTTCCCATAGCATGGGCATATTCACATTGTATCAGTGGCTTATCTGCTTTTTCTTTGGCAAAACGTTCCATGCGCTCAATGCGTACATACATGGGGCAGTAAATATCAGTGTTTTCACCTCCATGTGCCTGTTCATACTGCACTGGGCGTGTAGAATCCATACCTTTCAGATAATTATAGGTTGCCATAAAGTTAACCCCATTCCCTGCTTCATTTCCAAGTGACCAGGTTACTATACATGGTTGGTTTTTATCACGTTCAAACATGTTGCGTGTCCTATACAAATGGGCTTCTTTCCATGCTTCATCTTTAGCCAAAGACTCAGGTCCATAACCCATTCCATGTGATTCAATATTAGCCTCATCAATAATGTATAAACCATGTTTGTTGCACAATTCATACCAGCGCTCGGGCTGTGGGTAGTGTGATGTGCGTACTGCATTCAGGTTATGCTCTTTCATGGTTTTAATATCAAGCAACATGGTTTCCTCATCAACCACATGCCCATTTTTATCATGGTGCTCATGTAGGTTAGCCCCCTTGAAATAAACATATTTGCCATTTACCAGTACTGTGGCATCCTTTATTTCGATGCTCCTGAACCCCACATCCTGCTTTATAACTTCAATTACCTCTTCTTTATCTTTTAGCGTGATGATCAATTCATAGAGGTTTGGTGTTTCAGCAGTCCAGGTTTTCACTGAAGGGATGGTGGCTTCAAAAGATAACATCCCATTAACTGCACCACCTGAAAAATCTTTTATAACAGTTCCATTATCTGATAAAACTGCTTCAACAGCCAGCCCTTCATAATTACCTCCCTGAAGTTCAACTGCCAGGCTAAAAACCCCATTGGTGTATGTTTCATCTAGATTTGATCCAACCCTAAAGTCGCGTATGCTTTGCTTGTTGCGCCCAAGCAGGTATACATCACGTGTGATCCCACTCAGCCTCCAGAAATCCTGGTCTTCAAGGTATGAAGCATCACTCCACCTGAAAATTTCTACAGCCAGGGAGTTTTCTCTTGCTTTCAAAAATTCAGTAATATTAAATTCAGCAGGCGTTTTGCTATCTTCACTATAACCAACAAACTTTTCATTTACCCATACATTCATTGCTGAACTCACAGCCCCAAAATGAAGGATAACCTCATCTCCTGCCCAATCAGCAGGAACTGTAAATGTGCGTTTGTAAGAACCCACAGGGTTATAATGATCCTGGATGGTAGGTGGGGTTTTAGCATGTGGGTATTTCACATTTGTATAAATTGGGTAATCATATCCTTCAACTTCCCAGTTTGCAGGAACTTTTATCTGATCCCATTTCCTGGTATCAAAATCATCCATAAAAAACCAGTATGGCCTTTCTGATGGGTTTTGTGCCAAGTGGAACTTCCAAGTCCCATTCAGTGATTGTACCATTGGAGATTGCCATTTATCCTCAGTTATTGCCTGGTCTTTTGTTGCAAAAGGGATAAAATAAGCATGAGGCTCTACTTTGTTGATTTGAAATACTGTAGGGTCTTCCCATGCAGGTGGGTTGTCCTCTTCAAATGGTATTCCTGAGTAATCTTTATACTTGTTACATGATAACACTGTAACACTTAAAAGGATTACAACTAGTTTGATTGTGTTAGATAGTTTTTTCATCTTATTAAATTTTTATTTCTCGATGGTATAAGATGGAACTCCCTATGAATTTAATCATTCTCATGTGTGTATTTTAGAATGCTAAAATTCA
>JANQHI010000027.1 GCA_028282705.1 Prolixibacteraceae bacterium | reverse complement strand
GCATTATGCCAGCATAACGTTTACCAATGAAGGGGCTTACCAGGTTGTTGCAAAAGCCCAGAATACATGTGGGTGGGGCAGCTATGCCATGAAGATGGTAATGGTTTTTGGTGGGTACAGGATGTCCATATCCCCAAACCCTGCAACAGAAGAAGCTGTTATATCCATAGAAAGTGCTGATGGGAGAAGCCTAAACCCTAATAATGAATGGGGCTTGGAAGTATATACCCAAAGGCAATTGTTAAAAGAGAAAAAGCAAAAGCTCAAAGACAAGCTATAAATTAAAAACCAGTGGCTGGAAAGAAGGGGTTTATATTGTTAAAGCACAGTATAAAGATGCTGTTTTAAATGGGAAATTGGTTATTAAATAATATTGCGTGAGTGGGGCTCTTTATGGGCATTTAAGCAGGGTTTCAATTGGTGGAGCCCTGTTTTTTTGCAATAACCTGATACTTTAGTATATCATCAATTTGTCCTTTTTCCTTGAAATAGCTCATATTTTCGGAAAGTACAAGGCAAAGCCCCATTAAAAAGCTCCTGCTTCTTGGCTGGTTTTAACCCAATATGTTTCATAAGTCCTATTGAAGATGAAAGTACCCAGGCTTCATTCCCGGGGAATTTATGTTTAAACCTTTCCCCAATAGTTTCATAAAGCCCAACAAGGTTTTTCTCAATAAGCCTTTCCCCATAAGGAGGGTTTATCATAAGGGTAGCACCATTGGTTTTTAATTCAAGTTTTTTAAAATCAGTAGTTTCAAATTTGATGGTATTAAAAACCCTTGCATTCCTGGCATTTGCTTTGGCATACCCCATATTTTTTTGGGAAATATCTGAGGCATAAATGGTTTTCTTAAATTGGGTTGGTTTAGCCTCTTCTGCAACAGATGTAAACAAATCCATGTTAAAATCGTCCCATTTTTCAAAGGCAAACTCTTTCCTGAATTTCCCGGGAGGGGTATTGGTGGCTATCAATGCAGCCTCTATGGGCAGTGTTCCTGAGCCACACATGGGGTCAATAAAATCAGATGTGCCATCCCATCCTGAAAGCATAACCATGCCAGCAGCAAGGACCTCGCTTAAAGGAGCATTGCCTGAAGCTATCCTATAACCTCTTTTATGCAATGATTCCCCTGAACTGTCAACAGAAATGATACACCTGTTTTGGGCAATGTGTACATTAAGTATTATATCAGGATCAATAGTATTTACATTGGGCCTTACCCCTGTTTTTATGCGGAAAGTATCAACTATGGCATCTTTAACTTTTAGTGATGCAAACATAGAATTCCTGAAATCTTTGGAGTTGGAAACTATGCTAAAAACAGCAAAATCATGGGTTTCATTCATAATTTCTCCCCATTGAATACTCCTGCATTTTTTGTAAAAATCGTCAACATTAGTAAATGTAAAACGATTTATTTCCCTAAGCACTCTTATAGCTGTACGAAAATAATAATTGGCCCTGTAAATATGTTTTAAAGAGCCATTGAATGTAACAGCCCTTCTTCCTGGCAGGATATTTTTCCCACCAATGCCCTCAATTTCTTTTACGAGGACAGGCTCAAGTCCGGCAAATGTTTTTGCAGTAATGGTATAGTTTTCCACAATAAGGCTTTTGGGTGCAAAAATATAAATTAGCAGGGATTATTTACCATCAGATCCCTGCTCCATCCATAAAAGGGCTTTCTTTAGGTTTTGACTGGATAACTTTTGAGCCAGGAGGCAGGCCACGCGTAACCCAAACATTTCCTCCAACAACACTCCCTTTTCCTATGGTTATTCGCCCAAGGATGGTTGCCCCTGCATAGATAACCACATCATCTTCAACTATTGGGTGGCGTGGGATGCCTTTGATGGGGTTCCCATCACCATCAAGAGGAAAGCTTTTTGCCCCAAGCGTAACCCCCTGGTAGAGTTTAACTTTATTCCCAATAATACAGGTTGACCCTATAACTACACCTGTGCCATGGTCTATTGTAAAGCTTTCCCCAATTTGGGCTTTAGGATGGATATCAATACCAGTTTCGCTATGTGCCATTTCTGAAATAAAACGTGGTATTAGTGGCACTTCCAATTGGAATAACCTGTGCGCTACACGATAATTTGTAATGGCTTTTATTGCTGGGTAACAAAAAATAACTTCACCAAAGTTTTTAGCAGCAGGGTCGCCAATGAATGTAGCTTCAACATCCAGTACTAACATCCTCCTTATTTCAGGAAGGTGTTCAATAAATTCCATAGCCAGCTTTTTTGCAATGTTACTATGCTTTTCAACTTTATTGGTACTTTGGTCAAGGCATTCAAAACATAAGCCAGCCAGTATTTCTTCACTAAGCAATTCATATAGCTCGTCAACATAAACACCCATGTAGTGCTTTATTGTGTTTGGGCGCAGTGAAGTATTGCCAAAATAACCTGGGAATAAAATCTCCCTGATCACATCTACAATTTTCTGAAGCTTGAATATTGAAGGCAGTGGTTCTCCTAACCTGTGCTCATGGCATACCACATCATAGGTTTCAGGGTCTGATAACCTTTCAACTGTGTGGTTGATTTTTGATGAAAATTCTTGTTCTGTCATGGTTAGAATTTTAATATGGCTTATGTAAAATTACGTAATCAATAGCTTAACAGCTTAATAGGGGTTAGGGTTCTTACAATTGTTAAAGCTTTTTTAAAACAGACAAAGCATTTTGAACCCTTTGCTTTCCTGTACCACCTATAATTTTATATTGAAATGAATTTTCCTGGATTTCCTGAATGTATTTTTTATGAAGGGTTTCACGCATCTCCCCCCCATTCTCACGGACAGGGTCAGCTACCCAGGGAAGGTCTGTATCACAAACCAGGAACAGGCTAATTTTTGAATTCCTGATATATTCAGCCAGCCAAGAAGGTTTTTTATTAAAAACTACTTCCATCCATATAATGGTAATGACCAGCCATGTATCAAAAAAAGCTATTGGTGCCCCAGGCTTCAGGGCTTCCTCATATTGTTTTATTTGGGTATTGGCAATGTATTCAACATCACCAAAAGTGTAACTTTCCTTTAAGTTGGTAACATATTCCCTGGCAAACTCAGGGTAGTGGTTAACTCCAAAGTAAGCAGCCAATTCTTCCGTTAAAGTTGATTTACCTGTTGATTCAGCACCTGTAACTACAATTATTTTGGGTTCTTTTGTCATATTAGTACACCTTAACTAAGTAACAGCTAAAGGTTTTTTAGAAAGCTCTCAACTAAAAATACCTTTAATAGGAAGAAGTTTTTTAGTATTTTATTTGATGATAGATGGTTATGGTTCAGTTGATAACCATTTTCTTTTTTTTATAAAATTATAAGTTACCTGAATGTTTTTTTCTAATTCATATACTAAGTTGATTACTTCAGGTATAAGTTCCTGGATAGCTTCAGCTATATATTCGTGGGCAATTTGGTTACGTAAATCCCTTATTTCAATTAAAATGTTAGAGGATTGTATTAATGACATTTTTTCTGCCTTGTTGAGTAAATCTATGAATGGTACAGAATCTTCATGTAAAAGCATCCAAATTGAACGCAATATTTTCTGCGTAAAAATATCAGAAGACCTTCCAAATTTTGATGTGAGTGAATCAAAAGTTTCCATTTCTTCAAAAGAGTACTCTTTTTTTTGTCCAATAGCCTTTGCTTTTTGCACTGATTTTTTTAATGTATCAATACTTTTTGATAACAGTTGCCAGTTTTGGTTAAGTAATTTTATTGTCTTGATTTCTTTATCAGTCATAGCATTATTGCATTAGAAAGGGATATATCTTTAAAAACATCCTGATCGCTTAATTTAAAATTCACAATGTCAATTTTTTGCCAACCAAAGTTTCTATAAAAATTTACCCTGAATTTTCGTATAAGATGTTGAGGCACTTTCATTGGTGTTAACCAGAGAATGTCAATATCTCCTCCTTTCTTTGTATCATCTACCCTTGAACCAAATAAATATATTTTAGAACCTGAAGCAATTCCTTCAAGCCCGGTTTTTATAAAATCTGCTGTTTCTTTATCAATCCTCATTGTAGCCCTTTTTAATGGCTTTAGGCAAAATTAGGCAAATTTTCACAATTTGGAAATCAGGTATAACTAATAAACATTGGTTGTTAAGTATTATCCAGGGAGGAATACATATCCCTTTTCCACTCAAAGTACCCAACAATAGCCATAATAGTATATACAATAAACAAAACAGATGTAGGCCATAACCCTTTATACATATATAGTCCTACAGAAAATGCATCAACAAAGACCCAAATGACCCAATGCTCAATAATTTTCCTGGCCAGCATCCAGGTTGCTACAATACTCAGGGCTGTGGTCATTGAATCCATATAGGGGACAGGGGAATCAGTATGTTCCAATAAGATGTACAGTATAATTGCATAGATCACCACAGTAACAAAGGCTAATTTTAGCAGCAATGCTTTTTTTAACCTGCTGACCTGGACCTTTTTCTTTTCCTTGTTCCCACCCTTTATCCAAAAGTACCAGCCATATATGCTGATAAAAACATAATAAGATTGCAAGCCCATATCAGCATAAAGCTTTGATATAAAAAATACATATACATATAGAGCAGAAGTTAACAACCCTGTTGGCCAGGTAAGTATATGTTGGCGGATTGAGAAGAAAATGTACAAAAGCCCTAAAATGGAGCCTGCTAGTTCTATGTAGTTAGTTGAAAGCCAGTCCTTAAAAAGTTCCACCATATTTATGTATTTGTTTTATACATTGCTGGTAACTGTGTTTATTGATTAAATTTAGTTTTATAATTTTTGGAAAATATATTTCTTCATTACTAATCAACTTACCAAAATCTCCATTATTGATGTTATAAGTAATTATAAGTCCATCTGACTCTAATTCAGGGTGCGTATTCGCTGTATAAACAAATTCTTTGTTATCTTTTAAGGATGGGGTATAGAATAATACTGGTTCAGACCAGGGACCAGAAAGTTGATCTGCAAGCCTGTATCCTATTGAAGCCTTCCCCAAACCATAAGTCTGTACCTGGATAAATTTCTCTAATTTTTGGTCATAGTGCACGGAAAATTCAGTTTGGCCAATGAAAAGTGAAGATGGTTTTGGCTCCTTTTGAACATTGTTTGCCCATTTATTATTGATCCACCATTCTATATTTGACAGGCCTCCGTTTATTAACTCTCCTTTTTCAAAACGAAGCAAATAAGTTTCATGTGTTGAAGGTTCTTTTACTCCAAAAGCATAAACATAGTTTTCGTCTTGTAAGACTGCTGAAGAGCCAACAATGACCCCAAAGGTTTCTGAACCTTTGACATACTTTATAATCCATTTTTCTGGACTGTCTTTCGGATTATCAATTATAGCAACATACCATCCAATAGCTTCAAAACCAATACCTGAACCTGTTGAAGTTTCCTCAATAAGAAAAATCACAAGTTTATCCTTAACTAATATTCCATGGCCTGTCCAGAACCAATTTTTTCCGGGCACTTTAAAAAAATCATCAGGTTTTTGATTAGTTCCCTTATAATAGTAAGTCAATTCGGATTTTAATGCGTTTGAATCTTGAATAGCAATGCTGTTTCGAATCATTGTTTTAGAATTGGCTCTTTTTCCTGTCCCATCTTGATCAATGAAAGTATCACTAAAGAGCCATAAAACCCTGCCTTCATTTAATTCAACAGTAGCGGCTCCGTCAGCACCCCTCCAATATCTATCTTTCTTGAATATAGAGTTATCTAATTCAAGCACCTTTATTTTGTCATTTCCAGAAATACCTTTATTTTGTGCTTGCAGAAAAACCGGAACCAAGATCAATAAGTATAATATAACTTTCATTTCTTTTTGCATTGCCAACTTTTATATCAGTTCACTACTAAATGGCTTGAATATTCTTCCCTGCTTGTTATTACTTCTAAGGCTTTTAATACAGCCTCATCATCCTTGTAATATACCTGGTAAAATTCACTGAGTGAAAAAATATTCCTTGCAATCAGGGCTTTTAGTTCCTTCTTCATCATGGGTTTTGTAACATTCAAGCTCTCTTCATCTTTCTCAATATTTTCTTTTTCCCCCTGGGCGACTACCTCTGCAATCATTTCATCGCCAACAGAAAAACCTGCACTAAATTTTTCAAATGTTTTGAATTTCTTTTCCAGTTTTGCCCTGCTATTATCAACAAACTCAAGCGCATAAGTATTTAAAATATTATTTCTTCTTAACTTGTTGAAATACTGATAGTAAGAAGAAGTGTCCATTGGGATGAAAATGTCAGGCATGATGCCACCCCCACCAAAGACAGTGCGATGGTTTTGCAAGGTTTCATATTTCTGGGCTTCATCAAACTCAACACTGTCAGCACTGAACATTTCACCATTATTCAATCTTTCCTGATAGTCAGCACGGTAATTTACAACTCCTTCATATGGTTTTTGGATGCACCTGCCACTGGGGGTATAATAGTGTGCAGTGGTAAGCCTGACAACAGCCCCATCATTCAATTTGAATGGCTGTTGCACCAGCCCTTTCCCAAATGAGCGCCTTCCCAATACAATGCCACGGTCCCAATCCTGCACAGCACCTGTAACAATCTCACTTGCAGAAGCAGAACCTTCATCAACCAAAATGGCTAATTTGCCTTTTTCAAAGTTGCCCCTTTGAGAGGCATTGTATTCCCTTTTTGCATGGTTCAAACCATCAGTGTAAACAATCAGTTGCCCATATGATAAAAACTCATCAGAGAGTTCAATAGCTGCTTTCAGGTAACCACCCCCATTTCCGCGTAAGTCAAGGATAAGGTTTTTAACATGTTCCTTCTTTAATTCAGCCAAAGCATTCCTGAATTCATTAGCAGTGGTTGCTGAAAAACGGTTTAGTTTAATATAGCCAGTTGATTCATCAATCATGTAAGATGCATCAAGGCTGTGGATAGGGATTTTCCCTCTGATAATGGTGAAATCCAATAATTCTGCCACATTTTTCCTCTGTATTTTTATTTCTACAGTAGTCCCTTTCTCACCTCGCAACATATCAAACACATCAGAGTTTTTTAGTCCAATGCCTGCAATGTTTTTGCCATCCACATTCATGATCCTGTCACCCGCCCTAAGCCCAACTTTTTCTGAAGGGCCACCAGGGATAGTTGATGTTACCAAAAGTGTATCTTTAAAAATATTGAATGAAATCCCAATCCCATCAAAACTTCCTTTCAGTGGTTCATTCATGCGTTCAACCTCTTCTTTTGATATATACACAGAATGGGGGTCAAGCTCGCCAAGTAACTTTACTATGGCCTTTTCTGTTAGCTTTTCAACATTGGCTGAATCAACATAATAGCTGTCAACCAAACGCAATAACCTGGCAAATTTTTGTTGGTTCATTTGGACATCTTGCCCAAAACTAATGTTTACTATAAATAAAAATGCCCCCAACAGCAGGCCAACTGCACTAATCTTATTTCTTATCATCATCTTTTCCTTTTATGAAGAACTACAAATATAAAGATAAAATTGCCTAATTAATTACAATAACCAAACCAGATAAAGAAGGTTTAACTCCATATCCTAAAGTTATAGGTTAAGAAATGAAGGATTAATTAGAAGATGAAATGGATATTATTCTGATTTTGAGTTCAGTTATGTTTTAAAGGCATTACAAATGCCAAGCAGTTGATACTTCATTGCAAAAAAGAGGGAGTAGGACATACAGATTCTAGGTACAATCGTGTGATAGCGGGGAAACTTACTTGACCTAATCGTTCTTCTTAGCAAACAAAAAGGATTCCATCTTACAAAAGAATGGAATCCTTAAACTTTCTTATAATGTATTTAAATTCCTAATTCCTACTAAAAGTAATTTAATATGGAATAAGTGGAAATTATAATAATCTAGCACATTCATTTATCATGTGGAATAATTAGATTCACTTTTTTACTACTATCTTCAAATTGAATATAAATTCCAGAAGAAGATCCAAATGGTGGTTTATAAAAATAAATAGAATCTTTATTGTTAAAAAAAGACAATTGCTTATTATCAGGGATACCCATAATAAGTTTAACTTTTTCTTTTGTCATACCAATTTCTATTTTTTCTAAATTGACTACATTTTGTTTGGCTTTTTTTGCAGATTTAGATAAATTAGTTTTAATGAAAAATAAAACTAAAGCAAAAATAATTAGTATCAATAATATTTTGAGGTTTTTCCTATATTTCATGACTTTAATAATTATATATAACTCTTGGATTACTAAAAAATAGTTCCAGATGATTTACAAACATTTTTGGTGCAAGAATATTTCCTATTGAGCTATAGTGCTGCGAGTAAAATTGATAGCCAACAGCATTTGAGTAGAAGTCTTGTCTGTCAAATGCACTTTTTTCATGATGAATAAATTGATAACACTCAAATAAATTGCCAACGAAGGCTGGATATTTACCTACAATAAGCATATGTCTCATATCTAGTACTTTACCATCATGTGGATTTCGAACATATCGCATATAGGGTCCACCTGCTTGTGAGTTTGAATAACTTCCATTGTCCCTTTGTGAGATTATTTGATTTCTTGTAAGTCCTCTATTGGACTCTATAAACTCTTTCATTGAGAAAATACGTTCACCATGACTATTCTGATATGGATCATTCCCGTGTTTAGTGTTGATGATTCCATTTGCTAAAGGCGACTGCCCAACAAAAGCTTGGGTAGGCATATTGACTTCTCCAAAGAATAGACCATTATGGTAACTAAAATATTCTGCTCTGGCATCGTTGATTGCACCGTTTACCACCTGGTTAGAATTACTACTTAACTGGTTATGGTAAATATTACCACTATTGCCAACATAATGATATACCCCATGAGCACTGTTAACACCTACTCCAAAACTTGGTATGCCAGCATTGACCATTTTGTTCCTTAATCCTGTTGTATTATCGTTTACCCATTGCATTACATTATCCAGAGCTTTGCCAATATGATAAAATGGATTTCCCCAACGCCACTTTTCACCTGTGGGATCATTATATTTTAATGGATTATTTAAACAATAAGAATACCTATTATAATTCTGAGAATTTCCAGGATCTTGTATATGGGGATCTGGGCTAAGGAACCTGCCAACCACAAGGTCATATAGCCTGCCATTCATATTAATAAGCTTAAAATCATTAAGGTGCTCATGGCCTGTAAATCCTCGATCAGCTATTAGTGCAGGCTCACCACTTAGGGTGTAGCCCCATGTGTCCTTATCACGCCTGCGGCCCCAGGCGTCAAAGCTATATTCATTGATAGTGCTCCCTGTTTTCGTATGGGTTATGGTGCCCAAATGGTCACGGAAAAGGCTATAAACAGTCCATGAACCACCATCTACCCTCTTGGCGAGTGCAATAGCTGTGTAAGCATCCCCTCCAATCCAAATATATTCCGTTGTTGAACCTCCTAATTCATCCACCTCACGTTCACAGTTTCCTCCAAAATAGTATTTTGTAATATCAGGTGCATTGTTGGTATAAATGCGCATTTTAATCCTTTGCTGGTCTGCATTATAGGTAAAATAGGCATCTTTATTCTCTTCTGAAATTTGGCTTACTTTCTCAAAAGCTGTGTAGCTAATATCCTGATCTTCAGTAGAAATATTAACAGGGCTGATAATATCACTTATGGCAAATGGATTACCTGAAGTATTGTACTGAAATGTTCCAGCATCACTTTTATAGCTAATATTGCCATTGTCATTGCTTGTATAGTTCACAGTCAGGTTTTGAGGCCCAGTAACTGAGTTTAGCCTTTCAAGGGTACCATCATATCCAAAACTTTCTGTTTTGCTTTTTAGGTAGTTTGTCCTTGAGTTTAGGTTTCCAGTGCTACCATTAAATGAATAATCATAACGCATTACACCAGCAGCATTGATTTTCTTTAGCATATTATTTCCAGAGTCATACTCCCAGGTGCAAGAGGTTGACCCATTTGTTGCTGCTGTTATACGTCCATATTCATCCATGGTGTTTGCTTGCCAAACAGTTGATCCATTAAACTTAACTTGCCAAAGATAACCATTTATATATCTATAATCTTCATAATCTGATGTACCATTAAAATATTTTCTGGTTAATCTTCCATAAGTATCATAGCTGTAGGTAATCACATTTGAAACTGTTCCAACAGATTCAGTAATAGAGCTTACACGTCCATTGCTATCATAAGCATAGATCCTGGTAGCACCACCAGGAGAAGTAATACTACTAATTTGATTGTTGGAATTATAGGAGTAGTTTGTTTCTCCTTCACTTCCCACATATTTATCCAGCAATCCATTGCTCTGGTAGGTATATGTAGTGGAGTTACGTTCACTTACCTCTGTTTTAATTTGCCCGGTTCCATAATAGGTATTGCTTATGGTACCAGCACTAGGATCAATAATGCTTAACCTGTTGCCATTTCTGTCATAGGTCATGTTGCTGGTAACTGAACCAGGGGAAACAGTAGATTTTAGGGTGCCATTTGGAAAATAATTATATGTTATAATCCCACCAGGGTCTTCCCTTTCAGTAACTAAACCTGCTGCATCTTCAGTAATCTTGTATGTTTTGCTATTTTTTGACTTGGTTGTGGTTGCATTGGTATAAGTGAATGTGGAAGTGGCTCCATAATATGGATTAACAGAACTTACCCTGCCATAAGAATCATATGAAGTTGTATTCCATTTATATGGTGTTCCTGTCGATGGTTCAGATATTTGATACAACTGGCCTTTGTTGTTGTACTTTTTATCCACTTTTACCATGGATCCATCAAGCTTCTTTGTTTCTGTTCTTAATTCCCTACCTAATTTATCATACCAGATTTTTTTTAATGATGCATCATTACCATTTGATTGTTCGTAAAATCTTGCTTGCGTTGGACCTCCTGAAACATTAAAACTTCTAGAGTTAAACATAAGGGTTCCAACATCAGGAGCTATAACCAATGATTTTCCAAAAGGAGAATATGAATATACTGTTGTATTGCCAAATTGATCTGTTTTTGTATAAAGCAGTCCAGAGTTGGAGTAATATGTATAACTAACTTCACTGCCTGCTGGATCAGTTATTTTCTCTAAATATCTACCATTGGATGTACTGTAGGTATAAGTGGTAGTTTGGTCACTTAAACCTGTTGTTGACTTTTTTTCTTGTGTTAAGTTTCCATAAGAATCATAAGCCCTGTCCAATTTCCAATAGGCTTGGTTCCCTGAATTGTATAAATCTATATCAGGTGAATTGTTGCTAGAGAAATAAGACCTAGAGGTAACATAAGTATTTGTTTCTGCACCCTTTTCCCATGTTTCAGTGATGGTAGTTGGCCTACCAATTAACCAGGAACTTACTTTCTCATCATTATATAGATATGAAGTGGTTTTTGTGTGGTTATTACCATAATCAATTTCGATGGAAGTTGGGCTACCATAGGAATTATAAGAAGCAGTGGTAGTTACACTTAAGTTCTTTAGGTTGTCTGTTTTTACATTTGTAGCAACATATGGGTATATTCTATTGTAAGACAAGCTTTTTTCACCCCAAGATGTGTTTGAAACTGTTGACAGGTTTGTTGAACCATATTTTGTAACAATACTTGTCAGCTTTGGGAAGTACCTGGATGTGTGAAAAGAGTTTGTACTGATCATGGATATTCCTGTTTCCAGATTGGTCTGGGTGGTTTCTGTGAAGCCAATAAACCCTTTCCCTTTAAAGTGGATCTTTGCGCCTTCATATTCATAAGTCATTGTAGCCGTTCCTCCAATTCCATCATCAGAATCAGTTTGTGAAACCAACTGCATGGATGAAGAAAAGTTACAAAGTGGGTAACTTGCACCTGAACCTTTGGTATAAACACTGGCATCTGACATTGGTTTATAAGTGATTTCTGTTTGTGCCCCAAATCCATTTGTAATTATATTAACCAGGTGGCTTGGAGTACCATTCACAAAATAAAAACATTCATGAGTAATTGAGTCATTATAAAAAAACTCATAGCTACCATCACCTGTATAATCACCAAAGTAGCCAAAGTTTGTATGTTGGTGCTGTTCCCATGAAACAGGAGGATAGGAAGAGTAATTTCCAATCATGAAGTCTATTGGAGATGTATATTCCTGTACACTGAATTCGTACCCATTACCTTTGTTATATGCAATATTTATTCTATCTGCATCATTGCTTGTATTTTGTCCTTTCCCCCATATTATTATATCAGTTCTTCCATCAGCATTCATGTCATATGAGTCCCATCTATTATTTTCCTGTTCAAGATTAAACCCTGAAATACCAGTTGCTGAAATTTCCTCAAACCCATCCTTAGTATAATAGACATATGAGAATGTTGGATTTGTAACACCACTTGCTTTTGCAATGTCAGTTTGACCATCTCCATTATAATCACCTGGTAGGAGTAGGTGGTAATCTTTTAGTTCTGTACCAGAATCAGTTTCAATTAGTTTATCACCTGTACCTTTAAATTCATAAAGTTTATACCCACTTGAGGTTAGAGTTAATATATCTGAACATCCATCACCATTAAAATCATTTGTTGGAGCATGCTCATTTCCTGTTTTATATCCTAAATAATCTCCAAAGTCTGGTATATTATCTGAAATAATTTGACTTCCAGAGTAAGACATGATTTTATAATCTCCATTATCCTTATAAACTAAGATCTCCATAATTCCATCTCCATTGTAATCAATAACTTTGTGGTAAGGATAGCTACTACTAACATACCAGTAGTTATGTTTAGTAAACCCATTTCCTGTTGATTCAAGGAAATAAAAATCATAGGTGCCAGCAAATGCAATTAAGATAAGATCTGTAAGACCATCCCCATTGAAATCAGAAACTAAAAATTTTTGAAAGTGGTTTTCCAGATTCCCACTCGTTCTGTAATCCAGTTCTGATCCATCACTGGTATATAACTTCCAGGTATCATAATAATTATATTCCTCTTTTCCAGGGACTGCAACAAAATCCTGCATTCCATCTCCATTGTAATCTCCATGAAAGAATCTGTTTTTGCTAATATTTCTAGTAGTTATATTTCCACTAGAGTATGATACTGTCTGTTCAGACCAGGAAAATAAAGTTGGGTTTAATAAACTCCCATTGGTTCCTCCTTCTGTAATTTTTTGTAGTTGTGAATAAGAATCTTTTATATATTCCATGTTATAGGATTTGTATGTTGATCCATTATTCTTAACCAGGATCTTATCAAGAAGAATGTCCCTATCAAACTCTTTACCTCCATAACAATATGTACTTTCATCGTCCCTGTTTTTATACTGAAACTGGATTTCAGCAAATGGATTTTTACTGAGGGAACTATTTCCTGTGTATTTAATTAATGAAATGGGCTTTTCATCATCGGTAGTAAGGTAGGTAAAAGTAATATAGTTGTTATACCTGTCCTTGATTTTATTAAGCCTCCAGCTTAAAACACAGTCACCCTCCCTTAGTAGCTTAGAATCTGAGGTGTTACCATATTCATAAATAAGGCCTGATTTTAAGAAAACTTCAAAATATTGAGGTCCTTCACCAGTTGAACCATGGGCTACAATTTTAGAAAAATCTTCCAGTTCAGTTCCATAAACACTGTTATTGTAACCATAAGTGCCGGAAGTGCAAATTAACCTTTTTCCATCCAGGGCATATTTATCATTTAATGTTCCTTCAACAGGATTAGCTTCCCCATCATAATAGATGGTTTGGTTTATCCTTGTTATTGCTGATAGGCCACCTATGTTCCAGCCAATTCCCAGTAAACCATCATTAAAATTACTTGAATAATTCAGGGTAATGGCAGGCTGCAAGTTTCTTGTACCTGGAGGTATTTCAATTGGTACTGTATAATTTGCTGCACCAGTAATATTTAGTTTTCCAGGAGTTTTGCCTACTTCCAGGGATTGATTGATTGAATAAGAGCTTGGGTCAATTCTAGATGCATAATTAATATCTTGAGCACCTGTGTTGTTTATTCCAATATAGAATAATGCAATTATTAGTGTAAAATATTTATTTTTCATTGGATTAGTTTTAGTGTTTAATAATTTTCCATTCCAGTTTTTGATCTTCATAAACTATATTAAGAAGGTACATTCCACTGTTATAACTTTCCAGGTCAACAAAACACTTGTTTGAAATATGGTTTTGATGGAAAATCTTCTTTCCATTAGTATTGAACAGAGTAATACTTCCTGACATTTTAGATTGAACCATTGGTATATCTATTCTCAATTTACCTTTGGTTGGATTTGGAAAAATCTTGACATCAGAGAAGTCTAAAAGATTGGTAACATCAGTTATTTCCTGAATGGGATCACTAGGGGCAACAGGCATTGCAGTAAAAAATTCCCTTTTTACCCTGTTTCCAGAATCATCATATGTAAATGATATACTGTTCTGGCTTTTTGCAAATAAAGTAAATGCAAAAATACTAACTAAGCATAATATAATTTTTTGTTTCATTTTGTTCTTTTTAAAAATTTGACAACTAGGCATATCCCTCCTTTTTTACCAAAGTGTATGCCTTGGAAATTTGAGTTAAAATTTAGATTTGCAAATATTTTTCAGGATTTTATTACAAGTAAAGATCTGATATTCATAGTATTGTATAAATATCCCGAATGATATTCAAAATTTTAGGAAGAGTCAAAGGAGAACCAATTTGAACAAATGAAATAAAAGAATAATAGGGCTTTAGCCCCAAAAATGCTTAAAAATGAAATATTTTTCATAATTTTAAAGTGTTTATTGTACAGCAGGGCGGCAACCCTGCTGCACAGATTAATAAATAAAATAAACAGCAATCCGATTTTCAAAGTCGGATTGTTTTTTTTCAACCCAGGGGTAACTTTCTAGAAAGTTTGTGATTTGTATTTTTCGTCCTTGGGTGCTTTCAGTAAACAAAGCCCTGAAATTCAAAATTGAAATCCAATACCTGATTATAATTTGGAATAAATCTAAATTAAATGCAAAACACAAATGCCAAGTTAGCAGGGGAAGCTGTGATTTTTTAATCAAAAAAATATTTTTTTAGTTCATTAGAAAATAAAATATTGGATTTTATAGGCATTACAAATGCCAAGCTGTAAACCCCTCATTGCAAATGAGGGGGAGTGGTTATTATTCCCATTCAATGGTTGCAGGTGGTTTTGAACTGATATCATAAACAACCCTATTAATACCCCTTACTTTATTAATGATTTCATTTGACATTTTAGCCAGGAAGTCATAAGGCAGATGCACCCAATCAGCAGTCATGCCATCAGTTGATGCTACAGCCCTAAGTGCAACACAATTTTCATATGTGCGCTCATCACCCATCACGCCTACTGACTGCACAGGAAGCAGCATAACACCAGCTTGCCACACCTTATCGTAAAGCCCCCATTCTTTTAGCCCTTTGATGAAAATGGCATCAGCCTCTTGCAGCATCATTATTTTCTCAGGTGTTACATCCCCTAAGATCCTGATCCCCAGCCCAGGGCCAGGGAATGGATGCCTGCCCAAGAGTTCTTTTTTTATACCTAATGCTTTTCCAACCCTTCTTACTTCATCTTTAAATAATAAACGCAAAGGTTCAACCACTTCAAGTTTCATAAAATCGGGCAGCCCTCCCACATTGTGGTGGGATTTGATGGTAGCAGATGGGCCATTCACTGAAATTGATTCAATTACATCAGGGTAAATAGTGCCTTGGGCAAGCCATTTTACATCCTGGATTTTATGAGCTTCTTCATCAAAAACTTCGATAAAATTGCGCCCAATTACTTTCCTTTTTTGCTCAGGTTCAGTAATTCCCTTCAGGCCGTCCCAGAATTTTTGGCGGGCATTTACCCCAATCACATTCAACCCCATGTCTTCATAGGAGTGGAGCACATCTTCAAATTCATTCTTGCGCAAAAGCCCATTGTCAACAAAAATACAGGTAAGGTTTTCACCTATAGCCTGGTTCAGCAAAACACCAGCCACTGATGAATCAACTCCGCCCGATAAACCTAGCACCACTTTATCATTCCCCAATTTGGCTTTTAATTCCTTAACTGTTGTCTCTATGAATGAATCAGGTGTCCAATCTTGGCTGCACCCACAAATATCTGCTACAAAGTTTTTCAAAACCTGCTTTCCTTCAGTAGTGTGGTAAACTTCAGGATGGAACTGTATCCCATAAGTGTTTTCATTATCTACTTTGTAGGCTGCAAAATTCACATCTTCAGTTGATGCAATTACTTTGTAGTCTTTAGGCAGATGCACTATAGTATCTCCATGTGACATCCAAACCTGGGTGTGTAATGAAACATTTTTTAAAAGCACACTGTCGTGGTCAATAAAACCAAGGTTTGCCCTTCCATATTCACGTGTGTTAGATGGGGCAACTTCCCCTCCAAAGTAATGTGCCATAAACTGGGCTCCATAGCAGATACCTAAAACAGGCAAAGTACCCTTTATATCTTCAAGGTTTGGTTTTGGTGCATCTTCATCCCTTACAGAAAAAGGGCTGCCTGAAAGCACTACACCTTTAACTGATCCATCAATTTCAGGATGTTGGTTGTAAGGGTAAATCTCACAGTACACATTCAATTCTCTTATTTTCCTGCCAATCAACTGTGTGTATTGTGAACCAAAATCTAAAATAAGTATCTTTTCCTGCATTTTCTAAAGATTATCTTGTGTTAGAAAACGCAAATATAAGGTATATAGGAAAAGTACAAAAGTAAAATAAAGCCAGGCTATCAAAAGTTAATAACACCATGTTTTTATATCCATAGTATTAATAGGAATTTCAATTATTGTTAAATAAAGCTAGTTTTAAAATAGGTAAGGGTAACATTAAATTTATCTAAACTCTTTCTAAATAAATTTGGTAGTTAAATTTTTCCTCCTATATTTGTGCCAACAAGAAAAAGGGAAATATGAGCTTTTGTTTTACAAATACTTCTTTCATAATGGCAACTATACCTGGTTGTAAAAGTTCATCTATGCCCACTATGCCTATGTGTATGTGCTAGCCTTCTTGCAGTGCATCTCATTGCCTGAAGGCACCATAAAAAAGATCAGAGAGTTTATTTTAAAATGTAAAATGGTTAAACTGTTTCCATTTATACATTCACTCAATTACACAATTACTGATTTACTCATTTATTAAATAACATATTTACTGTCATGTTAAAAGATAATGTTATCCGCGTTGGAGGTAATAGTTGCTATAATAAACCTTTTATAAAACAACTGATAAACCATCTTAAAGAGTCAGGAGGGAGGAACTATATTGTTATATCAGCAATAAGCCAATTAAACCAGATCATTGAAGGGCAGTTGGAGCATGTATTCAGGGTAGGGGTTAACAGGGAATTGCTGAAGGGGCAACTGGAATCTGTTTGCGAAAAAATTATAAATGAAGGGGCTTCTCACAATTACCAACAATTGGTAACTAAAGTGTTGCAATTACTTGAGGGTATTTCACTTACTGGGGATTATTCTTCTGCATTACATAACCAAGTTTTAAGCTATTCAGAAAAACTCACAGCAGACATTTTTATAGAAATTTTAAAGGAATTTGGGGCAGAGGCTACAATTTTGCTGCCTGAGGAAAATGGTTTTTTGGTTTCAGCAGATTATGGCAATGCTTCTCATTTACATTTTGACTTTGACCATTCTAGCCATGAAGATGGGATTTTTATTATTCCTGGTTCATATGGTATTACTGAAAATGGGAAAATTGCCCGCTCTGGGAATTTTGCTGCTGATTATACTGCTGCTGCCCTGGCTGCATGGTTGCAGGTACCCCAATTAGTGCTATGGGGGCTTGATAAGGATTTTTATAGTGCAGACCCTGAGATTGTTAAACTACCTTCAAAAATAAGGAGGTTGACTTACGCTGAAGCCAGTGAATTAGCCTATTTTGACCATTATTCAATCCATCCGCGCACAGTAGAACCACTTGAAGCTTTGCATTTACCCATACATGTGGTATCTGGGAATGATGAGGTAAGTGTGAAAGAAACCATCATCAATACTAATACCTATATTTCTGATACCATTGTAAAGGGAGTTGCCCATTCTGATGATATTTCCTTGTTGAAACTTGATGGGGCAGGGGTAGGGTTAAAACCTGGAATCCTGGCAAAGGTTACTACCTGCCTGAACAATGAAGGGATAAATATAAGGTCAGTAATTACTGCCCAAACATCAATCAACTTTATCCTGACTGAAAAAGATGGGGCTAGGGCCCTGGAACTTGTAAAAGGGTTAGGATTTACTTCAGTAAAAGAAATTTCAATTGTTTCTGATATTTCTTTGATAGGGATTGTAGGCCATGGATTACAGCAACATTATGGTGTTTTTGCCAAGCTTTTTGGTGCTGTGGCCGAGCATAAAATTAATGTACTCCTTTCTGGCTCTGGTGCTTCAGACCTGGTAAGTTACCTGGTTGTACACCAGGATGACAGGGATTTAAGCGTGCAGGTAATCCATAAAGCTTTTTTCAGTAAAACAAATGAGAACAATAAAATTCAAACAACTTTAAATTACGTAAAATGACACAACAAAAATTAAATTTTGAAACACTTCAAATACATGCAGGGCATCAGCCAGATGAAACAACATTGTCTAGGGCAGTACCTGTTTATCAATCCAGTTCTTATGTATTTAAAAATTCGGAACATGCGGCTAATTTATTTGGGTTAAAGGAATTTGGCAACATTTATACACGCATTGGAAACCCTACCAGTGATGTATTTGAACAAAGGGTAGCAGCACTTGAAGGAGGTGCAGCAGCTTTGGCTGTATCATCAGGGCATGCTGCACAATTCCTGGCTTTTAATACAATATTGGGCATTGGTGACAATTTTGTCTCTTCACCTTATTTATATGGTGGGTCGTACAACCAGTTCAATGTATCATTTAAAAAACTGGGTATTGAAGCTCGTTTTGCTGAAGGCCTGGAGATTCCTTCTTTTGAAAAACTGATTGATGAAAATACAAAAGCCATTTTTGTTGAAACCATTGGTAATCCTGGTTTTAATATCCCTGATTTTGAAGCATTTGGGGAATTGGCAAAAAAGTATGATATCCCATTGGTTGTTGACAATACCTTTGCAGGTGCAGGTTACCTTTTCAGGCCCATTGACTATGGGGCAAACATTGTGGTTGAATCTGCTACCAAATGGATTGGAGGCCATGGAACCAGCATTGGAGGCATTATTGTTGATGCCGGCAATTACAATTGGGGAAATGGTAAGTTCCCTGGTTTCACTGAGCCATCAGAAGGGTACCATGGGTTAAAATACTGGGATATCTTTAATTTTGATGGACCTTTTGGGAATATAGCTTTCATCATTAAAGCCAGGGTGGAAGGCTTGCGTGACTTTGGACCAGCATTAAGCCCATTTAATTCATTCCTCTTGTTGCAGGGATTAGAAACACTGTCATTGAGGATGGACAGACATGTTGAGAATACCCAGAAGCTTGCTGAGTGGCTCCAACAACACCCTAAAGTTGAAAGTGTCAACTACCCTGGGTTGGCTGGTAACCCATCTCATGAAAATGCAAAAAAATACCTGCCCAAGGGTGCAGGAGGCGTGCTTTCATTTGAAGTAAAAGGGGGCAAAGAAAATGCAACGGCTGTGGTTGATAACCTAAAATTGGTTAGCCACCTTGCCAATGTGGGTGATGCCAAAACTCTTATTATACAGCCATCAGCTACAACCCACCAGCAATTACCTGAAGAGGCACAACTGGCTGCAGGTGTTAAGCCTGCTGCTTTAAGGGTAAGTGTGGGTATTGAGCACATAAATGATATTATTGCTGATTTTGATCAAGCATTTGAGAAAATTAACTAATGGTTTTGGGTATCCTGGGAATGGTTAACACCATTCTCCAGGGTACTAATATTTTAAATAATTAAATTATATGCCACTAAATATACCAGATAAGTTACCTGCCATCAAGTTACTCAGAGAAGAGAACATTTTTGTGATGAATGAAACAAGGGCTACCCATCAGGATATCCGCCCATTGAAGATTGTTATCCTCAACCTGATGCCTTTAAAAGTAACTACTGAAACTGATTTGTTAAGGTTATTGTCAAATACCCCTTTGCAGGTAGAAATTGATTTCCTGAAAATAAAAGGGCATACCCCAAAAAATACCCCATTGGAGCATATGAAAGCCTTTTATAGGGATTTTGACGAGTTAGGGAAAAATAATTATGATGGTATGATCATTACAGGGGCACCTGTTGAAATGCTTCCTTTTAAAGAGGTTACCTATTGGGATGAGTTGACAGAAATCCTGGATTGGGCTGGACACCATGTAACCTCATCCATGTTTATTTGCTGGGCAGCCCAGGCTGCACTATTCCATTATTATGGGATACCCAAATACCCATTGGAAAAGAAAAAATTTGGTGTTTTCAGGCACACCTATTCAGATTGGAGGTTACCTATTTTCCGTGGTTTTGATGATGAATATTTTGTGCCACACTCAAGGCATACTGAGATAAGGAAAGAAGATATCTTGAAAGTGAAGAAACTGGAAATTATCTCCTCCTCAAAAGAAGCTGGTGTGAATATGGTGGTAGCTAAAAAAGGCAGGCAGTTTTTTATTACTGGCCATTCAGAGTATTCAAGGTTGACCTTGGGAAATGAATATTGGCGTGACTTGTCAAAAAACTTGCCTATCCAGGTGCCTAAAAATTATTTTCCTGATAATAACCCTGACAAAGAGCCAGTTATGAGGTGGAGGTCATCAGCAAACTTGTTATTTTCCAATTGGCTGAATTATTATGTGTACCAGGAAACTCCTTATGATTTAAGTGAAATAAAGTAAATATTTGTTGTAATATAAAAGGATTCCTTCTATATCAAACAGATGGGATCCCATTTACGTGGCTGTTTACCCCATCAGTTTTCTTATTCATTCCCTAATTGGTTCAGCACCTTTTCAACACGTGCCAGGTAGTTGTCAACTTGTTCAGGCACTTCAAACCCAATGATCATAGAATCAACTGTTCCCAAACCCATAACAAAACGCAAAGAGTTGTCAATTTTTTTACTGTCATCGCGCAATTTCCCATTGCCCACAAGTTTCATCCCAATAACACCTTTCCCTGCATCATGCAATTTTTTGATGGTGCCTACCACCTCATTGGGGTCAGGTTTGTCCATGGCTATCCCATAAGGGTTTATCCTCACATGGATCACATCAACCCATGGATGTTTGGCAGCAACTTTCATGGCATCCAGTGAATGCACTGAAACCCCATGTGCCCTTATGATACCTTTGTCCTTTAGGATATCAAGTATCCCCATTTGCTCGTGTAATGCTTCAGCCCAATCATCATCAATCATGCAATGTATCTATACCAAATCAATATAATCAGTATTTAATTCCTTCAGGAAACGTTCAATAACTATATCTGCATTAGGGCGATCAAACTCTGGGATACCTCCAGCCCTGAACCATATTTTTGATACCAATGTTATCTCTTCCCTATCCATCTCCTTAATTGCTTCAGCCATAATCCCATGGGTACCATAGGTGTCAGCACAATCAAATAGCCTGATGCCTTTATTGTAAGCATGTTGCAGCAGGGCAACACTTTTGCTAGTATCCTGTTTGGTAAGGTAACTGCTCCTGTTGTTGGCATGCACCCCAGTGCCAAAACCAACCAATGTTGTTTCCAATCCAGAATTTCCCAACTTAACCTTTTGCAAAGGGTTCAAATCTATGGAAGTTGCCCCAAATACTTTAGCAGTATCTAAAAACATTAAATGTGCAGTGCCAGCAGATAATGCAGCCAAAAACTGGCGCCTACCCATATTATTGAATTTCTTTAAAACCATATAACTGAAACTTGCTATTCAAAATATATCAACTCATTTATTATAAAATAAATATTACCTCAATTGTTTAATTTATATTCTTAAATCAATAAAAAACTACACTGGGATTTTTGAATTTTTAATTACTCCTTTCAATCATTCAAATTGAAATTGGTAATTATTTTGTTTTATGCCAACCAGAATAAAGTTAACACTTATCAGTAGTTTTGTAAAGCCTTTTTATACAAAATAGTCTGATTTTAACTGTTTTCATAACGTGGCATATTTGTATTTTACCTATTTATTGTATACATTATGAAAGGTTTTAAGTCTTAACTAATTGTATTAACTTTTGGCTTGTTTTGATCAGCATTAAAGTTGGGCCATTTGCATGGTTTAGCTGGAGATTATAAAATGAGTTGGGCCTGTAGGTGGTTGGCAGGATGCACAAATTGAATCAATGCCTTTTTTAAAATTAATCAAAATTAAAAGGAGATTAAATTATGAATGTTAAAAGATTTCTGTTGGCAGCATTAGCTGTATTTGTTACCTTCCAAGTGACTGACTACATTGTTCACATGCTTATTTTAAGTGAAACCTATGCTTCAATTCCTGAAGTATGGCGTCCTGATATGATGGATAAAATGTACATCATGTATATCACAGGTGCTGTCCTGGCAATTTTATTCACTTACATTTTTGCAAAAGGTTATCAGGGGAAAGGTATTATGGAAGGTGTAAGGTATGGATTGGTAATCGGGCTGCTAATGACCATTGTAGGAAGTTTTAACCAATATGCAGTGTACCCTCTTCCATATGAATTGGTATTGCAATGGTTTTTATATGGGCTTGTACAGTTTATTATTGCTGGAATTGTTGTTTCACTTATATATAAACCAAAAGCTTAAAAAGGAATTCATTAACATTCCAAGATATGAAAAGGCCTTCCTGTTTATCAGGATGGCTTTTTTTGTGGAATTATATTGAACCATGATGCCAATCTGTTTTCAAGTTTTAATGAAATAAGCTAATTTTGGGTAACAAACTTAAATTTTCAGGAAACATGTCAAAAAAAATAGCAGTTATTTTATCAGGTTGTGGGGTATATGATGGGGCAGAAATCCATGAAGCTACATTAACCATGCTAGCTATCTCACAACAAGGGGGTGAGTATTCAATCTTTGCTCCAAATGTTAACCAAGCTCATGTAGTTAACCACCTCACAGGTGAAGAAATGAATGAATCAAGGAATGTCCTGGTTGAGTCAGCAAGGATTGCCAGGGGGAATATAAATGCCCTGAGTGATTTTGATGCAAATGATTTTGATGCCTTGGTTTTCCCAGGTGGGTTTGGTGCAGCCAAGAACCTTAGCACATTTGCCTTTAATGGGGTTAACCTGGTTGTAAATGGAGAAGTAGAGAAGGCAATAAAAGATATGCTTGCAGCTAATAAACCCATTGGGGCATTATGTATTTCTCCAGTGATCCTGGCAAAGTTAATTCCTGGTATTGAGTTAACTATTGGGCAGGATGAAGGTACAGCACAAGCTGTTAATGAACTAGGAGGGAAGCATGTACAAACTACCCATGGGCAAGTTATTATTGACACTGAGCATAAAGTGGTAACCACACCTTGCTATATGCTTGATGCCAATATCAGCCAAATAGCAGATGGAGCCAATAATGTGGTTAAATCTGTCTTAGGGATGTTGAATTAGATACCCCTCAAAGCAAATATATAATGGCTTTTATTGATATTCACACCCACAAAGAAGCCCGGGAAGAAGGGGTAATAAAAGTGCAAAATATTTTTCCTGGTGAGGGCTTTGCTGCATTCTCTGGTTGCAATTACTATTCTGTTGGGTTGCATCCCTGGCATGTTAAATCACCAGAAGAAAACAAGAAGGAACTGGCTTTATTGGAAAATGCCCTTTTTTTTGAACATGTATTAAGTGTAGGTGAGTGTGGTTTGGATAAACCTGCCAACACAGATTTTAAGGAACAGGTAGAGGTATTTTCTGAACAGGTAGAACTATCAGAAAAGTTCAAGAAACCTGTGGTCATACACAGTGTGAAAGCTATTGATGAAATCCTTAAAATAAGGGTTGGGAAAAAGGCACAACAACCCTGGGTAATGCATGGCTTTAATGGTAATGCCCAAATGGCAAAACAGTTGCTTGGCAAAGGGTTTCTTTTTTCATTTGGAGGAGTATTGTTCAATGAGGGAGCTAAATCAATTGAAGCATTTAAATCTTTGCCCCTGGAATATATCTTTTTTGAAACTGATGAACTGGATTGTTCGATTGAGGATATTTACAAAAAAGCGGCAGAAATTAAAGAGCTTGATATTTATTTGTTAAAAGCCCAGGTGGAGGAGAATTTTAACAACATTTTTAAAAAGGGATGAGTTGGCAGGAAAGGACAGAACTTTTACTGGGAAAGGAAAACCTCCAAAAATTGAAAAAGTCAACTATATTGGTTGTTGGGTTAGGTGGAGTGGGGGCTTATGCTGCTGAACAAATTTGCAGGGCAGGTGTAGGCAACATGGTCATCGTGGATGGTGATGTAGTTGAAGAAACAAACAGGAACAGGCAGTTGCCTGCCCTTAAAAGTACTGAAGGCAAGCCTAAAGCAGAAGTCCTTGGGAAAAGGTTTCTCGAGATAAACCCAAACTTGAACCTTACAGTTATTAATGAATACATTCGTGATGATAAAACATCAGAATTGCTTAATAGCCAGCCTTTTGATTATGTGGTAGATGCTATTGATACTCTGTCTCCCAAGGTATACCTAATATATGAAAGCTTACAAAAAGGGTATAATGTCATAAGTTCAATGGGAGCTGGTGGGAAAGTTGACCCTTCTATGATTCAGGTTACAGATATATCAAAATCATATAATTGTAAATTGGCAAAAACACTCAGGAAAAGGCTTTCAAAGCTTGGGGTAAAAAAAGGGGTAAAAGTTGTTTTCTCTCCTGAAAAAGTACCAAAAGAGAGTATCAGGGAGGAAGAGGGGGAGAATAAAAAATCAACTGTTGGTACCATCTCTTACATGCCACCAATATTTGGGTGTTTTATTGCCAGTGAAGTAATCAGGGGGTTATTGAAAATTAAGGAATAAGTGTTTACCTTTTTACAACTTCTTCATAAGCTTTATCATAATATTCCCGTAAAATCCTCCACCCAAATTGTTGGGATGCTTCTTCAGAGCGGTAACGTAAAGCTATCCTTTCCCTCCTATTTAATTTAGCAAATTCAAATAGTGTATTTGCCAGGTTTTCAGCAGTTTCATGGAAATTGTTTGACCTCCTTTGGACAATATACATTCCTTGTTCCTGGTGGTTTGGGATATTGTTTATTACAAAATCGCCAAAACCAGCCATATCACTGGTTACTGAAGGGATACCACTGGCAAGGCATTCCAAGGGGGTGTAGCCCCAGGGTTCATAATAGCTTGGAAAGATGCCCAAATGGCATCCTCTTACAAATTGCCCATAATCCATTTTAAAAAGTGGGTTTGATGCAGCAATAAAATCAGGATGGTAAACAATTTTTACTTTGTCTTCTTTATTATTCACAAGCCCTGATGTCCTCAAAAAGTTAAGGATATTATCTTTTGCATCATCTTTTAGGTTATGGGTTACCACTGAAGGCAGCTTGTTAGACTTCCATCCTTGTATAAACCTACGAAGTTTTAAAAGGTTATAATCCTCAGCTAGTTCATTAAGGTTAGGGAATTTATAAGGGCCATTTTCTGCTGTAATATTTAAATACAGGGCTTTGCCAACCTGCTCCTGAATATCTTCACACACACTTCTTATTTCCTCCATTTGTGCCCTGGAGTGCAGTACTTCAGGATTGAATGAATAGTAAAGTTGCCTGGTGATAAAAAACATGACTACTGTCCTATCTAGGTTAGCCTCTTTTAACTTCCAGTTGAGGCGTGCCAAGGCTTCCAGGGTCAGGTCATACCCTTTATTATGGTATTCATAACGCCCTGAAGTAAAGAAATAAATGGTGTTGTCCAGGTCAAATGAATAACTTTGGAAAAAGTGCCCCATTACAAACTCATTTATCTTTTCCTTATAATCAAGATGTAGGGTTTGCACTTTATGGAGGGCTTCAAAACGTTTAATGTTAATGCCATTGGGCAATATTGAATCTACTTTCCTTCCCAACAGGTGTTCACATTCAGCAGCAGTAACATCACTAACAGTGCTAAAAACATGTGAGCCATGTGCTGCAGCCCTTTCGATCTGGACCAGGGGCAATATGTTGAATTTTGTAGCTTCCACTTCCCAGTTATAAAAAGGAAGGTGTTCATAAAACTTGGTGTCATTCATAGCCAGGTAACGTCCAAGCAATGTAGCATGTGTGGTAAATACAATTTTTAAATCCAGGTTTTCCCTCCTTAATTCAGGGATGGGTACTCCAGCCATCCATTCATGGAAATGGGCAATAGCCTGGTAGCCAAAGTTTTTTTGATGTAACATGGTCTTAAAAAACTCTTCCATTAAAAAACCATATGATATAACCTGGTTAAGCAAGTCATCATCTGCAGGCAATGAAATGCCATGGTGTTCCCATATTTTAAATTTAATATCAGCCAGCTTGTCAAATACTGAATATGGGTTAAAAAGAACCACCCTCGGGCGTCCGGAAATAATCCATTTCCCATAGTGGACATCAAACCCATTACCACGCATTATATTTACAGCTTCCAGTATTGGGTCATTAGGATCCAGTATTGGGTCAAAAACAGCTGAAGCCTGGTCTTCAAACCATGGACCAAGTAGGCAATAGTTCTCAGGGCCCCACTTATTTATTACAGAAGGGACTTTTGACCTGATCACTGTATAAATACCTCCAACTTGGTTGCATACTTCCCATGCACATTCAAAAAGGAATTTTTCTTTTGGGGCTTTTTTAACTTTTGTTTTACTGGTAGCTGATTGTTTTTTCATTGTCTGGTTCCCTTCTGTTTAGTTCTTAAGTCAGGTTTTTAAATATAGAATGAATCAAGTAGGAAAACAACTTTAAAATCCTGTTTTAAAAAAGGTATTTTTATCAGGTTAACGGGCAAAAAAAACAGGAGCCTGCAATTATCTAAACTTACAAACCCCTGTTTCTTGTGTTGCTAATTCAATGCCTTGCTAATTAGGCTAGTGGTTATTCATTACCCCTTTTGGTTTCAATTACAACAACCCCATTGGCACCACGCACCCCATAACGTGCAGCAGAACCATCTTTTAATATGTTAATACTTTTGATTGAATGGGGAGGTATGCTATTGGCTAAACTGGCATCTGCAGTTATGCCATCTACTACAATTAGTGCAGCACTGCTTCCTGTTATTGAGTTGATACCTCTTATGATGATTTGATCACTTTCAACCCTAACCCCAGGAAACCTTCCCCTGATTATTTCAAACACATCTTTATACATAGAGAAATCCATTTCTTTGCTGTTTAAAGATACCATTGAGTAAAGCTTATCCTTATCTTTTACATGCCCATACCCAGTAGCAATTTCTTTGGCTTCTTCTGTACTTTTTAGCTTTAGGTTTATTAACAGGACTTTAACATTTTCAGGGATTTTTACATTTCTGGTAAGAAACCCATTAGCACTGATTTTCAGTTTTTCAGGAGTATTGCAGTATGCACTAAAATTTCCAATTGAATCTGTTTTGATGGTTTGTTTGGTACTTTTTATCAGGACAGATGCATTTATAAGGGGTATGCTGTCAAAAGTAGTTACTTTTCCGCGAACCAATCTGTCTTGCGCAATACTGGAGGATAAAACAAAAAGGGATATTGCAATAAATGTGGAGATTTTTTTTATGTTCATGAGTTGTAATATTTATGGTTTTGGTTTACAGTATTTAAGACAACAGTGTAAGGAAATACCCTTATTGGATGCCCAATTATTTTTCTGAAACATGGCCTCTTTTGGTTTTTACAATAACCACGCCATTTGCACCCCTTGAACCATAAATAGCTGCTGATGCATCTTTTAAAATATTAATTGATTGAACAGTGTGTGGAGGTAGGTTTTTTAGGTCACTTGTTTGTTTTGCAACCCCATCAATAACTACCAAAGCCCCATTGTCTGCTCCAAATGTTTCTATTCCCCTGATCAGCACTTGGCCATTCCTGATCATCAGCCCAGGAAACCTGCCCCTGAGCAAATCCCACATGGTAGCATATGAATTGAAACTAATAAAGTCTTCAGTTAACCCCATAGCAGCATTTAACTTTTCATGGTTTTTTATATGGCCATACCCTATGGCAATGTCTCTGCTGTCAGGTTTATTGTCCAAGATCAGGTTAACCAAAATAAGTTTTGTTTTATCTTTTATTTTTACTGAACGCGGAACAAAGCCATTGGCAGTAACTCTCACCCTGTCCGGCTGGTTACATGTGATTTCAAATATCCCCAATGAGTCAGTTTTGTATGCAAGTTTTGTGCTTTTTACTTCAACATTGGCATTTACAATTGGGATACTATCAAAAGTAGTGACTTTCCCTTTAATAGAAATAGGCTGCCCCATGGTAGTGAAAGACAAAATGACCAGAAAAGTCAGGATGATGGTTTTAAGGTTAGTAGCTATCATAGTTTTCAAAGCTTTTATTTTAAACAAATATAACTGGTAAGCTTTAAAAACACCATTATTATCAGGTTATTTCACTTTTGTACTGGTAAATTTCTTTATCCTGTAAGGTTTTTTATTCTGAGACTCAAAATAAGTCCTCATCTGAAGTTCAGCAATAATCCCAATGGTGAAAAACTGTATGCCTCCCATTACCAATAAAATACCAAGTAACAATAGTGGTTTTCCCCAAATGTCCTGGCCATAAAATTTTAAAACCAACATATAAATATTGATGATCACACCAAGCCCTAATGTGATAATTCCTAGAGCTCCAAAAAAGTGCATTGGTTTTTGAAGGTACTTTTTGAAAAATACCATTAGCAGCAAATCACTAATGACACGGGTTGTCCTGCTCAGGTTGTATTTTGATTTACCAAACTCCCTGGCTCTGTGGTTTACATCAACCTGTGTAATCCTGGTGGCTCCTTCAAGTGAAGCAAGCACTGGGATATACCTGTGCAGCTCTCCATAAATATTCAGGCTTTTTGCTGTTTCATTGGTGAATATTTTTAGGGTGCATCCCAAGTCTTTCATTTTTGTACCTGTTGATTTGCGGATTACATAATTGGCAATTTTGCTGGGGACTTTCCTTAAAAACATGCCATCTTTCCTGTTTGCCCTCACTCCTGCAACCATGTCCCAGTCTTCATCCCTGGCCATTTTTAGCATCATTGGGATATCAGCAGGGTCATTTTGCAAATCTCCATCCAATAACACAATATATTCACCTTTGGCCATGTCTATACCTGCTTGCAAGGCAGTACTTTGCCCATAGTTCATTTTTAGGTCAAGCAGCTTAAAACGCTCATCATTTATTTTTAGGACTTCAGCCCTGGTGCTATCAGTTGAACCATCATTAACAAATATGGCCTCATAGGTATAATTGTTAAGAGCCTCAACAATTTGTTTGCTTAATGGGGCAATGTTTGACTCTTCATTATATACACAAATTACCAGTGAAAGTTCTTTCATATTTTCAGCATTATTTTGAGAGCGAAATTAATAAATTCATTTGCATATTTATTCATTAAAACAAGAATCTGTAAACCTTTTTAGTTTATTTATTTATGAAGCCCCCGACCAGTTATTTTGAAATGCTTTTCTTTACCATTGAAAGAATCCCTTTATCAAGAAAAGATGAATATTTCCCCAGTTTCTTATCAACTACCCAAACAGAAAGGGCAAGTGAAACCAATCCTAAAACAGACCCTACATAAATGTCAATAAAGAAGTGTTGAAGCAAGTATACCCTTGATATTCCCACAAGCAATGCCAATAAAAAGAATGATAAACTTAGGAGCTTGTTTTTCATTAGGTAAGCCAACATACTGCAAAACCCAAAGATAGTCATTGTATGCCCTGATGGGAAGGTGCTATAATAAATAAGGGGTGCATCATGGATAAACCTATACAGGTCATCATAATAAAAATGGTGGAATGGCCTGGGAAGGTGAGGGAATAATACCCTCTTGAAAAAGTTGGTAAAAATACCTACCCATGCAAGGTTAATTAATATAAATAACCCCCAGCGAAATTTATAAAACAGGAGGGCTGCCCCAACAATAGCTACAAAACTACCAAGCCCAATATCAGTAACAACAAGAAAAAAAGAGTCAAAAGAGTTAGAAGAATATTTATTAATAAATAGAAGGATATCACCTTTTTGGGTAACCAGTATGGTAACAATACCAACAATAAAAAACAAGATATATGGGTATAAAAACCAGTTGAAACTTTTATGGTATTTTTTCATCTGTTTAAAATTGTTTATTTATTATTGTAACAGATGGAACTCGCATGAATTTTAATCATCTGCCTATCTGAGAAAATATTTATTATGCTTGTTTCAAGCCTGTTTATTCAATTGTTTGTGATTGGTTGACTCCATTAAAATGCCATATATAAGATAACCTTAATGTATCATATTCCCAGTCCCTGAAGCCATGAACATATTGTAAACTGATGCTTCTGTCCCCTTTTTGTTTTTCTAATGAAAGTGTTAAAACCATTGGTTTGTCCTTTTCTTCTTTATAACCTGAATAACCTGAAACTGAGGCATTGGCTGTCCAGTTGTTTTTTAAAAACTCTATGCCAGCCCCATACATATAAGCATCATTTTGCAAATTTTCATCATCATTGGTTTGCCAGCTATAAAAGCCAAATGAGGCATATGGCCTCCATATTGAAATGGGTGTACGCAAATCTTTTGAAAAACTCAGGTCAAAAAAGTAGCCAGGGCTATCAGAATAGCGGGCAGCATCATAAGCACCTCCTGATGCTGTTTTAGCAGCTGCCCTAAGCAAGGTGTTAGGGAATTTCCTGCCACGTGTTATCTGTAACAATGTACTAAAATATAGGTCACCCTGTGAGATACCTTTCCCATCTTTATCCCTTGCTAACCTTTCATCACGCACCTGGTTAGACATTCGGTACTTCTCAACAATTACCCCATATACCTCAAAGGCTATTTTACTTTGAGCAAATGGCAACATAAAATATCCTGAAATATCCTGGGTGTTGTCTCCCTCCCTGAAATGCAGGTTGGTACTTATTTGGGTTTCTCCTTTTTCCTTGATCAACCCATTTTTCATTTTAGGTACTGGCAAAGCATTAGGTCCCAGGTATCCTGGGCTGATGGTCAGCCACATCCTCCATGATGGCATCCCAGGTTCCCATCCATGAAGGGCATTCCACCATTCCCAATCTGAATTTTGGGTTTTTGCTTGGAAAGAGGCAAGGAGCATGGTTAAAATAAAAAACAATTTAACCTGCCAATTTTTTCCTTTGGAATAAAAATTTACCATTGAATCAGATTATGCCCATGCAGGGATTTCCGTCCAAAGATAAAAAAACCTTCCCGAATTAATGGGAAGGCTCCTCCTTTATAGTTTTAACTTTTCTCTTATATGCTTTGGGATTGCATCCTTATGCACCATGATGCATGTGGTCTTGTATTGCACATAAGGTTTTGATGCATAGAAATAACCATCATATTTATTATAGTCGCCCCATGAGTTTTTTACTTTATAATAAATTTTGCCATTTTGGTCAGTGGCTATTCCTATAATATGCATGCCATGGTCATCAGTGGTTTGGAAATTATCAAAAGCCACTTGCCTCATTTCCTGGGTAACCATTTTTTCTTTGAAAGGCATATCCAGCTTAAAGATTTTTGATTCCTTCTCTTTGTCTGAAAGGCTTTCCCATTTCAATATCTCAGCATCACTCATCTCTTCAATATTAATTTCAGGCAATACTGCTACACCTTTATTACTTGACATGAACCCTTTTTCACTTACATCAGCTGCCCATGCAATGGTATGCCCATTATCCAAAGAATGGTCAATAATTTCTTGCAGTTCATTGAGGGGTACATTATACATCTCGTCCCATGACCAGTTATCTGGGACTTCAAGGATAAACTTTTCATAAAATGGATGGTGTGAATAGGATGAGATCTCTACATAATCATCCATATTCAACCCAACAAATTCCCTGGCAAAACTTAGGGGAGTGTATTCATTACCTTGATATTCAAATTTTTCAGGAATTTCACCCAAATATGAATTTAAGGTGCACTCTACAGACTCATGCCATGCTGTACTGAGTTTCCTGTTTTTATTTTCAACTACTGCATCAACATGTTGGCGCAACACTTTATCCATTTCCCCATGCACATGCTTATCCTCACCATAGTTTAGCCCATCATAGACGGATTCTGGTACAATGCCAAATTTCCTGATCATGTTTGTAACATCATGAAATGCCCCACCTGCAGCAAAATTAAGGTTACCATGTAGCCTTACATGCTTTATAGCCTTTTCTGAATAGGTGTACCAAACAATAAACATTTCTGATAAATCTACTTCAGGTTTGTCTAACCTAAGGAGTTCTGACTCAAGGAATGATAATCCTGAAAATGACCAACAGGTGCCAGTCCTGTGCTGGTCTTTCACTGAGGTAGCAGGCAATAATTTTATATCCTCAAACTCAAGCCCTTTTAATTTATTCTTTTTGCTTTCTTCATTATTTTCAGCATAAACTGAAGAAACTACAAAAACAACCCCCACAACTAACGTCAATAAATTTTTCATAGAGATAAAAAGCGTTGTATTTACTTCCAGCCCCAAAATTAATAAATATTAAGATTTAACAAAACCCTAACAATGCCTTAACTGTTTAACAACAGGTTATTGTATTTGGTTTAACAGGGTGGTAAATTGTTAACTATTCCAATTATCAGTGGGTTGGAAAAGTAGCATGATAAATTGCTTGGATGAAGGGGTACTAATATTTAAAGTTTTTTAACTTCTTGATGCCTGAAACAAGAGGTTATGTGGTCGTTTACCATACCTGTTGCCTGCATATGTGAATAAACAACTGTGGAGCCCATAAACTTGAACCCCCTTTTTTTGAGGTCTTTTGAAATTTTATCTGATAATCCTGTTTTGGCAGGTAGGTCTTCCAATTTTTCAAATTGGTTAACAATGGGTTTATGCCCAACAAATGACCAGATGTATGTATCAAAGCTTCCAAACTCTTTTTGTATTTCCAGAAAACGTTTTGCATTGTTAATGGCAGCCTCAATTTTTTGCTTGTTCCTTATGATTCCTGCATCCTGCATTAATTGACTTATTTTGGTTTGCCCAAATTTGGAAACTTTTACAGGGTCAAAATTTTTAAATGCCTTCCTGAAATTCTCCCTTTTTCGCAAAATGAGCATCCAGCTCAACCCTGCCTGGAAACTTTCAAGGGTTAAAAACTCAAATAGTTTATTGTCATCATGTAATGGAACTCCCCATTCATTATCGTGATAGGCAATATATTGCTCATCCTTAACTTCCCATCCACATCTGTTATCCATAATTTCAAAATTTATTAACCAACCAAATTTTTCTTCTAAAAGTTAAATAAAATTAATCAATCTGAAGGCTTCAAACTGAAAATGTTATTTTTGCTTTTAAACAGAAGATTCAGGGATGAAGAGGACTACCATATTATTATTTATATTATTCTTAGGTTTTACAGCCCAGTCTCAATTAAATATAAACCACTATATCAAGGTGGGGCGCACGCGTATATCAATTGGTAATTATGTAGGAGCTATTGAGTATTTTAATATTGTTATCAAGTTTAAGCCTCACCTGCCTGAGCCTTATTATTACAGGGGGTTGGCAAAACATCAGCTTGAAGATTACAGGGGTTCAATTAAAGATTACAACAGGGCCATTAAGATAAAACCCTATTATCCAGATGCTTTTATCCATAGGGGGATGGCCTACCACAACCTGAAAGATTATGATAAAGCCATCAAGGATTATAATAAAGCACTGGAGTTTAATGATGAGAATGAAATAATTTATAACAATAGAGGGATAGCCAAAATCTCGTTAAAAGATGTTGAAGGTGCTATAAAGGATTATAACAAGGCATTGGAAATTAGCCCAAAGTCAATAAATGCTTTGATGAACAGGAGCAATGCTAAAATCATCAAAGGGGATGTAAGGGGTGCTATCAGGGATTTAAACCAGGCTATTGTCATCAGGCCACATTATGCGGGGGCTTACCTTAACAGGGGGCTTGCAAGGTTTGAATTAAATGATTATGCATCAGCTTTGCGTGATTATGACCAATGTATAAAGTTAGACCCTAAAAATGCTTTGGCATATAATAATCGTGGCATTGTAAAGCATAAGTTAGAAGATTATGGTGGTGCTATCATGGATTATGATATGGCTTTAAGCCTTGACCCCCAACAGGCAACTGCCTATTTTAACAGGGCAATGGCAAAAGAAATATTGGGGCGCACAGGGTATGAAAGGGACTACAAGGTGGCTGCACTCCTTAATCCCAAATATGACCTTAGCCGTTATAAAATTGACTCGGAAGCACTGGCTCAAAACCAGCAACAACGCAAAGGGAATAAGCCATCTAAGGGAGCTCAGCCCAATCAGGGGCAAAATAAACAGCAAAACACCAACCCAAATACCCAACAAAAAGATAATAAGCCAGGAGAAGAGAAGGAAAACCAAACCAGAAGGAGGAGGACAAATTTAATTATTGCAGATAACAGGAACCTACCCGATGAAGAAGAAGATGTTGATGATGGGCGTGTCCAGAATAAGAATATTGCTATTGACCTGCAACCAATTTTTATGGTTTCTGCATTTGAAAAAGATGATGTGGATTATGAACAGTTGCAGTATTACAACCCTGAAATTGAGGCACTAAGCAGGGATAATAATTATAACCCTACTTTAACTGTTTCAAATAAGGCTAGCCAGGAAGACATGCCCGTATTTAGTAATTTTGTCCTCTATTTTAATGAGCGCATAACTATTCAGGAAACCAGCCATAATTATTTAAATAGGGGGATATTCCATTGTTTGACTGGAGATTATAGTGCCTCTTTAAAAGACCTGGATGAAGCAATTAAAATGGAGGAAAAAAACGGGTTAGCCTATTTTTCAAGGGGGAATTGCAGGCTGAAAATGATAGAAAAGATAGAATTGCTGCCAGGTGCAAATGAAACTGTTACAGTTGCAATGGGAAGCACACAACAGCCTGTTAATGAAACTACTCAGGACATAACAGGTGATTATGACAAGATACTTGAAGACTACAGGCTTTCACTGTATATCAATCCAGGCTTTTTCTTTGGCTATTTTAACAGGGCTTATATTATGCTAAAACAGGAAAAATATTACAGGGCAATGGAAGACCTGAATAAAGCCATTGAATTAGAACCTGAATTTGCTGAAGCTTACTTTAACAGGGGGCTAACAAAAATTTACCTGGATGACCTGGAAGGAGGGGCTATGGATTTAAGTAGGGCAGGAGAGCTGGGTATCCATGGTGCTTATAATGTGATAAAAAGGTATTGTAACTGATAAAAACATGAGTAGCAACCAACCATTAGCAGAAAGGTTAAGGCCTTTTACCCTGGATGGGTACATTGGGCAGGAACACCTTGTAGGCAAGGATGCTGTTTTGCGTAAAATGATCGAGTCAGGCAATATCTCTTCCTTAATTTTATGGGGCCCTCCTGGGGTTGGGAAGACTACCCTGGCAAAGATCATTGCCAATACACTTGAAAGGCCTTTTTATACATTAAGTGCCATTAACTCAGGTGTAAAAGATGTTAGGGAAGTAATTGATAAAGCTAAAAAACAGCAATTTTTTAACCGCCCAAACCCTATCCTTTTTATTGATGAGATACATAGGTTCAGTAAATCACAGCAGGACTCTTTATTGGGGGCAGTTGAACAAGGGGTTATTACCCTGATTGGTGCCACCACTGAAAACCCTTCATTTGAAGTTATTTCTCCTTTGCTTTCAAGATGCCAGGTATATGTGTTGAAACATCTTGATAGGGGAGGGCTTGAGAAAATTATTTCCATTGCTTTGGAAAAAGATGCATTATTCAAAGGAAAGGAGATTGAAGTTACAGAAACAGAATCTATGTTGCGTTACTCTGGAGGTGATGCAAGGAAATTATTGAATGTACTTGAACTGGTTGTGAATGCTGAAGAAGGGGATAAAATAGTTATTACCAATGATAAAGTTATCGACAGGCTTCAGAAAAACCTAGCCATTTATGATAAAAATGGGGAAATGCATTATGACATCATTTCTGCATTTATAAAAAGTGTGAGGGGGAGTGACCCTGATGCAGCTGTATATTACCTTGCAAGGATGATTGAAGGGGGTGAAGATATAAAATTCATTGCGCGCAGGTTAGTTATCCTTGCTTCTGAAGATATTGGGCTGGCAAACCCTAATGCATTGTTGCTGGCACAAAGCACTTTTGATGCTGTCCATCAAATTGGTAATCCTGAGGCCAGGATTATTTTATCTGAATGTACCATTTACCTGGCCACATCTCCTAAAAGTAATTCAGCATATGAGGCCATAAAAAATGCACAGGCACAGGTAAGGCAATCAGGCAACCTGCCAGTCCCATTGCATATAAGGAATGCCCCAACAAAACTGATGAAAGAACTGGGCTATGCCAAAGATTATAAGTATGCCCATGCTTATGAAGGAAACTTTGCAGAACAGGATTTCCTTCCTGAAGAGATAAAAAATGAACGTTTTTATTTCCCACAAAATAATAGCCAGGAAAAAACCATTGCAGACAGGCTAAAAAACTGGTGGGGGGAAAGGTTTACAAAAGATGAATGAAAATGGGGTTAGTAAAAGGAGTTCAAACCCAAATTGCAATTTTGTGGTAAAATAGTGAAGGTTGGAGAGTAATTGTAAAACTTCTTTCTTATTTTAACCTTTAAATGAATAACTATAATGTATAGAGCTATGAAAAAAACGAAACCTAAAAGAAGGCCTACTGCAATTTTATTCTTATTTACCCTCTTTTTTGTGGTAATGCAAATATCATGCACCCAGCAAATACCCACAAATGTACAAGACATGAACTTTATCCCACAACCAGTTTCTGTTGATACAACAGAAGGAGCTTTTGTGCTTGGAGGCAAAGCAATGGTTTTTGTTCAGGAAGGACAGGAAGGTTTGGTAAAAATAGGCCAGTTCCTGGCAACTAAGTTAAATAAATCCACTGGTTTTCAAATTGAGGTAAAAGAAACCAGCAAAGTACCTAGAAAAGGGAATATTTATTTAACACTAGGTAATGATCCAGCAATTGTTGGGGATGAGGGCTACCAAATAGATGTTACCAATAAATTGCTTACCCTAAAAGCTACCAAACCAGAAGGTTTGTTTAGGGGGGTACAGACAATCAGGCAATTATTCCCTGATAATGGAAATACAAGGCAAGAGGCATATGCCATAAAAGCTGCAACCATTAATGATGCACCAAGTTATACATATAGGGGTATGATGTTAGATGTTTCAAGGCATTTCTTTGGTGTGGAAGATGTAAAAAAGGTAATTGACCACTTGGCCTACTATAAGTTTAACCATTTACACCTACACCTTTCTGATGACCAGGGCTGGAGGATAGAGATCAAATCATGGCCAAACCTAACTGCCCATGGGGGGAGCACCCAGGTAGGAGGTGGTGAAGGAGGGTACTATACCCAGGAACAGTACAAGGAGTTGGTTGCATATGCTGCCTCCAGGTTTATAACCATTGTGCCTGAAATTGATATGCCAGGGCATACCAATGCTGCATTGGCTTCCTACCCTGAACTGAATTGTGATGGAAAAGCCCCAGAATTATATACAGGGACAGAAGTTGGGTTTAGCTCATTATGTATTGATAAAGAGATCACCTATGAATTTGTGGATGATGTACTTACAGAACTGGTGGAGATAACTCCTGGCCCATATATCCACATTGGGGGTGATGAATCACATTCAACAAAAAAAGAAGACTTTATTTACTTTATTGAAAAGGTGCAGGACATGGTTTTTTCAAAAGGGAAAACAATGATTGGATGGGATGAAGTGGCACATGCTGAATTGCACCCTAAAAGCATAGCCCAATATTGGTCAAAAGATGAAAATGCAAAGTTGGCAATTAAAAAGGGTGCCAAAGTTATTGTGTCTCCTGGAAAATATGCTTATTTGGATATGAAATATGATTCAACCACTGTACTTGGCTTAAATTGGGCTGGATATATTGAGGTAGACCATGGTTATTCTTGGTCTCCTGATCAATTAACTGAAGGAATTGCAAAAGAAAATATCCTTGGTATTGAAGCACCACTTTGGAGTGAAACAGTTACAAACATGGATGAAATTGAATATCTGGTATTCCCAAGGCTCTTAGGGTATGCTGAAATTGGCTGGACACCTGCACCACAGAGAAACTGGGAAGATTACAAAGTTAGGTTAGGAAAATTTGCACCTCAGCTAAAAGCAGCTGGGATTGACTATTATCCTTCAGCTTTGGTACCTTGGGTGGAGTAAATATGTATTATTAAAATTGTATTGTTATCATTACTTACTACTTTTTACTTTTGTCTCAAAATAACTAAAGGATATGCTACCACAAATTAATAAGCTTAAACATACAGGTTCCTATAATTTTTTACTCCTTGCTGGGCCATGTGCCATTGAGGGCGAAGCCATAGCAATGCAAATTGCTGAAACCATAAAGAATATATCAGATAAACTGAAAATACCTTTTGTTTTTAAGGGGTCATACAGAAAAGCAAACAGGTCAAGGTTGGATTCTTTTACTGGGATAGGCGACCAAAAAGCACTGGAAATCCTGGGTAAAGTTGGGAAGGAATTTAATATTCCAGTGGTTACTGATATCCATTCTGCTGAAGAGGCTTCAATTGCAGCAGGATATGTAGATGTGTTACAAATACCTGCTTTTTTGTGCAGGCAAACAGATATCCTTGTAGCTGCTGCAAAAACAGGGAAAGCAGTGAATATTAAAAAAGGGCAATTCCTTTCTGCTGAAGCCATGCAATTTGCTGTTGGAAAAGTCAGGGATGCTGGGAATAACAATGCTATGATCACTGAAAGGGGTACTACCTTTGGCTACCAGGACCTGATAGTTGATTATAGGGCAATCCCAATACTTCAGGAAAATAATTGCCCAGTAATTTTAGACATTACCCACTCATTACAGCAACCCAACCAGTCAAGTGGGGTTACAGGAGGCAAATCTGAACTAATTGAAACCATAGCCAAAGCAGGCATTGCAGTTGGGGCGGATGGGATCTTTATTGAAACACACCCTGACCCTGCCAATGCAAAATCAGATGGAGCTAATATGCTGCCATTGGGTAAATTAGAGGGCTTGCTCGGAAAATTGGTTAAAATACAGGAAGTGGTTAACAGTTTTAGGTTTTAATTGTTATAACCTAAAAAAGTTAATTTTATAAACAGCACATGAATACAAAATTTCCATTTACCCCTGCCATGAAAATGGCTGATGTGATTCATAGCAATTACAAACTTATCCCTATTATTGGGCGTTTTGGGATTCATTTTGGTTTTGGTAACAGTTCTGTCTTGGACGTGTGTAGTAAGCACAATATTAATGTTGGCTTTTTCATTGAAATTATCAACTCATACCATAATAAAAGCTATTTCCCTACTGAACAATTGCAACACTTTTCTGGTGAACTAATAATTGATTACCTCACTAAAACCCACACATTTTATATTGATTCAAAAATCCCTGAAATTGGGAACCTGATTGACAGCTTAATTGAAAATGTTGATGGAAATACACAAAACATAGTTTTATTGCAGGAATTCTTTAACAATTATAAAAACGAGTTGGTAAGCCATTTTAAAAGTGAAGAAGAAGAAGTTTTTCCTTATGTTGGTTCTTTAGAACGAGCCGAGAAGTTAAAGGAAATTCCAGGTTCATTATTGGAAAAGGCAAAATCTGATTGGGCTAAAAATTTTGAAAGGGATCATGGGTACCTTGAAGAAACATTGTTTGACCTAAAAAACCTGATTATAAAATTTTTCCCTACCCATCAAAAAAGTAGTAGGCATTGCCAGCGTTTATTGATTGAATTATTCCGCTTGGAAGAGGATTTGGAAAACCATGCAGCTATTGAAGATAAGGTTTTATTACCAAAAATTGAATCACTGGAGAATAAAGTAATACAGTTAAATGATGCAGGGAAAGCAAAAAGCAAGTAAGGTTTATATTGCATCAAAGCAGGTTTTATGGCGTTTTGGGGTAAAATCTGTTATACATGATTTAGGGATAATGGCTGATATTGAGGAGTTTACTTCAATAGAAGAATTTATAAATAGTGTAAACAATGACTGTACCCATATAGTGCTGGAAGAAAACCTGTTTAAAACAAATGGTAAACTTATGCTGGACAGGCTTTTTCAGGTTGCACATACTTGCAATGTGCTCGTTATAGGAGATGGTGATTATCCTGGTTGCCGGTCTATATCATCTTCTGATGGATTCAATGAAGTATTAAATAAATTTCAAGAGTTTTTTGCGGAGGATAAAGCCAATGGGGAAAGATATGATGATTTAAACAAACTCAGTGATAGGGAATTGGAAGTATTGAAAGAAGTATCAAAAGGGTATGCCAACAAAGAAATAGCTGATAGGCTTCATATCAGTATAAATACAGTGATCACCCACAGGAAAAATATAACTGAAAAACTTGAAATTAAGACTATAGCAGGGTTAACAGTTTATGCTCTTATAAACAACCTAATTAGCCCTGAAGATTCACAGCAGTAATAGACTGAAAGGCTTCCTGTATACTTTAAAAATCATAACAAATGAGGATTGATAGGGGATAATTATTCTCTAATTTTGCGTCCATAAAACTGGATTAAAGGATGCTAAAATGGAGTAGGAATAAGCTTAGAAACACCCTGGTCATACTGGCTGTAGCTATTTTGGGCTTTTTAATGGTAAATAGCAGTTGTTTTATGCATAGCCATGTAGCATCTGATGGTACCATATACGCCCATTCCCACCCTTACAACAAGGCTGACGACCCAGGCCCAATAAAAAAACATAGCCATAGCAACACATTGTTGTCATTATTGGATAACCTGGCACTATTCTTTTTTTTAGGATGCTTTTTTGCTAGCCTCTTGAATAGTAAATATGCAAGTAAAAAGTCTTTTGCTAATAGTCAACTTTCTGTAAGCCAGTTTTCTACACAAGTACTTGGCAGGGCTCCTCCATTTATATTGTAGCCTTCAGTGCTCTCAATACAAATGTCATATTGAGGCAAAATTATACAAATTAAAACCAATACTTTTACACATTAGATTATGAAAAAATTATACATAATGATCATTGCACTATTTGCAATGGTTAATGCAGTCAATGCCCAAAAACAAAAAACAGATGCCAATATTGTAGGACATGTTATATGTAATAATGAGCACATCCCTTTTGCACATGTCTATATAAAAGGGACAACCATTGGTATCACCACTGATGAATCAGGCCACTTTCAATTGCTGCACCTTCCTGAGGGGACACATACTGTTGCAGTAAAAATGGTTGGATACAAACCCACAGAAAAAACAATTACTATCCAAAAAGATGAAACAAAAGAATTAAAATTTGAGATTGAAGAGGATGTATTAGGGCTTGAAGAGGTGGTTGTAACTGGTGACAGGAATGAGAAAAAACGCCAGGAATCTTCTATTATTGTAAATACCATTACCCCAAAGTTATTTCAAACTACGCAATCAGCTACATTAAATGAAGGGTTGAATTTTACCCCTGGGCTGAGGATGGAATACAATTGCCAGAATTGTGGTTTCAGCCAGGTGAGGATGAATGGCATGGAAGGGCCATACTCACAAATCCTAATAAATAGCCGCCCAATTTTTAGTGGTTTAGCAGGTGTTTATGGCCTGGAATTGATCCCTTCAACAATGATTGAACGAGTTGAAGTGGTAAGAGGTGGAGGTTCAGCCTTGTATGGTAGCAATGCCATTGCAGGTACCATAAACCTTATCCTGAAAGACCCTATTTCTAACTCATATGAGTTTGGGGCAAGTTCAGGTTTTGTAGGATCAGGAGTAGATGGAAGTGGAGATGCAGCCAGTGATTATAACCTGCATTTTAATACTTCCCTGATTTCAGCAGATAATAAAACAGGTATGGCACTGTATGGCTATTACAGGGATAGGGAACCTTTTGATGCCAATGGTGATTCTTTTTCTGAGTTAACAACCATTGAAAATACCACCATTGGGGCACGAATTTTCCATAGGTTTGGCTATAGAAGTAAAGTAACCCTTGATTTCTTCAACATTAAGGAATCAAGAAGGGGAGGAAACAAGTTTGAACTTATTGAACATGAGGCAGATATTGCAGAATCATTGGATCATAGCATAACTACAGGAGCTTTGACTTATGAGCAATTTTTCAGGGAGGTTGACCTGTGGTCAGTATACATTTCAGCCCAGGATGTAGATAGGGGAAGCTATTATGGAGCAGAACAATCATTGGCTGATTATGGACGTTCAGAAGGACTTACCTATACATTTGGTACCCAGTATAATGCCCACTTTGAAAATTCAAACTTGCTTATGGGAATGGAATACAGCCATGATCTGCTAGAGGATAAAAAACTGGGTTTTGCAGACCTTGAAAATGCCTATTTTGCAGGAGATGAACTCGTTGTACCTCATACAGAAAACACATTGGTGGCAGACCAGACTCTAAGTACAGTTGGTGTGTTTGCACAATATGATATCACATTGGATAAATTGAATGTTTCAGTTGGTGCACGTTTTGATAATTGGAGTGTGGAAGATAAAGAACATGCAGCTGATAAAAAAACAGGAAATGTATTAAGCCCACGGGTTACACTAAAGTATGACCTTTCAAAAGATTTACAGGCAAGGTTGAGTTACTCACAAGGGTACAGGGCTCCACAGATTTTTGATGAAGACCTGCATATTGAAACTTCAGGTTCAAGGAAAGTACTGCATGAAAACGACCCAGATTTAAAACAAGAAACAAGCCATAGCTATATGGGGTCATTGGATTATAAAGCAAAAGTAGGAAATACCATTATTGGTTTCCTAGCTGAAGGGTTTTATACTAAGTTGGATGATGCTTTTGCCAATGAATATGGTGAGCCTGATGATAATGGTACTGTAATTTACCAACGTGTAAATGCAGAAGGTGGGGCTACTGTAAAAGGGGTTAATTTTGAATTTAATATTTCTCCTACCAACAACTTCTACCTGAAATCTGGTTTTACCTTGCAAAAAAGTAGCTATGAAGAAGCTCAGGAATTTGATGAGAAGGATTTCTTCAGGACTCCTGAAACTTATGGTTACATGGCAATGGATTGGGATTTTGCAAAAGGTTTTTGTTGGTCTGTGTCCGGAAATTATACAGGAAAGATGTTGGTTCCATATTTTGGAGTTGAGGTAGAAGAGTTACGTGAATCTGATTCATTTATGGATATGGGAACCAAGTTGAGTTATACAACAAAATTAAATGGTGCCAGCATACAATTTTATGGTGGTTTAAAAAATATGTTCAACTCATACCAGGATGATTTTGATTCAGGAATTAATAGGGACCCTGGTTATGTATATGGCCCTGGTGCCCCAAGGACAATATACCTGGGTGTGAAAATAGGAAATTTGCTATAACAGTTTGAAGTAGTTGTTTATGAATAGGGTGTCCTTTTTGGATGCCCTATTTTTGTTAGTGAGGACTGGAAAATCGTTTTAACCACCTTCTTTGAGTTTGCTCAAGTACTCCCTGTCTGCCAAGCGCAAACTGACAGGCTCCATGTCAAGGAGGAGATTTTTTTATTAAACATTGAAGCAGGAACTTTTGGTGTTGGGAATATTTCCCCTCCTGGCCAGGAGGGGTGCCCACCTTTAGGAGGGAGGGGTGGTTTGTTTTCAATTAATAAACAATTACCTTTAAAACAAAAATGCCCAAACTGCACAATACCAAAGCACTAAAGCCAACCAGGAAACCATTAAGGAACAAAGGG
>JANQHI010000039.1 GCA_028282705.1 Prolixibacteraceae bacterium | reverse complement strand
TGACACGAATAGCATTAGCTATTTAAGGAAAATTCAACGCAGTTTAGGCGAAAAAGACACTAAATCAAATAAATTGATAATTTTTAAACAGTCTCTTAGATTTCTGTGTCCACAAAATGGTCCTGTGGGGATTATAGTAGTGATTAAACCAAATTATTGTGGATAAAAAGTACCTATCCTATTCAGTTGAAGAGTTAATCCAGGACAGCGAATTTGTAGCTTATGTGCTGGATAAAAAAGAAAAAGAAAAATGGGATGCTTTCCAGTTTCAGGCTAATAATCCTGATTTTGAATCAAAGGTTAAATCTGCCCGAAGAATAATCTTTTTACTTCGTGATTCCACCTACAAACTTTCACATGATGAGGTCTATACAATATGGAAAAATATTGATGATTATAGTACTGATTGTGATAATCTTAGAAAAAAGAACCGCTTCAAAGTATTCTTAAGGTATGCAGCTATTGCACTCCTATTTATTGGCATTGGGGGCTATGGAGGCTACTATATTTCAAGCCAGCAACCCCAATTCAAATTAAGCAAAGTAACCAATAAAGCACACCTTGATGAAGCTAAACTTATTTTATCATCCGGAGAAGAATATAACCTGAATAAAGATGATTCTGCAATTGAAGTCAATAGTTCTAACAACAGCATAAAAATTAACAACGAAAATATTGTCAACCTTAAAGAGGAGGCCAACCCTGATGAACCACATAAAATGAATGAGCTTATTATCCCTTATGGGAAAAAGACTACCCTTATGCTAGCTGATGGCACAAAAGTTTGGCTTAATGCTGGTTCCCATTTGGCATTCCCTTCCTATTTTAAAGATAATACACGCGAAGTTTATTTGGAGGGTGAAGCTTATTTTGAAGTTGCCGAAGATACAGAAAGGCCATTTCATGTCAATATTGACAGGATGAAGGTAAAAGTATTAGGGACTTCTTTTAATGTTTCTGCATACACATCTGATAGCCAGATAAAAACAGTTTTATTGGAAGGCAAAGTAGCCATTTCAGAAAAATCTCAACTGGGATTCTTTAAAAAAGATGTTATACTGCTTCCTTACCAAATGGCAGTGCTTGACATGCAGACAAATTTGCTAACCGTGCAAAATGAACCTGATATTTTAAGCCATATAGGCTGGACAGAAGGTTTTTTCCAATTTTCAAAGGAGAGCCTGGAGTCTGTATTCACAAAAGTCGAACGGTATTATAATGTGAATTTTATATATGACCCATCAATTTCAAAGACTTTCCTTATAACAGGTAAACTTGACCTAAAAGATTCTTTGAAAGAAGTATTAACTGTTTTATCTGATTTAGCAAAAATCAATTACAGGATTAGTGGAAATAAAATAATTATTGAAAAGAAAATTGAAAAAATGCCTATGAGAAACTAAACAAAAAAGCCGGAAAGCGGGCAGGCTCTCCGACTTTTAAGATTATTAAAACTAAATGTTTAATAAAAACTTTGTGAAATTATGAAAAAAAAACGACTTATTTGCCGCTTTCCACGGGAGAGCGCAGCTAAAATTTTATTGAAGATGAAACTATTTACCTTACTAGTTCTTCTGTCATTCGCTGCGGCATCAGCAAAAACTTACTCCCAACAGGCCAAATTAAGCCTTGATATGACTGATGCCACAATCACAGAAATCTTCCAAAAAATTGAAGAAAATAGCGAATTCATCCTTCTTTATAATGAAGGATCATTAGACCTTGAACGTAGGATTAGCCTGAAACTTACTAATAAGAATGTTGACCAGGTTCTTAATGAAGTATTTAAAGGGACAAAAAATACCTACAAGATTTATGACCGACAGATCGTCATTTTAGCTCCTGGCGTAACAGAAGTACCTGCCATGTTTAGTAATAAATCTGAACAGCCTCAGGAACGTACAATTTCAGGAATTGTAAAAGACGCTGATGGAGGGTCAATCCCTGGTGTATCAATCATTGTTGATGGTACTACAATTGGAATTGTCTCAGACAGTGATGGAAATTTTGAACTCAAAATCCCTGGTGGTGCTGAAAAGCTTATCTTTTCATTTGTTGGGATGAAAACCCAGGAAGTTTTAATTGGAAGCAACAGCTATTTTGAGGTGGTGATGGAATCTGAACATATTGGTTTAGAAGAAGTAATTGCTGTTGGTTATGGTACGCAAAAAAAAGCTACGATTACTGGTTCTGTAACAAGTGTAAAGGGACAAGATTTAAAGCAAGTTCCTGCAGTGAACGTTTCAAATACACTTGTTGGCCGTTTACCTGGTGTAATTGCAGTTAACAGGAGTGGTGAGCCTGGTTATGATGGTTCTGATATATACATACGTGGTTCAAATACATTAAATGATAATGCACCACTAATTGTAGTAGACGGGGTTGCAGGTAGGAGCATGAACAGGATTGACCCAGCAGATATAGAAAGTGTTTCTGTACTTAAAGATGCCTCTGCTGCAATTTATGGAGCCCGTGCGGCAAATGGGGTAATCCTCATTACCACCAAACGTGGTAAGGTAGGTAAACCAACCATTACAGTAAATATAAACCAAGGGCTCAGCCAACCAACCAGGATACCTGACATGGCTGACGCAGCAAGCTATGCACAAGCAGTAAACGAAATTAACCAGTATAGGGGCCGAGACCCAAAATATACAGAACAAGACCTGCAATATTACCGCGATGGTTCACAGCCGTGGACGCATCCAAATACTGACTGGTTTGCCGAAACATTTAAAACCTGGGCTTCGCAACAATACGCGAACTTCTCTGTTTCAGGGGGTACTGAAGCAATGAAATACTATGTTTCGTTAGGAGCCAACTACCAAGATGGAATTTATAAAAACTCTGCCACAAATTATTCTCAGTATGATTTCAGGAGCAACCTTGATGGTAAGGTCAGTGACAATATCCATTTTGCCATTGATATTTCAGGACGCCAGGAAAACAGGAATTTCCCTACAAGGGGTGCTGGGAATATTTTCCGAATGCTAATGAGGGGTAAACCAAACCTTCCGGCCTATTGGCCAGATGGAACACCCGGACCCGACATTGAGTATGGTGATAACCCGGTTGTTATTACAACTGATGAAACCGGCTATGACAGGGATAAATGGTATGTATTTGATAGCAACATGAAACTGGATGTAAACATACCTTGGATACCTGGGCTGAAAGCTACTGCAAACCTGGCTATTGATAAACGAATCCGTAACCGCAAGTTATGGCAAAAAGGTTGGTACTTGTATTCATGGGACTTTGAAACATACGATGACAAGGGTAACCCTTCTTTGATTAAAGGCTTAAAAGGTTTTACTGACCCTCAGCTTACCCAACAAATGGAGGACAACCAGAATATTACCATCAATGGGTTGCTAAACTATGAACACACTTTTAATAACAATGACAATATTAAAATCTTACTTGGGATAGAGCGTTTTGAAGGAGACAAAATGGACTTTGAAGCTTTCAGGAGGTTCTTTGTTTCCGATATTGTTGACCAATTATTTGCAGGAGGTGATGAAGAAAAAACAAATACAGGATCAGCAAGCCAAAGTGCCCGTTTAAACTATTTTGGGCGTTTCAACTATAACATGAAAAACAAATACCTGGCTGAATTTGTCTGGCGTTATGATGGTTCTGATATCTTCCCCAAAGATAGCAGGTGGGGGTTCTTCCCAGGGATATCAATAGGATGGAGGATTTCTGAAGAAAATTTCTGGAAAAACAACCTCCCTTTTATTGAAGATTTCAAGATCAGGGGTTCATGGGGGCAAACAGGTAATGACAGGATTGACCCATATCAGTTTTTAGCCACGTATGAATTTAACAGTGACAGGACATATATTTTTGGCGGAACTGATAATAAACGTTTAAATGAGAATGTTATACCAAACCCAAACGTTACCTGGGAGATTGCTAACCAAACCAATATTGGGTTTGATGGGCAAACCTTAAACGGCAAACTGTATTTTGAAGCAGATTATTTTTATAACCTCAGGACTGATATCCTTATTGAAAGAAATGCTTCTGTTCCCAATTCTACCGGATTAACGTTGCCTCCTGAGAATATTGCAGAGGTAATAAACCAAGGGTTTGAATTCCTATTTACTTACCGTGACCGAAAAGGTGATTTCAACTATGCTGTTTCGTTAAATGGAGGTTACCAGCACAATGAAATTAAATTCTGGGATGAAACTCCTGGTATTCCTGATTACCAGAAATCCACTGGGCATCCTATGGAAACTGATTTGTATTACCAGGCAATTGGTATCTTTAAAGATGAAGCACATGTTAATTCATTGCCACATTGGGCTAATGCGCGCCCCGGCGACATTATTTTCGAAGATGTTAACAAGGACGGTAAAATAGATGGTTTAGACCGCAAAAGGAGTTACAAAAATGACCTTCCAAAATTCCAGGGAGGTTTAGCCCTTAATATGTCATATAAAAACTTTGACCTAAACGTATTGTTCCAGGGGGCAGCAGGTGCTGTTCAATATGTTGGTACAGAATCAGGTGATATTGGGAACTTCCTTAACTATTACCTTGAAGACCGTTGGACAGAAACCAATACTGATGCATCAAAGCCAAGGGTTTCTAACCGGTCTGAAGAATATTGGAGAGGTAATGACAATACATTCTTCCTTCGCAGCACTGATTACATCAGGTTAAAAAATGCTGAATTAGGGTACAGCCTTAGTCCTTCTGTAACAAAAAAACTCGGAGTAGATGTATTCAGGGTATATTTAAGTGCCCTCAACTTGTTTACCCTGGATAAATTCAAAGTATATGATCCTGAAATGGACAATGCAGCAGGTACAAACTATATACAGAACAGAGTGATAAACTTAGGCGTAACATTAACCTTCTAAAAATTGATTAAAATGAAAAAGATTACACATATTTTCAGGTTGTTATTCCTTGTTTTTATAATAACATCCTGTTCACAAGATTTTTTAGATAAAAAACCATTGGATAAGTTTTCTGATGCTGATGTTTGGAACGACCCTGCATTAATTGAAACTTTTGTAAATGACATGTATTATAACTTCGGAAACCCGTTCGATATTGATATGATTGCATGTTATGTAGATGAGTCCCATTTTACACCTGACTGGGGAGTTAGGAATTTCAACAACAGTTTATTAACCCCTGATGAAATTCCTGGCTGGCAAACCAGTTGGTTTGGTGACAATACTATTGGGAAACGTTGGCAACCTCTGTATAAAAGTATCAGGGCTGCTAACATCTTCTTTTCAAAAATAGGTGACATTGAAGCAGATGACCAGGATCTAATTGATAGGTTAACGGGGGAAGCCCATTTTGCGCGAGCCTATTTCTACCACAACCTAGTTGCATTGTATGGAGGTGTACCTTTAATTATAGAACCTTATGGCTTGGATGACGAATTTACAGTCCCAAGAAGTTCGTATGCAGACTGTATTGACTTTATTGTTTCTGAATTAGATAAAGCAGCAAATTTACTCCCTGAATCACATTCATCTGCCAATGAAGGTAGGGCAACCGAGGGAGCAGCCTTAGCCCTTAAAGCAAGGGTACTTTTATATGCTGCCAGCGATTTGCATAATAATAATTCCCTATTCAGTGGATTTTCAAATCCTGAATTACTGGGCTACACCAGTGGCGATGCCACTGCAAGGTGGACAGCAGCTAAAAATGCAGCTAAAGCTGTTATTGATATGGGTATTTACAGTTTACATGGTCCAGAGCCAGCCAATGCTGAAGAAGCAACTCAGAATTACGTAGAATATTTCACCTCTATGGGTTCTTCTGAAGATATTTTTTTAAAACACTACCTTACAAAAGGTTACTCGTATGAAGGATGGTCAAACAGTATGCCTGGCTTATTCTGTGGGCCTAATGGGTACCATAATTGGGGGAACAATTGCCCCATTGGAGCATTGGTTGATGATTATGAAATGGCAGATGGTACCAAGTTTGATTGGAACAACCCTGCCCATAAAGCTGACCCATATGGAATATTTGGTGGGCAAAGAAGGGACCCGAGGTTTTATGCCAATGTGTTATTTGATGGTGCAAAATGGAGGGCAAGGCCAACAGATGTTGCAAACATTGACCCTGTTGGAATAATACAAACGGGGAAATGGCAATTAAGTGCAGATGAAAATGATGTAAGGCACGGGTTGGACACCAGAAGTGGCCCCATTGAAGATTGGAATGGGAGTTACACAGGTTATTATAGCCGTAAAGGTATTGACCCTACCATAGATGCCCAATTTGAATTCCAAAATGTCCCGTTCAGGTGGATCAGGCTTGCTGAAGTGTATTTGAATTATGCTGAAGCTTGTTTAGAACTTGGAGAAGAAGGGGAAGCACGTAAATACATCAACATGATACGTAAAAGGGCAGGAATGCCTGAGACCAATGAGTCAGGTGCAGCACTTAAGGCAAGATACAGAAATGAAAGAAGGATTGAGCTATGTTATGAAGAGCACAGGTTCTATGATGTTAGGCGTTGGGTTATTGCAAACGAAGTTTATGTAGATGCCAATGGAATAGAAGTAATTTATCCATGGGATGGTGGTAAAACAGATGAGCAACCAACTTATGCACCAAAATTTTTCGAGAACAGGGCTTGGGACAATAAAGCTTATTTCTTCCCAATTTACAGGAATGAGATGAACAGAAATGATCAATTAGTCCAAAATCCTGGATATTAATATCCCACTTAAAGTAAAACAAAAAGAGGCTGCCTCATTTAAACCTGGGGCAGCTTTTTTTATTTCATTGTCAGGTTATAACCCACTCAATTTTTTCAGAAACAGGGGTACGTGTCCTTGGTGGCCGTTCATAGGTTTCATCTGCTATTCCCAACATAAAAAAACCTACACACTCATCTTCAGCATCCAACTTCAGGAATTCCCTCATTTGTTGTGAGTAACAAACATCTCCTGTGCTTAGGTAACCTGCTACACCATATGCTTCAAGGCTCAGGTAAATATTCTGCACTGCACAAGCTACTGATACCAGGTCTTCCTGCTTTGGGAACCTTTTATAGGGATCACGTTTGGCAATAACAGCAACCACATGTGAAACACGTTTGTGGTTATTATCATACTCATTATATTTAAAATCAAGGAACTTTTTTTCTGAAGTAATTTCCTTATAAACCTGTTTCTGTTTTTTAAAGAAAAACTTAAGTCCATCATCTTTAAAAATTTTAAATTGCCATACCTGTGCCAACCCATGGCTGGGTGCCCAGGTACCGTTTTCCAATAGTTTTTCAATAACTCCATCCTCTATTTTCCCACCTTCTTTTAGCCCATTTACAAAGGTTGACTTCCTGTTCCTGATCCAATAATCAATATCATGTTCCATTTTTTCTATAACCTATTATCTTTTAAACATCCTCTACAAAAAACTACATAGTTTTGTTCAAAATCCCCACTTTTGAAAGAATTGTTGCCTTTATTGAGATTATTATCTCCATTTTAAAGATTATTTTCCATTAACTTGCAGCCAATTTATTAATAGGTAGATTATAATTACTTGTTCAATCTAATACATAAAACCATGCTTAGAATAATGTTGCCAATCTTCATGATTGTATTTCTGTTTTCGTGTAGCAACCAAACTAAAGAACCTACTCCTTCAAAACCTAATGTGGTCATTATTTATGTTGATGACCTGGGCTATGGTGATGTTGGGTACAATGGTGCCATTGGGGTGGAAACACCTAACATTGATAACCTAGCCAGCAATGGCATCGTTTTTACTGATGGCCATTGTTCAGCTTCCACGTGTACCCCTTCAAGGTTTTCACTGCTTACAGGAAAATATGCTTTCAGGAATGAGGCTGCTATTTTACCTGGTGATGCTCCTTTACTTATCCGCCCAGGGACACCTACCCTTCCAGGGATGTTCAAAAAAGCAGGGTATAAAACTGCTGTTGTTGGGAAATGGCACCTGGGTTTAGGTGATGGAAATGTTAATTGGAACAGTGAAATTAAGCCTGGTCCACTTGAAATAGGCTTTGATTATTCATTCCTGATCCCTGCAACTGGAGACAGGGTACCTTGTGTTTTCGTTGAAAACCACCATGTGGTTGGGCTTGACCCAGCAGACCCTATAACAGTAAGTTATTCTGAAATGGTTGGTGACTGGCCAACTGGCATCTCTCACCCAGGGCTTCTGAAAGTGAAAGCAGATAGGCAACATAGCCAAACTATTGTTAATGGGATAAGCAGGATTGGTACCATGACAGGCGGTAAATCTGCCCTTTGGGTGGATGAGGATTTCCCTGATGTGCTCACGCAAAAAGCAAAAGATTTTATTGTGGGGAATAAAGACAACCCATTTTTCTTGTTTTTCTCTTACCATGATATCCATGTACCCAGGATACCACACCCCAGGTTTGTAGGGGTTAGCTCAATGGGACCACGTGGAGATGTTATTGCTCAAATGGATTGGTGTACTGGTGAAATTGTAAAAGAACTTGAAAAATTGGGGCTTGCCGAAAACACACTTATCATTTTTAGTAGTGACAATGGACCTGTGCTTGATGATGGCTATTCTGATGATGCTGTTGAAAAGCTTGGGAAACATAACCCTTCAGGTCCTTTCCGTGGAGGCAAATACAGTGCTTATGAGGCAGGGACAAGGGTTCCAACCATTACTTATTGGCCTTCAGTGATTGAAAAAGGAAAAACTGATGCTATGTTTAACCAGGTTGACCTTTATGCTTCACTGGCTACACTAGTAGGGCAAAAGCTGGCACCCGAGGATGCACCTGATAGTTTTGATTGCCTGCCTGCAATGTTAGGGAAATCAAACAAAGGAAGAAATGCCATGATTGAAGAAGCATTTGTGCTGGCTTACCGCGAAGGTGATTGGAAATATATTGAACCAGGAACAGAAGCCCCATCTTGGATTACCAACAAAAGAATTGAAAGTGGGATGATGACTGAACCTCAACTGTTCAACCTGGCTAATGACCTTGGGGAACAAAATAATGTGGCCACCCAATTCCCTGAAAAGGCTGAAGAAATGAGGTTGAAACTTGAAGGGCTAGTTGAAAAAGGAAGAAGCAGGCCAGAATAAAAACCTCAAATAAAAAACTAAAAAAAGAGGCTATCTCAAAAGTAAAAATCCTGTTTTATGAACTTACAAATTGTAAGCATAAAAAATAGGTAGCACACTAATGACACTGATAATACAGATAATCACAGATAAAATCAGTGTAGATTTGCTCAATCTGTGCTTTCTGTGTTCCATTGCTTTCAGTTTATTGCTAATGGCATTTTAATGTCTTTTGAGACAGCCTCTTTTTTTATGGAGCTAAGAATCATCTACAACTTTGAAATATATTGTTGTGGAAAATGCGATTAGAAATTGCATCACCCATTATAACTGCTTGAAGAAATCGTTCCCTTTATCATCAACAATGATAAAGGCAGGGAAATTCTCCACTTTAATTTTCCTGACAGCTTCCATACCCAGTTCAGGGAAATCAACTACTTCAACTGATTTAATACTGCTTTTAGCCAGGATTGCTGCAGGTCCCCCAATTGAACCAAGGTAGAAACCACCATGCTTTTTACAAGCATCAGTTACTTGTTGTGACCTATTGCCTTTGGCCAGCATCACCATTGAACCTCCTTTGCTTTGGAACTCATCCACATAAGGATCCATCCTTCCTGCAGTGGTTGGACCAAAACTCCCAGATGCCATACCAACAGGTGTTTTTGCAGGACCTGCATAATATACAGGGTGGTTCTTAAAATAATCAGGCATTGGCTTACCCTCATCCAGCATTTTCTTGATCTGTGCATGGGCAATATCCCTTGCCACTATTAATGTCCCTCTCAGGTTCAACCTTGTTTTTACTGGGTATTTGGAAAGCTCCTGCAACACCTCATCCATAGGCTTGTCAAGGTCAATATTTATAGCAGGCTGCATATGGGGAGCTTCCTTGGGAAGGTATTTCTCAGGATTTTTTTCCAATTCTTCCAAGAAAATCCCATCCTCATTAATTTTTGCTTTGATATTCCTGTCAGCACTACAACTTACCCCCATACCTACAGGGCATGAAGCTGCATGGCGAGGAAGCCTGACAACCTTCACATCATGGACAAAATATTTCCCTCCAAACTGGGCACCAATACCTATCTCCTGGCAAATCTTTTCAATGCGTTTTTCCCATTCCAGGTCGCGGAAAGCCTGACCCCCTTCATTCCCTTCAGTTGGCAAGTGGTCATAATACCCAGCTGATGCTTTTTTAACTGCCGCCAGTGTAGCCTCAGCAGAGGTACCGCCAATAACCAAAGCCAGGTGGTATGGTGGGCATGCTGATGTACCCAAATCCATTATTCTTTCCCTGACAAATTTCTCCAGGTTTTCTTCAGTAAGCAATGATTTGGTTTGCTGGTAAAGAAATGTTTTATTACCTGACCCCCCCCCTTTAGTTAGGAATAAAAATTCATAAGAGTTTCCTTGTTCAGCATAAATATCAATTTGAGCAGGCAGGTTTGTACCTGTATTTTTTTCGTCAAACATGGTGAATGGGACAACCTGAGAATAACGCAAATTCTTTTGGTTATAAGTGTCATAAATCCCTTGTGACAAGTGTTTTGCATCAGATACACCTGTGTAAACATCTTCCCCTTTTTTAGCAACTACTATAGCTGTGCCTGTATCCTGGCAGGTGGGTAATTCACCCCCTGAGGAGACCACCTGGTTCATTAACATGGTGTGTGCCACAAACTTGTCATTACCAGTTGCTTCAGGGTCATCCAATATCGTTGAAAGTTTTTCTAAGTGTGCAGCTCTCAAATAAAATGACACATCAGTAAAAGCTTCACGTGCCAACAACTCCAACCCCTCTAGTTCAACTTTTAATATTTTCCTGCCACCTACTTCTATTGTAGACACATAGTCTTTTGTCAACAGGCGATAACTTGTATCATCCTTTAAAATAGGATATGGTTTTTGGTATTTAAATTCGCTCATAGTATGATTTTTGAAAATTTACTGATTTTTTCAATGCAAATATAGGATTAAACGTGGCATAGCATATGGATACTAATCCTTTTAAAAAGAAAATAACTTTAACTAAAAATAACCCCTTCCTTATCACAAAATATATTATTGCCTTTCTTTTAATGATTGATCCCTTATGCCCTTAAATTCAGAGCTTTCATTCCAGCTTGGCCATTCATTTGAATTTGCCAGGTTATTCCCCACATTATACATCAACTTTGCATCTTGTACCAAGCCTGCAAGGTTATCCCTTTCAGACACATATTCATCACAAGGTTTATGGTATACATTTTTCCAGTAACTGGCAATTGCCTCTAATGTTTTTTCTTTGCCAAGTGCCTTGGCATCAATGTACCCTTTTCCAAATATTGCAGGTACACCAACCTTTACAAAGGGGAACTGGTCTGACCTGAAATACATGCCATTTTCAGGGTTGGGGTCTGGGGCAATATACTTTCCCTGCTTAATGGCTTCCTGTTCAACCCACTGGTCTAATTCTGACTGCCCAAAACCAGTTAAGGTGATATCCTTAAATTCTCCCAAGAATAAGATAACATCTGTATTGATGCAAGCCACAGTTTTGTTCATTGGGAAGAATGGGTTCTTCACATAATACTCAGAACCAAGAAGCCCTGATTCTTCAGCAGTTACAGCTAAAAATAGTACTGAACGTGAAAGGGGTTCACTTGTAGCAAATGCCCTGGCAATTTCCAGCATCCATGAAACAGCACTGGCATTGTCAGTTGCCCCATTATAAATGCTGTCACCATCAATTCTGGCACCTACCCCCAGGTGGTCCCAGTGGGCTGTAAACACCACAACTTCATCAGGTTTATCTTTCCCTTTTACTAACCCACATACATTTTTAGACGTCCCAGTAGTAAACTCATTTTTCATCCATGCTGAGGCTTTGGCGGGCAATTGGAAAGGCCTGAACGCTTTTTTAAGGGCTAAGCCTTTGGCTTCATCAAAAGTTAGCCCACAAGCTTTGAAAAGTTGCTCGGCTGAACTCTTGGTTATCCATCCTTCAAATAAGCACCTATCCTTGTAACCATCTTCAGGCTGTAAATAAAACTTGGCTGTTTCACCATTGTTCCTGACCACCTGCCAGGGATATCCTGCCTGTCCTGTTTCATGAACAATAATACAAGCTTTTGCCCCTTGCCTGGCTGCTTCTTCAAATTTGTAAGTCCACCTGCCATAATAGGTCATGGTATTTCCTTTAAAGTAAGGGCTATCAGTCCCATATCCAGGGTCATTAACAAAAACCAACACAGTTTTGCCTTTTACATCAAGCCCATTATAATCATTCCTGCCAAATTCAGGGGCTACTATGCCAAAGCCTGCAAACACTACTTCAGAACCATCCAGTTCCATCTCTTCTTCCATCTTCCTTGAAAAAGTGACATATTCTGTAATTTTCTGAAATTTAAGGTTACCTTCAGGTGTTGAAAATGTTAAGTAATCAGATATCTGTGAGGTTACACTTAATATGGGGACATCTTGTGTAAATTGCCCATTATTGGCTGCCTCTAAACCCATTTCTTTCATCTGTTGGGTGATATAACTAACAACAGCTTCCTCAGTATCAGACATAGGGGCACGCCCTTTGTATTTATCATCAGCTAATTCATCAATATGCTTTTCAATATTGCTATATGTTATAACCTCTTCACCACTTTTATCTTTTTTTACAGAACAAGAAATAAGCAAAATGTTTAACAAGCATAAGAGCATTAACTTTTTCATAGGTTGGGCTTTTAATTTGACGTAAACAAATGTACAATACTTTCTGCTATATACAGGAGGCATTCATCATATTTACAAAAAAGGAAACAGGCCATAAAGCCTGTTTCCAAAGTTATCAATTCATTAAAATTATGCATTCACATGATTAATTCCCTTACCTCATTAACACCTGTAAAGCTGTTTGGAAATTTGCCAAATTTATTTTTATTCAAATTCCATTAACTTAAAATAAAACCTTAGTAAAAGCCTGGTGAATTAATGGACTAGTGGCATTTAAGGTAAATATCCTTTGCCACAAAGGCACCAAAACACTAAGAATCTCAAAAAAATAAAGTCTTGGCAAGCAAGTACAATTAAAACAACTACTGAAGTAATTATCCGTTTTTATCCCACCAAATTACACTTTCTTTGATGTTACTTAATTTTTTAAGAATATTTCCATAACAGGGACTTCCACATTGGGTTTAGTAACAGGAAGGCTCAAGTTGATGTCATTTTCACCCACTTCCTGTTTTATCCAGTGCCCATAAGGCTTTGATATCTTAAGCTCAGATGCATCATGCAAGAATTGTGCATATTTCACTTTATTCCCAAATCCTTTTATCATAAAATTTTTCATTGGATAATCCAGTAAATGAATATATAGCCTGTTTGTTTTTTCATTATATGTAAGCAGGGTATTTGCTGGAGCAACAAATCCATCAGGTGCCTGGGTACATCCATAGATAGAGCGTGAATTGTATTTCATCCAGTCCCCCATTTCTTTTAGGGCTTTGTCTGCCCTCTCATCAAAAGTACCCCTGGCTGTTGGTCCAACATTTAACAGCAGGTTCCCACCTTTACTAACTGATTCAATTAGAAGTACCAATAGCTGTTTATTATCTTTCCAGGTATGCTCATCCCTGTAATAGCCCCATGAGCCAGAAAATGTTTGGCAAGTTTCCCAAGGGATTTTTTTACCATCAACCTCAGGCCACTTATCAACTTTAAACTGCTCTGGTGTTGTAAAATCCCAACCCCCATAGTATTCTTTCAGGTCAGCCCCGTCATTTACAATTATCCCTGGTTGTAATTCCCTTACCATTTTCAACAACTCAACTGAGCCCCAATCTTCACGGCCTTTCCCAAATTTTCCAGGGAAAGAGTAATCCAGCCAAAGGATATCTATTTTTCCATAATTAGTCAGGATTTCCCTAACTTGGTTTTTCAAATATTCCTTATATACTGTCATATCACGCCCCTTGTTCAGTTCATCATACTCCTCTTGGGTATTGGCACTTTGAGGATGCACCCTATCAATGGTATATTCAGGATGGTGCCAATCAATCAAAGAATAGTAAAAACCTATTCCCAGCCCTTCAGCACGGAAAGCATCAACCCACTTTTTAATAATATCTTTACCATAGGGTGTATTTGTTACTGTATAATCGCTGTAACCTGACTTAAACATGGCAAACCCTTCGTGGTGTTTGGTGGTAATAACAGCATATTTCATCCCTGCCTTTTTTGCCTTTTTTGCCCATTCTTTTGGGTTAAACATATCAGGGTTAAATATCTCAAAATACTTTTGATACTCTTCATTAGTCGTTCGCTCATATTTTTTCACCCACTCATGGCGCCCTGCCTGGGCATACAAACCCCAGTGTATAAACATACCAAACCTGGCTTCTGTCCACCAGCTTAAACGCTCAGTTTTCTGTTCTTCAGTTTCATCCCAAATTTTTTTCTGTGCAAATGAAAATTGTCCTATTACACCCACTAAAAGGAAACATAAAATAATTTTTTTCATTGATCTATTTTTTTTAGTTAATAACTAGTTTTTGAATTAAGGCTAAAACATTGTTTATGAAATTCCTGAAGAGACCTAATAGTACATTTGATTGTCATGGTCTGATGCTATTTATACCTTACTATATCACACATTCACCCAAGTTAAAAATCCCATTTTTTTTAACATTAAGAAATGCTTATAAATGGCAATATTGTATCTGTTTTAAACATTTCAACTGAAGCGTAGAATAACAAATTTAACATGCGCGGATTTGTAAACAAGCAAATAATTTGATATTCAGTGCTCACAGCACTGTCTCCCTTATCCTATTCATTGTGCTATAAATAGCTTGCCTTTACAAGGCAAAATAACGTACAATAAGTAAGGATAATGGGCAGTAGCACATTTTTATTCCAGGGAGATAACATATTTATAGAAAGGCTACCCGCATATTTTAGATTCCTTTTAGGGGATCAATATTCCTTAACCTGGGAAATTGCTATTAATTTCAGGAAACAAAGGCTTTACTATTGAATGCTTATAATATTCATCCTCTATGCTGTTCATTGTGCTATAATAGCTTGCCTTTACAAGGCAAAATAACCTACAATAAGCAAAGATAATGGGCAGTAGCATTTTTATCCCAGGGGGATAACATATGAAGTTGTCAAAAGTTAAATTGAAAAACTGCAAGTAACATCTTGATCCCATTGGACTTCAGCTAATTTTTCTTCCATAGCTATGGCTATGCAATAAAAA
>JANQHI010000008.1 GCA_028282705.1 Prolixibacteraceae bacterium | reverse complement strand
TTTGTTGGTTTGCCATAAAACAAAGGTAAGCTTTTTAGAAGCTAAAGCCAGATGCACTAAAGTGCATAGTTTTAACTTTTGTTGAGACCAATAAAAATATCAAATGAACTTTTTAACAACTCCTAATAGGTAATCCTTGCTGATAGGTTTTGTTAAATATGCATCAAAACCAAATTCCCCATATGCTTTTTTCTCAGACTCCAAAGCATAAGCTGTTTGTGCCAAAACAGGCACATCAGGATGCAGTTTTTTAATTTCAATAGTTGCATCCAAACCATTCATAACAGGCATTTTAATGTCAATCAGTGCTAAATCAATGGATGGGCATTGCTTGAACAAATCAATTGCTTCCTGCCCATTCTTTGCGTGAAGAACATTGTAACCAGCATCATTTAAAACAACCTTAAGGTAAAGATAGTTAATATCTTCATCTTCAGCCACTAATATTGTTTTAGGTGAATCTAGCCCTCCCTTATTACTTATACCAGAATTCATAGTAATCCCAATGATGGTGCAATTTAGTAATTTTTAAAGAGCTGGTACTCCATTTAACTAAATATTAATAATTAAAAAACCTTTCCTAATTCCAAATTTCCCATATCCAATGAATCCAATAAATTAATAAAAAGCAAATTACCAGCCTTCTTATTCTTTTAAACTATTATTACTGAAAAAGGTTTTATAAATTATGGCCTTTTAAAATAATATAACAAAGTTAATATTTTGTATCATTTGGTCAGGTGTAAAAAGTAGCCAATAATTTTGAAAACATTTACCTTGAAAAGCTTACAATATAGTGAAGTAGTTATATTTTCTTGGATTCAAAATTACCAATACTTGCCAAACAAGAGCTGAAACTAAATTTATGAACCACCTTAGAAATTCCATAAAAAAAGGTGTTGCTTTTAATTTGCAACACCTTCTAGTTTATTTAATTTACTAAACCAATTTCCAGGGAGCACGGTATTTATAATGTAGCAATGATGCAGCTTTGCCATCATGTTCATTTACAAAAGTTTGCGTGGCTGGATCCCATTGAACAGGCCTGCCTAGTTCTACAGCAATATTACCTAAACTACAAACAGTGCATGTGCTGTGCCCAACTTCAACTGGGGCAATTGGGTCTTTACGTTCGCGGACAGCATCAATGAAATCTACCTGGTGTGGGATCCTAGTTTCATATGGCATATCATCCTGTTCCTTTCCCTCTGGCATCCATACTTCATTAGATGCATCAAAGCCGCCACGTGTAACTGAAACCCACCCTTTATCACCATAAAACTTAACTCCTCTTGTTTCTTCTTCATCATATGGTTCTGATGTCATTTCAATGCCATTTGCATATTTAAACCTAATATACTTTGAACCATCACCAATGGGGGCAATTTCTATAGGACCATTCCTATCCATGCCCAAGCCCCACTGCGCAATATCAAACATATGGGCTCCCCAATCGGTGGTAAAACCACCTCCTGTCTCTTTAAAATAACGCCAACAGCCCCAGCCATCCTCATTTTTAGGAGGGTCTAATGTAATAAGTGGGTTCAAATCATGGTTAAAATGGATATCTCCTGGTAAAGGCCCTAACCATAAATCCCAATTTAAATCTTCAGGTATCTCATTCACAGGAAGGTCATAAGGTGATGGGGGTGGCCCTACAAAAGCATTTACTTTTTCAATTTTTCCTAAAGCCCCAGTTTGTGCTAATTTTACTGCATGCTGGAAATTTGGGTCAGAACGTTGTTGGCTACCAATGCCAAGAACACAATTGTTTTGGCGTACTGCTTTCACCAATTCTTGCCCTTCTTTAATGGTGAATGTCATGGGTTTTTCCAGGTAAATATCTTTCCCTGCTTTACAAGCCTCAATGGCCATAATAGCATGCCAGTGGTCGGGTGTAGCAATAACAACTGCATCAATATCATCACGTGATAACAAGTCCTGAAACCTTTCATAGGTTTTTACTTCAACATCCATTTTATTTTCAGCATAGTGCCCTTTTACCTCATTCTCAAAACGTTCCCTCTTACGCCCATATACATCACAGCCTGCTACAACTGTAACATCAGGGATATTTGCAAACCCCTGTAACAAGAAGATTGCTTGCCTACCAAGTCCAATAAAGCCTAACCTTATTGGTTTAGCAGTAGAAGAGGTAACACACGAACTTATGGATGGCAAGATAGTAACTCCTGCCAACCCAATGGCAGTTGTACTCAAAAACTGCCTCCTAGAAAATCCTTTTTTGATTGTCATGGTATTATTAGTTGGTTTAAAAAAATGTACAGGTAATTGAATCCTCAAAAACCTGGCTTTAAAAATAAGCAATAACAAGCATTTGAAGAAAATATTAATTGGTTTATTTGCATTTTATGCCTGTAAAAACAAATGCAATGAAATTACAACTGCTTATTAGTATTGTTAACACCAAAAGTAAAGTAGGGCCAAACAAAATAATTACTATAACTCGGGTGGCCTCCTGTTTTGCTTCTTTTCTGATTTAAACTTTTTATTTTCAAGGCGTTTGATCCTAGAAGCTAAAGTGGGTTTTGTTTTCTTTCTCTCTTTTTTGGGTTTTAGTGCTTCTTCAAGGATTGAATAAAACCTTTCAAGTACTATTTTCTTATTCTTAAATTGTGACCTCTCTTCCTGGGAAACCAATATCAGTTCTCCCTCTCCATTAATCTTATTTTTTAGTTTTCTGGCTATTATTGCTTTCTCCTTTTTTGATAATAGCTCAGATAAGGTAATATTAAACCGCAATTCAACTTTTGAGTTTACTTTATTCACGTGCTGCCCTCCTGGCCCACCACTCTTTGATGTATGGAACTGGAGTTCAGCTTCAAAGTTCTTTTCGTGTATGTTTCCCATGTTGGAAATGCCTTATTTAAAATCAAAATTATCAGGGTCAAATGGGATATCATCATCAGGGTCATGGTCAAAAGAGCCAACCCCAAGAGGGTTAAACAACCCCCAGCGGTCAATTATATAATCCAACTGGCCAAAACCTGCCACCCAGTCAATAAACAACAAACGGTATTCTTCAATTAAGTCCCTAACAATTTCAAAATACTCAACTTCCTCAAATCCAAACATTTATAAAGAATGGTTTGATACCATCAGGTCACGTGCAGCTTTCCTGATAATAGCAGCAGCTTCCATTTTTAGGTTATACAGCCCACCACCTTCAGCCCCTGCAATTTTTACTGTCAACATCATCGCATCAGAGTACATTTGAGCTTTTACATGTTGCAAATGTCCATTATCCTCAGGGATAAGTTCCCCAATTTTATGAACTACATCAAAAATTTCTTCTCCCTTTTTGAAAATTGGTAAATCTTCTGACTTAATTTTTTGTTCATCATCTTCTTCAAACATACTTTAAACTAAAATTTATGTAAAGAGTTATAATTCAACCTGAAATTAATGTAAAATATCCAGTTCATTATGAAAAAATTGAATAATACTAGTAAATACTAAAAAAGCATTTTCTAAAAAGGTGTTTTTTTTAGGTATCAAAATGAAGGTTTTCTGCCCTTTTAAAAGGGTGGGACCTTCATTTGTTTTTAACTTACTTTCCAAAGAAGAAAATATTCAGTTAACAGATAATGGTGATAAAATTGGTCGTTCTAAAATAGGCGCAATTTTATCCATGTCTCCAACAACTCCTGTTTTTAACGAAGATGGCTCTTATGTTCTAATCAATGATGCTATTGGAGAAGAGATATACAATCCGGTGGCATACGCTAATGAAGTAACTGATAACGGAACTAGCTTAAACATACTAGGGAATATATTTGCTGAAATTAAACTGGCGAAAGGCCTTACTTATAGTTCTAAAGTTGGGGCAGATTACCTTGTTTATAAGAATAACTTCTACCTTCCTCGCAACATTGGAGAAGGACAAGGAGTAAATGGAGAAGCCAAAATTAGCGGAAGGAAGAATATAAATTTACTAAATACCAATATTCTTACGTACACAACAAAATTAAATAGCAGGGATCAGTTGACTTTAACTGCAGTTGCTGAGTTTCAACGCTTTAAAAGTGAGAATTCTTCCATTAGGGTACAGGGTTTTGCCAATGACGAATTAACATATAATGATCTTTCTGCAGCAGCCATTCAGGATATACCTGCTAGTTCCGGAGAGATTACAACTGGCTTAACTTCATACTTGCTTCGTGGAAATTATAACATTCATTCAAAGTATTTGGTAACAGTTTCTGCACGTTTAGATGGATCCTCAAAGTTTGGTGAAGACAATAAATATGCACTTTTTCCTTCTTCAGCTGTGGCCTGGATAATAAGCAATGAAGAATTTATGAAGAATTCGAAGTACATCTCAAATTTAAAACTAAGAACTAGTTATGGTATAACAGGTAGTCAGGAGATCCCTGCATATCGTTCTTTGGGGTTAATGGGAAGTGTTGATTATCCTTTTGGAGATCAGCTAATGGTCGGATTTGTACCAGTCAGAGTTCAAAATCCTGATCTTAAGTGGGAAACTACAAAACAGTATGATGTTGGATTGGATATCGGTTTATTTAAGAATAGAATTAGTTTAACAGCTGACTACTATTATAAAAAGACTACAGATTTGTTACTTGATGTCCCTATTCCAAGAACTTCTGGATTCTCTTCATCATTACAAAATATTGGCAGTCTTCAAAACCAAGGATTCGAACTGACAATTAACTCTGTAAATGTTAAGCCAAGTTCAGATTTTGAATGGCGAACTATGCTAAACTTATCGTTTAACAAAAATAAAGTATTGGAGCTTTCACAAGAAGCTGACATTCTGGTTGGGTTAGCTCAAAGTGAACCTTATGGAATTATCAGAAAGGGAGAGGCTATTGGATCATTTTATGGATATATAACTAATGGAATATATCAAACGCAGGAAGAAGTTGATAATTCACCTGAATCTAGCACAAGTGAACCAGGTGAACTAAAATATGTTGACATAACAAATGATGGAGCAGTTACTCCAGAAGATAGAGTAATTCTTGGTAACTCCTTTCCCGATGTTGCTTTTGGGCTTACAAATTCTTTCCGATATAAAAAATTCGATTTTAGTTTTATGTTTCAAGGAACCTTTGGAAATGAAACTCTTAACTTAAATCAACTTAATATAGCCGATCGAGGAAGAACTAATAAAAACGTAGAATTGTTAAACCGTTGGACTGGACCGGGAACCAGCAACTCTGTTCCAAAGGCAAATACGTCACAATTGTCCAGAGTTGTAGACATAATGGTTGAAGATGGTAGCTTTGTAAGGTTGCAAAATTTAACTGTCGGATACAATTTCGAAGCAAGTAAACTAAAATGGTGTACGGGAGGCCGTATGTACCTAAGTGGTCAAAACCTTTTCTGTATAAATAATTACTCAGGATACGATCCTGAAATTGGCTCTCCTAGTAGTGCTCAGGCAAATAATTTGGCTCAGTCGTTGGGTTATGCCGTTGATTTTTATGCATATCCTACGAATCGAATGTATATGGTAGGATTACAAATTAATTTTTAACGCTAAAATTGAAAAAATGAAAAAGTCAATAATATCTCAATTCATTTTCACGTTATTGATCATCTGCTCTGCTTGCGACACATTGTTAGAAGAATCTCCGGATGGATTACTCTCTCAAAATGGTTTCTATACCACTGAGACTAATATAGAATCTGCTATAATAGGAACTTACGATCTGCTTAACGAAATATACGTGCAAAGGCAAAATTATCTTCTAACCGATGTAGCAAGTGATGATTTTGGATTTACAAAAACTAATTCAGACAGGGTAGCCTTCGAAATTTTTGAAGTAGAGACAAATAATAACTGGTTGTTGGTAAACTGGGAAGATCATTATAGTACAATTAATAGGGCAAATGCGATAATCGAAAAAACTCCAGAAGCCGATATTCCGCAAGAAATCAAAAATAAATTCATTGGAGAAACAATGTTTCTCAGGGCGTTGATGTATTTTAGGCTGGTTAGGCTTTTTGGAGATATTCCTCTTATTGTTGAAGAAACCAATACGCTAGATGCTTTGGAAGTGTCTCGAAGCCCGGAAAGTAATGTTTACGACCAAATTATCGAAGATTTAATCTTTGCCGTTAACAATATACCTAGCCATTCTGATCAAAAAATCGGAAGGGCGGATAAAGGTTCTGCTAAAGCATTGTTAGCGGACGTATATTTAACCAAAGCGTCAACAAGTTTTGGAAACGAAAGTGATTATTTGTCAGCTACAAAATTGGCAGAAGAAGTTATCAATTCTGCAGATTATGTTCTATTCCCAAGCTATACTCAAGCATTTGACCCGCGCTTTAAAAATGGTGTTGAACATATTTTTTCAATTCAAGGGTTGGCAGGCGTAGGGGGTAATAACCAGTCTATTTTGCCTACTGAGTTTTTACCGAGAGCGCAAGCTACTAATACCGGACCGTTAGGTGAAAGAACTTATTCCAACTTTCATTTAACTGAGGATCTGTATGAATCATTCGAAGAAGGAGATATAAGAAAAGATGTTATTGTTAAGGATTCAATGTATATACAAATAGATGGGGTTTGGCAATGGGCTGAAATTAAAACTTGGTTTCGCGGAAATAGAATTTTTACTTTTAAATATATCGACTATGACAATCCTTTAAGGGCAAATTCCAGCGTTAACTATCCAGTTATAAGATATTCAGGATTGTTACTTTCTCATGCTGAGGCTGAGAACGAAATTAATGGTCCCACCAGTATGGCTTATGAATCCATTAATAAAGTACGAAACCGGGCTGGATTACCTGAACTTTCCGGTTTGACTAAAGATCAGTTTAGGGAGGCTGTATATAAGGAAAGAAGAGCGGAACTTTTTGCTGAAGGGAAACGATTTTTTGACCTTAAGCGAACAAACAGGTTAAAAGAACGTGTTGAACAAGCAAAACCGGGGGTTTCGATTGAATTGCCAAAACACCTGGTTTTTCCAATCCCTCAACAGGAACTAGATATTAATCCGAATCTAGCTCAAAATTCAGGATACTAGGCATATTAATGCTCCCTCCCGTATTGTCAATGGGGGGAGTATTCAATCTTATCATTCTTTGAATATGTACATTAATTTGATTTTATTGAATTGTTGTATCTTCCTTTTTTTTGTAGTTAAAATTGCTTGTTGTCAGACACAACCAGATGTCTCTCCTGATATTATTAAAAGTGTTGATGTTTTTTGGGGAACAGGATCAACTGATTTGGGAGAATATCAATCCTCTGATAATTTTGCTTCGATAGAAAAAAGATGGCAATGGCTTAAACAAAAAAGTGGGAATACTCATCCGGGCGCAACTTTGCCTTTTGGATTGGTTTCTGTAAATGCGTTTGGAAATGGTTACCCAACTGGCTACAATGGTGAGGATTTTTTTGGGATGAGCCATTTTCATCAAAGTGGAACCGGAACAATAAGATGGTATTATAATTATTTTTTGATTACCCCAACAAGTGGCAATTTAGATCTTTCCTTAAAAAAACAGTCTATTAAAACTGAAGATGGTCGTCCCGGATATTACAGTTGTACGTTAGATAATACAAATACTACCATCAAATCCTCTGTTACAAGGAAAGCAGCCATGCACGTTTTTCAATTTGAAGATACAGATACAAATAACGTTATCATCAACTTTAAGCATTTTTATACTCCGGATAAGGTTGCCCCTTTATCGCCTGAAGTTGAAAAATTTCCGGAAGATTATTTCTTAAATATTATTTCAGATAAGACTGCTTCAGGTTGTATTACGATGGACGGAGTACCTATCTTCTTTTATTTGGAGATAGATTCCTCACCAAACTTATCGGGAAGCTTTGACAATGATCATATTTATGAAAATAATTCCAACCTACAGCTAAAAAAGCATATAAAAAGAGGGGGGATATATTATACATTTTATGATCTGCATGAAATTTGTTTAAAGATCGGATTCTCGTTTAAGGACGAGGATCAGGCTAAAGAAAACTTAATAGAGGATTTACCTTCCTGGGACTTTTCAGAAGTAAAGAAAGGTGCCAGCCTAGAATGGGCAAAATATTTAGGTAAGATTAAGATAAATGATACAAATGAAAATAAAGTGAATTTGTTCTATTCTGCTTTATATAAGGCTATTATAAAACCTTCTTCATTTCCTGGTGAAAACCCACTTTGGGACAGCGAACTGTATTATGTCGATTTTGCTACATTATGGGATATGTATCAGACACAACTTCCTTTAGTATTCACTTTTTTCCCAAATAGAGGTAAGGAGATTGTTGCATTTTATAGCGATTTGTATCGTCAGTTTAAAACCTATCCTATTTGCTATATTATGAGTAAAGAGTATCCTAAATTGTTTGAGAAACAGGCATCTGGCTTAGGAAATATAATGATGGCTGACGCATTCTTCAAAGGAATAGAAAATGATGACTGGAAGGCAATTTTGTATAATATGTCATCAGAAATTTTTGACACTGATAAGGGGCGACAATTTATAAATGGAGTGGGACTAACTCCATCCATTTCTCATAACGTTGATCTAAGTTACGCTTCATATTTAACAGCGTTAATGGCTAACGATCTTAATGATCCTGTTTTATTTAAGAAAATGTTTCATCTTTCGGAGTTATGGCATCCATTTTACAATCCTGCCACAGGGCTACTTTGGGATGGGAGATTCTATGAAGGGGATAATATCAATCATTCATTTAAACTATACCATAATATTGAAGGTATTGCCAAATTAGTTGGATCAGATGAATCTTTGGTTCGCATATTGGATGGTTTTTTCGGTTTTCGGGACGACTATGACGGAATGACTTTTGAGGGTCTTAATAATCAGGTTGATATGACATCCCCATATTCTTACTTTTTTTTAAGTCGTCCTGACAGAATACAAGAAATCACCAGGACAATTATTCAATCCCGATTTCATAATGGCAGGTACGGATTACCCGGGAACGATGATTCAGGAGGATTATCTTCCTGGTTTGTTTGGAATTGTATAGGCTTGTTCCCAATTGCGGGACAAGACAAATACATTATTAATACTCCTCAATTCAATGAAATCACCTTACATCTTAGAAATGATTTGGTTATTAGAAAAGTTAACAACAGACCTGAGTTTATTTATATTGATAAGGTTTTTTTGAATAACATTGAATTAGATAGACTATATCTTACAAATGAAGAAATTAATTCAGGAGGGGAACTACGCATAGAAATGAAGGAATCTCCTTCAAAAAATAAATTTAAAACGTATAAAGTAAATTGTAATTAATTGCCTTACGAGGATTTGCAAAACAATTAATAAATCAAATAATATTCTGATGAAAATTACCATAATAACATTACTTCTGGGCATTACTCTCAACTTGTTTTCACAACAAAAACCAAATGTACTTATTATCTATACTGATGATCAGGGTACTGTAGATTTAAATTGCCTAGGCGCAAAAGATCTGGTTACTCCAAATATGGATAAGATTATACAAAGTGGAATTTCATTTACACAGTTTTATGCTTCGCCTGTGTGTTCACCTTCCCGAGCTACTTTATTATCAGGAAAAACACCACAACGTGCTGGGTGCCCGAGAAATGCCGGGGCAGACATAGAGAGTAATGCAGGGTTGCCGGGAGGGGAATTTACGATGGCAGAAATGTTTAAAGTCGCCGGGTATACCACTGCTCACATTGGGAAGTGGCATTTGGGTTACCAGCCCGAGATGGCACCAAATGCTCAAGGTTTTGATTACTCATTTGGGCATCTTGTAGGTTGTATTGATAATTATTCACATTTTTATTACTGGAAAGGGGCTAACAGACATGATTTGCAAAGAGATGGTGAAGAAGTATTTTATAATGGAGAGTTTTTCCCTGATTTAATGGTTAAGGAAGCCGATAGTTTTTTTGAAAAAAATACTTCCCGGCCTTTTTTTGTGTATTTCGCAATAAATCTTCCACACTACCCATATCAAGGAGATACAAAATGGTTAGAATACTATAACTTAAAAGATGTAGCATACCCTTGAAACTTATATGCAGCATTTGTATCAACACTTGATGAACGTATCGGAAGATTACTTTCAAAACTGGAAGAATTGAACTTGTTGGAAAATACGATTATTGTTTTCCAATCTGATAATGGCCATTCAGTTGAAGAAAGAGCTCATGGAGGTGGTGGGAGTGCCGGTATATATCGTGGAGCTAAGAAATGTTTATTTGAAGGTGGAATACGAGTACCCGCGGCAATTAGTTGGCCGCGGAAATTACCATCGGGGGAAAAACGAAATCAATTTGCTACGAATGCCGATTGGATGCCCACCTTAGCTGAATTATGTGGAATAAAACTTGAAACTAATGATTTGGATGGGAAAAGTTTGTTACCGGTGATCAATAATCCGAAGGCTGAAACATTACACTCAGAAGGCTATTGCTGGAAGTATAATGAGATGTGGGTTGCGCGAAAGGGAAAGTGGAAGCTATTGGGGAATCCTTTTGATTCAAGTCAGCCCAAACTAGTTATAAATGAAAAGTTTTTTTTAGTAAATCTTGATGAAGATCCCTCAGAAAAGATCAATCTGGCAGACAAATACCCAGATAAAGTTAAGGAACTTACCTATCAATACCAGGTTTGGTTGAAAAGGAATAGTAAATGAGCTATTTCAATGCCTAAAATAAGGTTTCATGTATTTGGCCTTCACAAATGTGAAATAAAGATAGCTCCACAGTAGAAATAAATATGAAATAATTTTATTATATGACACAGAGCAATAAAATTAAAAATCACAGTAATAACTAATTTTCAATATGAAACAAAAAGGTCTAGCCATATTATTAATGTTAACTTTATTTGGTTTATTTATTTATAGATATAAAAGTGATTATAGTGAGAATACTAAAAAACAAAAACATAAACCGAATATCATATATATACTTGCTGACGATCTTGGATATGGAGATTTAAGTTGCTATGGCCAAAAGATTTTTTCCACTCCAAATATTGATAGGTTAGCAGAAGGAGGTATGAGATTTTTCTCGCACTATAGTGGCTGTACAGTTTGCAGTCCGTCCCGATCATCATTAATGACAGGATTGCATACCGGTCATACACCAATTAGAGGGAATAAAGGAGTACAGCCAGAAGGTCAAACACCAATGGATTCGGAAGTGGTTACAATTGCAGAAGTGTTAAAAACTGTCGGCTATAAAACCGGTGCATTTGGTAAATGGGGGCTTGGTACTATTGATTCCGAAGGAGATCCATTAAATCAAGGATTTGATGAGTTTTATGGATATAACTGTCAAACTATTGCACATAAGTATTATCCAACACATCTTTGGCACAATAAAACGAAGGTTATTTTAGATGGGAACGAATTAAAAGACACTGCAATTTATGCCCAGGATTTGATACAGGAAGAAGCTATTCGATTTATACAGGAAAATAAAGACACATCCTTCTTTCTATACATTCCTTATCTAATTCCCCATGCTGAATTATTAGTCCCTAACGATTCGATTTACCAAGGTTTTAAAAGTAAGTTTCCAGAGGAACCATATGTCAATCCTTCCGGTGATTATGGAACTACAAACGTTCATTACGGAAGATATTGTTCACAGGAATATCCTAAAGCCACTTTTGTATCCATGGTTACTAGGTTAGACTTATATGTTGGTGAGATCATGGATAAACTGTGCGACCTGGGGCTCGACAATAATACAGTAATAATGTTTGCGAGCGACAATGGACCTCATGATAAAGGTGGTGCTTCACCAAAATACTTTAATTCAAACGCAGGTTTAAGAGGTATTAAGAGAGATTTATATGAGGGCGGAATCCGAACAGCCTTCATAGTTAGTTGGAAAGGAGTTGTAAAACCCGGAAGCGTCAGTAATCATTTATCTGCATTTTGGGACGTGTTGCCAACTTGTGCAGATATTGCCCAAGCAAAAATACCTGAAAATTTAGACGGTATAACGTTTCTTCCGACTCTTTTAGACAAAAAAAACCAACAATCCCGACATGACTTCCTATATTTTGAATTTCATGAGCAAGGTGGGAAACAAGCTGTGCGAATGGGAAACTGGAAAGCGGTACGATTAAATATGAGTTGTGAACCGAATTCGCCTATTGAATTATATAATTTAAATGAAGACACCATTGAAGCTTTTAACGTAGCAGCACATTACCCGAAAATTGTACTAAAAATTGATTCAATTATGAAGGCTGAACATCGAAAATCAGAAAAATTTCTGTTTCAATATGAGGAATAGGTGATAAAAGCTGCTATTATACAAATAACCTGGCATATCTTAGGTGAGCCCAACTGTCTTACTACGTTTAAATCAATTTGGCATAAAAAACGTAAATAAATTACATTAATTTATAAACAAATCTGATTTAGACAAATGTGATTTAATGAATGTCATCAAATTTTTAAATACACTGAAATAGGAAAAGATGAAAAATATTTTGAAGCTTTTGTTTCTTTTATTTTTGTTGCATGCATGTACTAATATAGAACGGAAGCCAAACATTTTATGGATAACCCTTGAGGATACGTCACCTCAATTCTTGGCAAACTATGGTAGTCAAATTGTTACAACTCCGATAATGGATAATCTGGGAAGCAGTGGTGTGATTTTCTCAAATGCATATGCAACTGGTTCTGTTTGTTCTTCAAGCCGGAGTACTATTATTACCGGTTGTCCAACCGAAGTTCTGGGTACAGGCAATCATCGTAGTAATTATGCAATACCATCATTTATTAAAGGGTTTCCTTATTATTTACGACAAGCAGGTTACTTTACCTCGAATAATGCTAAAACGGATTACAACATAAAAAATGAAAATGATTTTGTAAATGATGCCTGGGATGAAAGCAGTGGTGAAGCGGGCTGGTGGAACAGAAAAAAAGACCAACCTTTTTTCTCAGTATTCAATTTTACGAATTGTCATCAAAGCCGGACAATGACAAGACCCTGGTTATGGTATAAAGAGTTTATACTGGATCCGTTACCTGACTCACTGAAGGTGGATCCGGAAGAAATTTATATGCCACCTTTTTATAATGATTCAAAAGAAATGCGAAAGCAAGTTTCGCGTGTCTATAACTCCCTGCGAAAAACAGACCTTGATGTGGCTGAATTGCTTAACAAACTTGAACAAGACGGATTGAAGAAGAACACGATAATTTTCATATTTGCCGATCACGGTGAAGGGATTCCAAGAGGGAAAGGCCATTCCATTGGTTGTGGACATCGTGTACCGTTCTATATTTGGTTCTCGGAGAAATATAAAGATCTGTCACCATGGGGGGTAAAGGTCGTTACCGAGGAGTTGGTATCATTTGAAGACCTGGCACCTACCATTCTGAGTTTAGCAGGTTGTGAAATACCTTCGTATATGAAAGGTCGCCCTTTTTTGGGACAAAAAAGGCAATCTCCAAGACCATATGTTTTTGGTTCACGAAACCGTTTGGATGACACCCCAGGTTTGGAACGAACCGTATTTGACGGACATTTTGTTTACTCACGTAATTTCTATCCTCATTTGCCGGTTCAGCGGTTTCAGAAATATGCAGATGTTAGCGATATTGTAAAAACAATCCGTCTTGATGCGGACAATGGGGAACTAAACTCCATTCAACTTGAACTTGTGAAACAATCCCGTCCGGTTGAATATTTGTATGATTTGCAAAACGACATTTGGGAGGTTAACAATCTGGCAACAGATCCCAATTACGAGCAAGACCTTGAAAGGCTTAAAGAAGCAATTCAAAATCGGATTGTCGAAACAAACGATATCCATTTTCTTCCCGAAAAATTGATGTTAGAAAGGTCAGAAGGAACTACAGCATACGAAATGAGAGAAGATCCTCAGCTCAATCCGATTGGTGATATTATTCAGGTGGCGAACCTTGTCGGTGTAGAAAACAACCCCGAAGTATTTATGCCCTTTTTAGAAAACGGAAATGAGGAAATAAGATACTGGACAGTCGTTGGTTTGAATCATTTGCAATATCCTAAATCAGATATAGAAAGATTGCTTCCCTTCCTTAACGATTCTTCTGTATTTGTAAGGATTGAAACCGCTGTTTTATTGTATAAAATCTCTAAAAATGAGAGGGCAGAAGGTCTTCTAAATGAAATTATTGTCGGCAATGACCTTTATGCGGCACACCATGCCATACAAAAAATACTTTATCTGCCGGGAATAGCGAAGGATTTTATTCCGGCGGTAAAAAAAGTAAGGGCAAGGTATTTTGAAACAAATAGAAGTGGGTTCAACTACCCTGTTCAAAATTCATCAGAGATGTTCCTATATGTTTTCAATAATGAACCATTATATTATTTGGCCGATAAAAAATGGATTCCGGAAATTAACTAACTATGGGAACAAAATTGATAGCAATATGGAATTCACTGAAATTATGTATCCGGGGACAATGAATAATTAAAAATACCATGAGAAATTTTATTAAGCTAAGTATTTTATTTTACGTGATTCTGTTAATCAGCTGTAATACAGTAGCTTTTGAGCCCAGGATTATAAAGACAATAAACTTAAATTGGACATTTAACTACTATCCGGAAACAGAGCTTAACAGAAAGTATGTTCAAAGTAGTTTCAATGATTCAGCATGGTCGGCAATTGCCCTTCCACACACTTGGTCAACCTATGAAACTACTGGGGATGTTCATCCGTTTATAAAATTTCCATCGGAGAAAGACGATACCTATTGGTGGTATGGCTGGGGTATTTATCGTAAAAAAATACAGTTTGATAAAAGCCTGAAGGATAAGGATATTTTTATCGAATTTGATGGTGTACAAAAATATGCTCAATTATTTTTAAATGATATATACATTGGTGATCATAAAGGTGGTTTTACCTCTTTCTACTTTAATTTAACCCCATTTGTTAACTGGGATGGGGAAAATATGCTGGTTGTTGCGGTTAATGGAAAACGTAACGACCAATTCCGGATTCCGCCAATGACAGCAGGTAACTGGAACGTCTATAGCGGTATTTATAGAGACGTTCGTATCGTGGCTAAAAACAAAGTACATTTTCCTTATCAGGGCTCGTATAAACACGAAGGAGGTGTTTTTATAAGCACTCCCATAGTTAACCAATCATCTGCTTTTGTAAATATTAAAGCTTTTGTAAAAAACAGTTCAGTAGAGGAAGTTCCAGCAATAATAGAACACAAAATTTTTTCACCTGAGGGAATGGAATTAGCAAAGGTGACTGATGAAATTGAAATCGAGCCGGATCAGATAAGTTCAATTGAATTGCAATTTCAAAAGTTAGAGAATATTCAATTATGGTCACCGGAAAGGCCGGTTTTGTACAAGGTAGTTTCATCCGTTTTTGTGAATGGAAAACAAAGTGATGAAATCACCAATCCTATTGGGTTTCGTTATTTTCATTGGGATTACGAAAATAACGACTTGTATGTAAACGGAAAGAAAACAAATATAAAAGGCACAAACCGTCATCAGGAATACCCTTGGTTGGGAGATGCTCATCCGAAATGGATTGCAAAAATGGATTTTGAGGACATTAAATATAACCTTGGACATAATTTTATGCGTCTTACGCATTACCCTAACGATGAGTATTTGTTTCAACTGGCTGATTCAATGGGGATTATTATGGTTGAAGAAGTGCCGAACATAAAAAGTATCGATTTTGATGAAAAGGTGCAAGAGCAGAATGTGAGAGAGATGATTAGACGCGATCGCAACCATCCATCCATATTTTTTTGGAGTGTAGGCAATGAAACCAGTGATGCGGCAGACTCTAAGTGGGTCGTCGAGGAAGATACAACACGAATTATTCATGCCCGGAAGTGTGATGATGGTAGCGGTGATTTTGTGCAGCACAGTGATACAAACCTTGATATGGAGAACCTTTTGCGCGTTACTATTCGTGGGTGGTTTGATGAAGAAGATGCACCAGAAGGATTTTCGTCAAAACCAGTTAGCGGGCAACACAGTGGCAACGAAACCTGGCAGCACCGGATGGCGCAGGTACGGGGTGGAAGCGTGCGTGGTTTGTTGGGCGACAACTGTAACGCCTGGCTCTATGAAGACCATGGTGCTGACCGTGAATACCTGAACTGCATCCTGAAACACATCAATCCCAAAGGATGGGTAGATATGTACCGCCAGCCTAAGTACGTTTACTGGCTTACCAAAGTCAACTACACCGATACACCAACGGTTTTTATCCATCCGCACTTCTGGCGTGAAAAATACCTTGGCCTTCAAAGAAATATCACGATTGACTCGAATTGCGATGAAGTGGAATTATTTGTAAACGGCGATTCACAGGGTAAAAGATATCCGAAAAGAGAAGATTTTTTCACGCTTGATTATGAAAATATTGAAGTAGTAAAAGGCGAACTAAAACTTGTGGGACTCAAGAAAGGCAAAAAAATAGAAACAACAGTTCACATGCCAGGTACTCCAAAGAAAATTGTTATTAAAACAAATCAAAAACGACTGATTGCTGATCGGAGTGGAATTGCTATTGTTGAAGCCAACATTTTAGATGAGAACGACCACCCCGTTTTCGATGCCGCCAACATTTTAGCCTGGAAAGTTATAGGGCCAGCAACGCTTGTGGGACACAGTATTTATGAAACTGACATTATGAAAAACGAAGAATGGGAAGGAACGGGCTATACCATTGTTCCGGTTTGCAATGTGATTCGTTCAACTAACACTCCAGGGATAATTAGGGTTTCAGTTAGTTCTCCCGGTTTAGAATCCGCGAGTGTTGAAATAGAAAGCGTTTTAAGTATTGAGAAAAAATCACCTTTTATTGAATTTCCTCTAAGCAATGATGGTCGCGTTTCTGTTGTAAAAGACACGGCTTTTAGTAAAAAAATTGAAGTGATAAATGCGATCTTTCCCATTCGCGAGAATCATCATATAGAAGGAAAAACAGCTGAGCAGATTTCCAAAAACTTAATCAATTTTATTAGCGAACGTAATCATGGGTTGCAAACAAATACTTATGGATTCAAAGCACTTATTGAAGTTTTAACAAAGAAACTAAAAGCACAAAATGGCAACTTAATAGCTGATGATTTTAATTTCCTGGTAGAGCAATTTAATACCTGGTTTATGCTTGAAAAAGCTATTGCCAACAGTACACTTAGTAAAGAATCAAAAGAGATGGAATTTAAAAGATATGCCAACATCATTATAAAAAATGCCGGAACGGTAGATTTGGAAATGGAATCAGAAAAATGGAAAGGCAATAACTAAAGCAGGTTGGAGAACGCTTAGCCGATCGCACCCACTGTGCTGATTTACAATCGGTGATTGGTAGGTGTAAGACGTTTCGATACAATACTTTGCTTTTTAATGCGAAAAGGTAGAACTATGAGCCGCAAATTACAAGTTTCATAATCCTTCCAATTGGATTGTTTTTAAAGTATGCAACTATAAAAACCACAAATTATCTTTTCCAAAGGCCGGAATTTCATTCCCTTCGAAATGAGGGTAAATTTCAGCCACCATTTCGGGGTATTTGATGGTAACAGGCAGGTTTTGCTGGCGTACGGATTTCCAGTACATGCGACTGAACTGATACACCTGGTCGATAAGTTCTTTGATGGTTTTGTAATCTTTAGCCAGTTCTTCGTGTGTGCATTTAATACCAAGCTTGATGGGAAACGGGTATCCATCGCTGGAATTAAACGAGCCATTATTGCTGTAACGGGTATTGTTGAACAACAAAAACCGGTTATAACCGATATTTATAAATGTTCCGCTCATGGGCATCAAACCTTGCCAGTTATTGTCAAAAGCTACAATATCATTCGATTCCGTTTTATTGACAGAAAGGATAAAAACAGGAATGTTCAATCCCAAATCGTTTAATCCTTCCTCAATTGGTTCCAGTTCCTTTTTACTCATATTTTTAAAGAAGAAGTTGTCAAAAGTAAAATGTTGAAAAGAAAGAATGATAACTAATTGCTGAAATACAACATTTTGTATCATTCTTTCAAAAATTTTCAATGTTGAGTAAAAGTATAATAAAAAAAAGATTTGCCCTCATTTAAATTTTGGGGAATCAAAGAATAATGCAAAAGTAAAACATTATCAGGTGGTTGAAGCAATTTTATATAGGTTGAAAACAGGTTGTCAATGGAGGCAACTGCCCCTGAAACAGTTTTTTCGGGCGAAGTTCAGATGGCAAAGTGTTTATTATCATTTCCAAAAATGGTGCAAAGACGGAAGCTTTGAGAAAGTTTGGCAATTCTTGCTTAACAATTACAGGCACTTACTTGATTTGTCGAGCATCCAATTGGACGGCACACATACTCCAACCAAACGGGGAGGGGAAGCAGTGGCGTACCAGGGCAGGAAAAAATCCAAGACAAGCAACATGCTTATATTAACAGATAATCAAGGGTTACCATTAACTTGTAGCGGTCCAATTGCAGGCAACCACAACGATGCCTTTGAGCTTGTACCTGTATTCAGTGGCATGTTGGACAAACTGCAATTGTCAAGTATACCTGTTGACGGGCTGTTCCTAAATGCAGATGCGGGTTTCGATACCGAAGATTTCCGCACGTATTGCTTTCAAAAAGAGATTATAGGAAACATTGATCAAAACAAACGAAACGGCAGCCAGGGTGACCATTTATTTGATAACCTATTGTACAAATGCAGGTTTGTAGTGGAGAGGGCTAACGCTTGGCTTGATGCATTCAAAGCTATTTTAATACGTTTTGAAACAAATTCAATACATTGGAAAGCATTGAACTTACTGGCTTTTACAGTTATTTTATTACGGAAACTTTAAACAACTTCGAAGTGAATAATCAACCGAGAGATGTTGCTGTTTAATGAAACGTATTCTTTTATCTGGCGGATAATGGAACCGGCGAGTTCATCCACCTGATTTTTCTGGAAACATTCAAAGCGATTAAAGCGACCGTCGTTCATGAAACTGAAAGCGCTGCCAATATACTGCACTTCTGTTTCACTATTTTTAAAGGCGCCAACTCCAACTATCAGTTCGTTTTTTAATTTGGTGTCGAGTTGCCAGGGGATGCCATCAAGTTTAGCCAATATTGCAATAGCAATATTGTTGAGGCTGTAATCGTATTTTGCTTTTTCACGGACTGCCGTTCTCACTTTTTCTGCTTCAACGGCCTGAGAAGTAATTCCTTTTTTAAGCAGTAATTCTTTTACTTTAAAATATACTGATTTTGCTTCCTTATCTCGTACATTTTTGCTGTGAGGACTAAGGTATATAGCCATATAATGTACATCGGACCGGAACTCGCGATTGTGAATTTGCTCTTCAATTTCAGAAAGCGGATTTAATTTATCATTAAATGTGATACTGAAATTTCGTTCGGTATGATATGGCACACGAACAAAATCATACAGACCTGAAAAAGAACGCATTCCTTTTCTGAAAAATTTGTCCAAGTGTTTAGCCACATCACTGTCACTTTTATGTAGAATGTAAAAGAAATGGATTCTGCTGTACTCACTGGTTTTAAAAGGGCCGTACTGCATTCCTTTATATGGTACGATGTTCCAATGTTTGTTTCCAAACATCAACCGGTTACTGCCGTCTTTTACTTTGTTAATTTTAATTTCCGGAACCTGTGTAAACGAATTGCTTTCGAGTGGAATAAAATTTTTAAATTCTTCCGTGTTTAAATGGTTTTTAAAGAACTTTTCAATTTTATTTTTGAATTTTTGATATTTATTGGATCGGTCAGGAGCTTCGGTTTCCTGGTTCAAAGCATCCCTTAGATCAAAGTTCCAGACCGGGTGAACCAATTGCAGGTTTTGTTTTGCTGTTTCGGGCAATTCATCGTATCGGTACAAAGCTGAATCGTAAACCACCCAGTTTAAACAGGTTGGTGGAACCAACGACATAAAATCAACAATGTTTTTTCGGAATATTTTTGATACTCCTGCAAAGGTGATAAGTAGTTCCGGTTGTTTGGTTATCCGGGCTAACTGAACCTTAACTGTGAATTTCTCAAAATAGCGGTATTCGGAATCAACTTTATCATCAATGGGTAACCATATTTCGGTATCATCAATAAAATTGGGTTTTACCAGATTACCCTTTTCTTTAAAATGCTGGTGGATTTGTGAATTATAAAATCGTTTCATTAACGACCGGGTGAAAGCGGTATTTTTGACCATCTTTCTTTTTTCTTCCCCCTCATCATTAATAAATGTTTCAAATGTTGGTGTGGTTTGTTTTGTAACCGGCAGATAACCTTCTACCTGAGTTTCAAAAGAAGTATAGTAATGCTCTTTTTCCCCAAATTCCTCAATAACCTCATCAGGTACTAATGAATTATGTATTCTGCAAAGTCCTTCCTGTTCAATATCGGTAAACCAGAAAGTATGCTCTTCCTATGGATGAGTGAATGTTATAATATTAAAAGTAAGGTTTTGCATAGAAATTTATTGTTGTTTGGTTATTAGCTGAATTAATTTTTCTCCTTTCCGTGTTAAATGGTATCTCTGTTTAGGACTATTTGGTTTTTCCGGTATGGTCATCTGTATAAGCTCCATTTCCAAAAATGGATTGATGTATTTATTTCTGAATTTGGTTCTGTTTGTCCATTGAGCTTTATCCATTATTGATTGAATTGATTGAGTTTCCCTACAAAAATCCAGTATTGAAACTACTTGGTGCCAACCTGGTGCCAACTTAGTCCCAACTTGGTCCCAGCTTAGTCCCGATAATGATATGTTAGTACTGTCACTTTTCACCATTTATAAGTTTTAGAAACAAATCCCCTTTTTGTGATATAGTGAATTTTTGCTTTGAACTTCTGGGTTTATCCTTAATAGTCCAATCAATCAAACCTTTATCTTGAAGTCTTTTAAGTATCTCATTTAATTGACCTGATATTGATTTTTGCCCTAATTCAGTTGATATTTCTTTTCTTGATTTTGGTTTATCTAACAGAATCATTAACACTTTTGAAAATAATGACTCTTGCTGTAACTCTTGCTGTAACTCTTGCTGTAATTCTTGCTGCAACTCTTGCTGCAACTCTTGCTGTAACTCTTGCTGCAACTCCTGCTGTTGTTCGTAATTTTTATTGGTGAATGTCACCCTGAAAGCAACGCCAGGTTCTTTCCACGACAATTCTATTTCAGGGTAGGCTTGCAGTTCTTCTTTAATCAGTTTTAAACCGTTGCCCCATTGCTCAATAATTCCGAGGCGTTTAAACACAGGGGCTAAAGTTTTGTTACGTATGTCGGATTGCCCCGATTCCATATCGCTGAAATCGACAGAAGGCATTAGTTTACCGGGACTTGTAACTTCTATTTTGTTATCGAAAATAGCAATCTTAATATCTTTTCCGGAAAAAGAATAATCACGGTGGATAACTGCATTTCGAATAACCTCACGAATGGCTGTTATGGGATATTCCCAGCGGTCGTTGCGATAAACACCCGTATAATCGGTTGAGCTTTGAGAAATGTGCCGCAGCACAAACTGAAAAGCCTGTTCGGCTTGAAGGCTTACATTGCTATCGATGGTTTTTTGGTCAATAAAATTTCCCGGAATAGTACCTTTAAACCTTGCACATTCAATTTTAGCATAAGGAAAAAGTTGGTTCCTTAATTTGTCGTCAGACAATAAAATTAGTGCATTTGTTGGTAGCTCATTCCCTTGTTCCTGTTTAAACAACTCAAGTTTGCTTAGTATTTGCATTGTGAGTTTTTCGCCAGTTTTGTCAAAAAAATGTTCTTTAAATGAATTTATACTGATTTCATTTAGAGGTTTTTGATACACCAGTTCACAATCGAAAGAAACGTTTTGTTTTTGCCTTTCAAGTTCAGCAATGATTTCAGGGGATGCCTGGCGATTGGTTGAACCAACCCTAATGTAAGTTCCTTCATTAGCACCTTTGCTTTTAAGGAAATAGGGCGGTGCGCTTCCCTTATGGATTTTGACCACAATAATATGTTTGCCTTCATAATTCAGAAACATAATTTCAGGCAAAATTATCGGGGCACATTTATCGTGAATAATACTACTGATTTTTTCTTCCAGTTCGATAAGGCTTTCCTCATCCAAGCCAACAACTTTTCTTGGATTGTCCTGAATGCCTAAATAAAACTCACCACCAGCATCATTTGCAAAAGCAATAATAGATTTTGCAAGTTCAGCACTTGTTGGTAGTTCAACTTTCAATTCAAGTCGCCTTCCTTCCGGTTGATTCAATATTTCTTTAAGTTTTGTCACTTGATTCAATTTACTTTTTAAAGCTTTTATAAACTTCATTCAGGGCTTCCATTCCTAAAGGTTCTTTTTTTATAAGCTCACTGACTTTATCAGCAAGCCATAATACCAATAATTCATCCTGGGCGACCTCAAGGATTTCAGCCATTTTGACAACTTGTTCCCTTTGGGCTTTTCGTTCCCCCCGTTCGATTTTGCTCATTAATGCTGTGTCAGTTTCGACATAAGCAGCAACCTCCCTGAGCAATAAACCTTTTTCTGTCCTTAAATCTCTAACTCTGTTACCAAAAGTATTCATTCGTTAATTATAGACTTGTCAGTTATTGTCAAATATAAACAAATAAAAGAAACAAAACGCTATGTGTTAATAAGTTTTGAGGATTTTAAGGAAATGGAGGAAACAGAGGAATGTCAAAATCCCTTGTTTCCTTATAATCCTTGATTTCCTTAACCTGCATTTTAATGTAAGAATCTTTTTTGTCCCTGTGGATAAGTCCTTTTTTGTCCAATTTACTTATATATCCCTGGGCAGTTTTGTCTGGAATTTCAAGTTCTTTTGCCACACTCAGGTAATCCTGTCGTGAAAATGTTTCAGGCAGTTGGCTGTAAAAGCGTTGTTCCCTGTTTTCTCTCTTTGGTAAAATTGTTGGTGTAGGTAAATCGGAATAGACCTTTTGAGCGTGTTGAATTAATACTTCTGTGATAGCAATTGCATTATGGAAGTCCCTGTCTTCACAAATAAGTGAGTTTGGAATTTCCCCTGTTTCCAGTATACGAAGTGTTGTAAAAATCATTGCAATACGAAAAGTAATTAGTCCCAAACGCCTTACTGTGGCATTGTATTCATTGCCTAATAACTTTTCATAAAAATCCTGCCATTTGGCAAATTTTGAATTGAATGAACTTTGTTGTTGAAATGTCAGGTTAAATTCAATTTCCAAATTTGATTTCAGTATATTATACAATTCAAAGAATCTATATCCAAGGTCATTGAAAAAACTTTCAAGACCATCATCAACAGGTCTTGCAAATACATCTTTCCACTCTGATTTCATGTCCAGATAGTAAAACATAAACCTGCTGAATAAACCATTTTCAGCATCAGGTATTAAGTTTATAACCTGTTTGGGTGTTCCGGCAAGAACCGCTGATAGTTGTGGATATTCTATTTCTACATGCTCCCTGTCAGTCCTCCGGTAATAGCTGATCGTTTCGTGATGAAATGCTTTACGGAAACCATCACTATAGTTTCCGTAATCGCTTTTAAAGGTAATTGCCAATGTATCTCCTTCTGTTTCAAAAATTAACCCTTTACCGTCATTGTCCGACATTAATTGAAATACACCTGTTGCACTACTATTTGCCGGAATATAAAGCAACTTTTCGGATGGTTTCTGAGGTTTCTCCATATCCGGTGATTTCTTTTTATTAGCATTGTAGATATTCATTTCTGTGTCGTATTCTGCTTTTAACAACTGGCTTTCTTCTCTCAATTTTTTGTGGATAGGATAAACCAGGCGTTTACAATGCGTAAGTAATCCCTTACCGGCTGATGCAAGAGCCGTTACAAAAAGGTATAAATTGCTGTACACTTTCTGACCTCCATATATGCCATATACCTTTGGAATACAACTGCTAAAAGTTGCTAAGGCACCTAACAGTAAAATATCCCGTTCATCATTGCTCTGGCTTATTCCGCAAATATCTTGTAGGATAATTGGCAGGTTATTGTACACGCCATCCTCAACTAATGGTAGTTCAACCTTATTGTTAACCTTATGATCCAATATTGAAGAATGTGAGTTGTCATTTTGCTTTGTTTTTATTTCTCTTGATTGGGAAAAGTTAGTATCCCGTATGGCAATATCAATTCCAGCTTGCTGTGCAAGGTGGAAAAAAGTTTTAATGGTAACTCCATGACCTTTTGCCTTTAGGCAATTGTTGTATTGTTTATCGCAAACGGAATGGGAATAATCAGGATAAAAGCGGCTAACACGGTGAAAATAATCCCTTCCACATTCACTAAACTCATCAGCAAGGGCAAAGCCAATATCCCGCCAATCGGAATAATTTGCGGTAATATCGGTATGAGCTTCTTCAAGTCGTTTTACTATTACCTCAACATCGTTATCCTGAATATTTTGTACTGTCTGTTGTTGAGGTGATTTTGTTGGTTCTTTTATTACCTGATCTTTGTTGAGCCAGTAATCTATATCGAATTTCTTTTTTTGATTCATTGCTGTAAATATTTCGGATTAATGAAAACCTCCGGGTCTGAGGGTAAAAAACATGCACGGGAAACATCTTTGCCCGATTTATCAACTTCCAGTTGGTACACTTCTTTTATGTAGTTGGCTATAGCATTAAAAAAGTTTTGGTGTGTTGATTCGGTAATGTCAATGGAGATAATCCATTTTAAGCCATCACCCGATGGCGACACAAAGAGTAATTCCGTTTCAAAATATTCATCGTTCAGTAATTGATTTTTCAATTGCTGAAGGTTGGCAATGTGGTCGAAATCAATGGTCAATAACCCTGAATGATTCAATAGTGCTTTATCGTTTCGCTTTTCAAAAGTTCCTGAAAAGGTTGCGTAGTCAAACTTTGAAGCTTTGAGTTTTCGTGCTTCATCTTTTGCCTGAATAGCCCTTAATTGTTCGGTTATAGAGGTGTAGGGAGTTGATTTAATCAACTCGTACACCTCAACTAAACTTAGGGTGTTCTTAGGGTAGATGTTGCTTACAGGAGCTTTGAAATAGCTGAATTTAGGAATGTGAACCGTAGGTTTACTTTCTTCTTTTGGGGCTGGTTCAGGGAAAGCACGGTTGCTGTAAAAATGATGTTTTTCACCAATACGAAGATGTAATTCTTCGTTGAGTTTTTCCATTAATTCATCACCAGTCAGCTTGTAGTGTAATGCTGCAAAATCAAAAGGATTACCTTTAAAATTACTTTGCTCTAAATCGCTGTACATAAACACCCAATCCACATTAATGAGTTTAAGCGTAAGCTTATTCTCATTAAAAGGATTTTTTGCCGGGTCGCACTCTTTGCCAGAAAGCCTGATCACAACCTCATCGGGGTAATACTCGTGTAGAATGTGTGAGTAGATATTTAGCCCGTAATGCGTTTTATCTAAAATATCCTTCTCCTTAATCATGGCTGCCACTTTTTAAGGATCGTGAATAGTTGCTTTCCAGGAGCTTTTCGAGGTCTTCAACTTTGTAATAGAATTTGCCATTGATGCGGGAATAGGGGAGAATCCCCGAATCCCGCATTGATTGTAAAGTACGCTTGCTTATTTTGAGTGCAAGCATTACATCCTGACCATCAATCCAAGTTTGTTTGAAAGCTTCGGTTCTGGTTTGCTTTATCACCAGCAATTGAGCTTTGATTTCCTTTATGGCAGATGAAAGCTCTAACAATAATTGCATTACTTCCATCATAGCTTAATCCTCCCATTTTTTACCAGATAATCGGCAGCTTGCTGGTCGATTTCATCTTGTGAGGCTTGCTTATTTGTTAAAAGCCATTCGTCAAGCTCTTTACGATTAAAGTAGATTTTCTTACCATTAGGTTTATAGCAAGGCACTACGCCAGTGCTTGTCATCTTATAGAGGTGCGAGTGAGATACCTCTAAATAAATGGCTGCTTCATTGAAGGATAAAACCTCTTTCTTGAGCATATTTTGCTCGGTAAGCATTTTTTCAATGCTATCTAATTTCTGAATTATATATTCTTCGCTCATTTTAAACGATTTTAAAAGTTAAAAAATGAGCCTTCGAAGGCTGTTAATTAAGTTCGAGCACTACGAAAGTACAGCCCTCATAATCAGAAATGTGTAAGGTTTTAAGTGAGGTGTAAGGTGTCTTACACTTCTTACACTTTTTTATTTCAGTTATTTGAAAATATTGTCGATAGTTGTTTTTTCTTTCGGGTCGTGATGCTTGTTTCTGGAAAGGTTTGAAGCGGTTATTACAACTCCGTTTTTTGAATAGAATAATTTAGATTTTTCGATATTAGAAAGCGTAAGAGAACTGAAATAAGGACGGAATTTATCTACTATGTACCGGAATTGGGTAGTCTCACAACCTAAGTGAATTTTATTGTTGATTGTTGCTATGTCTTTGGAGGTCATTACCTCTATGAAATCATCTTCCGAAGTTTGGTCTTCGTCTATAAAATCAACTTTTAGGGTCAATAGTCGGCAGATGCTTCTGAGTTTATCGGTAGTGGTTTCATTATAGCCAAACGTAATTTTTTTTGGCTTTACCTCCTTCGGTTTTACAACAATGGTTTGAGGTGCGGCTTTCAAAAATAAAGTTTCGGGTATAGGTTCGTGAAGAAATTGAGTATAAAAATCTTCCTCAATCAATAAATCATCATCTTGTAAAAACTTGTATAATTCCTGAACTTTCAAATAAATATGAATTAATGCAACTTTCAATAGATGAAGTATATAAGTTTCAGTTTTATAGTCGGAATCAATTTCAAAAGATGCTTTTTTAGGATTGATATAATCAATATCGTATTTTCTGTCTTTTACAATTTTTCCAATATCCTTTAATCGTGAAGGAATCTTTTTGTTTAATGTATCGTTACGCCAATATTTTTGAAGCTTAATATTTTTGTCTTCATTAATTAGTTGATGAATCTTATTGCAGTAGGCAATAGATTCAGTTAGTATGAGTTTGTGGTAATATTTCGTTTTTTGATTAAACGTACGCTGAAAACTTATTTCGTTTAACGGCTGAAAGTTGTATTCAGTTTTCTTTACTTCACCAATCATCGAAGAAAATTTCTCATCCGGCTTATTTTCATCATGCCAGGGGATGAGGTCTCCATAAAGTATCTGGTCAAAAATTACTAATTCGTTGTTCATAGGTCAAGTTTTATGCGGTTGGCAGCTTCTTTTTTCTTCTGGTCGATAATCTTTGCGTACACTTCTGTAGTTTTTAGGCTTTTGTGTCCTAAGAGTTTGGAAACAGTGTAAATATCAGTACCCAGAGTTAATTGTAGGGTTGCATAGGTGTGTCTTGCGCAGTGAAAAGTGATATGCTTTTCAACTCCGGCACGAATCATCCATTCTCGGATTTTGGCATTATTGTAATCGCTGTAGGTTAAATCCTGAAATACTTTTTCGTTGCCTTCTTTTCGTTCGCCAATAAAGTTTAGCGCATCATCTGCAATGGGTAGTGTTTCTTGTCCTTTGGTTTTCTTCTGCTTGAATCGGATATAATAACCGTTTTCATCGGAATGTTGGATTTCAGACCAGGTGAGTTTTTCAATATCAGAGAAACGAAGCCCGGTAAGTGCACTAAATATAAAGGCGTTTTTAACGACAGGTATTTCACAATGGGCTTTCACTGCACTTTTCAATTCATCGAGCGTTAAAAACTCGCGTTTTGTTTCTGCTTCTTTTATTCCGTCAATACCCTCTGCAGGATTGCGTAGAATGATGCCATTTTTAACCGCTTCCTTTAATGCCGCTCTTACCTTATTGAAATAAGATACACATGAATTTTTAGAAAGGTTTCTGCCTTGCTTGGTCTTTGCATCATAAACAAGGTAGTACTTTAAATCTTCCAACCATGCCCGGTCGATGTCTGCAAAGCGGACATTCGACTTTTCCCAATTGCGTAAATGCTTTAAGGTACTCAACCAGTTTCCATAATTACCGTCTGAATCTCTACGTTTCTCTGCAAGCAATTCAAAATAGGTTAGGAATAATGAATTTATCTTTTCCGAATCATCAAAACCATAAATGCCGTTTTGTAATTCCAGTTGTCTTTTTGCCCGGATGCTTTCGCCAAGCTGTAATGTCTTTTTGTTGAAACTCCTTTCTTCGGATGAACGGGGCTTGTCGATGAGATACAAGCGTAAATATTCATACTTCCGTTTGCCTTTGTGGTAATAGTCAAGGTATAGACTGATTTTACCATTCTTGTTTCGTTGACGTAGGGTTACTTTCATGACGCAAAAAGTTTATCGATTTCGGAACGTTTAATTATGGTGCGTTTGCCCAACTTGGTAGCCTGGATGGTTCCGGCTTTTATAAGCCTGTAAAATGTACGTTCGCTTAATCCAAGTAGAGTGTGCGCTTCTTTAATCGAAAGAAAGTCCTTTTGTTTAATGGCTTCAATATTTAGCTCGGTCATCGAAAGTAGTTTTTGTTGGTTCGTTTCTTCGATAGCCTTGCCAATCTTGTTTTCTTTCTTTCGTTGCTTATAGGACCGTGAAGCACAAGCATGACCGCAGAAACGTGTAACGGTAGTTTTAGCGGTAAATTCCTTTCCGCAAAACTCACATATCTTTTGGACTTCAATTTTGCTACTCATGCCTATTACTGCCTTTAAGTGACTACAGCTGTCATTAGCTGTCAGCAACTGCCATCATTTCTCCACTCTTGTTGTCGGGCAACAAATTTGGATATTTGGGCAACAACTGTACATCAAAAATAAACAAAAAAGAGTAATTGGGCAACAAGAAAGAGAAAATAAATCCTTGTAAAGTGCGGTAAATGAAGAGTGAGGGCAAATATTGGAAAGAGGTTTACTTTCCAATACAGAAATTCTTAAAGATATTCCCCAGTACTTCATCAGTAGTTATTTCCCCTGTAATTTCGCCAAGGTAGTGTAGGCATTCCCTTATGTCCTGTGCCAGGAAATCAGATGTAATACCAGCATCCATCCCATGCAATACCCTCTCAATGGCTTGATAGGCATAGCTCAAAGCTTCATAGTGCCTTGCATTGGTGATGATAATATCTTCCCCTCCAATTTTATCAATGGAAACTGTTTCCTGCATAAAGTTGATCAACTCACTAACGTTATCTTTTGATTTTGCAGATATAAAAACCAGCTTTTCATTATTGCCCAAATCCATAGATTCAAGCTTTTTTATGGTTCCGGGTAAGCCTGTATCTTTTTTATTGGCAGCAATGATCAAAGTTTGCTTAGACACCCTCTTTCGGATTTTGTTTATACGTTCAAACACAACAGGGTAGGGGTTTTGAAGGTCAACCACCAGGATCACGATAGATGCCTGTCCCAGCTTACTGTATGTGCGCTCAATCCCCATTGACTCAATGGTGTCAGTAGTTTCCCTAATGCCTGCTGTGTCAAAAAAACGAAAAGCTGTACCATGGATATTGACCACATCTTCAATCACATCGCGAGTAGTGCCATGGATATCAGAAACAATAGCCTTTTCTTCATTGAGCAAGGCATTCAACAGGGTAGACTTACCCACATTGGTTTCGCCAACAATAGCAACTGGAATCCCATTTTTGATCACATTTCCCAGGCTAAAAGAATCCTTTAGTATCCTAATAGTCCTTTCTATTTTTTCGACCAATTGGCGCAATTCTGCACGGTCAGCAAATTCAACATCTTCCTCGCTAAAATCAAGCTCCAATTCAACCAAAGAAGTAAAAGATAACAATTGGTTTCTCAAATTCCTGATCTCTTCAGAGAACCCTCCACGCATTTGGTTAAGTGCCACTTTATGTGAAGCTGCAGTAGTTGAGTTGATCAGGTCAGCCACAGCTTCTGCCTGTGAGAGGTCCATTTTCCCATTCAGGAATGCGCGCTGGGTAAATTCGCCCGGAAGGGCAACCCTGGCACCATGTTTCATTAATACCTGCAATATCTTTTGTTGGATATAAACAGCCCCATGGCACGAAATTTCTACCACATCTTCGCCTGTGAATGAATGAGGGGCACGGAATAATGAAATAACCACGTCATCAACCACTTCACCTCCATCTTTAAAACTTCCAAAATGGATGGTATTGGCTTTTTCTGTAAGCAAACTTTTCCCTTTTTTTGGTGATGCAAAAACCTGGGCTGCAATTTCAATAGCCTGGTTACCAGACAGACGAATGGTTGCAATAGCCCCAATGCCTGGAGATGTTGCTATGGCACATATGGTTGATTGGTCAAGCATGCTGCAAATTTAATGTATTCCTGGTTTACTTCATGTAGGTTCAGAAATATTTTGGCGCTTTTGCAAAAATACCCATATTTAAAGTTTCTATTTAAATAAGTGCCATTGAGTATACATTATATGTACAAATGTAAAGAACAGTTAGGTTGTAGTGGGCGAAATATTACACCTTATTCCAAAGATGGGGAACTGAAGTTTGAGCTGTGTAAAGATTGTGGCATCATTTGGCGCACAAATGATTCTGCCCACATAACTAAACCATATGAAGAAGATTATTTCATTTCAAAAAAATATTTAAAAAAAAGAAGGCATAAAGTCGAAAAATCAGGATGGCTGATTGACATAGGTAGGTTAAACCACCCAGACATTTCAAGTGTCTTGGAGATAGGTTGCTCAATTGGCTACACCCTTGAGGCTGCAAAAAAACGAAATATTGGGCATCTTGGGATTGACATAAGCAACTATGCTGTAGACTTTTGTAATAGCCTTGGTTTAAATGCCTCTTTTACAACATTAGGCAAATTAAAACAGGATGGGCAAAAATTTGACTTGATATTTATGCAACATGTCCTTGAACATTTTGAAGACCCTTTTTCAACCTTAAAAGAATGCCATAGCCTTTTAAATAATAAAGGAAGGATGGTTATCCTGGTTCCCAATGCAAACTATAAGCGTGCCAATAAATTTAGGTCAAAACATAGGTTTTACAGCATGAAAGGTGTTGGAAGCGAGCACTTTGCCTACTTCAGTTACGCTAACCTTCCAAAGGTATTGGAAGTTTCAGGGTTTAAAACAATCCAACAAAATTACCCTGTATTTATTGATAAATATGATTCACCTAAATTTTTCGTTAATAGGTTTTTCAGGCATTCTCTAGCGTATATAAATTCAGACCAGGAACTATTTGTTGTAGCCGAAAAAGTAGGCTAAAGAAACAATGGCTATAAAATAGTTATCTTTATAAAATGGATGGTAAAACTAAACTTAAAGAAGCTGCCAAGATTATAAAGGCTTCAAAATATACCATGGCTTTTACTGGGGCAGGGATATCTGTTGAAAGTGGCATACCCCCTTTCAGGGGGGAAAAAGGGCTATGGAACAAATATGACCCTAAGGTACTTGAGCTGGGTTATTTCTTGCAAAATCCTTCAGGATCATGGCATTCCATCAGGGAGATATTTTATGATTTTTTTGCTGATTCAAAGCCAAACAAAGCCCATGAGGTGTTGGCAAGGATGGAAGGGGAAAAGCTTTTGAAAGCTATTGTAACACAAAACATTGACAATTTGCATTATGAAGCTGGCAGTAAAGTAGTGTATGAATTCCATGGAAACTCAAAAAAGCTTAAATGCCTGGAATGTGGGGAGTTAACTGATGCTGCTGATATAGGTTTTAAGAATATCCCACCAACCTGCCCAAAAGATGGTGCTGTGCTTAAGCCAGACTTTATTTTTTTTGGTGAAGGTATACCTGAATATGCTTATGAAATGTCGTTTATAGCAGCTAAAAAATGTGAAGTATGCCTTATTATTGGCTCGACTGGAGAAGTCACACCTGCTGCATTTGTACCCAGGACAGCCAGGGATTATGGTGCTAAAATCATTGAAATAAACCCTGAAGGGTCACTTTTTACAAACCACATCACTGATATCCATTTAAAAGGTGAAGCAGGGGCGATTATGAAAGAATTAGAGAAATACCTTTTTTAATTGTAGGTTCCAGGGCTTCATTATAAAATATTAAATTCCCAATTTATTTTGGGCTTTTGACAACTTGAACATAAAAAGTATATTTGTTGCACAAATCAAATTCAAAATTTTCCATAATGAAACTATTAGAAGGAAAAACAGCTATAGTTACTGGAGCATCCAGGGGAATTGGTAAAGCAATTGCCATAAAATTTGCCCAAGAAGGTTGTAATGTTGCATTTACTGACCTTTTTGAAGATGAAAATATGAAAGCCACTGAAACAGAATTAAGTGCTTTAGGGGTAAAAGCCAAAGGCTATGCTTCAGATGCCAGTAAATTTGAAGAAACTGAAGAAGTTGTAAATAAAATAGTTAAGGATTTTGGAGGTATTGATGCGCTGGTTAATAATGCAGGCATAACCAAAGATACCTTATTGATGAGGATGACTGAGGAACAATGGGATGCAGTAATCAATGTCAACCTAAAATCAGTATTCAATTTTACCAAAGCAGCCCAACGCACCATGCTAAAACAAAGGGCAGGCTCTATTATCAACCTTAGCTCTGTAGTTGGGGTTAGTGGCAATGCTGGCCAAGCCAACTATTCAGCATCCAAAGCTGGGATTATAGGTTTTACCAAATCTGTTGCACGGGAACTGGGCTCAAGGGGTATACGCTCAAATGCCATAGCCCCAGGGTTTATTATTACTGAAATGACTGATAAAATCCCTGAAGATGCACGCAAAGCATGGGAAGAATCCATCCCATTGAAAAGGGGAGGTACTCCTGAAGAAGTTGCAGGGGTAGCTACATTCCTGGCTTCAGACCTTTCAACCTATGTATCAGGGCAGGTACTACAGGTTTGTGGTGCCATGAATACCTAAGTTGAAAGAGAAGTACAGAAACGAAAATTTAATTAACTAAAATAAGTTAGCTGCCATGCATATGGCAGCTTTTTTTATGAAAAAAGGGCTTTTTACAGGTTTAATTACCATTGATATACACTACCTGGTTAGTGAATACCCCTCTGAAAATAAAAAAGTAAAAACAACCCCACCTTCCATATATGTGGGAGGACCAGCAACCAATGCAGCCATAGTTTTTTCGGCACTGAATGGTGGGGCAAACCTGATCTCTGCAGTAGGAGGTAATGGGTTTAGGCATTTCATTGATAATGATTTTAATAAACAGAATATAACTTTCTATGACCTGGCAGAAGGCACAAACACATCCCCTGTAATTGCCTCAGTTATCACAAGCCAAGCCACAGGAGGTAGGAATGTTTTTACCCATAACCCTTCCAGTTTTAAAGATGGCAGGGTAGTGGAGCAGGCTTTCCAAACAGCCAACCCTGATGTTTTGCTACTTGATGGGTTTTATGCCTTAAATTGTGCACACCTGGCCAATAAAAAAGGGATACCTGTGGTTATTGATTGTGGTAGCTGGAAAGAACAATACAATGAGCTTTTACCAAAAGTAAATTATGTGATATGCTCTGAAGATTTTAAGCCGCCTGGTACTGAAACTACTGAAGGTATATTTGCATTTTTAGCATCAAAAAGAATAAAAAACATAGCCATCACCAGGGGCAGTAAGCCAATTCAATGGCTATCAGAAGGTAGGATAAAAAGCTTTGAAGTACCCAAGGTTAATGCCGTAGACACATTGGGGGCTGGCGATTTTTTCCATGGTGCTTTTTGTTACTACCTGGATGGGACAAGCAGTTTTGAACCTGCACTTAAAAAGGCTTCTAAAATGGCTACTGAAAGTTGTAAGCATGTGGGGACAAGAAGATGGTTAAATTTTATAAAATTCCCTTCATAAGTGAAAAAAAAGCAGTAAATTGAACTGAAGGAGTTGAATGTCAATACATGCCAGATAAAAAACCTACAGCATATAGATTAAGTATCTATATTTCTACTGCAATTGTTACAGTATTGGGTGTACTGATCATTGTGGTATATAAATATGGCAATGAAATATTAAAAGAAAATATTGAAAAAAATGCCATTAGCCTCAGTTCTGAGGTAGTGATGAAAACACGTGATAATGTTGTTTCTACCCAGGAAATAGCTTCAAATATTGCAGACCAGGTTCCCTTCTTCATCCAATCAAACAACATTGAGTACCTGATTACTGGGCTATTAAAAAAATACCTTTTCCTGCAAGCCATCCATGTTGAGTTAGGCAAACAAGCCTTCCCAAATGAAAACTACCTGTATTCCACAGCAAGGAAAGGTGAAGAAATAATCTTTAAAAAGAATGATAAAGAAGCTGTTTTATGTGGCAATGAATTAGAAGCTGTAAATTCAGTTTTGGGCAATAAAGGGCTGGGTTGGGCTGAACCTTATTATTGTAAGCTCAATAACAGTGTAGTTAGCTCTTTTATAATGCCAATCCTCCTTGCTAATGAAGGTGATAAAAGTTTTACCAAGGCTGGATATGTTTCTGTTGAATTATCATTAAGTTACTTAAATAATATTGTCTCTAACATCAAAGTTGGAAAAAGGGGGTATGCATTCCTGGTTTCACAAGATGGGACTTATATTACACATCCCAATGAGTCAAAAATTTTAACAAAAAATGTATTAAGGCTGAAACCTAAGGAGCGCAACACCACTTCTGATTCAATTGGCCAGGTACTGTTAAGGAACCAGTTTGGTTCAACAATAGCATACCCTGAACACCTGGGTTATGAAAAAAGCTGGGCCTATTATGCCCCAATTCTAGAGAGTAACTGGACATTGGTCATTATCAGGCCATACAATGAATTATTTGATGAACTTCAGGTAATGTTATTTTGGATCATCCTCATATCTGTGGTAGGGTTAACTGTCATCTTCTTTTTGGTCAATTTCATTATTGCCAGGTTAATGAACCCTTTATCCCAGATTATTTCTGAAATTTTTGAATTCAGTATTGGCACTAAAGGGCAAAAGGCTAAAAATGAAGTTGATTCTTTAACAAGGAGTTTAAACCAACTTCAAATCTGGTTCCAGAGGAATAAGATGAATGAGGAAGAGGCTAATATCAAAGTTAAAAAATATACCAGTGACATCAAGCAAGCATCTGAAATACAGCAAAGTATAATCCCAAACACATTCCCTGTTTTTCCTGAAAGGAAAGAAATTGACATATTTTCTGTTTATAAGCCAGCCCTGGTTATCAGTGGCGATTTATATGATTATTTTTTTGTTGATGATGACCATCTTTTGATTGCCATTGGAGATGTTTCAGGAAAAGGTGTACCTGCAGCTATGTTTATGGGTGTTGCCCACACATTGCTTCAAGGAAGGTCATATGACAGGAAGGCAAGCCAGATTGTAAAAGAGATAAATGAAGAGTTGGTTGACAAAAACCAAAACCAATTCTTTTTAACCATGTTTGTTGGTATCCTCAATATAAAAACCGGCCATTTAAACTTCTGTAATGCAGCTCATACTCCTGCAAAAATATTACGAAATGGAGATTACATTGAAGAACTTTCAGAAACACATGGCTTACCCATGGGTTTATATGCAGGCAGGAATTATAATGACTCAACAACCAAACTTGAACCAAATGATACCCTCTTCCTATATACAGATGGTGTTACTGAATTAATGGATGAAGATGAATACCATTTTGGTGAAAAAAGGTTAAAAGGAATATTAGGAAATGCCAGGGGCCGCCCAGCCCATAAAATCATTGAAGAAGTTGAAAAAAGCCTGGATACTTTTAAAGGGAAAAATGCATTATCAGACGACTTGAGCATTGTTGCCCTGAATTTTTACCAATAAAAAAGGCCACATTTTCATGTAGCCTTGAATATTGGTTTGTACTTATCTAATTTTCTTTTTTGGCAGAAATAATCTTGATCCTTAGCTTTTCTGCTTTTTTATCCAACCCAACAGAAATGGTATCACCCTCTGAAACAGAAGCCTTTATAATAAACTCTGCCATTTCATCCTCAAGGTATTTCTGTATTGCACGTTTTAAAGGCCTGGCTCCAAACTGGGGGTCATACCCCTTTTCTGCAATAAAATCTTTTGCAGCAGGCGAAAGCTTAATTTTATAATTTAATGATTCAACCCGTGCATAAAGGTCTTTCAATTCAATATCAATGATCTTAAATATTTCTTTTTTACTCAATGCATTGAACATTACCACATCATCAATCCTATTAAGGAACTCAGGAGCAAATGCCTTCTTAAGGGCTTTTTGGATGATGTATTTTGCATGTTCATTTTCATCTTCAGGCGTCTTCATGGTAGAAAAACCAACACCACGCCCAAAATCTTTTAATTGGCGTGTCCCAATGTTGGATGTCATAATAATAATGGTATTCTTGAAATCCACATTCCTACCAAGGCTATCAGTCAGCCTACCTTCATCCAACAATTGCAACAACAAATGGAATACATCAGGATGGGCTTTTTCTATTTCATCCAACAGTACCACAGCATAAGGTTTCCTGCGCACTTTTTCAGTAAGCTGGCCACCTTCTTCATACCCCACATATCCTGGAGGGGCACCAACCAACCTTGATACAGAGAATTTCTCCATGTATTCGCTCATGTCAATCCTGATTAGTGAATCAAGGCTATCAAAAAGGTAGGTAGCCAACACCTTTGCCAATTGGGTTTTCCCAACCCCAGTAGGCCCTAAAAATATAAATGAACCAATGGGGCGGTTTGGGTCTTTCAGCCCAGCCCTGTTGCGATGGATAGCTCGGACAATCTTCTGTATTGCATCATCCTGCCCAATTACCCTTCCCCTCAGGTCATTGCCCATATTCATAAGGCGCTTGCCTTCAGCCTGTGCAATTCGCTGTACTGGCACACCAGACATCATAGCCACTACTTCTGCAACTTTCTGTTCATCAACAGTTTCCCTATGGTTTACCAATTCTTTTTCCCATTCTTCCTTTTCTTTGTCCAGCAACTGTGACAGGTTCTTCTCTTTATCCCTGAAATTAGCTGCCAACTCAAAGTTCTGGCTTTTTACTGCTGATATTTTTTCTTCCTTGGTATCTTCAATTTTTTTCTCAAGCTTAACAATCCTGTCAGGTACATTTATATTAGAAATGTGTACCCTTGACCCAGATTCATCTAAAGCATCAATGGCTTTGTCAGGTAAGTAACGGTCAGTAATATACCTGCTAGTAAGTTTTACACATGCGTCTATAGCTTCAGGCGTAAAAATTACATTGTGGTGTTCCTCATACCTGATTTTTATATTATTCAGTATTTCAATGGTTTCATCCATTGATGTTGGCTCTACCATCACCTTCTGGAACCTACGCTCCAAAGCACCATCCTTTTCAATTTGCTGGCGGTACTCATCAAGGGTAGTAGCTCCAATGCATTGTATCTCGCCCCTTGCCAGAGCAGGTTTAAGCATATTGGCAGCATCTAACGAACCAGTCGCGCCTCCAGCCCCCACAATGGTATGTATTTCATCAATGAATAAGATCACATTGGTAACCTTTGACAACTCATTCAGGATGGCTTTCATCCTTTCTTCAAATTGCCCACGGTATTTGGTACCTGCAACAATAGAAGCAATATCAAGGCTTACAACCCTTTTATCAAATAAAATCCTGGATACCTTTTTTTGTACAATCCTGATGGCCAACCCTTCTGCAATGGCTGACTTACCAACACCAGGCTCACCAATCAAAATAGGGTTATTTTTTTTCCTCCTGCTTAATATTTGAGCCAGGCGTTCAATTTCTTTTTCCCTGCCTACAATAGGGTCAAGGCTGTTTTCTTCAGCCAGCTTGGTTATGTCTGTCCCAAAATTATCCAATACTGGTGTTTCAGACTTTGGTGAAATCACCTTTTTAGATGAAGCCCCACCAGGGTTTCTTGAGAAAGATTCCTCAGCATCATCATCTTCCTGTTCAGGAAAATCCGACTTTGATTCAGGTTGCTTATAGTCTTGTAATTGTGATTTGACAATGTAATAATTAATGCCAAAATCATTGAGCATGCCGGCAATCAAACTATCAGAATCCTTTAAAATAGATAATAATAAGTGCCCACTGTTTGCTGTGGTACTTTGAAAAGACCTTGCTTCAAGATAAATTATCTTGAGTGCTTTTTCCGTAGATTTTAGCATCTGAATTTCAGCTTTTGGATTGATCTCTTTATCAGTCCTTATCTTTTTTTCTAATTCAGCTTTAAATTCACTTAAATTAATACCCAAATTGTCTAGGATATCTGTTGCAATCCCTTCACCATCCCTAAGAATTCCGAGAAATAAATGTTCCAACCCAATATAATCGTTCCCCAACCTTATGGCTTCTTCCCTGCTATAAGCGATTATATCTTTGATCCTGGGTGAAAATTGAGAATCCATATTATTTTCTTTCAAAAATTTATCAATAATAAACAAATACCATTCCTAAAAGTTGAAATACTAAATTACGGAAAAATTGATACCTGTTTTGCAAAATTACCAAGAAGTTATCAAGGGCTAATATTTTATTCATGAAAATTTGTCAGTTAATATGTTAATATCTTCTAAATAAAAGATTTGAAATGGTTTGTATTATTGATTAAAAATGCCATAGTATTTACTATTTTTGTAGGTCTTAAAAATTTGAAGGAAAATATATTTAAAATAGTATATAAATGACTGAAGGAGAAAAAATTATCAGGATCAACATTGAGGAGCAGATGAAAACAGCTTACATTGATTATTCAATGTCAGTAATTGTATCACGTGCACTGCCTGATGTAAGGGATGGGTTAAAGCCTGTGCATCGCAGGGTTTTGTATGGCATGAGCGAATTAGGCGTATTTTCAAACAGGGCATATAAAAAATCTGCCAGGATAGTGGGAGAGGTGCTTGGAAAATACCATCCTCATGGTGATTCTTCTGTTTATTTTACCATGGTGAGGATGGCTCAAGACTGGTCATTAAGGTACCCACTGGTAGACGGGCAGGGAAACTATGGCTCTGTTGATGGTGATAGCCCCGCAGCAATGCGTTATACAGAAGCCCGTTTAGCAAAGATTGCAGAACTCACCCTTGCTGACCTCGATAAAAATACTGTTGATTTCCAGCCCAACTTTGATGAATCATTAAATGAACCAACTGTGCTACCTACCAGGTTACCAAACTTATTGGTCAATGGGACCTCTGGTATTGCTGTTGGGATGGCTACCAATATGCCACCACATAATTTATCAGATACAGTTGATGCTACAATTGCTTATATAGATAATAAAGATATTTCAATTGATGAGCTTATAGAAATTATTGTTGCACCTGATTTCGCAACTGGAGGCATTATTTATGGTTACCAGGGGGTAAGAGATGCTTATGAAATAGGTAAAGGCAGGATAGTGCTGAGGGGTAAAGCCCATATAGAAAATGAAGGAGGCAGGGAAAAAATCATTGTAACTGAAATCCCTTACCTGGTCAACAGGGCAGAAATGATCCAGAAAACAGCTGACCTGGTCAATGATAAGAAAATTGAAGGTATCTCAAATGTCAATGATGAATCAGACAGGGATGGTATGCGCGTGGTTTATGACCTGAAGCGTGATGCCATGAGCAATGTTGTTTTAAATAAATTATACAAATACACGCAATTACAAACTTCATTTAATGTAAATAACATCGCCCTTGTCAACGGAAGGCCAAAGGTACTGAACTTAAAAGACCTGATCAGGCATTTTGTTGACCACCGCCATGATGTGGTAACCAGGCGCACGCAATATGAATTGGAACAGGCTGAGAAAAGAGCCCATATACTGGAAGGGCTGATCATTGCCAGTGATAACATTGATGAGGTTATTGCCATCATCAGAGGATCAAAAACGCCTGATGAAGCCAGAGAAAAACTAATTGAACGGTTTGAACTAACAGATGTGCAGGCAAGGGCAATAGTAGAAATGCGTTTGCGTCAACTTACTGGTTTAGAACAGGATAAACTCAGGGCTGAATATGAAGACCTGATGAAACTTATAGAACACTTGAAATCGATCCTTGAAAATGAATCTATGAGGATGGATATTATAAAAGATGAATTGCTTGAGGTTAAGGAAAAGTTTGGGGATGGGCGTAGGACTGAGCTGGAGCAAAATGCAGAAGAATTTAACCCTGAAGACTTTTATGCAGATGAAGATATGGTGATCACCATTTCCCACCTTGGTTATATAAAAAGGACCCCATTAGCTGAGTTCAGGACGCAAGGAAGGGGAGGGGTTGGCTCTAAAGGCGGAACCACGCGCGACGAAGACTTCCTTGAACATATGTTCATAGCTTCAATGCACAATACAATCCTTTTGTTTACGCAAAAAGGAAAATGCTTCTGGTTAAAAGTATACCAGATCCCCGAAGGAAGCAAATCATCAAAAGGAAGGGCTATCCAAAATATCTTAAATATTGAACCAGATGATAAGGTATTGGCATTTATTAATGTTAAAACATTGGCTGACAAGGATTTTATCAACTCAAATTATATAATCCTTTGTACCAAGAAAGGGATTATTAAAAAAACAACACTTGAAGCTTATTCAAGGCCAAGGCAAAATGGGGTAAATGCCATTACCATTAAAGAAGGAGATCAGCTCCTTGAAGCAAGGCTTACAAATGGGAACCACGAAATCCTTATGGCTGTAAAATCGGGAAAAGCCATCAGGTTTAACGAAAATATAGTGCGTGCCATAGGTAGGACTGCTTCTGGCGTAAAAGGGGTAACCCTTGGTTATGAGGAAGATGAAGTGGTTGGCATGATTTGTGTTGAGAACCAGGCCGAAAACGTTCTTGTAATTTCTGAAAATGGATATGGGAAACGCTCAAAAATTGATGACTACAGGATTACCAACCGTGGAGGTAAAGGGGTAAAAACCATTAATATCACTGAAAAGACAGGTAATTTGATAGCCATAAAAAGTGTTCAGGATGAAAATGACCTGATGATTATTACACAAGGAGGGTTGACCATACGTTTGGCTGTAAGCCAGATTCCAGTTATAGGGAGGGCTGCTCAAGGTGTTAGGGTGATCAACCTGAAAGATGAAGACAAAATAGCCTCAGTAGCCAGGGTATCCATTACAGATGAAGAACATGAAGAATCAACTGGTTTAGAAGATGATACATCCAAAGAATGATTATAATAGATTTAAATTAAGAGATTTAACAAGCGTTATTTGAAAAAAAACAATAATCATATAATTTTGTACCAAATTAAAAATTTAAAATCATAGAAATGAAAAAGTTAATCATTTTGCTAACCCTGATATTTTTTACCGGATTTGTTTTCGCACAAAAAGGGAAAGTAACGAGTGCTTTAAGTTATAAAGACACAGGAAAATTAGATAAAGCCCTGGAAGCCATAGAAAGTACTGTTGACCCAGATAATGAAAAAGCACTAAAATCAATTCCATGGCCACGTACTTGGGAAGTTAGGGGAGAGATATACCAGGCAATTTACCAATCGAAAGATGAAGCTGTTAAAAAATTGGCTGAAGACCCATTAACTGTTGCTTTTGAATCATATAAAAAAGCATTGCAATTGGATGCTAAAGACAAATTTGGCAAAAGCCTTAAAATTAAACTGACCTTGCTTACCAGTGACCTGACAAGCCAGGCTATTAATGCATTTAATGAGGACAATTTTAAACAGGCATTGCTTTCATTTGAGCAAATACTTGAATTACAAGGGCTTCCTGTAATGAAGGCTGACACCCCTAATGCTGTTGACACAGTAATTATTTTTAATACAGGTTTAGCTGCTTACAATGCGCAAAACTATGACAAAGCCATTAAATATTACGCAGAAGCTGCTAAATATGGCTACAATGGGGCGCGTACTTACCAGTTAATTGCAAGTTCATATGAAGCAAAAAAAGACACAATTGGCTCTTTAGAGGCTTTAAAAGAGGGTTTCCTAAAATTTCCTGATGATACTGGTATCCTTTTCAAAATGATCAACATTTACCTGGATACTGATAAAACTGATGATGCCATGAAATACCTTGACCTGGCAACAGAAAAAGACCCTGATAATGCTTCACTATATTTTGCAAAAGGAACATTGCATGACAAGGTTGAAAATACTGAAGAGGCCATTAGGTGCTATACTAAAGCTATTGAGTTAAAAGACGATGATTTTAATTCATATTATAACCTTGGAGCCTTGTATTATAACAAAGGTGTTAAGCAGATTGAAATAGCAAATGCTGTTCCTACAAATGAAACACAAAAATATGAAGAAGAAAAGGCAAAAGCAGATGTGTGGTTTGAAAAAGCATTGCCTTACATGGAAAAATGCCTTGAGTTAAATGACAAAGATGTTTCCACGTTAGAATCCTTGAAAAACCTGTATTACAGGATGAAGAATATGGAAAAATACAATGAAATGGTTGAAAAGATAGAAAACCTATAATAATAGAAAAGTAGGAGGTTTTAAATATTACCTCCTATTTTTTTTATATATCCTATTTAACTTAATATCAATTATAGGACAAATGTATATATTTGTTTATTTTGGAATACCTAAGCCAATACGCCCAGCTCTGCTGGTTTGCATAAAATCAGATATATGGCTTGCAAAGTCATATATCGTCAAAGATTTTATGTAAAAGTTAGTACAGTATCCTTTTGATGTGTTTTCTTTAGAAACAAAATTCCTTAAATAGTTAATACTATTCACGCGTCATTTCCGCTTTGAATTGGAAAAAATACTTCAAACCTCATTATATAAGCTGTTTACAAAAGAAAAACGAGCCCTCCTTGCAACACAACGAACGCTCGATTAAAATGCCAAAATCCTTTTTCTACTGTAGCCTCATGTGATTTTCATCCAAATTCACCCTCTAATACTACCGTTTTAAGTAATCCCAACTTCATGCATATCTAATATAGTTATAATAATTTAATTATCAATGGAATATGCTGGCTTTTTATAAATAATTTTTGCTTTTTCTAGTATAGAGCCCAGAAAACTGTGTGGGTCTTTAATTGCCTCCATGATTTCGCACTGTGACCTTACCATAACATCAGCTTTTAGGCTATACCTCCTGATATCAGATTTTATTTTCCGCTCTAGCATCTTCCTGTTGTACACGTAGTTACATACAACCACCAGGTCAAGGTCACTGAATTTATTTGCCTCTCCCCTAGCATATGAACCAAAAACCAACACCATATCTGGTTTGCAGCACGAAACTACATAGCCTTTTACCTTACCTAACAAGCTTGTACCCATTTTTAACCTTAAATTACTATTTACCTAAATGTATCACTACAAAAATATTGTCAAGGTCGCCTGTTGCCAATGATTTAAAATCGGCAGCACCTGACTTTTGGAGCTTAAATTTAAAATCGCCTGTTGGGGAGTTATTCAAATCCTGCCTCCAGTGGTTAATATCATCATATTCAGCAGAAGAGCTTACTGTTGTGCCTGGCAAAGTATCATAACTACCTGCCATAACATCAGTCAGTAAAACAAAATTACCTGTATCTTCTGACTGGATAAACCAATCTACTTTTTTAATTATCCATGTGCTTAATTTATTCCTGACAAAGAAAGGATAGTGTTCAGTTGTAAGCTTTGCTGCAAATTCCTGGTCACTGCTATTTCCTGGATTAAGGAACTTATGCCACTCATTTGGGAACTCATGCTTCAGGCTAAACAGTTTATAACTGTTGCTTGGAAGGATTGTATCCAAATAGGTTTGTGCCTTGTTTGAAAAATCCACTCCCCCACTCCTGGCTGTATAATTTACATGCAGGATCACGTCAGAAATGGTGGAAAAATCAAAATAATTATTCTCTTTTGGCATGGTTACAAGCCACTCACTATCTGCCCCAGCTCCTTCAAATGGCAGGTACCTTTCATCATTAAAGTTCAATTCAAACATCCCACTATCACCCTGCCCACTGCTAGTTGCAATTGAAGAGATTGCCCCAAAACGAGTTTTAAACCTGGCATCTTCAGCGTCTTCTTTCTTCTTATACTTCCCTCCATCTAATAATGAACTAACCCTTGTTTCATGCTTAATAAGTGATAAAATGCAGTTAATGCTTGTATAAGGACCAGTAACACAAGGAATTGAAATAGAAACTGTTTTAATCCTCCTCATATAATGCCCTGGGTAGTCCATATCAAACAGCCATTCAGGCAATACAAGGGTACATTCCCCATTTTGTTTCAGGTCAATTAAGCTAAGTGGAGCCACCTGGGCAAGGGATATATGTTTGGTTATTTCCAATTCACGTTTATTCTGATCCATATAGGCTCTTTCAAGGTCCTTGAGGTCATGCATCAATTTTTCCCCAGAAAGCAGCCCCTTTTTCAGGCTGTCCCAATACCCAAATTGGATAAAAGAGCTTTTCTCAACCCCCAGTTCATGCTGGTAACACTTTTCAGCTTTCTTAGCCATTTCATATGCCAACTGGTAAGACTGGAAATAAGTGGTTGATATTTGGGTAACCATCCAATTATACAGCTTGTCATTGGTATATTTATTTTTCATATAGCCATATACCTGCTCACTATTTTCAATTTGCAATTTTTGGTTTTCCAGGTCTTTTTCAGCAATGACTTTACGGATTTGGGCAGCACTGATCTGGTATTCTATCTGTTCAACCTCAATGGATGCCAGTTCCTTCTGATGCTTCCAATCGTCCATGCGTCTTTGGTATCTTGCTTGTGTTTCAGCTAGGTTTGCCCCTTTCTGCAATGCAGAGGCTATTGAAGAAATTGTCTTTACTGCTAACTCTGCTGAGTTGCTGATGCTTTGCCCACCCATTGTTGCATTTACTTCAGGTGTTCCTCCAAAACCAGCTGCTCCTACCAAAAAATTAGGAATAAGGCTTAACCCACCAGATAGTATATAGCCAAATGCAATGGCAGCATCAAGTGCAGTGGAAGCAGTGTTCAATGAAAAACCAATAATTTCGGCAGTATTCATATATTCCCTGCCACCATAATAGGTTTCCTTGGTTTTTGCCAACTCTTTGCTTTTTTCTAATGCTTCCTGAGCCTCATCAGCTTCATCAACCTCTTTTTCCTTTATCAGTTTTATACCTTTTGATAGTTGTATTTCATGTTGTGTGCGCAATTGTGCCAATCCTTCCACATCCTTTTTTTCAAGAGCTGATAACAACTTATCTCCCAACTGTTTAACATCAGAACAAAACTCAACTGCTTTTTGGAGTACTGTCCTGAACCTATAGTGGGGTGTCCCTGCAGAAATATCATTTAGCACTGTGCTTAAATCCATACCTGCTGCTGCTGCTTTTACCAACAATGCAGGGTCAATGGGTGGTGCAAACAATGAAAGGGTACGTTTTACACCTTCAATGTTCATAGAGTTCCTGATCTTGAACATCCTGTCATAAATAATATTCCAGTATTTCAGCATAAAATCGTTCCCAGGAATGCCAAAATAGAGGGTATCAAGGTTGGGCAGTGGTTCCAACCCATCTTTTGAGCCTGTTACCTTTATTGGAAGCAGGGTGTTTTCAATAATAACATCCACCCTGGTGTTACCAAAATCATCCAGGTTTGGTAACTCATTAAATGATAGCTCTTCATGCTCAACATTAGGAACCTCTTTAGGGCGTTCACCCAATATTTCGCTGGCAAGCATATATCTTGATGAAGCCTCATTTATTGATTCCATTGTATCCCTCCTGAATAGTTGGTCGCCCCAAGCTATCAGGTTGTCCAGGTACTTCATGACCACATTTTTTTGGTAAGCCACTGGGCGGTAACGTGCTATTAAATGTGGTTTAAATGGGTCATTCCTCCATGCTATCAATTGTTTCTGGAATTCAGGGGCATCAATGTTTGTCAGTATATTTTCAATCCTTTGTGAGCTGTAATCTTTATCATTATGCTCATAAAATGGTTTTGTGATCCAGTAACGTTGGGGAGATGAAATAGCATCAATATTGGTTGGGTCAAAAATATAGTGGAACCATTTCATGGCTTCTTCAAAGCGTTGGTTTTGCATCAGCCTGTTAGCTATCATCATGGGTGCATGGAAAAATACCTCCCAATTATATATTGAATAAGCTCCACTGAGGGAAAAGTCAACAATATCTTTTGCAGCATTCCCATCTACCTTTAGTTTAGAAACAGGCAGGTATTCCAAAGAAAAGGTAAAATCATTCCCGGGAGGGAAGCTGGCTGGTTTTGTCTGAACTTTCCTAGTTAATAAAGCATCCAGGCCATCCCTGTTTAGTTCACGGATAAATAATGTGGTATATGGATGGTAAAAGGCATTACAACCATATTGCCTTGTTTTCCCTGTAAGGTTCCCATAATCATCAAAATGCTCCAACCAATCGGGCTTAATAAAAAATGCCCTTTGTGCATCCTGGTAGAAAAATGGATGGTCAGTATTATAGGCATCAAATGGGATATCCTGGTGGTCAATAACCAATTCAAAGGGTTTATTAGCCCCATTCAACAATGTTTGTGTTGAACCATTTGCAAGGATATTAAGTTGACTGTTGTTTATATTATAATGCTGGTTATTCCTTAAGTGGTTGTTATGATAGTGCATCCCACTTGGTAAGTCCAACTTGGGCCCATCATCATAAGTACTAAATTTACTGATAGCCCTTCCATCCTCAGAATAATTGGTTTGTACATAGGCAACTGAATCTGTACCAACCAGGCTATTACCAGTAGGCTTGCTCTCTGTAATCAGCCTGTACTGGCCTGACAAAGCATTCATTTTTACCTCTTTTACTTTCCCATTAAAAATAAAGGACGAAGAATGCCATGGCCTGTATGTTTCATTAAAACCTATATGCGTAGCTTTGGCATATTTTGGGGTACCTTCTGTCCAGTATGGATCATAAAATTTCCTTTCATTAAATTCTTTGGAAGTGGTAATATACAAGTCTAACCAAAGTTCATTGGTATATGATTTATAAAATGGCTTCAGGTGGTATGAAAAATATGGGCGCTCCCAAGGGTGTATAAGCTTCAGTTTTGATATTGATTTTGGTTTCCAGCCATTATCTTTTTTCACCGTCCAGCACAGTTGGATTTCCAGTACTTTCTGGGCTTCAGGGGCATCAGATGGACCAGTGGTGGCTTTAGCTGCAGGGTTTTTTGATACTTTCTGAGGCTTCTCAATAAAGGAAAGCCAAAAAATATGCAGCTTCCTGTTGTACACAACAGGCACAGCATGGTCTCCTGTTATATCCACATCTATTTTTTCCCAGGCTGTCCAAGTAGAATAGTTCATGTCAAAAATCCTATGGAAATAGGTTGAAGGGTCATCCTTTGTCCTGGCTACCACATGTACATTATCAATTTCATACCCCTCATATTCATCATTCAGGTCTTCATACTCATGATACAGGCCACACACTTCAAGGTTGGCCACCTCATCCACTTTATGGAGGTAATTCAAGAAAGCCACTTCAGCATTGTCATCAGTAACTTCACCCTGCATGAGTTCTTGTTCCAGTTCTTCAAAGAAAGGAGACTTGTCATCCCTCAATTCAGGCTCAATCCAGTTTTCAGGATAGAAAAATACTTTCCTGTTAGCCTCCCAAACCCTATAGGTTTTCATCCATTTCCACTGTGACCAAGCATTCTCTGATGCAACATCAGTTTTATCTTCCTGGCTTACCTGCACATAACGTTGCTCAAGGTTAAGGAAACACCTCTGTACAAAAAATTGGACACTGCTTATGGCTTGTTTCAGGCGTGAAGTTAGCTGGTCGGGCCCCATTTCCACATCAATCAGGAAATACTTGAACATGGCTGTTGAATCTTTCCAATATAAAGGGTTAGGGATGTCCTTCCCACCCACTGAAATGGTGGTGCTTTCATTGCGCTGGGAATTATCAAGATGGTACTGCACCAATGAGTAACGTTTCCTTTCCCTCAATTTATTTTGTATGGGTGTGATTTTATCCAACCAGGTATTGCTGTCATATTTTGATTTAATAGCATATTTGGTTTGTGAGGCTATTTGTTTTTGTTGCTGCAAATTATCCCTCAATGCCCATGAAAACATGGTTTTACATTCAACCCCAGTCAACTTAGCCTGTTTCATGGCTTTTTCAAGCCTCATGTATACTCCTGCTTTAGCATAATCAAGGGTGCCTGATGCATGCAGCAAGCCAAAACCTGTATCCAGTGCATTAACCTCAGTTTCATCCCATTGGGTCAATGCAGCTATGAGTTTTAGGGTATTGGATTTACTGACTATTGGATCAATACCATTTTTTAGTATCTCAACCAGTGAAGCATCTTCAGGCTCAGGGTATTTGGTGTAGAATTTAGCAAACTTATATAGGTTCAGCCAATTGGCAAAGGAGGCATCAGGAGCAGTGCTTTTAACAGGTAGTGAACCATAATCAAGTACACTTACACTTGCCTGGTTCTTGATAAACCACTCCAGCTCCTCTTCTTCAAATGTAACTTTCCCGTGAAGGACACTGACCTTATGAACCAGGTTATACACATCAAAATGGCTGGGGAAGTTGGTGGTAGATATTTCAGTATAATCTCCATTGGCATCTTTGGCAGCCAATGTTTCATCTGTCAGTATATCAATGAGTTTTTTGGTTGTGCCAGGAGCTTTCAGTTCATTCACAATTACCCCTGCCTCTTTCTCTTTCAGGCTGAATTGCCCTGCTACCAGTGATATAACCTGGTTCTCCCCATTGCCATATAAATTGCTTATTTCAGACTGAAGGGTATCTATCATCTCAATAAGTGTATCCACAAAGAATGAACTGGAATCTTTGAAAGAGGTAATATAATTTACTTCATCAACCAGAAATGTAGCATTTGTGAAATTTTCTGAAAGCTTGCCAAGTGTTATTTGCAAGTCAGTAATTGAAGTAACCAGAAGGGCTTCAGCATTGGTTTTTCCAGTAAGTGAGCTGGTGTCCACAGCATTGATCATAGTTTTATCAGCATCAGAAATATTTAGTTTCTCAATCAACTCTTTATTTTTCTCTAATGTACCACGCAAAGCTTCAAAGTACTGTACCAATGTTTTTTCCCTCAGCCCAACAGAAGAATCTTTGTCATAGTGAAGGATATATTCCAACTCCAGCATACTCAACCCACTTTCTTTTACCAATTCCAACTGCTCAATAAATTCAAGGGTATAGCCAGTTGACTGGAATGGGCCTGCCATACCAGAGGCTCTATAAAACTTTATCAGGTCAGCAATAGAAAGGTTCAACCCTTTGGCCAGGTAACTGTGCCTAAAAAGGATGCTTAAAGATTGTAAAGTCATTGTCCCATCAGTATAACCATCAATCAAATCAAATTCTTCCTGGGTAATGGCTAAAGCAGATAAGATTGTTGTAACTGGAGTGTAACCTGTTACAGGGTCTGTTGCCAAAGTAATAGAACCATCTAGCGAGGTAACTGTAAAAGAGGTATCAGTTGGATCAGCAGAGGTAACATCTAAAAAATGCTTTTCATAAACAGATGGGATGGAAACATTGGGTTTATCAGGCTGTATCCTGCTTTCAGTAATAATGTTTCCATAGAATGCCAGCAATACCTCTACACCAAGTCCCAATTTATCCTGCAATTGTTTAAACTCTTTCAGCTTAACCAATACATCACCATCAATTTTATTATTGCCAACCTTTTGGTTTTTAAGCAGGTAACCTATCTCCCACATTTCCCAACCCGTTTTCCTCCATAAACGTAAGAACCTGTGCATCAGGTCAAAACGCCCAACAGTCAGGTTGGTAACAATTTGCTGTGAGAGGTCACAATTATCAGGCAGCCTTTGTATCTCCATTGGAGAAGGGCCAGATGGGTCATTAATGAACTTCACCAACAGTAATTCCAGCAGTTCATCATATGTAAGTTTAGTAATATCCATGAACTCTTTAACATTTACTGAAGCCTGGGTGGTATCAATGCCCCAATACACATCCTGTTGCGCTGAAATTGAAGCTTCAGTTTTAATGATATTCAACTCATGTGTTGAAAGTTTAAAGAACTCGGCTGCAATACTCACTTTATTAGGGCTTGGGTTGGTAGGGTCAGCTATGTTTTGGAATGCTTCCATAAGCTCCCACCTGGGCAGTTCAAAATGTTCGAGGTTTAACCTGGCCTCTTCCTGCCAAAGGTTAAAAGAATTATTCATGGGGTAATCAGCACCAGCCAGCACTTCATATGCATGTGGGCGTGTATGTTCAGGGATGGCTTCCAGCTCAGGTGCAGTAAGGGTAGTTTGATGGTTAAAATTTTGTTGCTGGGGAGAAATAATATTTTCAAGGACCTCACACGCAAGGTCAATATAAGGCATTGCTGTGTGTGTGTTTTGGCAGTTCAGTTTGATGTTCCCCAAGTCAGGGCGCCTGTCAAGCAATATTTCCTGCACTGTGTAGGGCACGCCACCTGATTCAATTAATGAATCATGTTTGCCAAGAAACCTGAGCATATCAGTAAAATAGGCTGCTGGCCCATACAATGACTCGCAATGTTTGCATTCACAGGCGTCCATGCTGCCAAACAAAGCTTCCAGGTCAGGGATATCACTTACCAAATCCTGTACCTCCTGTGAATCATACTTAAAATTCTGGATTGCTGCAGGCATTTCCCTATTTACTTCAGGCCTGAACTCCATGAACCTTGCCAACACCTGGGCATACTGGCTTTTTGCCCTTTCATAAATTTTGGTAGCTGTATTTTTGGCTACACCACGCTTTTGCAATTTATTAACCAGCCTGGTTTTTCCTGTCATATAAATCTGGTATGAACTATGCATTGACTCTGCTACCAAAGCAGCACATGAACCAGAGTCAAAAGCATTTTTATGGGCACGCTGGACAAGCTTTAACTCATCTTTCAAAGTTTTACCCATGTTCAGGCTGTTATCCAGGTCATATTTATCAATATTAACCCTTTTGAAATCCAACTCAGGGTCAGCATCCAGGAAAGATTCAATATCATCTATTTGGGTAAGCTGATGGTTCCCTCCTTGCTTAATCCTTGCCACCTGGGATATGGCAGGGTACTTCCTTCCTGTTATTGATTCAAGGGAAATAGCATAATTCATGATCTGTTCATCAGTACTATCCCCGGGCATATTATCAGGTACTGCTCCCCCATTATCATTGATGTATTGCACCCATCCATCCACATCCAGCTTGGCCACATCACTGGCTTGGGTAAAGGTTGTGTTGCCTGGGTCAGCAATATCAGCTTTAATGGCATGCAGTGTAGGGTTATGTGATTTAGTTACCAGTGACAAATCCATAGTAGCTTTCAGGTCATTAATTTCAGCATTGCTTAACCCAGCGCTTTCCAGCTCTTCCCAAAAGCTGTCAGAAACCCCACTATTATTGGCAAATGCCATTGAAATAACCTCATATTCACTGGAGTTGATGGAAGTTTCATCAAGCACTGATTTTAAGGTACCATTACCCACAAGGATGGGTTTTTCTAATGTGAATAAATTGCGCACACTGTTGAATGACTCAAGGATATTTTCCTTGTTGTGCTTAACAGAAATTGAAACCAGGTTTTGCTTGATAGCACTGTCAATAAGCCCACTTATTGAATCATTATCACTGAAAACTAACCCAGTAGATGTATCTTCCACAAGCTTGTCAATATTCTTCCATTGCAATGTTGCTTCCAGTAAATTGCCTGGCAACCTTGCCGGGAAATTTTGTTTTATTAGTGCAAAAAGTACCTCTGGGGTAATTTCTGAATTGTTGATGTCTTTTGCTAAAAGTTCGCAAAATACCAAACGCATAACTGTCTCTTTGGGCAAACCAGTTTCTTTGCTAAGCAATGTAATTTGCGCATTATCCCCTGTTTCTGAAACAGCACCCAGTGAAGCTCCATCTAGTTTTTTGGTTAACTTATCAAGGTATTGAAAATAAAGGGGTTCACCCCTGTAAGGCTCATCAGCCAGGTTAAAGTTAAACCACTGGGTTTGAGCCACATTGTATTGAACCCTGCTGGCAACAAGCTCATCCTCACTATTAAACAGTTTTACTTCCAAGTGGAAATTCTTTTTAATTTGCCCGGTTATTGGGTCAATTGGTGCCTGGTAGTTAAAATCAAAAAATCCTGACTGGTGGTTCTTTTTGGTTGCCAAAGGGTCAGGGTTAGTACCATCAAGCTTCCTTTCATATACATGGATAGCCATGTTGCCTGTCCTTTTCAACAACTCATCCCTAACAGATCCTTTTACCCTGTAGTAATTCCCTGAACTTGACGTAGTAACACCAGGGTTTATATATATAATGTCGCGATTCAAGGCAGCCATGGTCTTTTTTTCAACCTTGCCATCAGCAACCAAGCCAGCTGACCTTTGGTATGACCTGACAGAAGCCTCAGTAGTTTTACCAAAAGTGTAGGTATTGGATTCTTTTGCAGATATTGGGTATCCCAAGCTGGTTAAAACTTTCTGCAAATCAGCTACCCTGGGTGATGTTTTATTCAGGCGCAAATTTGTTTTAATGAGTTTCAAATCTTCAGGTTTGGGTTGAGGCATCATCTTAACCTTGTACCCCTGGCTTTTTGAAACACTTTCCAGCTTATCTAAAGTTGCCTGGTTTAATTCGCCTGTTGGTTCAATATTATAGCTCTCCTGAAAAGTTTGTATAGCTTTTTTGGTTGACTCCCCAAAAGTTTTCTCAGTTAACTCCTTCCCATCAATTTCAATATTGAGCTTACCTATCTGGCTTACCCTTTTCAGTTGGTTTTGGAGTTTCCCAACCTGTGTTTTGGTTGAATATTTTTGGTTGATGCCTTCCTGCACCAATTTTGCATACAGCTCTTCTGTAATTTTACCATCTTTGGTTTCTATACCTGTTGAACTTGCAAAGCTGGCAATAGCATCCCTGGTTGCTTCCCCCAGATGCCTTGATTTTTTTTCATCTTTACCTATTTCTAACCCCAGTTTTTCCAGCTTTTCATGAAGCCCTGCAATGCGCGTTTTGCTTTTCCTGAAATAAAAATCAACCTGTTCCCTGTTTAGCAGCTCTACTGTATTGGCATCCAATTTGCCACTAACCTCCAGGTTATTTTCGTCCTGGATTTTTTTTATGGCTTTTATGGATGACGCCCCTACCCTGCTTTCAGCAACCTCCTTTTCAGCTACTTTAAAATTCATATTGGACAGCAATTTGTGCAAGGTTGCCACTTCTTCTTTGGTTTTGGTTTCCAGGCTAACCTTAGCAACATCAACCACAGGTGGCTGTTCATATGCAACCTTTATTTCCTGCTTTAATTTGATTGTTATAATTTTCTCTGGATCAGACACGTTCCAATGTATTTCCCTCTCTGTTGAGTAGATCATCCTCCTTTTTTGGTATACCTTAAAATAGATATCAGGCTTACGCCTTTGAAATATTTCACTCCTGTATTCTTCCTTTACTTCAATAACAAATTTTCCATGCTTATCCGTACGTGCTTTCCCAAGGAATCCTACAATAACTTGCTCTTTGTCCCATGCTTTTACAAACAGGTTTAGAATGCCTTTTTGTTCTCTGTGGGTTACAACTTGACCTGAGATTTTATAAGAGGTACTCATATCTTTGATTTTTACAAACTTTGTTTACTTCAAAAACTATTTTTTTATTGACTGAATAGGCTTTAACTGCTTTTCTCAAAAAATATCTCATTTAACTTCCATAAAGTAACCCTCTCTGAAACCACATGATAAAATCATATTCCCATCCCAATTGACTTGGACGATAGCTAGGGCTTAATGGCGTTCCTTTAGTTGCCTCTTCCCAAATAGATTGCGGCCATTGGTAACGATACTGGCTTAAGTTTTCAGGAGTCCATCGCCTCCCTGCCCGATTAGCTCCCATAAACGATTCAACATGGCCTATTACTCTGTCCTGAACTTTTTCATCCATATCTCCATGCTGAGTATTCGAGATTTCTATATTATATACCCTGGTTCCAGCTTCCAAAGGGGTATTGGCATCTCCCCTGGACCCCATTAAATCGGACGAACCACTATCGCTTCTTGATGATCCTCCTGCCTGACTGGAACCACCACCGGAAGAATCATCCTCATTACTTCCGGAAGAATCACTACTGCCCTGACCTGTACGAGAAACCCCTGAAGGGCCGGAAGCATTTGTTTGGTAATAATTAATATTGACATCAACATTTCCCGGAATCTCCCTATCTATTGGGGAAAGAAAAACTGTTGTAGACAAGGGACCATAAGCTGCATCAATTGTAAACAATAAATCGACACTTTGCTCTTTATTATTTAACTCATCAGCCAAATCAACAGCCACATCTCCGCCTCTGCTATATCCATAAATAATAAGTGCTTCTCCTTCAGACCGATGTTCCCTGATAAACTCCATTCCAGCCTGAACAGCACCTGATGATGTAACACCAGGCTCCAGAATCACAACATCAAGCTCAGTTCCGGTTTCTGCAGCATGTGCTTGTATAGATTGTGCCAACTTGCCCGCAGTACCTGCATTCTCAGGGGCAATTGGAGTTGCATCACCTGTCACTCCACCTCTATAAATAACTACTACATCCTTACCCCCGGGATCAATAACCTTTAGGGGCGAATTAATGGCATATGAATAAGGAGTCTGTGGAATATACCTTTGCAAATGGGGGTCTGGTTTCAACCACCGACAAAGCCACGGCAAATAGTACCTGGCCGAATGGTAGTTAAAACCTGTTTCTTCATCCCTTTCCAACCCAGTGTAACGATACCTTTTAGCTGCAATTTTAATGTCTTTGTTTACTGCCTGGTAGGCAGTAGTGCCAAATGGGTGGTATTCTTCATAACCAATTACATCACCACTATCATTAAGCTCCAATGAGGCAGACCCCAGGTGGTTATCAAATTGGAAACGTGCCGTTTTTTTCTCTGTCCCATCATCCACGTCATTGCGTGTATCAACCATGGCAACACGCCTTTTATCATCCATTACATGGAGGGTTGTCCTTTCAAAGTTATCACTGCTTCTCCTATACACTTCAATGCCACCAACATATAACCTTTCCTCTTTTTTGCTACCCCCACCATTAACCTCAGTAACTTTCCTCACCCTTTTCCCTTCAGGGTCATACACATAATAGGTTGTTTCAGGATCAATACCAGAGCATGTTTTTTGGGTAGCAACAGCTTGTAACTCATCCCTGAAGTTCCACTCCATTACCTGCAAATGGGGTAATTGGGTAATGTACCCATGCTCAGCCTGGTGTGTATATGAATAGGTGTTTGCCCCAATTTTGCTTTCTTTTAAACGATTACTTTGTGTTTCATATTTATATTCCCTCTTCCAGCTTCCTCCATTGGCATTGTGGTTTGTTTCCATTATGTTGCCAGCAGGGTCATAGCTGTATTTCTGGGAGTAGTTCCTCCATGCCATATCATCAATGGGGCTATATGATTTCAAAAAGGCTTTATCCTGCCAATTATCACATTGCCCAAAATTTATGGCCTGCCCTGCATGCTCCCTGCCTTCAGCTTCCTTTAGCCTGTACAATGGGTCATAATTATATTTCCCTTTCCCTTCAATTTTTTGGTTATTGAAAAATTTTGCAGGAATGGCTTTGTCTTCAATTTCAGTAATATTACCAACTGGGTCATAAGTATAATAGAGGTCTTGCAATAAACTATTATCTGCCTTCACAGTTTTTAGGTGAACCAGCCTGAAGGTATCCTTATCATATCCAAATGTTGTGGTAGCCAGGTTGTTCCCATTCTTATCCCCATAAATAACCTTTTCCCTTTGTCTTTTGGCATCATATGAAATACTTTTAATAAATAATTTTTCAGATGCATCTGTTTGGTTTACAGACAAGTTACTTAATAGGCTTGCTTCATTATATCCTGGGCTAGTAATACTTCCATCAGGGGTTGTGGTTTCTGTTACCCTGCTTAAAGCATCATATTTTTGGGTGGTTATATAAGCTGTTAAACCTGGGTCAAACAGTGCAGGGTTGGTTAAGCTTAAAGCATCCCAGTTGGGTATATCCTTATAGTTAGAATTAAATTCCCTGGAAGATTTCAACAGGTTGCCTTTAAAATCAAATTGCAGGTTTTGATTTTTTCCTGCCATGTCATATGTACTGTGAACCTGCCCCCTTAGGTTATCCTGTATTTCATTGGGCTGGCCTTCCCCATAAACCAACCTTTCATAGATGCTGTCCAATGGGGTAAACCCATCACCGCCACTTACTTTTTTGCTTAACAGGCGCTGGATGGCATCATAGGAAAAGGTATACAGATGCCCCCTGCAATCCCAACTAAAAACTGGGTTATTCATATTATTATTCAGTACCCAACGTTTTCCTGCATCCATGCTATTTTGTAAAACCCTGTGCCCCAGCATATCATATTTATACTCCATAACCAGGTTTCCCCTGGTATCTTTGACATCCCTGGTATTGCCTTCAATATCAAGGTTTATAAATGTAGAATAAAGCTTGTCCTTTCCACCAGCATCTTTGCCATTGTGTTCAACCCTGAAAACAGGCCTACCTAATGTATCAAAGTATAATGACAAAGGGGAGTTTGCATGTGCTGCAGCTTTTTGGGCTGCCTGTTGCTGGTTGGCCTCACTGATGAAATCAGCCCTGGTATTATTTGTCCTGCGTTTGTACCAGGTACATTCATCATCCAACACTGTATCATTTTGGTCATAATGAACCTGCTTCCAAGGATCAAATTCCACCTTTGACAGAGTGCCATCAGGAAATTTTGTTTTTACCAAACGCCCCAGAGGGTCATAATAAAGGATAGGTGTCACCCCCATTTCAACCAATTCCTGTGAGTTTTCATATAAAAAATTAGTGCTGAAATAGGGCTCATACTGTTTGACAGGTTTTCCTTTATTATTGAGAACTACCCTGCCATTTGCCCTCCACCTTAACTCAGGGCTGGTATCTTTTTGCTTTAATACACTATTTTCCATGTAATATGAAAGCCCAGGACTGGCCTGCTCTTTTGCCATAACAATTTTCCCCTGGCCATTTAAATAATTGAAACTGAATTGTATTTTGCTTGCATTATTATCAGCAAAATGTTGTTCGCGCCTTACAGTAACAATAACCACTGGTTCCCCTGTTTTTTCATATTTATCAATATTATATATAAAACGTGTGGTAGCTTGTTGCAACAAACCATTACCTGCACTTGCCAGCTGTGTTGTGTTTGTATGGCTTGAATTAGCAGCCTCAAAAAGTTGCTCCTCTAATGTAGCATCACCAGTATCTGTGTAATCCTTCAACCCTGAAAGGCTATCAGCAGGGGTTAATACATTTACAGATGTTTCCGAGGTATCTGTATAAACCCCATTACCTTCAACAGCAACTGCTTTTACCAAACCCAATTCATCAAATAAAACTGAAACAGGGTTAGCATTTACATCAACCATCCTGGAGGGTGATAATGTGCGGTAGTTAAAAACATCAACCTGGGTTTTGTTACCTACAGCATCCTTTGTTTTTTTTATATGAAGGTAATAACCATCATTGTTCCTTATATTGCCTGCAAATGTTTCTGTATCATAAGTAACAGCAGTGGTTTCCCCCAAAGGGCCTTCATATTTAATTGGAGAATAAAACCTGTTTTTTACATTGGCAACATTTTCCCTTGCATCAGTTTTTAAATGGCTAATACCTGAACGTATCCATAAACTGCCATTAATATTGGAATAACCACCACTGGATTCAATAATACTGCTCACATCATTCCCATCAACCTTCAACTCTGCCCCGGCCTGGATGTATATATCCTTAACCAAATCTGTGGTAAAAGCTAATTGGTAGCTCTGATAAGTTAAACCTAATGGTTCAAAAAAGCCAAAGCCTAACTCATTTAAGGTGTCACCCAAATATTTGGTTTTGATATGCTCTACAAGCCTTTTTTGTATGCCAGCAGTTGCCTGCTCATGGTAACCAATATCATTAGCATTAGCCAGGATATTATCAAATTCTGTTAGCTGGAATAGTTCACTAGAAGGTGCCAAACCTGTTATTTCAAATGTCTTTGTTTCTGAAGGGAGCCTTAACCTGTAAACATGTGGCAAATCAACATCATCATGCTGTGTAACCCCATCATCATATTTGGCAAAAATATTTTGGGTGTAAGTGATATTGGTTTTGGTTTGGGCACTTTTAATGGAATTAATATTATTGGCAAAAGCATTTTGCAACTGGGTTTTCTGTGTTGAATCATTGTTCAATACATCTTCTGAAAAATCAGTTATACTGCTGGATAAACCTGAAAATTCAGCATTGGCCTTGGCTTGTTTCCTGCCATAAACCACCGCAGCACTTTCAAGGATGTTGCCCATTTCATCAATGTTGGTGTTGAGGTTATGCTGCAAACGATAATCTGTTTCATCCCTTTCATAGTGGATGGTAATTTCTTCGCTTTCAGTAACTACAAAAACACCATGTGGGTTACCTTCCCTGGGCTGTTTGAGTTGGATGTTACAGTTATGGGTAGCCACAGTGTAGGGCTTCATCTGGAGCTTAAGTTGGCTTTCAGTGGCATCTTGAGGTGCATCCATGGCAAACACTTCCTGCCTTAACACCATCCCCTTGCAAGCCCTAATGGCTTCCCTATACTCCTTTCCATGTAATCCTTTTATTTCAGGTGAAAGCTTAGCATCAACCAACTCAGGTTCAGTAACATTCAAACTTTCAGAAGGAAACCTCCTGTTAAATTTTTTATGCCAATACTCATCTTTAAAATGGGTTAAAACTTTTTCCTTATCCAAATAAGCACCAGTGTGGTACCAGGTTTTAGACAACACAGGTTGCTGGTAAAGTTCTTCTGATTTTTCTAACAAATTAGTGGCATTGTTCTGTGCCCATTCAGGATAATATTCAGAATCCAACTGGTCTACCCTTCCAAACCCCCTGAATTCCCTTTCTTCATGGTCATAATAACCATGGTGGTAACTGTACTCATTGGTAAAACGCACATCTGCAATTTTATCAAGGACTGTTGTTTTGGCAACTATATGCACAGGAAAAGGCAGTTTTGTAATCCAGGGAGCCCCCTCTTTTTTGTCTTTCAGGTAGAAATAGGTGGAGCTTTTATATTCAAAAGAAACTTCTTTCCCAAAATTGTTTTTATACCCTTTAAGGATATGGGGCTTTTTGCTTCCCATCAAGTCAATATATTGCATTGGGTGCTTGCTAGGAATGTGAGTAGACATAACAATGCAACTGGTGCCTGTACCTAAAAGGTCAATTACTGATAACTTGCTGTGGTTTTCAATTTGCAGGAAGGGGTTAACCTCATGGGCATCACTCCAAGAATTGCCATTTTGGTTGATAAATGCTTTGAACTTGTTTTTCCCTAAATAAATAATATCAGTAGCCCCTGTACCACTCACATCTGCCAGGTGCAAATAAGCAGGGTTAAAATGGCCAGGATGGTCAAATACAGGTGCATTGCTCATAGCAACTTTAGCGCTATAATTTCCATACCCCATATTCGCCCAAAAACAGATTCCACCATTCCTTATCCTGGCAATATCACTTAAACCATCACCTGTCATATCAGCCAGGAAGATACTCTGTGTAGTATCTGAAAATATGATAGCAGGCCCTGTATTTTCATCTTGTGCTTTAAATGTTCTTTGGGCTTCATCATAACCTTCTTTCCCTTTGGAGGTATACCAGGTAAATGCCAGTTCTTCTGATACAACCAGGTCAGGTCTACCATCCCCAGTTAGGTCAATAAGTTTGGTGTCCGGATCTTTCCAATCAATATTGGGCATCTTTTTAAAAGCAGTGAAATTACCCACACTTTTCTGGCCTTGCCCTTCAGGTTCCAATTCCCAAAACCCTTTCACCCCAATAGTGTTTGCCACCACCTGCTTTTCCCCATTTACTTCAATGTCCTGCAGCACCAGGCTTCCTTCATTTAACCCTGTAAATGAAGGCAATGAACCTATTTTTGTAGCAGCAGCAAATTGTGCACCTTTCCCATCAATATTTCCCAGGTTTTCTTTGTAATACCACCCCCTTGGCTGTTCATGGAAAATACCTGGTATGCCTTCATTATAAAGGTCAACCCATTGGTAATTATTGGTTAACCCCACTGGTGCATTTGCCAGGCTCTCCTGGCTAACCTGATTAATTGATTTATCCCAAACAAGGGATTGGTATTCATATTCAATTTTTGGAAGTGATTTTTTAGAGTAATTGCCATCTTCTTTTTTTATGTATCCACTCTGTGTAGCAGATGCCAGATAGGTTATTTCAGAATCCCCTGAGTTATTTATATTGGAAGCTTCATAACTTAAATCCAATGATTTTACCAGGTATGGCTCACTGCCCAGTTCCTGGAACTTATGGAACATCAACACCCTTTTGCACAGGCGGTAAGTCCTGACTTCAAAACCTGCCCTGAAAAAAGAAAAAGGGTCAATCCTACATCCCCATTTCTGGGAAGGTTCCTCTTGTGTTTTTGGGATATCAGCATGATGTTCCCCATAATCAAACACTAACTCAAAAAAATGTGCTTCATCTTCTGAACCAGGTGTTTGGGTAGGGTCATCAGGGTCATAAGGTTTTGAAGGATTTGCGTAATATGGTTTTTTGTTCCCATACCTGACAGATTTTAAATAGGTATTTGCAATTTTAGCAAGCCCATCATGGCGGTTTTGCTCATGCAAAACAATGGGTACATTTTCCAGGTTTTCTGCTTTATAGCTGTATTTTATCCAGTTGCCTTTATCATCATAACTGAATTCAGCCAACCATTTAAAATCCTTTGTTGCATCTTCAGGGTCAGCTATCCTTGCATTTGTACTCCTGCCAAAAATAGTGGCAATATTATCTCCTGTTGTTACTTTCCAATAAGTGCCATAGTTGGAGTGGGTGATTTTTTCTATCCTTGCAAATTCCCCCTCAATCCTTGGGCAATACCTTTTTACAGTATAATTACCTGCTGTTGTTTTCTCCTCTTTTACCCATTGCCCACTGGCATTCTTTTTCAGGAAAGGCACCAGGTCTTCTGTACCACTTAGCATAAAAGTATCCTCTTTGCCTTCATGGTAACGTGGGATGCCTTTATCTGTTTTCCTAACAATGGATGAAATGTTTAAATGCCACCCCAACCCAAAGGGGCTATTCCCTGCCCCTGAATTATATGCTAAACCAAGGGATGGGGTAAATCCATTCCTACCCTTGCTTAAAGGAAAACCCAATGACAGGTTCACTGTACCATTGGCAGCATTTACTTCAAATTTTTCGTCAATACCTTTAATGGCACCTCCTCCCTTAGGAAGCGTTATTTGAGGAACCTCAATAGCATTGCTTTTTGTGGCTTGTTCTGAAGTTAAAGAAGCAATAGTAGGTTGATCCTCCTTTATTGGCCTTTGGTGGTTATTATTTTTCACAATTTTATTTTGTTAGCTCACCTCATGAAATTTTTTTAGCAATAAGATTTATAAACAGTGATATACAAGTTACAAAAAAAGAGTGACTTATGCATAATAGCCACTCTTTAAATTCTATGGTTAAATATATCAACTAACCTCTGGTTTGCCTCCAAAAATTGTGTACCATAAGCCATTGGAGAGAAAACTAAAGGCTAATAAATTTTATTTGGGAGGCAGCACTTGTGGGGCTTTTAAATCAGTACCTATCTCTTTATTTAATTTTTCAATAAAATATTTTGATAGTAGTGGGGACTCGACTTCCATATTTTGGTGGACAAAGAAATAAATATCTTCAATCCCTTGTGCCACCCACTGTTTTACCCTATGTACCCAATCATCCAACCTCATATAATCTGTGGGGTGGTTGGCTCCTACATAGCGCACAAATGCCTGTGGCGAAGTTAAATGCATGTGAAGCAAATCCCTCCTGCCTGCAGTGTCAACAATAATATTGGATATATTATTACCCTCCAATAGCTTATACAATTTGGCTGATATTTCAGGGTTATTATACCAGTCAGTATGGCGGAATTCTATTGCCAAAGGGATTCCTTTTGGCCAGCCTTCAATAAAACGCTCTACACGTTCAAAATCCTTTGGGGAAAAATTGTTGTGCAATTGCAAAAAAACCATCCCCAGCTTCTCTTCCAGGCGTGTTGCAGCATGTAGGTATTCTTCAACCAATTTCTCAACATTATTAAGCCTTTTAAAGTGGCTGATATCTTGTGTTATTTTTGGGAAAAACTTAAAACCTCCTGGCGTTTTTTCTTTCCACTTTTCAAATTGTTCAGGAGGGAAAAACCTGTAAAATGTGGCGTTCAGTTCAATACAGTTAAATTGTGTTGAATAATAGGCCAGCTCATCTTTTGTACCTCTTGGGTAAAAGTTCTTCAGGTCTGCCCTGTTCCATTTTGCACACCCCACATATATATTAGGATGTTGAAGGTTTTTACCAGCAAAAACAACAGAAGGGCCAAAACTATCCTGAGGCAGGGTAAGATCAATGGTTTCCGGGTTTGATACTTTTCCAAATTTCATGTTTCTACATTTATTTTAAGTGCCATGCAAATTAATTAGTTCATGGCATTTTTATACATTATTTTCCTTGAACGTTTTTTCTTCCTTAACCTTGTTGAAGGCTCATCAAGGTTAACATTTGGCAACCTTTGAAGTTCAGCAACTTCAATGCTTATAAAATCAAATTCAGTAACTACTTTCCCTTTAATCAAATAACATCCTGGGCCAGTAAAAGGGAAACGGGCAGCTATGTTTGGGAACTGTACTGTATCTATCCAATCCCCTTCCTGGTCAATAAAAACACCAAAGCTCATGCTTTTGCCCCCATCAGTTTGCGTCCTCTTTACATGGACAAGGTAACCAACTATTTCAACTACCTCCCCCACCATGTTATAAAGCTTTTTGGCCGTAAGGTTTACAGCAGGCAGGCCATCTACCATTTTGAATGGGGAAACAGTTACAGGGAACCCTAGTATTTCTATTTCATCATAAGCCCCTTCCAGTTCATGTGAATATAATTCTGGCAAAGTAAACTCTTTTACTTCCTGATTGAAAAGTGTCCTTTCTGCCTTTACTTTTTTAGTACTTCCAAGCAAAAAATGGGCATCCCACAGCAATTCTTTTTTTGGTTTCCCTGTAAAACGGAAAGCCCCAACCCTAATCAGGGTTGACAACTGCTCCAATGCTATTGGGGCACGGTCAAGGAAATCTTGTAAATTACTGAAAGCCCCACCATGGCAGCGTTCATAGGCTATCCTCTGCAATATGCTTAATTCCATATTTTTTATTAGCCCCAACCCAAGGTAGATAGTTTCATCCATAATGGTTGTGGCAAAATTGCTATGGTTTACACAAGGTAACTCAATGTTGGCACCATGCATGCGCGCTTCATGCACATACAACTCAGGGCGGTAAAAACCACCCCCATTGTTAATGGTAGCTACTATATACTCCAGTGGGTAATGTGCTTTCAGGTAAAGTGCCTGGAAACTCTCCACGGCATAAGAAGCAGAATGCCCTTTTGAAAAGGCATAATTTGCAAAACTTTCAATTTGCTTCCATACACCTTCAATAACTTTTAAAGGATAGCCTTTTTTTACACAATTCATAAAAAACTTGCCCCTTACCTTCCCAAACTCGCTGCGTTGCTTATATTTCCATGACATCCCCCTGCGTAATATATCTGCTTCTGCCAGGGTAAGTTCAGCAAAATAATGGGCTATTTTAATCACATCCTCCTGATAAACCATTACACCATATGTTTCTTCAAGGTGTTTATACAATTCAGGCAATGCCTTTTGTGCAGCAGCCCTCCTTGCAGGGTCACGGTAACGCAGGATGTATTCCCTCATCATCCCACTCTTTGATACCCCTGGGCGGATAATGGAACTGGCAGCTACCAAACGCAGGTAATCATCAGCTTCCAGCTTTTTGAGCAACATCCTCATAGCAGGGGATTCCACGTAAAAACAACCAATGGTTTTACCCTGCATCAAGAGCTCTTTTACTTTTTCATCTTTTTTAAATTTGCTGATGTTATATATATCAACCTGCTTCCCATTATTATTGGTTATTATTTCAAGGGAATCTTTTATTTTGCTTAACCCACGTTGCCCCAGTATATCAAATTTAGCCAGCCCAATATCCTCTGCCTCCAGCATACTAAAGTGTGTTGTTGGGAAACCTTTTGGGGGCATCATGGTGGCCGTGTAAGCAGTAATAGGTTCCTTAGAGATAACAATCCCACTGGAATGTACGCTAAGATGGCTGGGGATATCTTTTATGAGCTGGCTGTACCTTAAAACAAGTTGCCCAATTTCGTCAATGTTATGAAAACTTTTGGCTGCCTGCAACTTATCTATTTCTTGTGCAGGAAGCCCAAAAACTTTCCCTAACTCACGAACCATTGAGCGATATTGGAATGTATTGTATGACCCAACCAATGCAGTATATTTATGCCCATGGCGGTCAAAAAGGTACTGGGTCATTTCATTCCTGTCACGTGATGAAAAATCAATATCAAAATCGGGGGGGGAACTCCTTGAAGGGTTAATAAAACGTTCAAAATAGAGGTCTAACTCAATAGGGTCTACATCAGTGATCCTCAACAAGTAAGCCACCATACTATTTGCTCCACTACCCCTTCCTACATAATAAAAACCGCGCTTCCGTGCATAGCTTACCAAGTCCCAGTTGATCAAAAAATAAGAACAGAAATTTAGCTGCTTAATTACTTTTAGCTCTTTTTCCATCCGTTCAACCACTGACTGTGAAGGCTTTCCAAAACGATATTCCAAGCCCTTTTGGCATTCCCTTTTTATCAATTCATAATCTTCTGATAAAGAGCTGGTAAAACTCCTTTTGTTTTTGTGGGTTTTATATTCAAAACCAATGGAGCAATCAGCTATAACCTTTTTTGTATTTTGGATGATTTGGGGGTAGTTGCTAAATAGTTTTTCCAACTCATCAGGGGTTGGCATAATCTCGTCAGGTTGAGCTTCTTCTGTTTTTGGCAGCCTGCTAAGCAAGGTGTTGTTATCTATTGTGCGCAACAGCCTGTGTACATTAAAATCCCTTTTATCCCTGAAGGTTACAGGTTGCAAAATAACCAGTTTTTCCTGCCTGTTTTTCCATTCAGAAAAAAGCAACTTACTAAGCTGTGAAGGGCGGATCCCTATATACTCATTTTCCCTTAATTCATGGTATTCAAGGCTGCCAAATGGGTAAACTACATATGCCTGGTTAAATGGTGGGGCTTTCCGTGGAAAATTTTTTTCTGCATGGGAATATTGGGAAAGATGCTGATTTAACTCCTTAAACCCTTTATTATTTCGTGCAATACCAATGTATTTTTGCTGAGCCCCATTCCTAAAATCAACCCCAACTATAGGCTTTATGTGTTTTTCAGGGCAATGCCTTATAAAATCAAGGCAGGCCGAAGTACTGTTAACATCAGTAAGTACCAAAGAAGTAGCCCCTTTTTCAGATGCTTCTTTTAAAAGGTCAGCCACTGAAAATGTGCCAAATTTGTAACTATAATATGTATGGCAATTTAAAAACATTACACCCTCCTGTGTGCAGGGATAATGGGTGGCTGCCCATTAAATGGGTTGCTCATTTTCCCTATTCCCCTGGTCCCTAAAGTTATGGCACGCCTTACTGCATCCTGCCCAAAACGGGTGCGTACTTTGTCTATAGCCTGGTAAAGTTTGATTGACTCAGATGTGTCTTCAAATAAATTGATCTGGTAAGCCCCTCCAATAAGGTGGCTATAACGCACCCCTACCAGCCTCACTAAAACCCTGCGGTCATATAATTGGTCGAAAAGTCCCATTACTGTTTCTATCAGCTTGTGGTCTAATGAAGTGTATGGTATCCTTTTTTGCCTGGTTCTTGTATCAAAATCAGAATAACGCAAAGTTACTGTTACACAAGAAGTTAGCTTACTATCATTGCGTAGGTAAAATGCCAGCTTCTCTGCCATTGCAGTAAGGAGGCTTTTCAGTTTATGCACATCAATTGTATCACGTTCAAAGGTTAGGGATGAAGAGACTGATTTGCGCTCGTGGTAAGGGGTTACAGGCGTATTATCAATCCCCTGGGCTTTTTTCCATAATGCAATACCATTTTTTCCCATTACCCTTTCCATCAGCTCAATAGGCATTTCCTGGACAGTTCTTACATACTTCACCCCCATGCTGCAAAGCATCCTGTTGGTTTGGTCGCCAACCATGGGGATTTTTTTTACAGGAAGGGGTGCTAAAAAGGATTTTTCAGCTCCTTTTTCAACTTTCCTGTAATTATTAGGTTTAGCCTCATTGGTTCCCACCTTTGCCACTGTTTTGCTTGTAGAAAGCCCAAAAGATATGGGTAGCCTTGTTTCTTTGATGATCCTTTTGCGTAATTCCTGAGCCCATTTGTAGCAACCAAAAAATTTGTCCATCCCACTTACATCAATATAAAATTCATCAATGGATGATTTTTCATACAGAGGGGATTCTTCTTTAATAATTTCAGTGATGGTATCAGAAAATTTACTATACACAGAACTATTACCCCTGATTACAATAGACTCAGGGCAAAGTTGTTGCGCCATCCTCATGGGCATAGCTGAATGTATGCCATACTCCCTGGCTTCATAGCTGCAAGCTGCCACTATCCCCCTTCCACTGATGCCCCCCACCAATACAGGTTTGCCTTTAAGTCTTGAGTCAAGCAAACGCTCACAGGATACAAAAAAAGTATCCAGGTCAATATGCATAATTGATCTTTCCATCCAGCTTTTCCTTTTCTATACTCTAGGAATAGTTCCTACAACAACCCCTTGTACAACAAAATCACGGGAAAGGATAATTGGGGTATGCCTTTTATTGGATGACCTTGGCAACAATACTATATTGTTTGAATTGATTTTTAGTTCTTTAATGGTTGCTTCATCATCAATTAAAGCCAGTACCATATCCCCATTATCAGCAGCATTTTGCTGCCTTACCAGCACCATGTCCCCATCATTGATGCCTTTCATATCCATTGAATCACCCTGGGCACGCAACAAAAAATATTTATGGGGCGGCTTTGCCAGTTTTACAGATACAGAAAACTGGGCTTCTACATTTTCTTCAGCTAAAATAGGCAAACCACAAGCCACTGAACCTAATAAGGGGATTTTTACAGTTTGTTCACGGACACCTTCATCTGTAGCTACCTCATATTGCACCAATTGAAAACTGCCATCACTGCGTTTGTTCAATACCCCTTTTTCTTCTAACCCCTGGAAAATAACTGTTGCTGAACGTGGTGATTTATAGCCCATTTCCTTCATTAATTCACGCATACTGGGCATCCTCCCATTCTTCATCAGGAAGTTCCTCATCACCCTGATTGCAGCCAATTCTTTATTTGAAATTTGATTTTGCATACACAAATATACACTTTATATACATAAAATACAAATATCATTTAAGAAACTATTTCAAAGGTATTTTTAGTAAAAGGATAGTAAAGTATAAAAACTATGCTGGTTTTACCATATGTGCTAGTGAGAACCAGCCATTTGCATCAGTATATATTTCTTTAAGCTCCAGCCCTGAAAGCTGTGCAAAATGATGGATATCAAACAAAGTGTACTTATGGGAATTTTCGGTATGGATGCCCTCCCCTTTTTTGATGGTGATACTACCTCCTTGAAAATGAGGAGAGTTAACCTTAACTTCTTCATTGGCAACCAGGTGCATTTCAATCCTTGCCTTCTTTTTACTATAAAAAGCCAAATGGTAAAATGAATCCAGGTTAAAATCAGAACCTATCAATTTGTTTACCACATTCAGGATATTTTTATTAAATTTTGCTGTAACACCTTCAGCATCATTGTAAGCTGCATGCAATACTTTTTCATCTTTCACCATATCAAACCCAATGAGCAATTGGTCTCCAGGCTGCATTGACTGGCTAAGCCCTATTAAAAACTGCTTGGCTTCATCAATTTCAAAATTACCAATGGTACTTCCAAAAAAGCAAAACAAACGTTGGGCATTATATGGGATTTTACCCACCTGGCACATAAAATCGGCCACCTGGCAACTAACCTGGAGGCCAGGGAAACGTTCAATTAAGGAGTTGGCTGAATGCTGGAGTGCAGACTGGCTTACATCAACAGGAAGGTAGTGCAAGCCCTCCATATTATGTGGGTTAACAGCATCAAAAAAGATAGAAATTTTACTGCAATCCCCACTTCCCAGTTCTACTATGTCAACATATTGAGTGTTTACCATCACCCTTGATGCTATTGAGCGAAGGATTGATTTTTCTGTGCGTGTCGGGTAATATTCGCCGAGCTTTGTGATCTCTTCAAACAAACCTGAACCCACCTCATCATAAAAAAATTTACTTGAGATATATTTATTCCCAGATGTTAGCCCAGTGATGATTTCTTCCCTTATTTTCCCAATGCCAATATCAGGTAAATGATTTGTGATGGTAAGCTGGTCAATTTGCAAGACCTCTTTATTGGTGTAATCCATGCAGCATGTTTTATTACCACCAATAACAATTGCATTCAAGAATAGTTTTTATAAAAATAGACCCAATATTTTTTAAGGCAGCCTTTCAAATCAAGAACCTGCATCCTTTTGTTTCCATTTTTCCATATATTCAATGAAGCCTGTATGCTCCTTCCCTGCTGCTTCCAGGTAATTAGATTTTACTTCAAACACACCATTGCCAATGTGTTCATAAATGGAAGCCACTATTGCCCCTAAAAACCCGCCTAATTCACCTACCCTGTCCTTTTTATAGGCCTCAATTGAAAGGGGCTCATAAACCAGGTTGGTACCAAATACTTTATTGATAGATTGGGTTAATTGGTGCTGGGTAATATTTTCGCCTGTTAGTGTAAATGTTTTGCCATTTTTCCCATCATCCAATATCATTTGGGCATAAGCATAAGCCAGGTCTTCACGGGTTGTATAGCCACATTTACCATTGCCTGCACAATTCCATATCTTCCCTGCTTTTACATAGTGAGGGATATATTCCAGGTCAGGTTCAAGGTACAGGCCATTCCTGCCAATAGACCATTCCAGCCCACTACTTTTTAAGTCTTCTTCAGTTTGCCTGTTGCTGTTAATAATGGCATCAAACATTGACCCCCCAGGTTTGCCAAAGATACTGGTATAAACAACCTTCCTTACCCCTGCTTCTTTGGCTGCTTCAATTACATTCCTGTGTTGCTGTACCCTTTTCTCAGGGGCATCCATGCCTGAAACCAGCAATACAACCTCAACCCGTTGCAAGGCTTCAATAAGCTGTGTTTTATTGTTATAATCTCCTTGCCTGATTCCAATACCCAGCCCTTTTGCTTTTTCAGGTGACCTTGCTATGCCAACAACATTACTTTTCCCTACATGGGCAATTAAAGCCTTGGAAATAGCTGCTCCCAAGCCACCACTTGCTGCTGTTACTGCTATCTTCATAAATATATATTTAAAAATTGCTTGCTACCCTTTATCAAAATAGTGTAACGGGCATTTAGGGGAATAGTTTAAGAAATATATGAGATAATATATCCTTTTTATTTTACAGGAAAAGTATAACAGAGCCTTATACCTGCATAACCACCTGAAACCAATGAAATATCCAGGTTTTCAGGCGTTTTTATTTTATGGAGCTCTGGGATGGCAATGCCCACCCCAGCACCTACCAGGAAGCCAGTTATAATATCTGTTGGGAAATGCTTCATAGCTTTGTACCTGTAAATACCAACAATGGCAGGAGGGATAGAAGCAGCACCATATACCAGCCATTTCTTTTTCCCTAGCTCAGGGTGGTAGTCACAATATACTTTGGCAGCAAAAAAAGTTGCAGTTGCAGCAAATGAAGTGTGCCCGCTAAAAAATGAATCAGTAGAGCCAGACCTAAGTTTTTGACCCCACTCCACATCAGGGTTATACAGCATTGGGCGTTTCCTTTTGGTCCACTGGGTAGGACCCCAGGCATAAAAAGTACTACCAATAGCCTCTGTTTCAAGGTACAATAGCAACAGGTCAAACCAGTCTTTCCTTATTTCATCATCAATAGCCAGGAGGGCAGGCAGCAAAAAAGTAATGTTCATTGCCAGGTCTGAAAATTCATGTGCCCCCTGGCGTTTGGATGCATCCTGTTTGGTAGCCCCCCTATCAAACCACCATATTTTATTGGCATCCAATTGAAGGATAGTTAAAGAGTCAAGGGTGGGTTTTTTACGTAAACTTTCAAAGCCTGCATAATTCAATACAAATAACCCTGCTGTCAAAGGTGCTTCATATTTATAATTCAGTTTATATACTTTTTGATGGCTTGTTTTGACCCCTTTAGCAGGAATATTTCCAATCAAACTTATTATAAAAAAAACGGTAAAGATTATTTTTCTTCCTGTCATAAACAATTGATATATTGATACTTATTTTGGTTTATTAAAAGTTATAGTATAATTGTATTTCCCCTTTTCGGCTGGCTTTTTACCTTTATTTTCAACCTTGTAAGAATAAGTAATTTCCTTTTTATTTTGTTTATCAAGCTTAAAATTAATCCTTAACCTTTTTTTGGTTTTTACCCTTTTCCCAATGTTTTTGACAGCCCCAAATTTCATTAGCTTAACCAGCCTTATGGCCTCTTCATCACAACCATAGCCCAGCCCTTTTTCAACCCCTACTGTAAGGACTTTCCCATTGTCATCTACCTCTGCCTTTAGGTACACAGTGCCTTCAACCCCAGCTTTTTTTGCCTCTTCAGGGTATACCAGGTTTTCTTTAATGAACTTTTTAAACTCCTCCTTCCCTCCAAGGTATTGGGGTAGGTTCAAAAACTTTTTAGACTTTTTTCCCATCCATTTAGTTAAGGTAATAACAAAAGCAAATGTAAGGTTTTTTCATTGCTTTGGGATGAAGGCTGGAAATGATAACCAATTTAATAATTGGGCATCCTTGGTTAATTAGCCCTGTATTGCTAAAAACATCATCCCCCATCTTCCAATAATGCCCTGCTTTTTGTGGGCAACTTGGCTCTTTACTAAATAAGATTTTCCTTACAAATAGCACCCTAAAAACATATCTTATTACCAATTCCAAGAAATCTGGGTTTGAATACCCAAAATTTTTTAGATAAATATAGACCATAGGGGTGGTAACCTTATAATCTAAAAACCCTCTTTGTGGCAAATCATCATAAAAATAGAACCAGAACTCATTTAATAAGTCCTTTACCTCGTTTAAATGTACAGAAGTAAATATATCCATATTAGTTGATTTTAAGTGGTTAATATATATTTGAGCTAACTTATAAACCAATACTCTTTTCAATAGATACTGGGCATGGGCAGAAGTGGAGAGCCTTCGCCTTAACAACATACACAAATAATCATTGTTATAATCCCTGACTTTATAAAATGGGGTTTTCGCAATAAAAATCCTGAGATAGCTTATAACCAGGTAATCAATAATAAAAATGGCCATATCCTGTAAGTTACCCATAGCCAAATTTACAGGTACTTTAGGGAAGCTTATAGCAACATATTTACCTTCAACCTGGTCGTCAAAATAGGCTAAACAGAAATTATAAAAGCTATCTTCTATATATTTAAAATTATTCAACCTAGTGTTCAACACTCCAAATGTTTTCCTTTTCATAACCTTATGAGAAATCCTTTTATATACATCACTAATGTATAACAATATCAGTGGTTTATTACCCAGTTAAACAAAAAAGTGGGGTTTAATTAACCAAAAGGAATATTGAATAGAAATACATTTAATTGAATTATTAATAATAAAACTAACAAATAAATTAAATATAATTTTGCTTAATTAAGTAATTAATAATAACTTTGGGATTATGCATCATATACCTCAAAACCAGGAGTTATGCCCCTCAGTTTTAATCCTATTTACATTAAAACAAATCCTGGATTGCGAAGACCTCTCTATAGCCCTTTATTACCTGCCTAAAAAAAATTCCAAAAACCTGAAAGTCAAGCATTATAGCAAGGGAAAGTTTAAAGATTCATTTTTGGTAAACAAGAAAACTGATGCTATCCCTGACCGGGAAGGCAGCTTAACAGAATTCAGTGTGCAAAATATAAACGAACTTCCCAGGGATATCTATTTGAGGTTTTCAAAACAACAGCTTTCTTTTTATAACCAGCCTGATAAGAGTGTTAAGAAAATTGTCTTTACATTACATATACCAAGCTCAATTGATGGTAAATGGGATTTTATATACATATTAATTACCAAAGGTTTAATGGATAGAATCCAATCAAATTATTCTGATGTATTGGGAAAACCCAGCTTAAAAACAAAATCAAACCAACTGATCCTATCCTACTTCAATATGACCTATCCGTACCTTAAGGAAATTGTAAAAATATCAGGGCATTATACAAAACAGATTGAGCACCACAATTCTTACATCAGCCAATTATTTACCTACAATGAAATTTTAAAAACAGAAAAGGAAAAATTAAAGAAAAGCAAGAAGAGTGAAATATTGAAAGAATTCGAGGAAATAATAAGGAATGCTGAGATAGATTCAAACAAAAGGTTTATCCTGACAGAAGAAACCAAAAAATTTATACTGGACTATAAAAATGGCATAGATCATCTAAAAGCTTCATTTTATGATGCTATTGAAGACTTAAAACCACTGGACATGGGACAAACCATTAATATAAAACCTGTACATATTGAATTATGTATTTATAGAAAGAATAAAGGGCTTGACATCAGTACAAAGAGGCAAGAAAGGGCAGCTGATTTCTTGCAACGCTATGAAGAAGCTGCACAAATAGCTAAAAACAAGGGAGAAACAATCAATATAAAAACTATTGCAGCTTATGTTAAACCTGACAAAGTATCTCCACCTGCAATAAGCCATTCCATAAAAAAATACAGGAATGAAATCATAAACTTATTGCACACAAAACAAGAGAGTTGGAAGCTTTTGCGCACAGAATTTTCTCCTATCAAAGTACTTGCAAAGAGATTTTCAAACCAAGTTTAACAACCTACTTCATATCATTTCCCAAGCCATATTAATTTAGGTCAACATCCCTTTTTATATAGCCTGAATAGTCCTTGATAAAAGGTTCATATTCCTCATGGAAAAGTTCAGAAGAAACCATAAAGTCAGCAGTTGACCTGTTGGAAGCTGTGGGTATATTGTACAATACTGAAATTCTGAGGAGTGCCTTTACATCCACATCATGGGGCTGTGGTTGCATGGGATCCCAGAAAAATATAAGGACATCAATTTTCCCTTCTGCTATCATAGCCCCCAGTTGCTGGTCACCCCCCAGGGGTCCAGATTTTAAGCGCATAACATCAGGTGGGATTGTATTGTTTTCCCTGCATTTTTCTTTTAATATGTCATCTGTTAGCTTGCCTGTTGTACCTGTACAAACCAGCCTGTGTGAAGCCAGTGCTTCCCAGTTCCATGATACCCACTCCAATATATCTTTTTTGCGGTTATCGTGTGCTACAATACCTATTGTTTTCTTTTTTTTCATGGCGTGAATCTTTAAAATTCATTGCGAAAGTATAAAAAAAGAAGGGCTGCAAATTTTTGGTGCAGCCCTTGTATTATGAATTTACTATTTCATAACCTTCCCAATGTCAGCCACCCAGCCTTCAATGCGCTTTTTAGTAAGCCTGGCTTGGTTTTCCTGGTCGAGCAAAAGCCCCAGGAATTGCCCATCCCTGACGGCCCTGGATGATTCAAAGGTATACCCTTCAGTAGAAGTTAAACCTATCACTTTTCCTCCCCTTGCTTCAACCAGTTCGGCCATAATGCCAATAGCATCCCCAAAATTTTCAGGATACCCTTTTTGGTCGCCCAAGCCAAAAAAAGCAAAAATTTTTCCTTTTAAATCAAGGCCTTCCAGGGCAGGGGTAAACTCATCCCAGTAATTGGGCAGCTCGCCATCAAACCAGGTAGGGACACCCAATACCAGGTTGCTATATGCCAGGAATTCCTCTTCTGTCAATGTCTCAGCATTGACCATATCAATGTTACCCTTACCAAACCCGGCAGCAATCTTATCCGCAGCCAGCTTGGTCTTATTTGAGTTGAAACTGTAAAACAGCCCTGTTTTTGCCATAAATATTGGTTTTTATTTAATAATCTAACAATTGTTTGGCAGCCTCATAAATCTTATCAGTATCAGGAAGTACAGCCTTTTCAAGTATCCTGTTAAACCCAACAGGGGTAAAGATTGACCCCACGCGTTTTACAGGGGCATCAAGCCATTCAAAAGCCTCTTCTGCAACCATGGCAGCCAGCTCGCCACCAAACCCGCCATGTACTTTGTCTTCATGCACAACCAGCACCCTATTGGTTTTCTTGACAGAATTAAAAATGGCTTCCTTATCAAGGGGCACAAGTGAACGCAAATCAATTACTTCCAGGCTCTTACCTTCCTGAGCCAGTTTTTCAGCAGCCTCCAAGCACATGTGGGTGGTATTCCCATATGTAATGACAGAAAGGGCATTCCCTTCCCTCCTTACCCTGGCTTTGCCAAAAGGCACTTCAAAATCATCAGGAACAACAGTAGCAGCTTTGGGGTCCTGGTAAAGTGCTTTGGGCTCCATAAAAATAGTTGGTCCTTTTGACCTTATGGCTACCCTTAGCAACCCAGCAGCATCATCAGCAAAACTAGGGTATACAATCCTTACCCCGGGAATGGAAGCCAATGAGCCTTCAATGTTTTGTGAATGGTACAACCCACCACCAATATACCCACCAGAAGCAAGCCTGATGGTAACATTAGGGGCAAATTTCCCATTTGACCTCCAGTAATCATGGCTGGCTTCAACATATTGTTCCATAGCAGGCCAGAAATAGTCAGCAAATTCAGCCCCTTCCACTACAATCCTGATCTTGCTATCATGCCTTGACATACCATTGGCTGTACCTACTATAAAATCTTCAGCAATAGGTGCATTAAATACGCGCTTAGGTCCAAATTCCTGCTGAAGCCCCTTCGATACATTGAAAATGCCACCTTTGTCTTTATTGGCCATATCCTGCCCCCAAATGAATGTGTCAGGGTTATGCCTGAATTCAGCTTTTAGTGTTTCATTCAGGGCAGTGATCAGCTTTTTCTTTTCCCCTTCCTGGTTGTGGATGCCGTCAGGGTATTTCTTTGCTTCATAAGCCTCGGGCAATACAAAATCATTTATAGTTGCAGGGTCTGGGTCTGGTGCCTTTAATGCAGCCTTATGGGCTGTTTTTAGCCCTGCCTTAGCCTTTTCTTCAATGGCAGCTACCTCTTCCTTAGTAAACCTGTTATACCTTATTAAAAGCCTCCTTAACTTAGCTAACGGGTCATATTCAACCACATAGTTCCTTTCTGCTTCACTCCTGTACAACAGGTGGTCATCAGAATTGGAATGCGAGCGCATCCTGACACAGTTAGCCTGCAGGATAACAGGCTTGCTTTCAGCCAAAGCATACCTTTTTGCCTCAGCCATGGCATTCATTGAGTCAAACACATCTTTCCCATTGCAATGGATGATCCTTGTGTTTTTAAACCCTGAAAAATTATTAGCGACTTTCCTGTTGGCAGTCTGGTCTTTTTTAGGGACTGAAATCCCATACCCATTGTCCTGGACAGTGAATATGACTGGCAATTCCTCATTGTCAGCTCCATTGATAGCTTCATATACAAACCCTTCGCTTAATGAAGACTCCCCTTGTACACTGATGGATACTGCATCAACATTGTAATATTTCAATGCCCTGGCAGCCCCAACTGCATGCAATGTATGGTTTCCTGTTAAAGAAGAAAAATTGTGGATATTCCATTCAGGCTTTGAAAAGTGGTTTGACATATGCCTACCCCCACTTGACACATCAGTAGCCTTTGAAATCCCATTCAAAATGACCTCCTCAGGGGTGATCCCACAGGATAAAGCAGTAAGCATATCCCTGTAATACATAAAAATATGGTCTTTATTTTTTTCAAAATGCTGCCCTATTGCCAGCTGGATCCCATCATGCCCTGCATAAGGTGCATGGTATGACCAGCCAATAGCTTGTTTCAGGTAATTGGGGGCTTTATCGTCAATTGCCCTCCCAATAACCATCAGGTAAAACCATTTTTCCAATACCTCCTTTGGGGTATTTTTAATGGTATATAATTTTGGAACTTTTTGGTTGTCCATTTTTAGCTTAAATTGCGCGGTTAATATTAAATTCTTCCAGGATATCAGCTATCCTTCTAAGGAAAGCCCCACCCAGTGCCCCATCCACAATCCTGTGGTCATATGACAATGAAAGGAACATTTTATGCCTGATAACTATTGCATCCCCTGTTGGGGTTTCCATTACAGCCGGCTTTTTCTCAATACTTCCTGTTGCCAGGATAGCTACTTGTGGCTGGTTGATAATAGGTGTCCCAATAATATTCCTGAAAGAGCCAAAATTGGTAATTGTGAATGTGCCCCCTTCAATTTCATCCATAGAGAGTTTGTTCTCCCTGGCAGCCATAGCCAGCCTATTCAATTCTTTGGTTAACCCCACCAGGTTTTTCTGCCCTGAGTTTTTAATAACAGGCACAATCAGGTTCCCATCAGGCTTGGCAACTGCTATGCCAATGTTTATATCTTTTTTCAGGATGATCTTATCACCATCAATAGAGGAATTTACCAAAGGGAACTCAGACAAAGCCTGGGCTACAGCCTCGGTAAATACAGGCATATAGGTAATTTTCTCCCCATACCTTTGCTGGAATGCATCCTTGTTTTTTGTGCGCCAATGCACCAGGTTGGTTACATCAGCTTCAACCACAGAAGTTACGTGGGGTGAAACCTGTTTTGACATAACCATATGCTCAGCAATAAGCTTCCTAACCCTGTCCATTTCAATAATTTGGTCATGTGCACCAATTGAAACAGGTATAGGCTCATGCCTGGATTTAGTAGGTCCTTTGGAAACTGGGGCAGCTTTGCCTAGTTTCCTGCCCTCAATGTAGCCAAGGATATCCTTTTTCTGTACCCTTCCACCAGCACCAGAACCTTCAATGGTTTCCAGTTCCTCCACTGTGATGTTTTCTTCCCTGGCTATTTTTTTTACCAAGGGTGAATAAAAACGGTTTGATAATGATTTTAGCCCTTTCCCACTTGTTTTTTCAACCTGGGAATCTTCCTGCTGGCTTTCACCACCTTTAGGTACCTGAACAGCAAGAGTATCATCAGGCTGGCTACCAGCAGCAGGTAATTCCCCTTCATCATCCCCACCTTCCATGTTGATAATGGCTAGTTTTTCCCCTACTGGGACCAGTGAATCTTCAGGGTAAAGGATCTTTGAAACCACCCCGTCAACAGGTGAAGGGATTTCTGAATCTACCTTATCTGTGGCTACTTCAAAAAGGACATCATCTTCTTCAATGGTATCCCCTTCTTTTACAAACCACTTTGTTATAGTACCTTCCTGGATACTTTCACCAAGCTTAGGCATAACTATTTCAAATTGTGACATAGTATGATTTTATTATAATTTGCTATTTGTACTTTAAAAAACAATCTCAAAATTGAAATGTTCACATTGCAATTTATCAAATTGCCCTATCCCATGCCCAAGTTTTAATAATTTAAAGAAAATTTATAAATAAATCAATATTATTACTCTTTAACAACTTGAAAACCAGCATTAATTAGTTTGCATTGAATTGAACCTCAGTTTAAATAAAAGTTTGTGCATGACCTATAATTAACAAATATTTAAAGCTTGCATCTAAACACCCCATCTCCCCAAAAATCAAAACAGCATTTCTAGTTGGCTACAGCCTACAACTAAATACAGAATATGCTTTTGAAAACCTTAATAAATTAATTATTAACCCATTATGCAAAATATGGAATACAAATAAGCCCTTTAGCTTTGATTATTTTAGAAAATTTCAAAGAAGGGTTAAAAATATATAAATCCAGGACAGGATACATTTCACTAAAACCACTAACACGAAAAGTAGATTAAGAAAAATTAAACCATTAAGAATTAAATCACAAATGCAACCTTAAGCTTGAAGAAAAATTTACATTTGACATTTATATATTTATCTATTAATGAGTCTATTACCGTATATTATCAAAGAATAGCAACCCTGGGTAATGGTGGTCAATCTTATTGATTTACATTTGTAAATTATTAATTATATCATATAAGGAATTATATTTATGCTTCTCCAGGTAACTTTCAATCCCCTCCAGGACTTTTAATGGGGACAAAGGGTCTTTAAATATAACAGTACCTACTTGTATGGCAGTTGAACCAGCCAGGAAGAATTCAATGGCATCAGTAGCATCCATTATGCCCCCCATCCCTATTATAGGGATTTTAACAGCTTGTGAAACCTGCCAAACCATCCTCAATGCCAGAGGTTTAATAGCAGGCCCAGACAAGCCCCCAGTGATAGTAGAAAGCAATGGTATTCTTTTTTCAGCATCAATAGCCATGCCCAGGAACGTGTTTACCAATGAAACAGAATCAGCCCCCTGGGCTTCTACGGCCCTGGCTATTTCTGCAATATCAGTAACATTTGGCGACAATTTAACAATCAGGGTTTTATCATATACTTTCCTTACAGCTTTAACAGCAGCCTCAGCAGCAGGGCAGTTTACCCCAAAAGCCATCCCCCCTTCTTTGACATTAGGGCAAGAGATATTTAATTCAATGGCAGGTATTTTATCCAGTGCATTGATTTTTTCTGTTAACTCTACATATTCCTCAATGGTTGAGCCATTTACATTTACAATAAAGTGGGTGTCAATATCTTTTATTTTAGGGTAAGTATGGTTTATAAAATGGTCAGAGCCTTTGTTTTGCAACCCCACTGCATTCAGCATCCCAGAAGGGGTTTCAGCCATCCTGGGGTAATCATTCCCATCCCTGTTGTGCAGGGTAGTCCCCTTTAGCAAGAAGCCCCCTAGCTTTGAAATATCAAAAAATTCGGCCAACTCTTCCCCAAAGCCACTGGTGCCAGAGGCAGTCATCACAGGGTTTTTAAGCTCCAAATCCCCTATTTTTACTCGTAAATCTACCATTTCAATGAATTAATATTAAAAACAGGCCCTTCAGTACATACACATGCATTCCCTTTATCTTTAGTAGGCTCAATACAGCAAAGGCACACCCCAAACCCGCAAGCCATCAAGTTTTCAAGGGAAACTTCGCAAAAAACGCCCTTTTCCACAGCAGCTTTTCCAATAGCTTTCATCATCAGGTCAGGGCCGCATGTATAAACTTTATCAAAACCAGCCAGCCCTTCAGCAAACCATGGGTGGTGGGTAACAAAGCCCTTTACACCAAGCGAGCCATCTTCAGTGGTAAAACCAATGGTGCCATATTCTTTATAGCCCTCTGTATCAATATGGTCTTCCTTTGAGCGAGCCCCAATTAAAATATGCACATTTTCGGGTGGGAGGCCACAGTCTTTGGCTAAAAATAGCATGGGGGCAATACCACTCCCCCCCCCAACCAGCAATACCTTATCGCCATGCTGGGGCATTGTAAAGCCATTCCCCAAGGGGTAAACCAGGCTTATATCCTCCCCAGCCTCAACTTCAGTAAGCTTTTTAGAGCCCCTCCCCAATATTTTCACCAATAAGCTCAATGTATTTGCTTTATAGTCTACTTCAAATACAGAGAATGGCCTCCTTAAGAATATTTCATTTGAATTTTTTACCTCAACATTGACAAACTGCCCAGCCCTAATGCCAGGCAATGGGGTTTTTGATTGAAGTTTTAACCGGAAGTTGGTTGCATTTAGTGCAGCATTCTCAATAACAACAAAATCGTTTACAGCCTTTTCCACACACGTTTATTTAAATAATTTGGGCACTATGTGCTCACAGCGAGCAAAACTTGGGCAAAGATAACCATATTTTAGGATTTTGGGTGGGAAAAGGTTATGAAAGGAGCTGAAATTAACTTCAAAAATTATTTGTGGCTGAACATTTCAAATGTTTTATCTGAATAAGTTATGATGAGTTTATCAGGTTCTCTTACAGAGCCATCCTTACTTTCAGGTTTATTATATACCCCTTTAACCTCTTCATTCACCTCTGATGGTGGCGTTTCCTTAGCCTTCTTTTCATTTGGAGCTTCCTGCCCCTGGTTCTTAGTGGAGGCAAACAAGTCTCCTGTTCCTGCCTGCTTGCCTGAGGTATACATACCCTCAGTACCTATAAAAAGCCACCTGGCATTTAATTCAGGGTAATGGATCAGCAGTTTTTCTATAAAAGAAGCCCCTGGCTTGTTGCGCCCATTTAAAATATGGGATACATTTGAACGTTGGACACCTATGAAATCAGCTAATTCTGCAGCTGTTATGCCTTTGTCCTTCATAAATTTTTTGATCCTGTCTTTCATCTTAGCTACTTTTTAGGATTTACACTACCCACACAGCAATACACAAATGTAAAGAATCAATTCAATATTTACAAATAACAATTGTAACTAATCATGAATCCGGTAAGTACCATTTGTCACTTCTAAAAAATTACCATTAGAATAGATAATATTTCATAATTACCTTAAAAACATAGTGATACCTTAAATTACCATACATCTAGTGTTTATATTTAAATAAACATCATAAATAACTGAATATGAATATTGTAAATATTTAATAATTTAATTTGGCTGGCAATAGGTAACAAAAGTAACCTAATTCATAATCCAAGACTTTAGTTAAATATTTTAAATATCTTATTTTCAGAGATATATGAATAAAATAATAAAATATTAAATTTATATTTAATTACCTTCCCTAATGTTTTACTAATATGAATTGTTTCTTTCAGCTTCTGTATAGATATGTGTATTTTTAGAGTATTTGATCTATTAACTTTTGTATACTTTACTTTTCCGTTCCCCACCACCCTACTTAAACCAGTAAATTCTATTTTTTACTAATAAAAATGAAAACCAGCCTAACAGGAAAGGCTGCTTGGGAAAACTCATTTATGGTAAAAAGGTACTTATATAAGTACGAGCTGGAATAGTTAAGGTTTTTTCCTGCTCACAGCCTAAAAATTTATGTATGATGATGCTATCATTTTAAAATATACAATCCTGAAAACGTAAAATCTATGCAAAAATAGGCTTAACTAATTCTGTATCAACTGGTTTATTTCAGGTTTGCGTAATACATCCTGGGCAACAGCCAGAAAAAAAAAGGGATTTTACCTTAATTTCGCCATGAAAGCTATCTTTGGGAAAAGAAATTTATATGAGGGCTTTACCAATAATTATTTTACTGGGGATTTTTACCTTATACCTGTTTTTAACATTTCTGGTATCAAAAGCAATTTCAGGGGTAACCACCTCCTACCCACCAAAAAGGAAAAAAATATTGTTGGCAATATTTTGGGCTTACAGCATTTATGTTTTGTTCCATTTCATATACCTGTTTATTTTCCCAAACACGGCAGGCACTTCTGACAATTACAAGGCATATTTCTTTTTTAATATTGTCCTTGTTACTGATATTGTTTCCAGGCTTATACTTTCCCTCCTGTATTTTATATCACTTTTCTTCGGGAGGAAACAACCAAGGAAGGTAATCGTGAACATGGGCATTATTTTAGTTGCCGGGATCATTATAACTACCCTTTATGGCTCTTTTTGGGGGCGAAAAATGCTTCAGGTAAAGGAAGTTAGCATTTCCTTTAAAAACCTCCCAGAAGCTTTTGATGCCACAAAGTTAGCCCATATTTCAGACTTCCACCTGGGAAGTTTCAGCACACATTCAAAACTCCCAGGAAAGGTGGTAAAAAAGTTGGATTTGCTACATCCTGATTATACCCTTTTTACAGGTGACTTGGTTAACAATTTTTCATATGAGCTATCCCCCTGGCAGGAAATACTAACTGAAACCAACAACTACCCAGGCAATTATGCTATCCTGGGAAACCATGACTATGGAGACTACTTCAATTGGGAGGATAGCCTTAAAAAACAGCAAAACTTTAATGGGATCATTAATGGTGTTGGGAAAGCTGGGTTTACCCTTTTAAACAACCAGTCTGTGCCACTTACCAAAGAGAATGACACCATCTACTTAATTGGGGTAGAAAACTGGGGGCATCCCCCCTTCCCACAATATGCAGACCTTGGGGAAGCTTTGGATGGAATACCTGCAAATGCCTTTAAAATACTTCTAACCCATGACCCAGCCCACTGGCAAAGCAAGGCCATTAAAGATACCAATATAGCCCTAACCCTCTCAGGGCATACACATGGTATGCAATGGGGCTTAAAGCCTGCAGGAATTGAATTCAGCCTGATATATTTTACCAGGAGCCTATGGGGAGGGTTGTACCACCACAATGGGCAATACCTTTATGTAAACAGGGGGCTGGGGACAATAGGTATCAACTGGAGGATAGACATGCCCCCTGAAATAACATTGATCACTTTAAAAAGAGGTGAAGTTAATTGACAGCAAAACAGCATAATCCATGGCTTCCAGCTCACGCAAATAACTAGCCCTGAAACCTAGCTGCACAGGGGCATAAAAACGGAACCAATTCATATCTCCAACTAGCTCAACCCCATAGCTCGACAAATTCCTGGAAAAAACAGCAACAGGGGTATTATTTTCATAAATGACCCCTTCTTGGCGCGCAAAATCAGCAAATATGGAAGCCCTCAAACGTTTCAGGTACATAATGCCCCCAATACTTAAATCAGGGTAAGCAAGGGGCAACCTGTAATCAGCTGAAAACGTGTACATGTTGTCGTTACTGGACTTACCCCAACCACGTGGGTACCTGATAGCATCACTAAACAAATTGTGAGGACCATCCCCACGGTCCTGGTAACCATAATATAGGCGCACACCATGGTTAGGCAAGGCTCCTGGCAAATAACTTATTGCCTGGAAAGCAGAGATGCTGCCAGCATCAAGGTCCCCAAAAGGGGAATGGCGGTAAGTGGCATCTAAAATAATCCCAAAATCAGGAAGTACATCCTGAGGTGATTGCCTCAAAATTTGATGGTAATAAACCCTGTATGCCAAGGTCTGTAAATTGCCATTGAAAAAGTTTTCTGGTGAACTATTTCCTTGCTTTATGGATGTTAGCTCATATTTTAATTCAGGCTGTAATAGCCTGAAAAACTTACCCTTAGTAAAGTTTAAAGGCAGCTTGATATCAGCTTCCAAACGTGTTTCCTGCCAGTCATAACCCTCAAGAGTTGTATCGCGCTTTATTACTTCACCTTCATTATTTAATGTTTGCCTGACCAGGTAATATTGAGATTCCCTTTTGCCAGTGCTTGCTTCAAACTCAAACTGGGGGTACCAACCTTTGTAAATATAGTTTGCATACCACCTGCCTTCTTTATTATCGGTATCCCACTTGTAACCAACTGATGCCTGGCCTGTACCCAATACATTTTGGGACATAATACTTACCCCAGGTTGGATATCATATGAATTTATATCAATTGCCAAGGGGGCCCAACTATGTATATTAATGATATTTGCCAGTTTGCTGTATGGTGAAGATTTATAACTGGTAGTATCAAGTGCCTGGAAATCAATTACACCAGGCTCTTGTTTTTTCATGCTCTCTGCCAAGGGGTACTTCCCTTTCTTAATTTCAGTAATAGGCTTCCAACTGTTCTGGTCCAATGGGATTTCAATTAGCCCAAACCCGTCAGCTGTATAATTGCTTAACAAGATTTTACTTTTCCCTGGAGAAATAGCAGGGTATTCAACCCCAAACCTGGGTTCATAAACCTGTGCTACCTTCTTGGTATCAAGGTTCAGGGCATAAAGGCTATTTTTACCAGAATAGCTGCTGATAAAATAAACAGTATTACCTGAAACCACAGGGTGCTTTAATTCCCTAAAATTTTCATCAGTTAAATCTTGCAACTCTTTTGTAAATGGATTTACATGGACCAGCTTTTTACCCTTTGGCGTTAGCATAATAACAACCAAAGAATTGGCATCAAGCCACTTGGGCGTGAAAAAATAGTTGTTCCCACGTGTTTGGAAACGTGCCAACAGCTTCCCTGAGTTAATGTTATAAACTGATAAATAAAAATTATTCTGGTAATCAGCTTCAACCATTACAACCCTGTCTTTATCCTCAGAAAGGACAGGGCTAACCCCCTTATATTCAGGCTTAAACTCTTTTTTACAATCATTCTCCAGGTTCAAGAAATGGACAACAGAATTTCCACTATGCGCCCACCTTTCATCTGGTACTTTTTCTGACCACACTAACACCCCATTTGTGAAACTTACTGATTCATTGTAAATATTGCCTGGTGTATGTACCCTCTTTTCTTTCCCATCTTTTCCCAAAGCCACAAACCTTGTTATTTCATCCGAGGAAGATTTCTGGGTAATTATCTTACCACTAGGATGGTAGAAGTTAAACTGGTAATTGGTAAATGTTTTAGGCTTTGGTGTAACCCGTGTGAATTCTTTTAGCTTATAATGTAGGTCATCTGCCAACCAGGCACTTTTTAAACTATCAAAAACCAGTTCATATAATTGTTTTGGGCTTACCCCTATTTCTTTTTTCAAAGAACCCTTAAAAGGGGTAAATGAGAAAGGCTTTTTACCCACATTGCTGGCCACTGGCTCCCAAATATTCCTGCCGAACTTATGCCTACTGGCTGCCACCATATAGTAGCCTAGCTTATAATGGTTTGGGACAAAATCTTTGTATGACCCATTGTAAGCCTTACTAAATGAATATACCCCTTTTTCAACAACCTGGGCTTTATGTTCCATGAGGAATGAAGGCAGCCTACCACGCCCAAAATTGCTTAAAGCAGTTTCGGCAACCACTGCATCCCCTTCAAGGAACCAAAATGGCAGGTAAGCCCCAACAGCCAGGGCTGTAGCCTGTTGCCCAAGAAGCAACCTGGCTATGCCAGGCATGCTTTCTTCAATTTTATCAACCTGTACCACATGCCTGAATTCATGGATTGCTAATTGTTCAAGCCAATCTTGTGGATAATTTGACTGGTGGGGTGTGGTATACAGTTCCATCCTGTGTGGAGCCAAAGCTACCAACCCATTTGAATAGATGGTATGGGTATGTAATAGGACGGATATTTTTTTAGGTTTATGCTTCAATGTTTGGCTTCCATATTTATACACTTCCTCAAGTGAATGCGCCAACCTCTGGGCATTGGCTTCAAACCCTTCAGGGTAAATTACCTGGAAATTACTTGTGTTGATCTGCCTCCATTTAAGGGAAGCAGGGTCCTCACCAGTTTGAAAGTATTGTGCATTAAGTTGCAAAGAAATACCTAAGATAAATACCCAAAAAAGAATATTCCTGACCATGAAACCAATTTTTGCCTAATTATGCAACAAGTATACTAAAAAGCAATTAGAAAATGCTTTAACCATGCCATGGTTACAATTCTTTAACACTTAGGAACTGATTAAAAAGATTATTGTTTATTCAACATGGAAAATATACCCTGTACCACGGATAGTTTCAATACTGACCCCATCAGCATTGCTGAAGTATTTGCGCAACCTGGCCATAAAAACATCCATGCTCCTCCCCAGGAAATAATCATTTTCACCCCAGAGTTCTTTAAGGATATCCTCCCTTTTTAAAACCCTATTTTTATTCCTGAACAACAAATGGGCTAATTCTACTTCCTTCTGTGTTAACCTGAATTGTTTGTTGCCTATTGAAAGCCTGTTTTGAGAGAGGGTGGCATCTTTTATTTTTAAGACTTCAGCATTTACCTTAGCAGACCTTTTCAGGATATTTTTTATCCTTAACAGCAATTCTTCTACTTCAAAGGGCTTAGTGATGTAATCATCAGCACCCAACTTTAAGCCAGTGATCCTGTCATTTTTCTGGTTTTTGGCTGTCAGGAAAACAATGGGCACCTCCCCATCCTTTTTCCGGATCTTCTCAGCCAGGGTAAACCCATCCATTCCTGGCATCATCACATCAAGCAAGCAAATATCAGGTTCATATTCATTAAAAGAATTATAAGCTTCTTCCCCATCCCTTACCAGGAAAACTTCATAACCACTCACTTCAAGGAAATGGGATAAAACATTCCCAAGGTCAATATCATCTTCTGCCAACAATATCTTCATATGCCATCAGTTTAACCTTCTAAAGGTATTGTAATTACAAATGTACTGCCTTTTCCTGGAGTACTTTCAACTTCAATATACCCATTATGGGCTTCCACAATTTTTTTTACAAAATAAAGCCCCAGCCCCAACCCTTTTACACCCACTTCCCGGGCAGTTTCGAGCCTGTAAAATTTATTGAACACATGCTTTTGCTCTTTTTGGGGGATACCAATACCATTATCTTTAAACCTTATAACCAACTGGTTATCATCCTTTTCTATATTAATCTTTATTTCAGGTACCTCATTACAATACTTTACACTATTTGATAATAAATTCAACAGCACCCTATTTAGTTGGAACTTATCCAACATTACAAAATGTGAACCTTTAATTTGATGCACAAAATAGATGTTTAATTCCTTGTCCTTATTTTTTAATTTATATGAGCCAATTACTTCTTCAAAAAAAGCCACCAATTCAAATGTATTTTTGGATATTACAAACCCAGCCCTTTCCAACATGCTGATATCCAGTATCTGGTCAATCATTTTATTTAACAGCTTTATTTGCTTTTTAATAACCCCTGCTAAATCCTCAAGTTTTTTATTACCTCCTCCTTTGGTTATAGAAAGCCCAGAACTGGCCACTGAAATGGTTGATAGTGGGGTTTTTAATTCATGGGTCATATTATTGATAAAATCAGATTTTAACTCTGAAAGTTTTTTCTGCCTCAACAAGTTGCGTAACGTCAATAAATATACTATCAAAACAATAGAGATGGTGCCAAAAACCAACAAAAGGGCAACGCGCATTTCCCTGATGATTACCTTTTTTTTATGGGTAAAATCAATATAAAAATCAAACTCAATATGGTAAAAATTGTACTCAGCTGTTATGGTTTGAATAAAAATAGAGCTAGAGTTTACAAGGAAGCCCCCCACATTCCCATCCATGATATTATACCTGTCATTAAAATGGATCAAAGAGAATTTTCTTATTTGAAATCCTGATTGAAAATCTGTTTCAAGCTTTTTATTTCCTAAGTAACTGGCCAAAAAAACAGAAATGCTGTCATTCTCAGCCATTACACTTTTCACTTCATTAGCCACTTCAAGTTTCACCAAAGAATCTTCAAACTCAAATACAGGATATTTCAATAAGGTTGTGTCAGCATAGTTATTCAGGCTCAACAATATAGAACTAAAAGGGCTTTGGGATTTTTCATAATTGAATTGTTCAAGTGCATAAAAAACCTCCTCCTCATAAGTTTTATCAAACTCACCTTTTTTTAGTTGGAACATTTCATTAATTACAAATACCTGGACAGCAACAAGTACAAGTAAGGCAATAAATGCCAGCACCATATTGATTATATGTTTCATGTAAGCCTGTTTACTTGTAGGTTAATTTGGTTTAAAACTAGTGCATTCTTGCTAAATATTAGCACATTAACCCAGTATTAACCTGGCATTAACCAAAGGAATACTGCATATGGCATACTTTTACAATAAATAACCATTATTAAAATTTAAATGCCATGAAGTTAAAGTTATTATTCATTGCTATTTTCTCTCTGGGGTTGATCCTTTGTTCAAATGCCCAGGTATCAGAAACTTCAGAAAATAAAAAAGAAGACAAAAGCACCAGTGTCAGGGCACGTAGCAGTGCAAGGGCATATGCACGGACAGCTTACCCTACTTCGTCAGGTGGGATTTATGTTAGTACCCATCATGCTGATGAAAGGCATACTTCACTAATGCTTTCCAAAGTATTCCAAGATGAGAGTGTTAGCTCGTCAACAAATTTTTCAATTGAAAAAGGGCAAAACAGGGTATCATTGCGTGTAACTGGAAGGTGTGTAAAAGGAGAAATACTAATTACGATTGTGAAGCCCAATGGTGATGTTTTCCAAAGACTAAATGTCACACCAACTGCTGATATTAGTTGGTCATCTGCATTTTCATTGGAAGGGGTTGAAGACGCCAAAAATTATATTGGTGAATGGACATTAAAAATTGAAGCAAAAGAGGTGGAAGGAAATTATTCATTGAAGATATCAGCCCATTAGCCATCCCCTAATTTCTGTAAGAAAGCAATTAAACAATGTAAAAAGGCCTGGAATCCAGGCCTTTTCTTGTTTTTATTCTTCTGTGTAAGTATCTATTATGGGTATGGTAGAATCTTTTAACTTCTGGTTCAGTACAGATTGGTACAATGTAGCAAAAGCAGCATGCATCCACATTAATGAAACCAATACCCCCACAATGCAAGCCATTAACCCTACAATGATCAGGAAAAAAGTAATGATAGCCATAAAAAATACTGTCCAGCCATGGCCACGTGTCATCCTCCAGCTTTCTTCAATGGCTTCCATAGGCTCCATTTTTTGATCCATCACAATATAAGGGGCAAAGGCCAAGCGGCAAGCAATAATGATGCCTGGGATAATAAGCATGACCAAGCCAATCCCCACTAAAGCAAAAATGACCAGGTGGGTTAAAACAATGTCAGCATACTGGTTCCTGAACCCTTCAAAAAGGGTTTTTATATCCAACTCTTCATCCCTCATGGCTTTGAGGAACAGGTACCTTTCCCCATAACTAATAATTGGTGCTACAAGGAATTCCCAAGCTATAGCTAAAATAATCAGCAATACAGCCCAAGCCCCTAATACAAAATTAAAATCCCCATCATCCCATTTAAAAGAAGCTTCAATGGGACCAGACAATATACCTGTAATGATCACTGCAATAAAAAGGGTGAGGAAGTTTTTTTCAAACATTTTCCTCCACCCAAAACTAAAACTCCCACCTGCTGATGGGGTAACTGAATTTATTGATTGTGTTTCCATGGCTTTATTTTTTGCATGTATTATTTCGATACCCAAATGTATATGCAACAGATAAAATTTCCTTCCTACTTTGGTAGGAATTAAGATATTCACTACTTTGGTAGGTAGCCAAGCCTTTTGGGGTTTATTAAATTGCACCCATCAATACTAAAGTTGCAACAACACATGGAACTGGAAACATACATTTACATGGCCTTACTTGTTATTACTGCTGGGCTTGCAGCATTCAGTATCATGATTGCATTTAACCTGTTTAAGCGCCTTGGTAAAACATATTTCCAGACACTTTTATTCCAACAAATATTTTTTTATTCTTATTTCCTTTATGGGGTATGGGGCGACATTGCCATCCACCAGGGGCTAAACCAACTTGGGCTGGAACCTATAACCTACCAAAAAATATCCTTTTATATCCCCATCCTGGGATTGCCATTTTTAGTAGTAAGCTGGTATATGCTTATTAAATTTTTATACCAAGTTAAAGGGTACCAGCTAAAATGGTATTCCTCCCTGAATTTCTTTGCATTTGTTATAGGGTTCCTTTCAGTAGGGGCATTTGTTATCCATTCAAGGGCAGGGCATGGTGATTTGCCTATCTTAAGTGAAGAAGCCATAAAAAAATTGATCATCATCCTGAATCTAATAACCAATTTGTTTGTGCTTGCCCCATTGTTAAAGAAGTTCAAAGCCAATGACCTGAAATCAAAAAGCAGGGTAATAACGCTCCTGTTTTCAGGATACCTGGCAGGGGTTGTACTCTATTCAGTAGGCTTATGGTTTATCTCAACAACCCATTTTTCAATAGCAATAGCTTCTATCTTATTCATCTGTATAACCTACACTGCCCTTCCACTTACCATTTGGCAAATAGTTTCATCATCAGGTATTTATAAAAATACAAAAGTTGATTTTGCAGCTTTTTGCCAAAAGTTTGACATATCAAAAAGGGAGGCTGAAATTATCCATGAAATTTGCCTGGGAAAATCAAATAAAGACATTGCAGAAGCCTTATTTATCACCCTGCAAACTGTAAAAGACCATACCCACAGGATCTACACCAAAACAGGTGTAAAAAACAGGGTACACCTTACAAACCTTGTCAGGGAAATAGTAGGTTAGATAAAGCCTCCCCCTGCCCCCAAAGGAGGGGAAAAAACAATTGGGCATATTAAACTTGAAGGTTGGGTTAACTGATAAAATTACAGGAACAAACCCCTATTGAAATTTTACAACTGCACTATCAACACCTCTACTTTGTCATCTCTAATGACATCAACTGTAATGTTTTGCCCAGGTTCCAATGCCTTTAGCCTGTTCATATAATCATAAATGTTCCCTACTTTCATCCCATCAAGGGCTGTGATAATATCCCCTTTTACCATGCCCCCTTTATGTGCAGGTTTTCCTTTGGTTACAGCATCAATCCTAAGCCCCCTTTTTTCTATGCCAGCAAAATCGGGCATAACACCCAAGGTTACTTTAAAACGCCCACCCCTTCCTGAGCGTTGCATGGAGCCCGATTCATTATAAGTCAGTGCTTCCTGCCTGTTGGCTACTTCCATCACTACATCATAAAAATACTTTACCACTTTTTCCTGCCCTTCAAAATTGATGTATCCAACATCATCTTCAGGAGTATGGTAATCAGCATGTGCACCAGTTGAAACAAAAAACACAGGTATCCCCTGGGCATAAAATGAAGAATGGTCAGATGGTCCATAGCCATCATCAGATAATGCCAGGTTAAAACCAGGGTTTAGGCGTTCAATTATTTCACGTGTTTCCAATGAAGTATTCACCCCACCTATGCTCAATGAGTTTTCAATGGTGTCAAGCCTACCTACCATGTCAAAATTGACCATAGCCACAACCTTTTCAAGGTCAACAGGAGGGTTATTTGTAAATGCTTTGGATCCTACCAGCCCCATTTCTTCAGCCCCAAATGTGGTAAAAACAATACTCCTTTTATTCAGCCTTTCACCGGCAACCTTTTCAGCCAGTTCAATTACAGCAGCCACCCCTGATGCATTATCATCAGCACCATTGTGCACAGCAATTGTATCAACAGCCCTTGAGCCAGACCCCTGGCCTCCCATGCCGAGGTGGTCGTGGTGGGCACCAATAACCACATATTCATTCATCAATGCAGGGTCATTGCCAGGGACAACCCCAACAACATTCTGTGATTCAACCACCTTGTGTACTACATCAACATTTGCTGTAACCTCAATATCCAACTGGAAGCCTTTACCACTAACTTCCCCTGCCAGCAGTTCTTCTAAACCCTCTATGTTTTTCCGGGCAGGCTGAAGGATGCTGTTGGCTACTTCCCTGGTTACCTGGATAACAGGGATGGGGTATGTACTGCTGTTTTTATCATAAAATAAAGGGGATAATTCATCTTTGCTATTATACTGGGCACCCCCAACCAATAAAACACCAGCAGCTTTTTGGTCAAGGGCAGTTAATACTTTTGACCTTTCATCAGAAAATTCAATAAAAATACTTTCCTGGTTATCCATCTCGGGGTCACCTTTCAATAACAATACCCATTTCCCTTCTACATCAATACCTTCATAATCATTGTATTTAACCCCACCTTTTTCAAACTTAAAACCATATCCTGCAAACACCGCATTTCCTGTTACCCCTGCATTGGCTGAGAATGAATAAGGCAAAAAACCATCCTGCACCAGAAATTCCTTTCCACCAACATTGAAAGTATTTTTTTCCCCCAGCCCTACTTCAGTAATAACTTTAAAAGGCTGGAAGCCTTTTTCAGCAATCAATTGCAGGCCAGCATCCCTTAATTTTTCGCGGATAAACCCTGAAGCCAACATATCCCCTTCTTTCCCGGGTTTCCTACCTTTTAAAGAATCTGATGCAAGGTACATTATGTTTTCTTTTATATCTTCTGAAGAAATTTCTGGATTGGTTTTTTTGTTGCAGCTAATTACAAATGCAAACAACAAGAAAAAGGCTAAAATTCTGGTTATCATTTTATTTAATTATTCTTTATTCAACCAACAAATTTATTTGTTACAGTGCAACAATGCAAGTAAAGGTTGGTTCTAATATTACCAGTAGTAATATTAATCAATAAACCTCATTTTGTAAAGCATAAGATGATTATATTTACCATGGATGTTTTTATTAAACCTTAAGTTTTGGAGATTATTTTTGAAATAAAGTATGCAATTTTATTGGTGGCAGTTTGCACTGCCATAGCCATTGCTGTTACAGTGGCAGTGTATTTTCGCAACAGGGAAGCAATGGATTTAAGCACAGGACAATTACGTTTTTTAGCTGCCTTAAGGTTTACCTCTTTTTTCCTGTTATCTGTATTGATCCTTTCACCCCTTGTTAAAACCAACAAAAAACAGAAGGTAAAACCAATTATCATAGCTGCATTTGATAATTCCACATCAGTAAGGGCATCAACCAATGGGCAATCAGATGAAAACCTTCTTAACCAATTAAATAGCCAATTGAATTCAGAATTAAGGAATGATTATTCACTCATACAATATTCATTTGGGGAAGAGGTAAAACGGGCAGGTCAGTTGCAATTTGATGAAAAAAGATCAGATTATACCAACCTTATCAATACTGTTTACAATACCCATTTTAATGAAAACATTGGGGCAATGTTACTCATTGGGGATGGGATATTTAACCATGGGAGCAACCCATTAAATGCTGTCCAGAAGCTTAACTTCCCTATCTATTCTGTTGGTACTGGGGACACTTCTGTTTTCATTGATACCAAGGTTATTTCTGTGTATTCGAACCAAACAGCATTCCTTAACAACCAGTTCCCTGTTGAAATTGGGCTGGGGTTCGCCAAGTTAAAAAACCAGCGCTGCCAGGTTGTAGTTTCTAACCAGGGCAAAGCCCTCCATAAGCAACAAATAACCCCACGCACTAATAACCAATTTATATCTTTAAATATCCTGCTGGATGCTGATAAAGTTGGGTTACAACATTATACTGTTACATTGGAATGTGGTGCTATTGAGCCAAATAAGGAAAACAACCATGCTGAATTTGTTGTCAATATCCTGGAAAACAAACAGAAGGTACTCATCATTTCAGAGGGGGCCCACCCTGATGGAGGAGCCATAAAAAATTCATTGGATATCCTCCAGAATTATGAAGTATCCATATTTACAGAGCCCCCTTACCCAGAGAATGTGGAAGATTTTAACCTTGTGGTATTAAACCAGGTGCCTACCTCAGGATTTGCAGGAAACACCCTTATAGAAAATTGTAAGGAGCATAAAACCCCTGTATTGTTCATGATAGGTGGGAAAAGCCATTTACCCCAGTTTAATAGCCTTGCTATTGGAGCAGAAATATTTCCCCTGGCAGGTACAGGTGAAGATGTAAAAGCAGAAGCCAACCCAAATTTCCAATCTTTTAATTTAAGTGAAGAATTTATTGAAAACATTGCCAAGCTCCCCCCTTTGCAGGCTCCTTTTGCTGATTATAATGTTGCCCCTGCATTTAATACTTTGTTGTATCAGCAGATCAATGGCATACCTACCACCAAACCACTGTTGGTAACAGGAAATAACAATGGCTGGAAAACAGGTATTTTGTTTGGTGAAGGCATATGGAGGTGGAGGCTATATGATTACTACCTGAATGAAAACCATGATGTATTTAATGGGTTTGTATCATCATTGGCACAATACCTTGCACTGTGCGATAATGAAGACAACTTTATGGTAACATATACTCCTGCATACAATGAAACAGACCCTGTTCTAATTGGTGCTGAGGTTTATAATGATGCTTATGAACCATTAACTGAAGAAGATGTTACAATAACTATAACAGATAGCATTGGTAACGATTATCAATATACATTTGACAGGTATAACAAACGTTACAGGCTTGATGCAGGCATTTTGCCGGCAGGTGATTATACTTTCCAGGCTGCTGTAACAATTAGCGGAGAAGAACATATTGAGGAAGGAAAATTTGCTATTATGCCCGTAAATATTGAATCTACAAATATTCAAGCAAACCATAACCTCCTTTTCCAATTATCCTCTAATACGGGAGGAGAATTTTATGGACTTAAAAATGCAGACGAGGTTTTTACTGATATTAAAAACAACCCTGAAATAAGGCCAACCACCTATGTGCAAACAACATTAGCCAATGTACTGAATGTAAAGCTTCTTTTTGTTTTACTGTTGGTTTTGTTTTCATTGGAATGGTTTTTGAGGAAATTCTGGGGTATTTATTAAAGCATAAACTTAAATACATTTACACCATGGGAAGAGCAACATTTGTTGTATTGGTTTTCAGCCTACTCATCATCATAAGCTCCTGCACTTCTGTAAACTATGTCAGGGTACAGCTGGCACAGCCATCAAAAGAGGAATTACCAAAAGATATCCAAAGCATCCTGCTGGTTAACAGGGCAGTTGATACATTATACCAAAATTACATTGAAGACTCCCTTCAAGTATCATTTTACAGGCAAACATTCAATGTTGATACCCTTTTATATGACAGCCTGGCTGCTGATACTACCATGCGCGCCCTGGGTGAATTATTATATGAATCAGGAAGGTATGATATAGTGATCCCTGAAAACAGGTTCCTGCCACATGAAAAGAATAAATATTTCTCTACAGAAATGAGTTGGGAAGAGGTGAGCCAACTGTGCTCAGATTTTAATACTGATGTGGTACTCTCCCTTGACCACCTGGGGATGAGGGCAACAACCCAATATAGCCGTGAAACCCTGTATGACAGGTTGAATGACAGGTATTTTAAAGGGTATTTTGCAAGGATGGCCGTTAGGTATAGCTCACTGTTCAGGGTGTATGACCCATTAAAAAAAGAGGTGGTGAACAGGGCATTCCTTTCAGACACATTGGTTTGGGAAGAATTTGGCATGAGCAACAGGGAATTGTTTGGGAAAATGACTTCAGTAAAAGATGCACTGGTTGAAACTGGTATTTCAATTGCCCTTGACTATTCAGGGAAGCTCGCACCCAGTTGGAAAACTGATACCAGGATGTATTATTTATCAACCAATGAAAAATTTGTCCAGGCACACCATGCAGTGCAATCAAATGATTGGGAGAAGGCTTTAACTTTGTGGAAGGAAGTTTCTGAAAATGAAGGCTCCAAAAGTTTAATAAGCAAAGCCCAGTTTAATGCAGCTGTAACCCATGAAATACTGGGGAATTTTGATAAAGCCTATGAATGGGGGACCAAGTCATATAAAACACAATATAAGGCTGTGACTTACAATTACCTGCTGAAGCTGAAGCAAAGGAGGGAACAACTAAAAAGGCTGAATAAATAAAATGGAAAAAGCCAAACCCAAACTGTTCATGATATTGATAATAACCTTGTTTATCAGTTCATGCACTATTTACAGGGAATTCCCCATTGAAGTATACCAGCCCAGTGAGCTGCAATTTCCTGATGATGCAAAAGACATTGTTATTTTAAGCCATAATTTTAAATTTGATCAAGATACTTTCCAAAACTATTATAAAAGGAATAAAAAGCTTCTCAGGTTACCCGAAAACATCTCCCAAAGCATTGATAGTATGATGGTTACCAAGGTGTTGAATTCCCTTAGTAAGTCACTAAAAATAAATGGGTCATTTGAGGATATCAAGCTCCTACCTTACAATTTCATTGAGCAAAGCAAAGGGGAATTTATAAGCACTTTAAGCAAGGATTTTATTAAAAAACTGGATGCACATTATAATACAGACCTGGTGGTTTCGTTAGAAACATTCTCTTATTTCTATTCTGAATACCCATATGGGGTTGAAAAGAGCATTGCTTATAACCAAGTACTGACAGCTGCTACCTGGGCAGTTTATTCCCCAGATAAGGAACTCCTTTTGGATATTAAAACCATGGTTGATACTGTTTTCTGGGATGGTTCTACCACTGATAAGAAAAGGGGTAGAATAAGGAAACCCCCAATTGCAGAAGCATTGCAAACAGCAGCACAAGTGGCAGGGGAAAATTATGCCAGGAGGTTGTCACCAGGCTGGCAAAATGTGTACAGGATGTATGTTATCCCTCCTGTTGAAGATTTTAAGGATGCAGCCAGGCATTTTGAACAAGAAAAATTGGATAAAGCCATTGCCCTCTGGGATAAATACAATGGCCAAAGGTTTGGGAAACTATCCATTTGGGCAAACTACAACATTGCCCTGGCCAAAGAATTACAGGGGAACATAGATGCTGCTAAACAAGCCATTGAAAAAAGCCTCCTCCAGGCAATTGCATTAAAAAATTCTGAAGACATAAAAACTGTGTCATTGTATAATTCAGTCTTGCAAAAAAGGGTTTATGATATTTCAATCCTTTCAGAAAAGGAAAATAACCTGGATAAGTTTTTTGAGGGTTTCCAAGAATAAAGCCTACAGTGCCACTAGGTTAGCCATTTTTATAGGTAACAGGTGCAGACCTTGCCCCCCTTACCCATAAGTAAAGCCCAGCAAGGATAAATGGAACACTAAGCCACTGCCCCATATTAAGTGCCATGCCTGCTTCAAATGCCTCCTGGTCTTCTTTAATAAATTCAATAAAAAAGCGGGCTACAAAAACCAAGGTAAAGAATATCCCTGTAAGCATACCTTGTTTGTCTTTAGCACCAGTTTTCCTGTATTTATACATTAGGAAAATGAAGGCCAGGATATAACATAAAGCTTCATAAATTTGGGTAGGGTGTTTAGCCACCATTTCAGCATTCCTTTCAAAAATAAACCCCCATGGAAGGGTGGTTTCAACACCATATATTTCAGAGTTCATCAGGTTCCCTATGCGGATAAATGCCCCCACCAAAGCTGTTGGCACCACTATCCTGTCAACAGTCCAAAGCATTGAGCGTTTGGTTATCAATTTAGAGTGGATAAACAGGGCTATTAATATCCCAATTGCCCCACCATGGCTTGCCAGGCCACCATGCCATACTTTAATGATTTCTCCTGGATTTTGTGAATAATAATCCCATCCATAAAAAAAGACATGACCAAGCCTTGCCCCTACAATTGTAGCTATAAGGATGTAGGTAGCCAGGCTTTCAATCCACTTTTGGTTTACATTTTCTGATTTTAGCATCTTTTCGCCAATGTAATAGCCTACCATCAGCCCTGAGGCAAAAAACAACCCATACCACCTGATAGATAAAGCACCCAATTTTATAAATTCAAGATTGATTTTTACGATCTCTGGGTCAGCATTCCAATTAATGTAGCTAAGCATACTTGTTTTTATTTATTAGTATTTAGTTGATTATGCCTTTCCATGGCATTGTTTATATTTTTTCCCGCTACCACATGGGCAAGGGTCATTCCTGCCTACCCTTTTTTCAACTTTCACAGGCTGAGGGCGTGATTTCTCCTGGGTTTGTGTATTGGCACCTTCCATAGGGTTCATGGCTGGTGAATCTGTTTTGCTGGTTTTATACCTGCTTATATCTGTGCGCCTTCTTGCAGCTGCTTCTTTCACCTCATTAGGGTCCCGGATTGGTATATGCCCTTTCATCAAGGTAGAAACAATGTCCTTATTCACCTTAGCAACCATCTGTTTAAACAGGTTGAATGACTCAAATTTATAGATCAATAATGGGTCTTTTTGTTCATAAGTTGCATTTTGTACTGATTGTTTCAGGTCATCCATTTCGCGCAACTGCTCCTTCCATGATTCATCAATATTGGCTAGCACTATTTGTTTCTGGTATGACTTAACCAGTTCTTTACCCTTATTTTGGTAAGCTTTTTCAAGGCTGGTAACTATTTGGAATACCCTCCTGCCATCAGAAATTGGTACAACTATGTTGGTGTACATATGAGATTTTTTCTCATATACATCTTTAATTACAGGATAAGCTTGTTTTGAAATATAATCAACTTTCCTTTTATAGGTGTCAATCATTACTTCATATATTTTATTTGAAGTTTCATCAGGTGGTTTTTTGGCAAATTCTTGCTCAGTAACAGGTGCTTCTATTGAAAGGAGGCGCATAAGTTCAAGGTTGAAATCTTCAAACATATCAGCCCCATGGTACTCATTAACCAGCTCTTCCACAGAATCATACATCATATTCAGGACATCTACTTCCAAGCGTTCCCCATACAAGGCATGGCGCCTTTTTTTGTAGATAACTTCGCGCTGGGAGTTCATTACATCATCATATTCAAGCAGCCTTTTCCTGATCCCAAAGTTATTTTCTTCTACCTTTTTCTGTGCCCTTTCAATTGATTTTGAAATCATGGAATGCTGGATAACTTCACCTTCTTTCAGCCCCAGCCTATCCATAATACCAGTGATCCTTTCCGAGCCAAACAAGCGCATCAGGTCATCTTCAAGTGACACAAAAAACTGTGATGAACCTGGGTCTCCCTGGCGCCCAGCACGGCCACGCAATTGGCGGTCAACACGCCTGCTGTCATGCCTTTCGGTACCAATAATTGCCAACCCACCAGCTTCTTTTACTTCTTTGGAAAGTTTGATGTCAGTACCCCTACCTGCCATGTTAGTGGCAATGGTAACAGCACCAGGCCTACCAGCTTCTGCTACAATTTCAGCTTCCCTTGCATGCAGTTTTGCGTTCAGTACATTATGCTTGATCCCACGGATTTTTAACATCCTGCTTAACAACTCTGAAATTTCAACGGAAGTGGTACCCACCAGTGATGGGCGCCCCTCTTTATGCAGTTCTACAATTTGCTGGATAACAGCATTGTATTTTTCACGTTTGGTTTTATAAACAAGGTCTTCCCTGTCATCCCTGACAATGGGCCTATTAGTGGGGATTACAACCACCTCCAGTTTATAGATATCCCAGAATTCACCTGCTTCAGTTTCAGCAGTACCTGTCATCCCTGAGAGTTTGTGGTACATCCTGAAATAATTTTGCAAGGTAATGGTGGCAAAAGTTTGGGTAGCAGCCTCAACTTTTACATGCTCTTTTGCTTCAATTGCCTGGTGCAGGCCATCAGAATACCTGCGCCCTTCCATAATCCTCCCAGTTTGCTCATCAACTATTTTAACCTTATTGTCCATCACCACATATTCCACATCTTTTTCAAACATGGCATATGCTTTAAACAACTGGTTAATGGTATGTACCCTTTCTGATTTGACAGCATAATTCTGCATCAGCAAATCCTTCTTCTCCAATACCTGCTCTTTGGGTAAGCTGGAGTTTTCCAGTTCAGCCATTTCTGCCCCCATATCAGGCAACACAAAAAACTCATTATCATCAAACCCCCTAGATATGAGGTCAATACCTTTATCTGTAAGTTCTACTGAATTTTGCTTTTCTTCAATAATAAAATAAAGGGGGTCAGTTACTATATGCATATTTTTGTTGTTATCCTGCATATAGAAATTTTCAATTTTTAACATGGATGCCTTAATGCCTTCTTCACTCAGGAATTTGATAATTGCCTTGTTTTTGGGCAACCCTTTATGAGCCCTTAACAACAGCAAAGCACCTTCTTTCTTTTCTTCAGGGGTTGCATCTTCTTTGGTCAACAATTTCCTTGCATCAGCAAAAATGCCATTAACCAACTCACGTTGAGCCCTGTATAGCTTTTCAACATGTGGCCTCAACTCTTCAAACTGCTGGTTGTCACCTTTGGGTACAGGCCCTGAAATGATCAAAGGGGTACGCGCATCATCAACCAACACAGAGTCTACCTCATCAACAATAGCAAAGTGGTGTTTCCTTTGTACCAGGTCTTCAGGGTTGATTGCCATGTTATCCCTCAAGTAGTCAAAACCAAACTCATTGTTGGTTCCATATGTGATATCAGAATTATAGGCATTCCTCCTGGCTTCTGAATTTGGCTGGTGTTTATCAATACAGTCAACAGAAAGCCCATGGAATTCAAAGATTGGACCCATCCATTCAGCATCCCTTTTTGATAGGTAATCATTCACTGTAACTACATGGACCCCTTTGCCAGTCAATGCATTCAGGAAAACAGGCAATGTAGCTACCAGGGTTTTCCCTTCACCAGTGGCCATCTCTGCAATGTTGCCCCTATGCAACACAATACCTCCAATTAACTGCACATCATAATGGATCATGTTCCAGGTGATTTCAGTTCCACCTGCAATCCACTTATTTTTCCAGGTAGCTTTATCCCCTTCAATGTTAATGCTATCCCTTTCTGCAGCCAGGTTCCTATCAAAATCACTGGCTGTTACCACAACTTTTTCATTTTGGGTAAACCTGATGGCCGTTTCCTTTATTACAGCAAAAGCAGTTGGGAGTATCTCATTTAATACCTCTTCCAGTTTTTCATCTATTTTTTCTTCCAGCTTGTCTATTTGCTCATAATATTTTTCACTTTCCTGAATTTCAACTTCCTCAACCTCCTCTTTAAGCTTTGCAATCTCTTCTTCCTCTGCTTTTATCTTCTCTTTTATGATATCTTTAAGCTTCTGTGATTCAGCACGTAAATCATCATTTGAAAAGCCCTCAATCCTTTTATGCTCACCCTTAATGGTTTCAACCATTGGCATAACTTCCTGGATGTCCCTTTCTGATTTATTGCCTAATATTTTACCTAAGATTTTTGATACTAATGCCATAAAATTATGTATTACTTTCTTTTTAGATGTAAGTACAAATGTAACTATTTGTACAAGCTAATAAAAACGATAACATTACTTTTATAATAATTGTGCCAATTTGCTAAAACCAGCCATATTTGCAGTGCTTTTAAAGATTTATGACAATCTCTCATAACATCTGGGAAATGCAAAGAAAATGTATTTTTACACTGATTATAATTATAGGGAAATGAAGGATCATTGTTTTGTTTGCGGGGAGAAGGTTGATAAAACCACTGTTTCAATGAATAGTGCAGTAGGTTTGCCAGTTTGCAAAAAGTGCAAAGGCACACAAAAAGAAAAAAAGGCTGAAGAAGAATACCTTGATAGCCTGGCTGATGGTTTAGTCTGTGGATGTATATAAGAACCTGTTCAATAAATTATTCATTTATTCTATTTTGCGCCTTTCCTGCCTGTCAGCAGACAGGTTCACCTATTCTGCGTTGAATTTTCCTTAAATAGTTAGTACTATTCGCGTCAAATTCGCCTTGACTTATGTAAAAAATACATCATACCCCGAGACTTCGGGGCTAAACAATAAAATTTAAACAGGCTATAAAAAAAGGCCATGATTACTCATAGCCTTTTCAATTGCTAACTTAAAACTATTAGTTTAAGAGATGGGTATATGATTCATTTACAAGTTGTGGCAAGTAACTGGCAATCAAACCCAATGCTCTTTCATCATCCACTTTTTTAGGTGTAATAACCCTTTGGTTTTCCATTTCTTTTGCATTCAGTACTGCTTTGGTAATTGGTGCAGGCACATTTGCCCAGCTCTTCCTGATTTTTTTAACACCAAAACCTTCAGGTTGAGTTGCATAGGTTACCTCGAAATGCTCGGAACGCACAATGTAGCTATTCCCAAAAGTTGTTTTCCTTTTTAATACTGTAACTGGAGTTTCATCAACACTGTAAGTCAATGTCCAGATTTTCTCAATATTTTTACCAACATAAAGGTCATCAACACTTTCAATCTTATAATTTTCAAACTCTTCTGATACGCCTGTAGCGTTTGTGCTTACTGTTGCTAATAATACAAAAGCAACCATCAATGTGAATACAACATTTAATTTTTTCATGGCTATTAAAAATTTTAATTAAAGAACTAATTTGTTAATGTTTTCTGTGGAATTTGGCTTTCCACTTTTTCATGTTTTCTATTCACTAAATAGGACGTCCAAAGCTGCAATCTGTTTCATGCCCTGATTATGCTGCAAAACAGACCCTGCTGGCAGATTAAATTTTGAAATTATAATTTTAAATTATTTGCTTGCTATTTTGAATAATTATAAATAAAACATGTGGTTTCAATGAAAATTGTAAGTGTTTTGGTAAGATTTGCTAATACTCGAAAAATATAAAAAGACAAAAATATCTTTAAGTGGTATATTTTAATCTGCAAAATTATACCAAAAAAAAGCATTATTTTTTTACTGTATTATTGAAAAGTTTGAAAAAAGCCTATATTATTTACTTGAATGGTATCTTTTCAGGTATTTTTCTAGCCTATCCATACCTTCCATGATGTTTTCAAGGGAATTTGCATAAGAGAACCTAAGGAACCCTTCCCCATTCTCCCCAAAATCAATCCCAGGGGTAACACCAATACGGGCTTTGTCAAGGATATCAAAGGCTAGTTTATAACTATCAGTTGACAGGTGCTTTGCGTTAACAAACACATAAAATGCCCCTGTTGGCTTTACTTTTATATTGAACCCTAAGCTGGTTAACCTTTTTATAAGGTACTTCCTGCGCTCGTCATAGGTTGATTTCATTCTGGCAACATCTTGTTGTGCATTCTTTAAAGCTGAAATCCCTGCGCGCTGGGCAGTAGAACCTGCACAAATGAACAAATTCTGTTGTAGTTTTTGCATTACCCTAACAAAGTGTTTAGGTGCAATTACATAACCCAGGCGCAAACCTGTCATTGCATACAATTTTGAAAAACCATTCAAAACAAAAGCATTATCAGTAAACTCAAGGATTGAATGTGCCCTGCCTTCATATACCAAACCATGGTAAATTTCATCTGATATAACCATAGGTCCCAATGATGCCAACTGTTTCATTACTTCTTTTGACAACAAGTTTCCTGTAGGATTCATTGGGCTGTTGATCATAATAGCCTTTGTTTTCCCAGTAATGTATTTTTTTATGTCTGATGGGTGATACTGGAAACCTTCATCTTCTGCAACAGGCACTATTATAGGGTTGGCACCAATATATTTGATGAAATTTGGGTAACAGGCATATCCTGGGTCTGAAATAATAACTTCATCATTATTTTCACAAAGAACAGAGAGGGTGAGCAATATAGCTGGAGATGAACCAGAGGTTACAATAATTTGGTTTGGGTCAACCTCAACCTTGTAATTCCTCCTATAGTTTTCAGCAATCTCATTCCTTAATTCAGGGTCTCCAAGGCTGTGGGTATAATGGGTGTGCCCCTGGTTGAAAGCCTCCTGTATTGCCTCTGACACACATGCAGGAACATCAAAATCTGGTTCTCCCACTTCCATATGGATGACATTAATGCCTTTCCTTTCCATTTCTGCTGCTCTCTCAAGCACTTCCATCACAATAAAAGGAGATATTCCAGTAACCTTCCTGCTGATCATAAGTTGGCTGATTTTATGTTTTGGCTAAAGTTAATCAAGAGATAAAGGGGAAACAATATGAATAATCATGTTTAAAAGTATATGCCTACCAAGTTATATTAGCCTGCATAATATTGTGCTATGTTAAATGCCTGGTGACCATACCCCCCTCCAAATAGATAATAATGGTTTAATACATGGTAAAGCTGGTATATTTTATTTCGTTTTTCCCAGCCAGGATCAAGTGGGTTAACTTCCATATACCCTTCCCAAAATTTTCCTGAAAAGCCTCCAAACATGGTCATGATCCCCATTTCCATCTCACAATCAGCATAATATGCACAGGGGTCAATCAAGGCAGGTCCTTTATTGGTATGCATATAATTACCTGACCACAGGTCACCATGTATCAAAGCAGGTTTACTGCAAGAAGGCAATAAACCAGGCAGTCTTGAAACCAACTTCTCATACACCTTCATTTGTGAAGAAGGCATATTTCTTTCTTTTTGGATTAGCTGAAGGATATAAAGTAAACGTTGCTGGCCAAAGAAATCTACCCAATTGGTATTCCAACTGTTATCCTGGATGGTAGAGCCACAATAATTATCATTATAGAACCCAAACCTGTCAGCAGGAAATTGGTGGATAGTTGCCAACCCCCTTCCCAAGTTCCTCTCATCCTGTGATGAATAAGAAGCAGGTTCAAGGTATTCCATAATTATATATCCTGGCAACTCTCCTACTTCTTCTGATACAATTACTTTAGGGATATGCAGGTAAGAAGAGCTAGCCTTTCCAAGCTCAATAAGGCTTTCTGCTTCCCTGGTAAACAGGTTAGGTGCACAAGTAGTATTCCATTTTAAAAAGAAAGCCCCAGATGATGTTTCCAGTTTCATGGCATTATTGATACATCCGCCTCCTAAAGGCTTTCCTGATAATATTTTAACACTACTCCCAAGTATTTGCTCTAATTTGTCTTCGAGGTGGAAACTCAACCTATTTTCCATATCTTTTTAATTTTAGCCTTAAAATAATATTAAAAATAAATTAAATTATAATTTAATATCTCCTGGTTAAAAATGAAGTTGCCAAAAGTTAAGTTTATTATTGCATGAAATATTAAAGATCCCCAAATAAAAATCCCTCCAAATATTTATATTTATAAGTCCAATTACCAAAATAAGAAAGAAGATGAGAGTTATGTTTCGAATTTTATGTTTAGCCTTGACCCTGTCCATATTTACAGGTTGTGTACATAACAGTTCTGTTCAAAAAGGATTTAATGAAGGCAATGCCAGGATCAATCAGGATTTTAATTTAGGATGGTCATTTATACGGGATGTAAATGATGATGACCTTCCTCCTGATGCAGCAGCTACTTGGAAGCTGGTCGACCTCCCCCATGATTACAGTATAGAATCCCCATTTGTGCCACCAGCCAATAGTACAGGAAGTAATAAAAAACGTGATGTTGGAGCACTGGGGTTACATATGGGAAGCCGCTCTACTGGATACCTTCCAGGAGGCTTGGCATGGTATAAAAAGGAGTTCTCATTGCCAGAGGCATATTCTGGTAAAAAAATACAAATCCTTTTTGATGGTGTTTATATGTACTCTGATGTTTGGCTTAATGGAAATCATTTAGGGCATCATCATTATGGGTACACGGCTTTTGCTTACGACTTAACCCCACACCTCAATGAAAAAGGTAAAAACATCCTTTTTGTAAGAGTAAATAATAAGCTGGAAAGCCGATGGTATCCAGGTTCTGGAATTTACAGGCCAGTAAAGCTAGTGGTTTCCGACCATATGCATATCCCTATATGGGGGACGTATGTAACCACTCCCCAAGTTACATCAGATAAAGCTGATATTTTAGTAGAGACAACCATCTCAAATGATAGTAAACAGGAACAAGAAGTAAAATTGTTTACCCGTATTTTGGATGCGAATGGTAACGAAGTTGCTCAAACCGAATCAAGCCAAACCATATCTCCAGATAAAATAGTCTTAGTTAAGCAGGATTTACAAGTTAACCAGCCGGAACTTTGGTCATTAGAATTACCAAACCTTTATAAAACTGTGTCTGAGGTAATCGTTAACAATACGATTGTAGATGATCTTATTACAAACTTTGGTATTCGAACTTTAAAGTTTGATAGCAAAGAAGGCTTTACCCTGAACGGGAAATATACCAAACTGAAAGGTGTATGTATACACCACGATAATGGTATCTTAGGGGCAGAAAGCTATGCTTGGGCAGAAGAACGCAAGGTATTAAAACTGAAAGAGATGGGCTGTAATGCTATCCGCTGTGCCCACAATCCGCCTTCAACAACTTTTTTAGATGCTTGCGATAAACACGGGATGCTGGTGATCAATGAAGCATTTGATGAATGGAAAAGGCCAAAAGCTAACGGTTATGCCCCGTTTCTTGACAAATGGTGGAAAACTGATTTGAGCAGTATGGTGCTACGTGACCGAAACCATCCGAGTATTATTATGTGGAGTATTGGGAATGAAATACCAGAACAAGGTTACCCCGAGGGGCCAGAAACGGCAAAGATGCTTGCTGATTATGTTCGTAAACTTGACCTAACAAGGCCTACCACCCACGCAATCCAGCCAGGGCATGCTACCTGGGGAGACCGTTTTCCGCCACCAGAATATTTTGCCGCAGTTGATGTTTGTGGTTATAATTACGAAAGCATATCACGCGATCGCCACAAACAAGGTTTTGCCACAAGCCATAAAGAATTCCCAAACCGGATTATGTACCAAAGCGAGGCACAAATGCCTATGTTTTTCAAGGATTGGATGTTGATTACTGATAACAGACATATCCTTGGGGATTTTGTATGGACAGGAATTGACTATCTTGGGGAAGTAGGTTGTGGACGAGAAAAAGAAGACCAGGCTTCATTCCCTGCATACATTGCCATGTGTGGTGATTTAGATATCTGCTTGAACCGTAAACCACGTTCTTACTATCGCCAATTATTGTGGAGTGGCGAAAAAACCGTTTTTGCAACAGTTCAGAAACCTGAAGAATATGATTGCAAAAAAACCTGGTGGGGATGGCAACCATCTATATCCACCTGGACATGGGATGTTGAACAAGGTAAGAAAATGCAAGTTGATGTTTATTCCGGATGCGAAGAAGCAGAGCTTTTCCTAAATGGGCAATCATTGGGTAAAAAAGAAACGTCAAGAAATACTGAATTTATAGCTTCGTGGGAAGTCCCTTATGAGAAAGGTGTACTAAAAGTAGTTGGATATGAGAATGGTAAGCTAATTGCAAAACACACACTTAAATCAGCAACAGATGCTCAAGCCATAAAACTGCATGCCGACCGCCAAACCATAGATGCAAATGGTTGCGATATATGTTATATTAACGTGGAATTAGTTGGGAAAAATAGAATCTATAATCCCATGGATGACCATGAAGTAGTTTTTGAAATAGGAGGACCTGCAACAATTGCTGCTGTTGGCACAGGAAACCCTTATGCACCAATTGATTATCCATTTCATGGAAATAAATGCAAAACCTATGAGGGGCGTGCAACTTTGATCCTGAGGTCAACGACTACCTCTGGAGATATAAAAGTAAAAGCTTTATGCCAAGGGCTTAATGATGGCATAGTCACCCTGAAAGCCCAATAACCCTTTTTTAACCCATTACCTACCAAAAGGAAAAAAGAATGCCTGGAAAAAATTTCCAGGCATTTTTCATTTATCTCACCTAAATAAATATTTATTTCACTTTTTTGACAACTGCTTTAAAAGCATCCGGATGGTTCATTGCTAAATCAGCTAAAACTTTCCTATTAATGTCAATATTATTTTTCTTTAATAACCCCATAAATTGTGAATAAGACAACCCTTCTAAACGGGCAGCGGCATTAATTCGCTGAATCCACAACCTGCGGAACATCCCTTTTTTTGCTTTCCTGTCCCTGTATGAATATTGCAGCCCCTTTTCATAGGCATTTTTTGCAACAGTCCATACATTTTTACGAGCTCCATAATAACCTTTTGTCCGCTTTAGGATTTTTTTCCTACGGGCTCGTGATGCTACATGATTTATACTTCTTGGCATACTTTTAATTTTTTGGTAATAAGCGACCCACTTATTTGGATTCTTACATGCTATATCACCTGGTTAATCACTAATTTTTCTCTAAAAGAAAGAACGCTATTTCATATTCAATAGTAATTTCACATTGCTCTCATTGGTTTTGTCAATAGTTGTCCAATAACCAAGATTGCGCTTACGCTTCTTACTCTTCTTTGTCAGAATATGACTTTTGTAGGCATGTTTTCTTTTAATTTTCCCAGATCCGGTAAGCTTAAACCTTTTTTTAGCACCGGAATTCGTCTTCATTTTTGGCATTTTCCTACTTTTATTTAATTAAAAAAAGCCGTTTACTTTGCTTTTTTCGGTGAAATAAACATTGTCATCCTTTTCCCTTCTAACTTAGGCATTTGCTCTACTTTTCCCAATTCTTCCAACTCTGTTGCAAAACGTAACAACAGGATTTCTCCTTGCTCTTTAAACAAGATTGACCTTCCTTTAAAAAACACAAAGGCTTTTACCTTTGCCCCATCTTTTAAGAACTTTTGAGCATGCCTAAGCTTAAACTGGAAATCATGTTCGTCAGTTTGAGGTCCAAAACGAATCTCTTTAACGACCACTTTCACAGCTTTTGCTTTCATCTCTTTTTGTTTCTTTTTCTGTTGATAAAGAAACTTTGAGTAATCAATTACCTTGCAAACAGGTGGGTCTGCATTAGGCGAAATTTCCACTAAATCAAGACCCAGTGAATTTGCAATATTTAATGCTTCCCTAAGTGGGTATACTCCAGGGTTATTGACGTTCTCGCCAACCACCCTCACCATAGGCGCTTTAATTCTTTCATTTATCCTGTGTTGTGGGGTTGTATCAACCCTACCACCACGTCCACCTCTTGGATTTCTTCTTTTAATAGCTATCGTAATGCCCTCCTAAAATTAATTATATAATCCTGATAATTGATTTTTCACTTCATTTTTGACAAATTCAACAAATTCATCTTGTGCCATCAACCCTTTATCTCCTTCTCCCTGTTTACGAACAGAAACAGTTCCATTCTCAGCCTCTTTTTCGCCAATTATTAACATAAAAGGTATCCGTTTCAGTTCGTTATCGCGTATCTTCCTACCAATCTTTTCGTTACGCTCGTCAATAACGGTGCGAATATCGGAATTATTTAGAAATTTTAAAACTTTTTTTGCATAATCATTATACTTTTCACTGATAGGTAATAAAACTACCTGCTCAGGAGTTAGCCATAATGGGAATTTTCCTGCTGTATGTTCTATTAAAACAGCAACAAAACGCTCCATTGAACCAAATGGTGCCCTGTGTATCATTACAGGTTTATGGCGGTTATCATCTGCCCCAATATATTCTAGGTTGAAACGTTCGGGTAAATTATAATCTACCTGGATAGTTCCTAACTGCCAACTGCGCCCCAATGCATCTTTAATCATAAAATCGAGCTTAGGCCCATAAAAAGCTGCTTCACCAACCTCAGTAATTGTTTCCAAGCCTTTTTCCTCGCATGCCTCAATGATTGCCTGTTCTGCTTTATCCCAGTTCTTAGGAGAACCAATATATTTCTCAGGTTTATCTGGGTCACGTAATGAAATTTGTGCAGTATATTTCTCAAAGCTTAGTGCTTTGAAAATAATGAACACTATATCAATCACTTTTTTGAATTCCTCTTTTAACTGGTCAGGGCGGCAAAAGATATGGGCATCATCTTGTGTGAAACCCCTTACCCTGGTCAATCCATGCAACTCACCACTTTGCTCATACCTGTAAACAGTACCAAATTCTGCCATCCTTACAGGCAGGTCTTTATATGACCTTGGTTTTGACTTATATATTTCGCAATGGTGCGGGCAGTTCATAGGTTTTAGCATGTACTCTTCCCCTTCAGCTGGTGTTTTTATGGTTTGGAATGAATCCTCGCCATACTTTTGGTAATGCCCTGAAGTTTTATACAGCCTAACGTCTCCAATATGTGGGGTAATCACCTGCCCATAACCATGTTCTTTTTGTACTTTTTTCAGGAAATCTTCAAGCTGCATGCGTAATTGGGCACCTTTAGGCATCCATAATGGCAACCCTTGCCCCACATTTTCTGAAAAGGTGAATAACTCCATTTCTTTCCCTATCTTCCTGTGGTCGCGTTTTTTGGCTTCTTCAACCATTAACAGGTATTCTTCAAGCATTTTCTGCTTAGGAAAAGTTACCCCATAAACTCTGGTTAACATTTTATTTTTTTCGTCTCCTCGCCAATAAGCTCCAGCAATTGCAGTTAGTTTGATAGCTTTGATCAAACTTGTGTTGGGCAAATGGGGTCCACGGCACAGGTCAGTAAAATTGCCCTGGTTGTATAAGGTAATAGTACCATCTTCCAATTCATCTATCAACTCCAACTTAAGGCCGTCATTTTTTTCATTGAACATTTCCAAAGCATCAGCTTTAGAAATTTCACTCCTGTTAATATCGTTTTTTTGCCTGGCTAATTCCAACATCTTTTTTTCAATTACAGGCAAATCTTTGTCAGTTATAACTTTTCCATCAGGAAGTTCCACATCATAATAAAAGCCTGTATCCACAGTTGGTCCAATACCAAATTTTGTCCCAGGGTACATGGTTTCAATAGCTTCAGCCATTAAATGGGCAGAAGAGTGCCAGAATGTTTCCTTCCCCTGGCGGTCATCCCATTTATGAAGGTTAATAGAAGCATCTTCTTGTATAGGGCGTGTTAAATCCCATATTTCACCATTAACTGAAATTGATAAAACCTCTTTTGCCAACCTGGGCGAAATTGCCACGGCTATCTCGTACCCTGTAACCCCTTCAGGAAATTCTTTCACACTGTTATCTGGTAGTGTAATGTTGATCATTCTTTATTAACTAAATGGTTCAAATTTTTGAAGTGCAAAGATAACCATTCTTCATAGAAAACAATCAATGGGTAACGTGAATACCCTATTCTATGAACATTTTCTTTGCATATTTATAAACAGGTGGTTATTGATGCTTAAAATAATTTTCGTATTTACTAAAAAATTATCACCTCCCTTTGTTTTTGTATTTATATTTTTGTAGAACAATCAAAACAAATTACCATGAGAAGTTTAATAATATTATTCCTTTCATCCACCCTATTTATAACTAGTATTGCACAGGATAAGAAGTTTACATTGGAAGATGTGTTTGTAAATGGGGAATTCTCGCAAAAATCAGTCAGGGGGTTAAACTCAATGAATGATGGCATCCACTATTCAATCCTTGAAGGAGGTTCAAAAATCATAAAAAACAGCTATGAAAGAGGAGAAAAAGTGGATGTAGTCTTTGACCTGGAAAAGGTTGAAGAAAGCCCTATCAGCAGGTTTTCAGGGTACACATTCAGTGATGATGAGACAAAAATATTATTGACAACAAAAGTAAAAAAGATATACAGGCATTCATTTACTGCTGAATATTACATCTGGAATTCAGTTACTGAAACCCTAACCCCTTTATCAGAAAAAGGGGCGCAACAGCTTGCTACTTTCTCCCCTGACGGCAATATGGTTGCATTTGTCAGGAATAACAACCTTTTTATAAAAAACCTGAAATTTGGGACTGAAAGCAAAGTGACCAAGGATGGGAAAAAGAATGAAATAATTAATGGGGCACCTGACTGGGTATATGAGGAAGAGTTTGGGTTTAACAAAGCTTTTGCATGGTCGCCTGACAGCAGGTTCCTGGCATTTATGCGTTTTGATGAATCTGAAGTTAAAGAGTTTGGGATGACCCTGTTTAAAGGAGAAAGGCCAAGCTATGATGACTATGCCTTATACCCTTATAATGAAACATTTAAATACCCAAAAGCAGGAGAGGAAAACTCAAAAGTAACTGTCTATGTTTATGACCCTAAATCAAAAACTACCATTGAGGCAGATACAGGAGAGAAAGAGGACCAATACATTCCCAGGATAAAATGGACCCCTGATGCCAATGACCTGATGGTTATGCGCCTGAACAGGAGGCAGAATAAACTGGAAACATTGTACACCAACCCATATACTGGTGATTCAAGGGTAATTTTTACTGAGAAAAATGACAAGTATATTGCTCAAAGCTTCCTAGATGACTTCACATTCCTTGATGATGGCAGTTTTGTTATCACGAGTGAAAGGGATGGCTGGTCACACCTCTATTTATATGACAGGCAAGGCTTTTTTCAAAAGCAATTGACCAAAGGAGAATTTGATGTGACCAATTTTTATGGGTATGATAAAAAGAATAAATTGTTTTATTACCAGGCTGCTGCTGAATCACCCATGCAAAGGGAAATATATTATATCAGCTTAGATGAGAAAAAAAGAGGGGAACTGTCTACCCTAAAGGGTACAAACTCTTGTACATTCAGCAAAAACTTTAAATATTATATTAACACTTATGCAAGCAATAACACGCCTCCACTGGTAACCCTACACAACAGTAAAGGGAAATTGATCAGGGTACTTGAGGATAATGCCGCCTTAAAAGGAAAGCTACTTGAGTATAATATCCCAGCAAAAGAATTTTTTACTTTTACAACTTCTGAAGGTGTTGAATTAAATGGATGGATGTTAAAACCCAATGATTTCAACCCAAATAAACAATACCCTGTACTGATGACCCAATATAGTGGACCTAATTCACAAAGTGTAACAGACAGGTTACGTGTGGGTTGGAATGAATACCTGGTACAGGAAGGTTTCATTGTGGCATGTGTTGACCCCAGGGGGACTGGCGCACGTGGTGAAGATTTCAGGAAAGTGACCTACATGCAACTGGGTAAATATGAATCAGATGACCAGGTTGAGGCTGCAAAATACCTGGCTTCATTACCCTATGTTGATGGTGGGAACATAGCTATTTTTGGATGGAGTTATGGAGGTTTTATGGTAGCCCTTTCCATGGAAAAGGGAGATGGCATTTTCAAAGCAGGCATATCAGTAGCACCAGTAACAAGCTGGAGGTTTTATGATACCATATACACTGAGCGATACATGAGGACACCACAGGAAAACCCTGATGGCTATGATGATAATTCACCTTTAACCCATGCAAAAGGCCTAAAAGGCAACTTGTTGCTAGTACATGGCACTGCTGATGATAATGTACATGCCCAAAATGCTTATGAATTTGCTGAAAAGCTTGTACAGGAAGGTATCCAATTTGATATGGCTCTTTACACCAACAGAAACCATGGCATATATGGTGGGAACACAACCATGCACCTATACACTAAAATGACCAACTTCTTAAAAGGACATTTACAGTAAGGCTAATAGCTTGAAGTTGTAAATTAGAAGATTTCCTTTAATAGCTCGAAATGGTTGACTCCACAATTTTATGGATGTAAGATATCCTTTGGGGGGAAAGTTTACTCCTCCTTTTCCTAAGATATTCAATGCTTAAAGGTGAAAAAACTTCCAAACTTTTGATGTAATCCTTGCTGTAATATGGGTCATTTAGTAAAATGGTCTCCACCAGCATTGAATTTATACTTTTATTTATCAAGCTTTTGAACTCCACAATATCAGAACCATTAAAACAATACATTGACTGGATAACCTCCTGCCCCAGGCTAAAAACCTTGTTGGTTAGGTAGTCCAGCTTACTTTGTTTAGCTTCCTTGCAAAAAACAGTCACCTGCCCTGCTTTGGTATCTTCATTCAGGTCTTGTATATCATCAATAAACTGAAGGTATGTTCCATAACCAAACAAAGAAATTTGTTGTTCATTTGTAAGGTTTCCTGCAACCAGGTAGCCATCAGCCAATACAGAGGTACCTCCTTTTTCTATGCAGATCCTTAAAATTTCACCATCTGTAATAGTTACATTTCTATCAACCAAAGCCAGGCTTTTGGTTTGGGCATTATGGATTGCAAGTAGGCTTTGGTATACACCAGGGTAAGCTTTCCTGCTGTACTGCCCTTCAATCATCTCAATTAATTTAAAAATGATCACTTCATGGGCATTTTGGGGCTTAGTTGGGATACCCATCAAACGCCCATGGAAACGCTTGCTGAAACCCATTTTTTGCTCTTTTGAAAAAGCAGGGTCATCAAGGTAATTATCACTATATGGGTACAACATGCTGTAAGCAAACAAGGAAGGAGTCAGTTGCACCTTCTCCCCTATCATTTGCTGGATACCACACATGATCCAGGCATTCCTGCAAGCCTGGAATATATCTTGCAAACTTATCTCTTTATCAAATTCCCTTGCTTTTTTTATGAAATCTTTAGTTACCTGCTTAAATTCAGTTGACAAAATCAGGTCAAGATGTGCTTGTTCAAAATCAAATACTGAAACAAATAATTTTCGGAATAAAGAAGTTGATGAAACTCCTGATACCACGTGCTTTTTCCCATTTAGATTGCTTTTTTGCCCTTTTAATTTAAGTTCCTGGATGATCTTCTCAAAAGAAGACTCATTGGCTTTTTGGTCTTCCTTTGAATAGGAAACGGGCAAGGAAGGAAATGAGGTAACACAATTATTCCATATACCCACATAATGTGATGTTAAACTGTCAGTATTGATCATGAAAGCTTATTAAAGATTTTAGCACTAAGCTACTAAATTTGGAAGGTAAAAAATAAATAAATAGGCCAATAAGGCTATATAAGAGGTCAATAAGGGCAATTTCAAAGATAACTACTTTTCAAAATGAAATGATGTATTAGGCAATATTGGTATAGACTGCCTGCACATCTTCATCATCTTCAAGCTTGTCAAGCAATTTTTCAATTTCTTCCAGTTGCTCTTCAGCAAATTCAACAGGTGTAGTGGGTAAACGTTGCAGGTTTGCCTTTGTAACTTCAATCTTCATCTCTTCCAGTAAATGGGAAAGGTTTCCAAAATTTGTATAGTCAGCATAGGCATATAAAGTACCCTCATTTTGTTCAATTTCTTCAAGCCCACCATCAATAAGCTCCAGTTCCAGTTCTTCAATATCAGCCCCTTCAGGTTTAATGAATTCAAAAACAGCCTTTCTTGTAAACATATACTCCAATGAACCAGAGGGAACCAAGCCCCCTCCTGATTTATTAAAATAGCTCTTCACATTGGCCACTGTGCGCGTGCTGTTGTCAGTTGCACATTCAACAAAAACCAATACCCCATGTGGCCCTTTGCCCTCATAGTTGATCTCATCAAAAGTGGTGGCATCTTTCCCTGTTGCCCTCTTAATTGCAGCCTCAATATTGGCTTTAGGCATATTCTGGGCTTTGGCATTCAGGATGGCTGTCCTTAAATGTGCATTCATATCAGGGTCAGGGCCTCCTTCTTTAGCTGCAATAGTGATTGCTTTCCCTAGCTTAGGAAATATTTTTGACATTTTGTCCCAACGTTTTTCTTTGGCTGCCCTGCGATATTCAAATGCTCTTCCCATTTTATTTGAAACTTTTTCCTGTTTTTATTAAATCATTTGCGAAAATAATACCATTTCAATTCCAAAACAAATTTTTAAGGAAGGTTTGGCTATGGGCAGCTACAGCCCTTTTGAGGTATCATAATTTATTTGAAGTGCAACTATCTTAAAGGCTCAATTGGATAATTTACTGGATTTATTTGTTTTTTATTGGTTTACAAGCTTTTTCCTTTTTTACAACACCCAGCCCACATTTTTTACAATAAAATTTCGGGTTTTCAGGTTCTGCATAGTTTTTCTTTTTACAAGCTTCTTTTGCCATTTAATTCTGTTCTAATTCCCTGTGGGAAAGAACAACATTTACAGGAAAATTGTTTTGTAAAAACTCTGCTAATTTTTCTGCACTATAAACTGACCTATGTTGCCCCCCTGTACACCCAAAATTAACATGCAGATGCGAGAACTCCCTCTCCAGGTATACTTCGACAGATTTGCTTACCAGGCTAGTAACCGATCCTATGAAATTTTTTATGTCTGACCTGTTCTCCAGGAAATCCTGGACTTCTTTATCTTTCCCTGTTAGGTTCTGGTATTCTTTCAGCCTCCCAGGGTTGTTTATTGCCCTGCAATCAAATACATAACCCCCACCATTGCTTGTAGGGTCAGGAGGTATCCCCTTTTTATATGAAAAGCTGGTTATCCTGACTGTCAACCCCTCTGCCTCAGGGGTAATATTCCTCAGTTTTTTTGATTTTACTAACAACTTTAACACCTTAATCAATTCAGGTATATTTATGGGTAAGACCAACCCTTGTAGGAGTTTTTGGAGGTTATTCAAGGCATAGGGGATACTTTTCAGAAAATGCTCTTTTTTCTCATAAAACCCCCTAAAGCCATAAGCCCCCATGGCCTGCATGATCCTAATTAGTACAAAACCTTTATAATAATCCCCAAATTCTTTCTTGTTAACGGGAGTATATTTTTCTAATTCTGAAATATAAAACCCATATAGCTCATCCCTTATTTCCTGGGGTATATCAGCTTTTCCATCATAGAGCAATGAAGCCAGGTCATACTGCAACGCCCCCCTTCTTCCTCCTTGGAAATCAATAAAATACACCTCCCCATCTTTCAACATCACATTCCTTGACTGAAAGTCCCTGTATAAAAAGTAGTTGCTTTCAACACCAACAAGGTAATTGCTGAAAGTTCTAAAATCATCTTCTAGTTTTTGCTCATCAAATGGGATCTTAGCCAATTTCAGGAAGTAGTATTTAAAATAATTCAAGTCCCACATCATTGATTGCCTGTCAAAAGCTTCCCTTGGGTAACATTTGGTATAGTCAATCCCTTTTCCTACATTTACTTGTATATCAGGCAAAGCTTGCAATACTTTTTTATAGGTTGAAATAATGCTATCAGAAAAACCTTTTTTTTCCCTTTCCTTAGTGAGGTGTTCAAAAAGTGTCAAGTCCCCCAAATCTTCAAGGAGGTAAAAGGTATTTTCTTCAGAAACTGCAATTAATTCAGGGACATTGACCCCACAATTTTTAAAATGGCTTGCAAATGAAAAGAACGCCAGGTTTTCTTTGACATCCTCATTATATACACCAATTACTACCCTGTTTTTACCTGTTATCCTGTAATATTCCCTATAAGAACCTGAAGGAGGTAGCATTTCAATATGGGATGGGGCTTCCTTGAAGTGGGTTTTAAATAATTGCTCAATATTTTGTTTAACAAATTGTTTCAATGCAATGGGTTTTAAAAGTTAAGTTTTAAATTTATCCTAAAATTACAGCAATGGCTTTTAAGTATCCCAAAAGTATTTATTTTTCAAGACTTATACGTTTTTTCTTTTTGGCTTTAGGAATAATTTTTTTTGTATTGGTTATCCTGGCATTCACTACACTTCCTTTCTGGGGTTACCACTGGTTGGGCACAAGCAAATCTGAAATTACTTCAGAACCTAAGGCAATTGTTTTAATGGGAGGAGGAGGTATGCCCAGCCCTTCAAACCTGATGAGGAGCTGGTATGCAGCACATGCCTGGAAACAATTTAAAGAAAGTGAGCTGGTAATTGCTGTCCCTGGAAACCTGGAAGATAGCACCAGTACCCCAATGAAGATCAAGCATGAACTTATTTTAAGAGGTGTTAAGCCTACAAAAATCAATTTTGAAAACAAGGGGACAAACACTCGCTCACAGGCACTAAATTGTAGCCTTTCTTTAAAAACAAATGATCCCATTTTGCTTATTACTTCACCAGAACATATGCGCAGGTCTGTACTGAGTTTCCAAAAAACTGGTTTTGAAAAAGTAAATGCACTGCCAGCATTCCCTAATGCCCTGGAAGCCAAGCTAGATTTTGAAGATGATGAACTGGGTGGCAATAAAACTCTATCCCCTGACGTGGGCCATAACCTTTCGTTCAGGTACCAGGTATGGACACATTTAAAATATGAAATACTTATCCTTAGGGAGTTTGCTGCTATTTTATATTACAAGTTGCGTGGGTGGATTTAAAAGGTTTCTATTTTCATTTTTGCCAATAATCAATATTTTTGTATCACTATAAAACCATTTTGAATTTTAAAATTGAATTAAAATGATGAGGAATCTTTTAATTTTTGTATCATTTTTTTGTGTACTTATATTGGCTAATAGCTGTAACAAAAAAGATGAAAACAAACTACTCTATGACAAGGCTTTTGTAGAGCCAATCAAACATTCGCGCAATGAATTATTTGCTTACATTGTTAGTAACCAAATACCTGGTTTTTCTATTGCTGTTTCTGTTGATGGCGAAACAGTATGGTCAGAAGGGTTGGGTTATGCAAACTTGGAGCTAAAAGCACCTATCACGCGCAAAACAAAGTACAGGATAGGCACTGCTTCAAAAGCCATAACTTCTTTAACATACCATTTATTAAATGAACAGGAAGCTTTTGGTAATGATACCTTAGTAAGCAACTATTTTGATGAGTTCAAAAATAAAGCCTATGAGGTATCCCTTAAAAACCTGGTACAAGAAACATCAGGGATAAGAAAACCAACAGCTAATGAATCAGCTTATTTTTATGCCAATACCTCAATACAAAAAGGGTTAAATGTATTTTTAAAAGATTCCCTTTTGTATAAAAAACCTGAAGAATACCTTTTTGAATCCGATTTCAATTATAACCTATTGGGAGCCATATTTGAAAAAAAATTTGATAAAAGGTTTTATGAAGTTATTAAAGAGGTAGTACTTGACACACTCCAAATGGACAATACATTTGTTGACAAGGCATTGATAATTACAGATGGCAGGGCTACATGTTATTCAAGGAATTTAGTTTCTCAAAGGGTGAATTCCATATTTAGGGACCATACACCTGCTGCTCCTTCAAGGGGCTTGTTATCAACCGCAGATGATATGCTTAAACTTGGTAATGCTTTATTGCACAGTGAGTATATCACAGACACTATCAGGCCTGAATATTTTAAATCCATTGTTTTACCTTCAGGTTATGATGCAAGTTGGGCAAATGGGTGGAATACATTTATAGACAGGGAAGGAAACTATTTATACAGTTGCAAAGGTGATGTTATTGGTGGGGGTGCCCATTTGGTTGTCTACCCCAAAGAAAAAATTGTTATATCATGCCTGACTAATATAAGCCACCAACATCGTGATATGCCAACCTTCAAACTCCTTGATTTTTTTGTAAAGTTCCAGAGAGGGGAAAAACTTGTTGAGGAAAAACCTAAGCCTAAAAGACAAAGGAAAAAGGAAACAAAAAAAGTGGAAGAAACTGAAGATAAAGAATAAAAGGAGCAAGGTTGCTGGAATGTAGCCTTGTTTTATATCAACCAGCTACCAATTTATTGTAATCCTGCTATTTTAAATTAACTTAGAGCCTGAGTATATGGATTAAATATGGAAACAATATTACTTGTAGGTATTGTAGTTGGTTTAGCTGCTGGCATTTTTATAACCAATTACTTCTCAAAAACCAAAGAGGGCAAATTAATTAAAGAACAATCTTCAGTTTTAGTAAATAAAATTAAACAAGTTTGCAAGCTTATAACTGTTGAGGGGGAATTCTCAGAAATACTTACCCATCGCGATGAAAAACCTTTGTTATTCAAATTGGTACAACTTGAAAAGAAAGCACTGATAATAGTCAAGGCCAAAGTAATGGTTGGTTTTGACCTATCAGGAATATCAATAAAAGTTGAGCCAAAAAGCAAAACCATACTTTTATCAAAGTTTCCTGATTCCCAAATCCTGAGCCTGGATACTGACATTGAATATTATGATATCAAAAAAGGGATTATCAATAAATTCTCAGAGTCTGACCTGACCCTCTTAAACCAAAGGGCAAAAGAGCATATCAGGAATAAAACAGAAGAAAGTAGCTTGTTTAATATTGCCAGGAACCAGGCTTCAGAAACAATAGCATTAATAAAAAGCTTCACTGAATCATCAAACTGGAAAATTGTAACTGATGTTGATCATAAATTAGGGGCAAAAGACAATACCAGCTTACAAGAAGGGAAAAGATAATGCCCCAAAAAGAAACATCCTGAGAACTCTTCCCAGGATGTTGAAATCTTAATTTCCCTTTAAAATCTAACTAACAGAACTAACTAATAACTAAAACTATGAAATACTCTCCCTTAAATTACCCCTATCTAACCACAATTTCTTTGATCTATTTATTGTCAACTCTATTAATCAATCGCTACTGTAAAGTAAAGCAAAATCTATAAAATAAATGGAAGTCAAAATGCTGAAAACAAGGTTAAGAATGCTGATTTTAGGGTTAAAAATGCTGATTAGGCACCATGTTACCCAGGTATAAATTGAAGCAGAATTTAAGCCTTTTATTCCAATGTAATTAATCCTTTTTTAATTGCATATTTAACAATATCTGCAGTATTGTGGAGGTTTAGCTTTTCCAGGATTTTTTGCTTATGTGTCCCCACTGTTTTAACACTGATGAACAGCTTATCTGATATTTCCCTAGTAGTAAAACCTTCTGCAAACATTAAAAGGATTTCTGATTCCCTTTCAGATAAGATAACCTGCTCATCTTCTCCTGCTTTTTTCTTCCCAAGGTAATCGTGTATTACAATATCTGCAACCTCGCCACTTAGGTATTTATTTCCTGCATTTACAGTAGTAATAGCCTCAATCACTTGGTTGTAAGTACTATTTTTCAACATGTACCCTGATGCCCCAGCCTCAAGCATACCATTAATAAATTGTTTGTCAGAATGCATTGAAAGGGCTATTACCTTTGCTGATGGCAAACTATTTTTTAATTCTTTAGTAGCATCAATACCATTAACCCCTGGCATGCCAATATCCATCAGTATTACATCTGGTTTTAGCTCCTTGGCTTTTTGGATAGCCTCATTTCCATCTTGTGCCTGGCCAACTATTTCAACATCATTTGAACCTGAAAGCAAATTCACCAACCCTTCCCTAAAAAGTTGGTGGTCATCGGCAACCAATAATTTAATTGACATACCCTGTATTTTTCAAATTTGGTAAAATAACAATTGCTTTTGTGCCTTTCCCTTCACTGGAATCAATTTCAAGCCTTCCTCCAATGGTTGTTAGGCGCTCTTTAATACTTATTAAGCCAAAACCTGCTTCTTTCTTTAAGGCCAGTTTTGGGTCATACTGAAACCCCTTACCATCATCTTCAATAGATAATATATAGCTTGTATTCCTTGCTTCTGTCCCCACATATACAGTATTGGCTTTTGCATGCTTTACAATATTTGAGAGTAGTTCATTTACAATCCTGTAAACTACTATTTCAATATCTTTTGAGAAGTTATTTTCTAATTCAATACTTTCAAATTTAGTAACCAACCCATACCTCTCTTCCAACTGGCTCAATTTCCACTTTATGGCAGGTATTAAACCCAATTCATATAGAATAGGTGGGCTAAGGTCATATGTCAATGCTCTTGATTCAGTAATTGCTTTGTGCAGGAGCTCTGAAGATTCAAGGATGGTTTTATGGATACCTGGTGAAAAATTCTCATTGGCAAGTGATGAAAGCTTCATAAAAGCCAGTGATAATGTTTGCCCTAAGCTATCATGAAGGTTTTCTGCAATCCTCCTGCGTTCTTTTTCTTCAACAATTGACAGTTGGGAATTTAATTTCCTTAATAAATCTTCAGCATTTTTTATCCTTAATAATACATTCACCTGAGCTATCATTTCAAACTGGTTGAAAGGTTTGGTAAGGAATGCATCAGCACCAGTATTGAATCCCTTTATCCTGATCTTTGTATCCTGCCCTAAAGCTGAGATCAATAAAATAGGTATCCTCCTTGTCTCTTCATCTTTTTTTAACCTGTTAATGACTTCAAAACCATCTATTTCAGGCATAAGGATATCAAGCAAAATGATTTCAGGTTTTGATTCTCTGGCTAGCTTTATCCCCTCATGCCCAGATTCTGACAACAATATCTCATATTCAGGAAAATTCTTATCCAGTATCTCATAAATGTATTGAAGGTTGATTTTATTATCATCAATGGCTAACAGTTTCTTCATGGGTTGACCAGGTTACCTTTAGTTCAATGCTAATGTGTATAAAATTAAGGATAATTTTCCAGACCCTGTAAAAAAGGAGTAAGAGGATATAAAACAAAATTAACAATTGCCAGTGCATTGCCCAAACAGATGCCGATCACCAGGTTTTTCTAAGAAAAGTACTATTGCCTATATATTATAACTTATTGTTATTGAGCAGAGAATAGGGTCTCAACAAATTCTTTCCTCCTAAAAATTTGAAGGTCCTCAATTTTTTCGCCAATCCCAATGTACTTCACAGGTATTTTAAACTGGTCAGATATGCCCAGCACTACCCCACCTTTGGCTGTACCATCAAGTTTTGTAAGTGCCATTGCAGTAACATCAGTTGCTTTTGTAAATTGTTTGGCTTGCTCAAAGGCATTTTGCCCTGTTGAGCCATCTAAAATAAGTAATACTTCATTGGGAGCATCTGGTATAACCTTCTGCATTACTTTTTTAATTTTTGAAAGCTCATTCATTAGGTTTATTTTGTTATGCAACCTACCAGCAGTATCAATGATCACTACATCAGCCCCATTTGATTTTGCTGAAGATAAAGCATCATAAGCCACTGAAGCAGGGTCAGCCCCCATGTTTTGCTTAACAATGGGTACATCCACCCTATCAGCCCATATCTGGAGCTGGTCTATAGCAGCAGCCCTGAATGTGTCTGCAGCCCCAAGGACAACTTTTTTGCCTGCCATTTTAAAATTATGTGCCAACTTCCCAATGGTCGTAGTTTTGCCAACCCCATTTACCCCAACTACCATGATTACATATGGGGCATCCTTTTCGGGAAGGTCAAAATCAGAAACATCATCACTGTTATTTTCTTCAAGGAGGGCAGCTATTTCTTCTTTCAGGATAACATTTAACTCAGCAACTCCCAGGTATTTGTCTTTTGATACACGTGCTTCAATACGCTCAATGATCTTGATGGTTGTATCCACGCCCACATCAGAACTGATCAGTGCTTCTTCCAGGTTATCAAGTACTTCATCATCAACTTTTGATTTTCCTACAACAGCCCTTCCCAGTTTTTTAAAAACACTTTCTTTTGTTTTTGACAAGCCTTGGTCAAGGCTTTCTTTCTTTTTACTGGTAAAACTTCCAAATAAACCCATAACTTCACGTATATCAGGCACAAATTAACAACTTTTTCTTTTACCTATGTAAATAAAAAATAAAAAAAGCTCTCATGTTAAATGAAAGCTTTTAATATATGATGAGATGTAGTACCTTACTTTTTGAAATATCCTTTTACATCATCATTAGGAATCATTTCTTCCTTGAATGTGTAAGCTCCAGTTTTATGCGATTTTACCATTTTGATAACTTTAGCAAAACCTTTACCTGCCCCTTTCTGTAATGATGCAACTGCTTTCTTTGCCATAATAAATGTTATTTAATTTCTTTATGAACAGTAACTTTCTTAAGAATCCTGTTATATTTTTTCAATTCCAGGCGGTCAGGGGTATTTTTCCTGTTTTTTGTGGTGATATACCTTGAAGTCCCTGGAACACCACTATCTTTATGCTCAGTACATTCTAAAATAACCTGAACCCTGTTTCCTTTCTTTGCCATTATCTTGGTCTTTAAATTTTACTAACTAAACCTTTTTCTTTTGCTACAGTCAATGCTTTCAAGATACCCACTTTATTGATTGTGCGCATGCCTGCTGCTGAAACAACCAGAGAAACCCAACGGTCTTCTTCCTGGATGTAAAACCTCTTTTTGAATAAGTTTACATTAAACCTTCTTTTGGTACGCCTTTTTGAGTGGGAAACGTTGTTCCCAACCATGGCTTTTTTACCTGTTATTTGACAAACTTTTGACATTTTTTCTTTAATTTCTTTTCAAATTACTCACACGCTCTTCAAACGGTTCGCAAAATAAATACATTTTGACTAAAAAATCAAGCTGTTGTTGAAGTTTTTTGCAATTGTATAAACAATTTAATGTTAGCAATTTAGGCAACCATCAAATATGGCATGTCAAATCATGCTCTTTCTTCCCTGTACCACACACTCAAAAAGCAGACCAGCTGCAAAGTAAACATAAGAAGGTTATCCACACTGCTGATGTTTCTTATAATTGTTTTTACTTTAAAAAAAGAAGCTTATTTTTAACACATTTGTAAAAAGCAAATAATTGGACAATTATAGGCAGAAATATTACCCAACTATCCTTCAGGCAGCACACTTGGTCATATTATATATATTTATCCAAACTATTGTTGATTTCCCTTTAGCAATCCTTGATTATTACAATGACACTGAATACTTATATAACCCTGTTAAAAAAATAGTGCTTGGCATTGGGTCAGTACTATTTATTTTAATTTATGGGTTGAGGAAGTCAAAAAGCAAAGTATTGGAAGTTTTCCCAATGAAATTTTTCAACCCTCTGTTATTGGTGCCAGTGGTTCTTTTTTTGATGGCTGACCATATTTTGCTAGAGGAAATAAATATGCATGTTGAAAAAGCCATCCCACCACCACCATGGTTTTGGGAATTGTTCAACAGGATATTTGAAAGTGATTATGGATGGCTGGGGGCTTTGGTAAAAGTTGTGGTTATTGCTCCCATAGTAGAAGAGTTGATCTTCAGAGGTATTATCATGTACGGCTTTATGAGGAATTACCCAAAGTTTATAGCCATCTTTTTTTCTGCCCTTTTGTTTGCCTTGTTCCACCTGAACCCATGGCAATTCCCTGCTACTTTTATATTGGGCTTGCTTTTAGGTTGGGTTATGGTTCGCACAAAAAACATCATATTGAGCATAATTATCCATGCATTAAATAACTTGCTGGTATTGCTGACTATTACTTTTTGGGCAGAAGTAAAAACCCACCCACTTATGTTGATGGAAAAACAGGACTTGCTTAAAACAAGTGGGCTTCTTATGCTGTTCTCAATTGTGTTGATCTACCTCTTAAGTATTAAAAGGAAAAAAGTAAAAAAACAATAATTATGGATTATGTATTAATTGCATTTGGTGTTATCCTCATTATTTTAGGTATATTAGGAGGTGTGCTTCCCATTATCCCCGGACCACCATTGAGTTATGCAGGTTTGTTATTGCTCCACTTTACATCAAAGTATGATTTTTCAGGAAGGTTCCTGTTAATTTGGGGGATTGTAACTGCTGTGGTTTACTTCCTGGACTACATTATCCCAGCCTGGGGCACCAAAAAATTTGGAGGAAGCAAAAGAGGGGTTTATGGCAGCATCATTGGGCTACTCCTTGGATTGATCTTTTTCCCTCCATTTGGTATCATTATAGGCCCATTTGTTGGGGCTGTGGTTGGCGAATTATCATCAGGGAAAGACTCATCAGCAGCCTTGAAGTCAGGATTTGGTTCTTTTATGGGTTTCCTAATAGGGACTCTTTTAAAACTGATTGTTTCAGGGATGATGGCCTGGCAGTTTTTTGAAAAACTGATAGTAGGTTGACCCTTTAAACCAAGTCACAAGCTTCTGGTGGCATCCAGTGTTTTTCTTTCCCTTCCCATTTTATGTTGCACCCAATGGGGTTGGTCAAAGGAACTGAAACAGGTTGTTCTGAAGTCAATTCATCCAATGCCCTTTCCAGGTCATTTACAGTGACCCTTGCAGTATCCCTGGGTGAATCTACCCCTCTGCCAGTATATACCAATTCCCTGTCTTCATTAAACACAAAAAAATGAGGTGTTTTTAAGCCACCATATTGTGAAACCACCTCCTGTGTTTCATCATACAGGTAAACCCATGGGAATTTGTGTTCTTCCATCCTTTGCACCATGTATTCAAACCCATCAACCTCATAGGTATTGGCACTGTTTGAGTTTATACCAACAAAAGCAACCCTTTTGCCCTGGAACTTCTCAACTGTCTGCCTGGTTACCTCATCACTACCAATTACATATGGGCAGTGGTTGCAGGTAAAAAAAACAACCAGGAACCTGGAATCCTTGAAGCTATCTAATGAATATTTTTTCCCATCAGTTGCACGAAGGCTAAATGAAGGAGCCTTCTCCCCTATGTTCAATGTATAAGCCATCTTCTCAAATATTAAGTTAAACCCCCATTTCTTATTATCTTATACAGAAAGTAATTCCCCCCTATTTTTGTTCAGCAACTTGCATATTTTTTATTAATTGGTAATAGAACCTGATCATTGCCTGGTAATTCTCAATGCTGATCTTTTCATTAGCTCCATGGATGGTTGCCAGGTCTTCATTTCTCAACTGGTAAGGGGCAAACCTGTATATATTTTTTGAAACTTTGCTATAATGCCTACTGTCAGATGACCCAAGCATAAGGGTTGGGGCAACCAATGTTCCTTCAAATACCTGCCCCACTGTTTTTTGTATGGTACTAAAAGCATAGGTTTCAACACTGGAAACAGGGGCTGGTTCCCTTGCCCCTTCCAATACAGTAATATCAACACGCCAATCATCAATAACTTTTCTAAGGTATTTTACCAACTCATCAGTTGAAATATTGGGCAGCAACCTGAAATTAATGGTAGCTTTTGCTGTAGTTGGCAGCACATTATCTTTTATGCCTCCTGATACCATGGTTGGGGCTGTGGTTGTCCTAACAGTAGCATTTCCTGGACTAGAGCTGGTATAAATCCCTTTCAAAATCCCTCCCAGTAGCCATTTATTGGCAAATACTACCCTTGCAGGCCAGGAGATTTCAGGACCAATAAACCCCATAAAATCATTTACAGGCTGGGTAAAAGTAGCAGCAGGCCTGTTTTCTGTTACCTTAACAATGGCATTAGATAAAATGCTTATAGCAGTTTCAGCATTAGGCATAGAAGAGTGCCCCCCTTCATATTTGCATGCCAATTCTACAGTGAGGTACCCTTTTTCAGAAGTCCCGATGGTAGCCACAGGCTGTTCTATCATGGGAACTATCCCCTTGGTTATTACCATCCCTTCATCCAATACCATTTCTGCATCTACCCCTCTTTTCTCCAGTTCAGCAGCCATGGCTATTGCCCCATTTCCACCCACTTCTTCATCATCACCAAAAGCCAGGTAGGTTGTGCGTTCAGGCTGGAACCCCAGGTTGAAAAGCATTTCCATAGCCTCCATAATGGCAATAAGGCTGCCTTTGTTATCCAAAGCACCCCTACCCCAAATGACACCATTCTCAATTTTCCCTGAAAATGGGGCTTCATCCCATTCTTCTTCAACCACTGGGACTACATCCTGATGTGCCAGTAAAACTATGGGCTTCAGGCTCTTATTACTGCCCTCAATTTTATATAATAATGCTGAATGGTTGAACAGCTCTTTTCCCATATTTTGATGAACCAATGGGTAAGCTGTTTCCAGGAAAGAATGAAAAGCCCTAAAAACTGCTGTATCTACCAAATTATTATCCATATTAGAAATAGTTTTAAAACCAATTGCCATACCCAAATGAGCAACACTAGACTCAGAAACACCAGCTATTTCAACATTCTTAATATTAACCTGTTTTGAAGTATAAAAGGCAGTCTTTAAAACCAATGCAATTAGCAACAGGATAAATATATACAGGAAATACTTAACTACTTTTTTAACCATAGTTTGAAAATTTATTTCTAACAAATGTAATCAGAATAGGGTAAATAATAGGCCTTAGCCCAAAAATCTTTGGTAGTCAGAGCTTTTAAACACAAGGGCTGTATGGGTGTTTATAAAATGAATAACAATAATAAGACAAACATGAATTTTCAACATTCCAAATTCACAAAAGAGAATGATTAAAATTTATGTGAGTTCCTGAATGTATTCAAAATTTTTAAACATTCAGAAATCAAAAATTTTTAAACAGATGAAAACCTAAAAAGTACTTTTTGTATTTTTGGAAAAAGCAAAAATTATGGTAAGCGAGGAAGCTAAAATTAAAATCCTGGCATTAAGGGAGGAACTAGAGGAGCATAATTACAAATATTATGTCCTTTCTAAACCAACCATCAGTGATTATGATTTTGACATGAAAATGAAGGAACTTGAAAAATTGGAAAAAAAGTTCCCTGAATTTGATGACCCTAATTCTCCCTCAAAAAGGGTGGGTAGCGACCTCACAAAAGAGTTTATGCAGGTGGTACATGAACGTCCAATGCTCTCCCTTTCAAATGCCTATTCGAAAGAAGAATTACTGGACTTTGACACACGTATAAAAAAGCTTATAGAAGGGGATTTTACTTATGTTTGCGAGCTAAAATTTGATGGGGCATCTATTAGCCTGACCTATAAGGATGGAATCCTGGAACGGGCAACAACAAGGGGCGACGGGCAGCAGGGGGATGATGTGACCGCCAATGTTCGTACCATAAAATCTATCCCTTTGAAACTTCGTGGAGATGGTTACCCTAGAAGCTTTGAAATAAGGGGTGAAATACTGTTCCCATTTGATGCTTTTGATGAGTTGAACAGGGAAAGGGAACAACTTGGAGAGCCTGTTTTTGCCAACCCCAGGAACACAGCTTCAGGTACTTTAAAAATGCAGGACCCTGCCATTGTTGCTTCACGAAAACTGGATGCATACTTGTTTTCAATCCATGGGGATAACCTACCTTTTGATGGCCATTTTGAAAATTTGCAAGAGGCTAAAGGCTGGGGGTTCAAAATTTCTGATGAGATACAACAGTTCCAATCTATTGAGGAGGTATTACAATACATTGAAAAATGGGATAAAGAAAGGTTTAACCTGCCTGTTGCCACTGATGGGGTGGTTATCAAAGTAAACTCCATCAACCTGCAAAACAACCTGGGAGCCACAGCCAAGTCGCCCAGGTGGGCCATTGCCTACAAATTTAAAGCTGAGTCAGCTTCCACCATTTTACAAGAAGTTATTTACCAGGTAGGTAGGACAGGTGCTATCACCCCTGTGGCAAACCTAAAGCCTGTATTGCTGGCTGGCACCACAGTAAAAAGGGCTTCATTACATAATGCTGATATCATCCAAAACCTTGGGTTACATATTGGGGATACAGTTTATGTGGAAAAAGGGGGTGAAATTATCCCTAAAATAACTGGTGTTGATAAAGACAAAAGGGATGTACTAGCAAGGCCTGTGGTTTTTATCAGCAAATGCCCTGAATGCAACACCCAATTGGTTAGGGAAGAAGGAGAAGCTGCCCACTACTGCCCCAATGAAGAGGGCTGCCCACCACAAATAAAAGGTAAAATTGAGCATTTTATTAGCAGGAAAGCACTGGATATTGATGGGCTGGGGCAGGAAACAGTTGACCTACTTTTTGAAGAAGGGTTGATCAGTGATGTAACTGGGCTATATACCTTAAAAAAGGAGCAGATTGCTGTGCTGGAAAGGCTAGGTGATAAGTCAGCTGAACGCATCCTTACTGGGCTGGAACAATCAAAATCAGCCCCTTTTGAAAAAGTTTTATTTGCCCTTGGGATCAGGTTTGTAGGGGAAACAGTAGCTAAAACACTGGTAACCAAACTGGTTAATATTGAAAACATCAAAAAAGCTAGTTTTGAAGAACTAACTGAAATTAATGACATTGGTGGGCGCATTGCCCAAAGTGTAGTGGATTATTTTTCATCAGAAAAAAACCTGCAATTGGTTGATTTCCTGAAAGGAAAAGGGCTTCAGATGGAGATCAGCAAAGAAAAATTGGAAAACAGGACAGAAAAACTAAAAGGACTGAATATTATTATTTCGGGCACCTTCCAACAGTTTTCCAGGGAAGAAATAAAAGGGTTGATTGAGCAAAATGGAGGGAAAAATGTTAGCTCTATTTCCAAGAAAACCAGTTACTTGGTTGCAGGTGAAAAGATAGGCCCCAGTAAGCTTGAAAAGGCTAATAAACTGGGTATACCAATCATTTCTGAAGATGATTTAATGAATATGCTGAAGTAACCTTTCTTTTTTATTATCAATTTATATTAATGCCAGCTAATGGTAAGGGGTGGTTGCTTCTTTTTACTATTTTTACCCAAGTTTTATGGGTTTCAAAACAACATATGCCAATAGCATCCTTAAAAAAAGGGTTAAAAGCCTGAAGAGGGATATTTCTGTTTTCAATTTTGAAAAAGCTAAAAGCATTGGCATATTGTGGGATACAGGAAATGAAGAAGCCCTTTCTTTCTTGCTAAAAAAATTTGACAGGAAAGAATTTGAAATAACAACCCTTTGTTTTAATGATGGGCATGAAGGGACTTTGGAAAACTCTTTCAACCCAAAAGAAACAAACTGGTTAGGATTCCCAAAATCACAAGTGGCAGAAGGCTTTATAAATACTGAATTTGACTTATTGATGAATATTTCATTGGATGAAAGTTTCCCAATGGAGGTAATCACTGCCCTATCCAAAGCCAGGTTTAAAATTGGAAGCACAGGCAAACTTACCCAATATTTTGATTTATCAATAGATATCAGTAAAAACCCAAACCCTGTTTTTTTAGCTGAACAGCAGCTATTTTATTTGAAAAAATTAAAAATAAATAACCAATGAGCCAGGAGTTTACAGGATCAGGTGCAGGAGTAGCACTCATAACACCTTTTAAAAAAGATTTCGGGATAGATTACCATGCCCTTGAGCGCGTGATAGAAAACCAGGTAAAGGGAGGTATGGATTATCTGGTAGCCCTTGGTACCACAGCAGAAACAGCTACCCTTTCTGAAAATGAGAAAAGGGAGGTAACCCAATTTGTTGTTGGGAAATCTAATGGCAGGTTACCAGTAGTTGTGGGGATGGGAGGTAATTGCACTTCAACCCTTATTAATAATATAAAATCTGCTAACTTTGAAGGTGTTTCTGCATTTTTAATAGTTACCCCTTATTATAACAAACCATCACAGGAGGGGTTATACCACCATTTTATGGAAATAGCCAAAAACAGCCCACTCCCAATTATATTGTATAACGTCCCTTCAAGGACTGGTGTAAATATGGAAGCTGAAACTGTTGCCAGGCTTGCTGCATCTTCTGATAAATTTATTGGGGTAAAAGAAGCATCAGGTATTATGTCACAACTGGCAACCATTGAAAAATACACCCATAAAAATTTCAACCTTATTTCAGGTGATGATGTACTGGCATTGCCTACTGTTACTATTGGAGGGAAAGGGGTTATTTCAGTCATAGCCAATGGGTTGCCAGGAAGGCTCAGCTCAATGATACATAAGGCACTCAGTAATGATTTTGCTGGGGCAACTACCCTTCATCTTGAAATGATTGACCTTTTCAAGCTTATTTTCAAAGAAGGAAACCCAGGAGGGGTTAAAGCCATGATGCATTGCCAGGGCATTATTGAAAATGTATTAAGGCTTCCACTCCATCCTATCTCAGAGGGTACATACCAGCAAATAAAAGATGCATATCAGAAGTTAACATCATAGCCATAAAGGCCCGTTCCCTAAAAAAAGGAACAGGCCTCTATTCTTTTACCTTTTACCCCTCCTTTGGAGGGGCAAGGGGAGGCTTCCTTATAATTTTATCCCTAATGATAGCAATAGTATGCTTTTTTTAGCTTCCAGGTTTGGGCTTTGATAGTAAGATGTACCATTGGTTTGTATGCGTGCATCAAATGTAAGGAACAGGAAATCAGCACCTGCCCCGAACTGCCAGCCCATAAAATGGTCTTCCAGGTATTCTTTGCTTAACCTGTTCACATCCTGCTCGCCATTAACATCCCTTTTGGTGGCAAAACTAAATACAGGGCCAGCCATTACCCTCACATTGGCAGCTTTTGCTTTAACCAGCTTAACCCCAAGAAGGGCAGGTAGATCAAATGTATTATAATCAAAAGAACTGATGGTATGCAAAGGGTTATAACTGGCTACATCATTGATATCGCCACTTTTAGAGCTAAAATAAGCTTCAGGCTGTATATAAACACGCCCAATGTTTACCCTGGCAAAAGCGCCCACATGGAAATTATTAATGGTTTCTGAATTAAATTGGGAACTGTTAGCTGTAATTTTTGAATTATTCAAACCAGCTTTTAACCCCCAGTCCAGTTCCAATTTATCCTGGGCAACAGTGGCTAATGACAAGCCAAGTATTAATAGTAGTGTGAAAAGATTCTTCATAATGAATAGATTTTTTTATTTAAAACGACCAATTCTTATAAAAAGTATATGGCCTAAATTTACTGATTTACCATTAGCCCTGTTATAGTTTTTGAAAATTTTTATTTACAAAAGTTACAAATTTTCAAAAACCAACCTTTTGCTTGCCTCTTCTGATCCCTGGCTTAAAAGCCATGGTTAAAAAAGCTTGTTTTCAAATAACCCTCACTGTTATTTTCAGGCTTTATTTTTCATGAAATAAGTGTACTAGTAATTACAGACAAAGTTAATTGAAAAGGGTTGCAACATCAGGGGAGGTATTCTTCCTGTATATTTTTCATTGAGTTAAATAAATTATGCCTGGCATTGGGGTAAAGGTTTTCAAGTTTATTGACCAACTTCCTAACTTCATTCCTTTTTGTTGAATCCTGGAAAGGGCATTCTTTTACCAATTTCCTGAATTGCTGGATTGCTGCATACTCTTCAATTTCAGAGTTTTTAAGGTAGGCCATGGGGCGGATAATCTTAATTTTACCTTTAAATATTTCCAGTGATGCAGGCATAGAACAAATAGCCCCCTGAAAAGCCATATTCATCAGTAGGGTTTCAATCGCATCATCCATATGGTGCCCAAGAGCCAGCTTCTTAGCCCCAAATTCATTGGCTGCTTCAAGCAACACTTTTCTCCTATTCCAGGAACATAAAAAACAAACAGGCTTATCACTTTCTTCCAATAATTCAGGCTTTGAGAGGGTTTTATGGTAAAATTCCACATTCCTTTCTTTGCAAAAAGCCTTAATATAGTTTACATCAATTTTATAGGGAACTTCCTTAAAACTAACATGGATAGCAGCCAGTTTGTATTTTTCTTTTGCATGTTTAAGCCTGTTAGCCAGGATGTCTGTTAATGCAAGTGAATCTTTCCCTCCTGATACCCCAATAGCAATCAGTTCATTCCCTTCAACCATATTATAATCATTGATTGCCTTCCCCACTTTCCTTGAAAACTTGCGCCTGAGGTATTGAAGCCCTTTTTGTGTATCTTTTAATCCCATACCATAAAAAAAGGGACATCCTAACCTATTGGAAGGATGTACCCTTTACTTGTATATGTTATTTTAAAAACTTTATTTCTTACCTGTTTCTGCTGCTTGCCTCTTTCGTTTTGCTATTTTGCCGGGCTTTGGCCTTCTTGCCCCATATGTCCCCATAAATAATTTCCCTCTCCTTGTTTTTCTGTCTCCTTTGCCCATAATAATTTGATTTTTAGATTCATCCTCTCAAATTTAACAAAAGATTGGCACAAGTGCAAAATAGGTTATTTACTTAATCTTCTTCATGTGCCATAACAGGTGCTAAATGTTTAGCTGTTTTTGCCATTTTTATAAACTCAGCCCTGTACCCTTCAGTATCTTCCCCTTTTGCACCATAAGCCATTTTAATGACCCCATCTATACTTGTATTGCCTTTAAATTCAGATTCCCTGATTAGCATGCCAAATGAAGCTACTGCTGCTGAAAACCTAAAATCGTCAGATGTTTGCCTGGACAGCTTATCCATCACTGCCTTCTCCAATAATTTGCTTGTATTTCCATCGGGCTCTTTATACCTCACCTTGATAGTGAGAACCTCATCTGAAACCTTTTCTTTAGCAGGGTTGCTTTCCTGGTATTTTAATGGGTCAACTGATGGGATTTCACTGGCTGCCCCTGTGGGGATAATTTCATAGAGTGCTGTGACAGTATGCCCTGCACCCATTTCCCCTGCATCTTTGGTATCATCATTAAAATCTTCATCATTTAGCAACCTGTTCTCATAACCTACCAACCTGTATGCCTTCACTTTCTGTGGGTTAAACTCCAGCTGGAATTTTACATCTTTAGCAATGGTAAAAAGTGTCCCTCCAAATTCAGAGATAAACACTTTCCTGGCTTCCAGGAAGTTATCAATGTAAACATAATTCCCATTTCCTTTGTCAGCCAGTATTTCCATTTTATCATCCTGTATATTGCCCTGCCCAAATCCAAGTACAGTGAGGAAAACCCTATTCTCCCTCTCTTTTTCAACCAAGTCTTCTAACTCTGAATTAGATGATACCCCAACATTAAAATCACCATCAGTAGCAAGGATAATCCTATTGTTCCCACCATCCATAAAGTTCTCTTTGGCTGTTTTATAAGCCAACAAGATGCCTTGCCCACCAGCAGTTGAGCCACCTGCCTCCAGGTTTTCAAGGGCATTGATAATTTTACTTTTTTGGTTTCCGGGTGTAGGTTTCAGTACCAATCCTGCAGCCCCAGCATATACTACAATTGAAACTTTATCAGAAGGCCTTAGCTCATTCACAAGCAACTTAAAAGCCCTTTTTACCAATGGCAGTTTATTTTGTGCATTCATTGACCCAGAAACATCCAATAAAAACACCAGGTTAGATGGTGGGAGTTCCCCTGTTTCAATTTCTTTACCCTTTAACCCAACATGGAACAGGTGGTGGTTTTTATTCCAGGGGCACTCACCCAATTCTGCTGTCACACTAAATGGGTGTTTCCCTGTTGGTTGAGGGTAACCATAAGTAAAATAGTTGACCATTTCTTCTATCCTCACAGCATCAGCAGGAGGAAGCTGGCCACTATTGATAAACCTGCGCACATTAGAGTAAGAAGCATTGTCCACATCAACTGAGAAAGTAGACAAAGGGCTGGCAGATACATTTTTAAACCCATTTTCATGGATAGAAGCATAGCTTTCCCTACCCATAGGCACAGCTCCTGTATAACACTGCATTCGTGGCAGGTAGTGCTTCCCTTTTTTTGTAAAAACCCTGGAAATAGCACTGGTTAACTGAACTCTAGGCTTTCTATAAGTACCTGCTACTACCACCTCTTCTAATGCTTCTCGAGAAGATACCATGGTTATATCAATCCTGGTTTTATTTCCAATTTCCACTTGTTGGCTTTCCATACCAACAAATGAAAAAATTAAATACCTGTCTTTTGGAAATACTGTTATTTGGTACATCCCATGATGGTCAGTAACTGTACCCCTCTGGCTATCTTTTATAATTACTGATACCCCGGGCAAAACATAACCTTGTTCATCTACAACCTTTCCTGTAATTTTCCTTGGTTGTTGTGAAAATGTAATAAGTGTTGCAAAGATCAGCACACTGCTTAAAATAATTGTTTTCATAATGTGATTTTTTTGGATTAAACTTTTATAAGCAGGATGCAGAAGGTTTGTAAATTCCATAAATTCTTTTTAAAAGAATTTGATTTGTCCTAATTTTAGCCTGAATTGCAACAGCCAGGTATGCCTCTATTTCCCAAAAAAGGAAGATTAGCAAATAAGGATGACAGCCAATTATTGGCTATGTATGTACAAAGCAGGGACATGCAGGTGCTTGGCGAACTTTATGGCAGGTATATGCACCTGGTATATGGGGTTTGCTTAAAATACCTTAAAAACAGTGAGGACTCTAAAGATGCTGTTATTCAAGTGTTTGAAAAGATCAGCATAGAAATTACCAAGCATGAAATAGGGAATTTTAAGAGTTGGCTCCATGTTGTTACAAAAAACTTTTGCCTGATGGAGTTGCGCAAAAAAACACAAAAAACAACTATACAAGCAGAAGAAATTAGCAACATCTTTATGGAAAATAAGGCAGAAATTCATCCTATTGACAGAGAAGACAAGAAACTGGAAGAAGCCCTTTCTACTTGTATAAAAAAATTGAAAGATGAACAAAAACAATGTATCCTCCAGTTTTATTATGAAAATAAAAGTTATAGAGAAATATCTATATTGCTAAAATTGGATGAGAAAAAAGTAAAAAGCCATATACAGAATGGGAAACGCAACCTGAAGATTTGTTTAGAGAAGCAAAAATGACAAAAAAACAGGCACATATCACCAAAGAAAACCTTCAAAGATACCTGAACAATGAAATGGACGGGCGTGAACGCAATGAATTTGAACGCCTGTTGCAAAAAAAACCATTTGAAGCAGAAGCACTGGAAGGGATAGAACAAATTGGCAGCAAACAATTTCAGGATGATATAAATGAGCTTCAGGAGAAGATCAAACCTAAAAAGAAAAAAAGCAACCTGCCATACAGGATAGCTGCCATAGCCCTGCTTTTAATTTCAACCAGTATTGTGCTTATCCAAATAAATAAAGAAAAACCAAATAATAAAGTAGTACTGAACCAGGAGGAACCCAATAAAAAAGAAGCCACCAAGGAACCAACCACCACTACCAAGGAGGAAGATGTAGTTGAAATACCAGAAGAAATTGCAGAAGAAGGATTATTAGTTACAGAAAAAACATTACAAAAAGGGCAACCAATTATTGAAACAACACCAAAACCTGAAACTTTAACCCAGCAACCAGTTGGGGAAAAACAAACAGAAACAATACCCCTATCAGATAAAGCAAGGGAAATACAAATACCCATTAGTGTTGATAAAAAAGGAAAAACTGAAAAGGCTGAAAAGAAGTTACCAATAGAGCCCAATAAAATAAGCCAGGAAAAGCTAACCAAAGCTGTTTTTGATGCATCAGGTACAAGTAGGGCATTGACCAAACAAACCTCTCTGGATATTAGGGAAGATACAAACCTTTATAACCTGGTAAGAGGGAAGGTAGTTTTTGCTGAAGATAAACAACCTATACCTGGAGCTACCATTTTTGTAAAAGGCACTCAGTTAGGTACAACCACTGACCTGGAAGGAAACTTCAATTTTGAAGTGCCCAAAAACACATCAAATACCTTTGTTGCCAGTTTTGTGGGGATGGAAAGCACTGAGTTTAAACCAACACAACCAGATAATATTATAGCTTTAGAACCTTTAAATGTTGGGCTGGAAGAAGTAGTGGTAGTAGGTTATGAAAGCCAGAGAAAACAAAAACTTACAGGAAGTGTTGCCAGGGTTAAAAAGGGTAATTCAAAGGCTAAACCTACCATTGGTTTCGAAGCTTATAATAAATACCTAAAAGAAAATGCTGTTTATGAAACTTCTCTGGATATAAATAAAAATGTGGTAAGGGTAAAGCTCATTATCAATGCAAATGGAGAAATTACAGCCATCACCCCAATAAACAACCCAGACACAACCTTGCTGCAAAAAACCATAAGACTTATCCAAGATGGGCCTGTCTGGGCTCCTATGGTGAAAGATGGGATGGATATTGAATCTGAAGCCACAATCAAAATAAAATTCAAGTTAAAAAATGAATAATAATTATACCCATCACGCTGGATATTAACCTCCTTTTCAAGCTTATTAACCTAAAGGTTTGATAAAAAAGCATAAAAAGAATATATTCGTAAACCTTAAAGAAACTTATAAAAAAATAACGTGAAACTATTAAAGTTGAAACTTCACTGGCAAATCCTGATTGCTTTGATCCTTGCAGTATTTTTTGGTTATTATATCCCCAGTGGGGTACCTTATGTTGCCTGGATGGGTGAAATATTCCTCAGGGCATTAACAATGATCATTATCCCACTAATATTGAGTTCCATTATAACTGGTGTTACCAGCATGGGCAGTGGTAAAAACCTGGGGCGCTTGGGTGGAAAAACCATTATATATTATATTTCTACCAGTACCCTGGCCATTGTTACAGGGCTATTCCTTGTAAATATTATAAAACCGGGAATTGGGGTTGAACTTGGGTTCTCACAGGAGGTGGAAGGGCTGGTTGAGAAAGCAAGCTCAGTGAAAGAAATCCTGACCAGGATTATCCCTGAAAATATAGTAGAAGCAATGGCTGAAGGAAATATCTTGTCAGTTATATTCTTTGCCATCCTCTTTGGGGTATTCATCACAAGGGTTAAGGATAAATACAAAGAAAACCTTACCACCTTTTTTGAGTCAGTATTTGAGGTAATGATGAAAATAACCTTGTTCATCATCAAATTTACACCCTATGGGATTTTTGGGATTGTAGCCAAAGAGGTAGCCAGGAATGCTGACCAGTTGTCAAACATTGCAGGAAGTATGCTTATTTATATGCTCACTGTTTTTGCCGCTTTAATGATCCATGCCCTTATAACCCTCCCATTGATCACAAGGTTTGTTGGCAGGGTAAACCCCCTGAAGCATTTTAAAAATATGATCACACCACTCATAACTGCATTCTCCACTTCTTCATCAAGTGCTACTTTGCCTTTGACCATGGAAGCAGTTGAGCATAAAAGTGGGGTTTCAAACAAAGTCACAAGTTTTACTTTGCCTTTGGGGGCAACCATAAATATGGATGGAACTGCTTTATATGAGTGTGTAGCAGCCATGTTTATTGCACAGGCATATGGCATTGATCTTTCTGTTGGGGAACAAGCCTTGGTAGTATTGACTGCCTTGTTAGCCTCAATTGGGGCTGCTGGGATACCTATGGCAGGGCTGGTTATGATCACAGTTATTTTAACTGCACTTAACCTCCCATTGGAAGGTGTTGGGTTAATACTGGCTGTTGACAGGATATTGGATATGACCAGGACATCAATCAATGTATGGAGCGACAGTTGTGGGGCTGCAATTATTGCTCGTTCAGAAAAGGAAAAAACAAATGTAGGGCTATAAAAATCGGCCATGCAGTCAATTTGGCCTGCATAACCAATTGATTGGCCTTCAATATATTTTTGCAGAAAAATTGAGGCAACTGATAGAAAATCAGCTTGCCACTCCTTTTTTTCCTGTACAATTGTAAAATAGATAGGATTGTATAAAATGAAAATTTTTAAGTACAGAATATTGAACCATATCCTTTTCTGGATATTGATCTTCTCCTTTTACACAGTTGTACCATCATTCTCAGCACAAGATGTATGGCAGTCAATGATGATGAACCTGACCTACATCCCTTTTGATATTATTACCACCTACATCATTATTGGCTTTTTTGCACCCAGGTTCCTTTTTAAAAGGAAAAATACGCAATTCCTTTTAGGAGCTGCCATAACCATTGCATTGAATATTGCCCTTTCGTTTTTTATTAAATATGAAATCCAGCCAATACTGGGTATTAAGGTTTACCAACGCCCAATCAGGATTGACCTGTTTTATTCCATGTATTCTAACTTTATGATTGTAGGCATAGCTTTAGCATTGAAACTACTCAGGCATTCACATAAGATCACCTTATCGCGGTCAGAGCTTGAAAAAAGGAGTGTACAATCTGAACTGAGCATTTTGCGCTCACAGGTTAACCCACACTTTTTATTTAATACCCTAAACAACATTGACTCGCTAATTTATGTAGAGCAGGACAAAGCTTCAAATGCAATTTTCTTGTTATCAAAGATCATGCGTTACATGCTTACTGAGTCAACAGAGGAAAAAGCTTTTTTTGACAAGGAAATTGAATACATTAAAGATTACCTGGAACTTGCAAAGCTAAGCTTCAAAAATGACCAATTCCTGAAATTTGAGATTGAAGGCAATACCAGGGGAAAAACAATCCCTCCCCTTTTATTCATCCCAATCATTGAAAATGCAATTAAACATTCCAATAAGCTAGCCCCATCCCCAGGCATCACCATCAAATTCAACATAACAGATTCTTTTATAGAACTAACCACTTCAAATTACGTTAAAAAGAATATTGAAAAGCTGCCTGAGAAAAATACAGGAACAGGATTGAAAAATGTTGAAAAGAGGTTATATATCCTTTTTGCTGAAAACTATGAATTCACTTATAAAACTAAAGACAAGATATTTAAAGCATACCTAAAAGTGCCTGTTGTATGAAGATGAATTGTATTGCAGTTGATGATGAAATCCTTGCCTTAAAAAAGATTGAGCGTTACACTGAAAAAATTGACTACTTAAACCTTATGGGTACATTTGACAATGCCCTTTCAACTTTAGGTTTTTTGAGGGAAAACCAGATTGACCTTATATTCTTGGATATCCAGATGGATGAATTCACAGGCATCCAACTGCTGGAATCATTGAAAAACCCACCTTATATCATCCTCACAACTGCTTATGACCAGTATGCCTTAAAAGCCTATGAACTGGATGTGATTGATTACCTGCTGAAACCCATCCCTTTTGACCGTTTTGTTAAGGCTGTTGAAAAAGTTTATGCACGTTATTTAAAAGATAAAACAGTGCAGGCCAAAGAGGTACCAGCCCAACAACAACCTAACAACAAGCCTGAATATACTTTTGTGAAGTCTGGGAATAAGACCATTAAGGTCTATTTCAACAAGATACTGTATATTGAAGGGATGAGGGATTACTTGATGATCAGGACTGAGGATGCAAAAATTATGACCCTGCAAAACTTTAAGACCATACAAGAAATCCTTGATCCTTTAAAATTTGCCAGGGTGCATAAGTCATATATTGTGTCTATTGACAAAATAGAATACATTGAAAACAATTCTATCAGGATAAAAGATAAGGTTATCCCTGTCAGCAATACCTATAAAGTATCATTTAGTAACTTACTGAACCAGAAAATATTGTAATACTACATATAGGCTTCTTTAAAATTCATATTACCCTTTCAAACCATAAGATATTAAATCCCTAAAGGGGTTTGAGATTAAAGGGTTGATTCTTTTATAAATATTGAATCCCTATGGGATATAATCTATATATTAATTACTAGTATCTTTTTTTCCTGTAAAGACAATATATTTATAGTGCAATCAGCATCAGGCAAAATTTGTGCTGGAAGCACTAAATATTCTAATAGCCATAACTGGATACTACCCCACCAAATTCTGAGGTTTACAATCTATAAATGATTTTAGGTTATTGGTAGCAATTTCCATTGCCCTCTGCCTTGCTTCAAATGTAGCCCAAGCAATGTGTGGTGTAATATAACAGTTTTTAGCCTTAAGCAGTGGGTTATTAGGTTTAGGGGGCTCTGTTGACAAAACATCCAGCCCTGCACCAGCAATTTTCCCCTGGTTAAGGAAATCAGCCAAATCCTGTTCATTTACCAGTGGGCCTCGCCCTGTATTTATTAAATAGGCTGTTGGTTTCATTAATTGCAATAACTTGGTATTTACAAACCCTAAATTGTCATTAGTCAATGGGCAGTTTATGCTTACATAGTCACTTCCTACAAACAGTTCCTCTAAACCAACCTGCCTGGCCCTATTATCCCAGCCTTCCCTTTTACTGGGATTGTAGAATAACACATCCATATTGAATGCATTAGCTATATGGGCGATTTTTTGCCCTATCTTCCCAAAACCTACTATGCCCAGGGTTTTTCCTGCCAACTCAGTTTGTGGTGTTAATGTGAAGCTAAAATCCTGCCAATTTTCCCACATGCCCTTTTTAACTTCCTGTGAATGTAGCATAACCTGTTGGCTAAAATTGAGGATGAAGGCAAACACAATTTGCGCAACTGAATCAGTACTATAGGCAGGAATGTTTGTAACAGATATCCCCCTTTTTTTAGCAGCTTCAACATCCACAACATTGTAACCAGTAGCCAATACCCCCACATATTTTAATTTGGGCAGTTGTTCCATAAGGTTGGCATCCAACACTACTTTGTTGGTTATCAACACATCAGCATCTTTAGCCCTTTCATAAGTTTGAGCAGGGTTAGTCCTTTCATACACAGCACATTGCCCCAAATCGTGAAACCCTTTCCAGCTCAAATCTCCAGGCTTTAGTGTGTATCCATCTAAAATTATAATCTTCATAACATGTGATTAAACTTATCAATTTTTGCATATACAATGATAAAAATCTTGTTTTTCAGCAATATAAAAAAGGTGTTTATTTCTCATGTAAAACATCCCTTTTATTTAACTTAATATATATTCTGGATTTAAATTTGAAGATATTCAACAAGTACTTTCATCCTATGTTAAATATTTTGTTTTTACTAACCACTGCAAATCAACCCCTTACATTTAAACATCAATTTAATCGTTAATAAATATTAAATTATTTTTAAAAAATCTGTCCAATGAACACATATTTATACTATATTAGCAAGGCCTAATTAAAAATGGCTTACAGAAAACATATTAAATCTACCTTTTCTCATATAGACCAATATCGTTTTCTGATCTAACTAAACTAAGCTATGAACAATCGGGTTATCATTAAAGGATAACCCGTTTTTTATTTAAAGAGCTGATATTTAACTTGTTGGCGAAACCTTAAATAAAACATCACACCAGCCACTGCCAATCCAAGCAAGAATCCTACCCATATCCCCTGCCCTTCCATATCAAGTAAAAAAGCACAAATGTAACTTGCAGGGATACCTATAACCATATAAGCAATAAAGGCAAAAACCATAGGGATTTTAACATCTGCAATGCCTCTTAATGCTCCTAACATAACTACCTGTAACCCATCAAAAACCTGGAAAATAGCTGCAATAACCAACAAGCCTGCTGAAATTGAAATAACTTCCATGTCAGTGGTAAAAATGTATGGCAATTGATTCCTTAATAACACAAATAGGACAGCCATAACTGACATGAACATCAATACCAAATGAGTAGAGGCATACGCAGCCTTTTTTAATGAGTGGATATCCCCCTTACCCAACTGGTGGCTTACCCTTATGGTAGTAGCTGATGATACCCCAAGTGAGATCATGTAAGTTAGGGAAGCCAGCCCAATTGCCACCTGGTGGGCAGCCAGGGTATTATCATTGATCCATCCCATCATTACAGCACCCACACCAAATGCTGCAACCTCTACAACAATTTGCAGGCCAATAGGTACGCCAACTTTCAGTACCCCTACAATTTCTTTTAATTTTAAATATTGGTTGAAAGCAGTTTTGAAAAAAGTAAAAAAATCTTTCCTAAAATATATGTATACAGCAAAAAACACAGGCATTGCCAACCTTGAGATAAAAGTTCCTATGCCTGCACCTACTAACCCCAAAGCAGGAAAACCAAATTTTCCAAAGATCAAGGCATAGTTTACAACCACATTGACAAGGTTAGCTGATAGTGTTATCCCCATAGCAACTTTTGTATTACCAACCCCCTCAAAAAACTGTTTCAATGAATAAAATAACATAAAAGGAAGGTATGATGCACACAACCATAAGTAATATGGTTGTGCTTCTGCTAATACCTCTTCTGATTGCCCCATAAAAGGAAGCAGGAAATAAATCCCAAGCATAACAGAGCCTAATAACAACCCACTGAAGAAATGGCTGAATAAACCATTTTTAAGCAGCTCTGAAGTTTTTTTCATATCCCCTTTAGAATAAGCTTGCCCTGTAAGTGGGGTTAAGCCAAAAGTGATCCCCATCCCAAAATACATGCCTACCATAAAAATATTATTGGCAAATGATGAAGCAGCCAGTTCAATGGTGCCAACATGGCCTACCATCACATTATCAATAAAATGGACAGAAACCTGCCCCACCTGAGACAGGACAACTGGAAAGGCTAACCACAAATTCCTCTTGTAATAAGGCAAATATTCAGAAATCCCCATAAAGGGCAAATTTATGAAGCTTTTTTATAATGAAAACCAATAATTGAATTTTATCATAAATGCATTTTGTGCTTTCAGGTCAAATATGCCCCTGAAGCTGTCAAATATGCAATTGTTGTATTCACGAATATATTTTGAACGTGTATTGGTCCATACAAAATAAAAAGTTGACCCTGGCCTGAACTCCCACCTGGCAACAAAATTTGATTGAAACTCTTTAAATTCAAATTCAGGCTTCCAAATATGATAGTCACTTACATTATCCCCATTTTCATCAAGGTACCATTTGTTCCCATCCTTGACCACATCCAGTGATGCAAAACGCTCATCTAAGCTGCTTGCATGTGCCGAAACTACCCTCCTTATATTAGGGTATCTGCCTATTGAAGCATAGGGGCTACCATAATATTGAAGAGAAAGTTCAGGTGTGACAAAGTATTCAAAGCGCAAAGTGGTAAAAAGTGTTTTTCGTTCCAATTTACCTACCATGTACCTCTTTTTATTGCCAAATGTGCTTTGCCCTACATACTGGCTATTGTCAACCAACTTGTCAAAAACTGTTGTTGAGGTCAATGTAAGCTGGTTAGTCAACCTCCAACGAAAATAAAAGGTATAATCCTTAGATTTGGTAATCCTGTTTTTACTCCAATCCCTATTGTAAGAAGCCCCAAAAAATAATTTATTTGTGCTGTTAGTTTGTACATTTAACTCTGCACTGCTATTATTGTCTTTCCTTAAAGATGGGCCACCCCTTAATTCCCTTGTATCAAATATGTTGAAATTGTTGTCAAAGTCTGCATGGACAATCCAGAGGTTTTTAAACTTAGCTGAAGCATGCAAGTCAATTTCATTGTTTGTATTTTCAAACCCATAACTCCAGTTACGTTCCTGTTTCAGGGTAAAATAATAACTCCTCAATATCCCTTTTGGCTTATTTACCTGATACCTTAATACAACTTTCTCTCCTATCATATCAGCCTGTTTAAGGTAACCAAGGTCATTTAAATCAACACTAGGCGATCGCCAACTAAAGTTTCCTGTTACCCTGAACTTGCCACTTCTTTTTCCTCCTGATATTTCACCTCCCCAACCAGATAAGCTTGTTCTTTCAGGATCATAAGTAAAGTGTGAGGCACCTTCGCGTTGGAAAAGATGCCTTGAAGAAAGCTGCAGCCCCCTGATAACTTCTTCTGATCCTGTTACATCAGAGTAAAAACTTTTGAAGTCTATATAATATTTCCTTTTTTTCCAGTTGTGTTGAAAATCAATACCTGCCACAGTTGCTGTTTTTGGTAAAAATTCTTTGTCAGGAGAATTAATTGACCTAAGTGTAGATGTAACCATACCTCCTAACACAGTATTTCCCCCATCAAAATCTTTTTTAACACGCCCAATAAAGTAGTTGGTAAATGGTTCAACAACTTCTTTCCTTTCAGAGTTCCCGCCAGTAATGGTTGCTGTTTCTTTAGCAGTCATACTATTAATAATGCCAAGGGAAAGGCCTTTTTTATTCTTCCCTGTGAGTTTCAAAGCATTGAGTATAGTTGCATTTTCGGGCATATCAACACTTTCCCCTTCTTCCAGTTTGGGTACTAAGCTGGGAGAATGCCCTATCCTTCTGGAGTAAAATAAAAAATCGTTCCCAGATGAATATTCCAAGATGCTATTCCCTTCAAGGAAAAATGGCCTTTTTTCTTCATAAAAAGTTTCATATGAAGTAAGGTTCAGTACAGATGGGTCAGCTTCAACCTGCCCAAAATCAGGGTTCATTGTAAAATCAAGTGTAAAATCTGAAGAAACCCCAACTTTCCCATCCAACCCAAAACCTACATTGCTTTTGCCTTCACCATTTGAAATGTATTTGGCTTTTGTATAAGGAAGCAACTCAACTTTCCTCTTGGACTGGATTCCTTTAATACCTCTCAGTTCCCCAAAAATATAGACCATGGCAGGTGCATCAACAGGTATAAGTTTCCATTGGTCTTCTTCATCAAGGCGGTCAATCCAACGCCAAACATGCATCCCCCATACATGTTCTTCCTTATTAGCAAACCTAAGCTGGCTAAAAGGTATGCGCATTTCTGCAGTCCAGGCTGAATCCCCAACATGAGACTTTCCTTCCCAAACTGCATCCCAGTTAAAATCCCAAAGGTAAGCCCCTAAATGCACAAGGTCCATCTTTTGCCCTGCTGCAGTCAGGTTAAATTCAAATGCAGTTAATTTATCATTGTAGGTATCTAAGGCTATTCCTGTAATATCTCCCCTAAAATCATCCCTCCTGCCTAAAATTGGTTGGATTTTTTCAGGCTCATTATCATAACACCTAATTCCTACATATAAATTATTGTCGTCATATAAAATTTTAATTTCTGTTTCTTGGGATGGGGCTTGTGCCTGGCTAGGTTGCTGTTGCCTGAAACCAGCAGACCACTTACCCTGAAGCCAACATTCATCAGTTAATTTGCCATCAATCTTAGGGCGTTTTTCAAGCCGGGTTGCATCATAAACTCTTCTTTGGCTGGCATAGAAGTTAACAAGTGAATCTTCTGACAGGTTATAATCCTGAGCCCAAATTTGTAAGCTTAAAACAGTACAAATAATGAGCAATTTGGAGGTAAATATGTTCCGTTTCATTCATAGTTTTTTAGCACCCCCAAAAATACTGCCTTTTTAAAAATTTCAAAATAAATAGAGATGTTTATTCTAAAATATTAAATTTAAACAATTTTAAGAGTTCTGAGTTTATTATCTTGGTTTAAGAAAATTGATTTGATATTCCAATTATTTTAATGATAAAGTATGAAGATAATCAAGAAAATTTTGGTCGCTAACCGAGGCGAAATAGCAATTCGCATAATGAGGACATGCCGCGAGTTAGGTATTGACACAGTTGCTATTTATTCTGATGCTGACCGAACTTCCCTCCACGTGCGTTATGCACATGAAGCCTATTATGTTGGCAAATCCCCATCCACAGAAAGTTATTTAAACATTGATAAAATCATTAAGATTGCCAGATCCAGCCAATCTGATGCCGTCCATCCAGGCTATGGTTTCTTGTCTGAAAACTCAAGTTTTGCCAGAAGGTGTACTGAAGAAGGGATAATTTTTATAGGGCCTTCTCCTGAAGTGATTGAACAAATGGGTGACAAAATCGAGGCAAGGAAAGCTATGACTGAAGCTGGAATTCCCGTGGTTCCAGGAACTGAAGGTTCAATAAACACTGAAGAAGAAGCGCTGGAAGCAATTGAAAAAATCGGGCTGCCTGTTATGATCAAAGCATCAGCAGGAGGAGGTGGTAAAGGCATGAGGCTGGTACATACCAAAGACCAGATATTGCCTGGAATAAGGGCAGCACGCTCTGAAGCCCTTTCAGCTTTTAATGATGATGCTATTTATATAGAGAAATATATTGGGTCGCCCCACCATATTGAATTCCAGGTCTTAGCAGATGAGCATGGCAATGCAGTCCACCTGTTTGAAAGGGAATGTTCTATCCAAAGGCGCCACCAAAAAATGATTGAGGAGACACCCTCCCCACTTATGACTGAAGAATTGAGGGAAACTATGGGGCAACATGCAGTTGAGGCTGCAAAGGCTGTAAAGTATACTGGTGCAGGCACAATAGAATTCCTTGTGGATGATGACCTGAATTTTTATTTCCTGGAAATGAACACCAGGCTCCAGGTTGAACATCCAATAACAGAAAGGGTTACTGGGATTGACCTGGTAAAGGAGCAGATACTAGTAGCCATGGGGCAAAAACTTTCTTTCAAACAAGAAGATTTATCCCAAAGAGGGCATTCAATTGAATGCAGGGTATATGCTGAAGACTCTGACAACAATTTCATGCCAAGCCCTGGGAAAATACATAAAATATCGCAACCTCTGGGGTTAGGTGTCAGGACTGATGGTTATGTATATGAGGGCTATGAGATACCTATCTATTATGACCCAATGATCTCAAAACTAATTGTTTGGGGCAAAACCCGGGAAGAAGCTATAAGAAGGATGCAAAGGGCTTTGTATGAATATAAAATTACTGGGGTAAAAACCTCCCTGAAATTTTTAGAGAGGATAATGAGGTCAAAAGACTTCTTTGAAGGAAATTACAATACCCATTTTATAGAAAAGAATGCGGAAGAATTAATGGGTACTACAAACAATGATACTACAATAGAAGATATGGTTATTATATCAACCTATATTGATTTTGTTGAAAAACTAAGCCGTTTTTACGACTCCAAGGAATTTGCCCCTGCCCAAAACCGCTGGAAAAAAATCCCTTACCTGAACCATTTCTAAAATAAGTATTATGTCAGTAGAAATAAAATTGAAAGATAGGATTGCCCAGGTTGACATTGTCAGCCAAAATGGCAACTTACTTGAAATAAAGGTTGATGATAAAATCTATAATATTGACCTGATGCACACTGTGGATGGTACATTTTCAATCATAGAAAACGGGCATTCATATGACATTGAGTTAGTTCCTGGTGACCACCCAAAAGAATATACAGCCTACACTTTATACAATACATATGACCTTGAAGTAATTGATGCTGAATCAAGGTATCTCCTTAACAGGGGCAATGGTGGGCTTAATAGCGACCATAATACAATTTCATCACCAATGCCTGGCAAAGTTGTTAAGATAATGGTGGCAGAAGGTGATGTGGTAAAACAAGGAGATACAGTTGTGATTATTTCAGCAATGAAAATGGAAAGTGAATATAAATCGCCTAAAGATGGCATTATCAGCAAAATAAATGTATCTGATGGTGAGGTAATTGAAGCTAATCAAATTCTAATAGAAATCGAATAAAAAGGGAAATATGGACCGAACTCAAAAGTATAAACAACTAACTGATTTAAACAAAGAAGCTGAACTTGGTGGTGGTATTGAAAGGATTGAAAAACAACATTTTGCAGGTAAGAATACTGCTCGAGAAAGAATAAAACAATTATTAGACCCTGGAAGTTTCAACGAAATTGACAAACTGGTAACCCATCGCAACCATGATTTTGGCATGGATAAGAAAAAAATCCTGGGTGATGGGGTTGTTGCGGGATATGGGAAAATTAATGGGAAACTGGTTTATGTATTTGCACAGGACTTTACAGTATTTGGAGGTACATTGAGCAGGGCAAATGCCGACAAAATTGTTAAAATCCAGGACCTAGCTTTGAAAATGGGGGCACCTGTCATTGGGCTAAATGATTCTGGGGGAGCAAGGATACAAGAAGGAGTTGAAAGCCTTGCTGGGTATGCTGATATTTTCTATAATAATGTAATTTCTTCTGGAGTTATCCCACAAATATCAGCCATATTAGGCCCCTGTGCTGGTGGTGCAGTATATTCCCCTGCCCTCACTGATTTTATTTTCATGGTTGACCAATCAAGCCATATGTTTGTTACTGGTCCAGAAGTCATTAAAACAGTAACACATGAAGATGTAACCAAAGAAGAACTAGGAGGTGCAGTTACCCATAGCTCAAAAAGTGGCGTTGCCCATTTTACAGGAAGTGACGAAACACAGACACTGATGATGGTTAGAGAATTAATGAGTTTCCTTCCATCTAACAACCTGGAAGACCCACCTGTAAAAGTTACTACTGACCCTTCAGAAAGGAGCGAACCCAGCCTCCAGGAATTGGTTCCTGTTGACCCAAACAAACCTTATGATATGATGGAAATTATTGATAAGGTTATTGATAATAAGCATTTCCTGGAAGTACAACCACATTATGCACAAAATATAGTTGTAGGGTTTGCGCGCTTTGGAGGCAAAGCAGTAGGAATAGTAGCTAACCAACCAGCCCATCTTGCTGGCGTGTTAGATATTAATTCATCCATCAAGGCAGCAAGGTTTGTAAGGTTTTGTGATGCCTTTAACCTTCCTTTAATAACCTTTGTTGATGTGCCTGGGTTCTTACCTGGGACAGGACAGGAATTTGGGGGAATTATCAAACATGGAGCTAAATTGCTTTATGCTTTTAGTGAAGCAACTGTCCCAAAAGTTACCATTATCACACGCAAAGCATATGGAGGGGCTTATGATGTAATGTCAAGCAAACATATTGGGGCTGATGTGAATTATGCTTACCCCACAGCTGAAATTGCTGTAATGGGCCCTGATGGTGCCATCAATATTATCCACAGGAATAAACTGAATGATGAAGAGAAAACAGCTGCTGTTGAAGAATACCGTGAAAAATTTGCCAACCCATACAAGGCTGCTTCATTAGGGTATGTTGATGAAATTATAAACCCAAAAGACACCAGGAGCAAGATTATTACAGCACTGGAAATGACACAAAATAAACGGAAATCAAACCCACCTAAAAAACATGGTAATATTCCATTATAAATGATATAGGGGCTGCTAAAATTGGCAGCCTTTTTTATTAATTTGTTTGAAGCTATAATTCTGTAAACATGGATATACAAGAGAGGTACACGAATGTTAGGAAATACTCAGAAGAGCTTTGCAAACCATTGGAGTTAGAAGATTACATCCCCCAGGCTGTTGAGTTTGCCAGCCCACCAAAATGGAACCTGGGTCATACCACATGGTTTTTTGAAAGATTTATCCTTGCCAATCATTTGCCAGGCTACAAGCTATTCAACCCTACCTATGATTATATTTTCAATAGTTATTATGAAAATATAGGTGAAAGGGTGCAACGCAAAAAACGGGGAGACCTGAGCCGTCCCACTGTTAAAGAAGTGTACAATTATAGGCAATATGTTGACAGGAATATGCTGCTTTTGTTAGGACAAGGCATTTCAAAAAAAGTATATTCATTATTGGAACTTGGGCTAAACCACGAACAACAACACCAGGAATTATTGCTCACTGATTTAAAATATAACTTTTCAACCAACCCTTTATTTCCTAAATATTCTGATAGGGCATTTTGTGAAGATATCAAAATAGAAATCCCAGTTTATGTTGAAATACCAGAAGGTATTTACCCAATTGGCTATTCTGGAGATGGTTTTTGTTTTGATAACGAAAAAGAAGCACACCAGGTTTATTTACAAGCTTTTCAAATCAGTAAACCACTTACGACAAATAAAGAATTTATTGCCTTTATTGAAGCAGGGGGTTATCAGAATGTAAACTTTTGGCATTTTGAAGCATGGAAATGGGTGAATGATAATAATATTATTTGCCCAATGTATTGGAAAAAATTGGATGGTGAGTGGCATCAATTCACTTTAGCAGGATTAAGAAAAGTAAATCCTGAAAACCCTGTAACCCATGTAAATTATTATGAAGCTTATGCTTTTGCCCAATGGAAAGGGCAAAGGTTACCAACTGAATTTGAATGGGAAGCTGCCAGCTCTTATCTCCAATGGGGTGACCGTTGGGAATGGACTGAAAGTGCATACCTTCCTTACCCCGGCTATAAAAAGGCTGAAGGTGCTGTTGGTGAATACAATGGGAAATTTATGGTTAACCAAAAAGTATTAAGGGGTGCATCAGTTGCAACCCCCCGAGGCCATGAACGGAAAACATACAGGAATTTTTTCCACCCTCATTTAGGATACCAATTTACAGGGATACGTTTGGCTAAATAATTATTTTCTGCAAGGATTTCCAAGCTTCCACGTCAAATAGTATAATTAATAACTATGACATGAAAGCTGTTTGGAACGGGAAGATTTTAGCAGAAAGCAAACAAACAATCCTTATAGAAGGGAACCACTATTTCCCAATGGATTCTATCAATAAAGATTATTTCAAAAACAGTGATACACAAACTGTTTGCCACTGGAAAGGGGCTGCTGCATATTTTCACATTGTAGTTGATGGCAAAACCAACACAGATGCAGCCTGGTATTATCCTTCACCACTACTTGAAGCCAATAAGATCAAAAACCATGTGGCTTTTTGGAAAGGTGTAACTATCTCTGAATAAAACAGTTTATACTGAATTTAACCCTCCTTTTAATATTCTGCTAATTGCACTAAAAACAACCCTCAAATATTTGATAAATAACAATTTATTTCTATTTTTGCGCGTCCAAAAAATTATTAATTATTAATTAAAATTGTAATTTATGTTGAATCAGTATGAAACCGTTTTCATTGCTACTCCCGTTTTATCTGAGCCACAGGTAAAGGAAGCGGTAAAAAAATTCAAGGATATAATTACCTCAAATGGAGGTGAATTTATCCATGAAGAAGACTGGGGGATGAAAAAATTGGCTTACCCCATCCAAAAAAAATCTACAGGATTTTACCATTTGTTCGAGTTTAAAGCTGAACCAGGATTAATTTCCAAGCTTGAAACTGATTTTCGCCGTGATGAGCGCATTATCCGTTTTATGACTGTAAAACTAGATAAATATGCTGCTGAATACAGTGCAAAAAGAAGGAATTTATTGAAACAAAAATCAGAAAAGGAGGCTTAAACCATGGCACAAAATCAAAGTGAAATAAGGTATTTGACCCCTCCAACTGTGGAGATCAAAAAGAAAAAATATTGCCGTTTCAAAAAGAATGGTATTAAATATGTTGATTACAAAGACCCTGAATTCCTGAAGAAATTCCTGAATGAGCAAGGAAAGATACTTCCAAGGCGAATCACAGGTACATCATTGAAATACCAGCGCAAAGTTTCAAAAGCAATTAAACGTGCACGTAACCTGGCTTTGCTGCCATTTGTTACTGACATGATGAAATAGGAGGATTTGAAATGGAAATTATATTATTACAAGACATAGAACGCCTGGGCAGCAAAGATGATATAGTAACTGTCAAAAAAGGGTATGCACGCAATTTTTTGATCCCTCAAAAGATGGCCATTGCTGCAACTGAATCAGCTAAAAAGATCATTGCTGAGAACAAAAAGCAACGTGCACATAAAGAGGCAAAATTGAAGGAAGAAGCTTTAGCAATTGTTGCTAAACTCGAAAATAAAGTTGTTAAGATTGGTGCTAAAACCAGTTCTTCAGGCAAAATTTTTGGTTCAGTAAACACCATTATGCTTGCTGAAGCAATCAACAAAAAAGGTTTCGAGATTGACCGCAAACAAATCACCCTTCCAGAAGATAGCATTAAAGAAGTTGGCAAATACACAGCAAAAATCAAATTCCACAAAGAAGTGGTTGTAGATTTCGAATTTGAAGTAGTTGCTGAATAACAAAAAATACACGCATTCAAACGTTAAAGGGCATTACCACTGGTGAATGCCCTTTTTTATGTTCTTATCTTTTTATTTTACAGCAATTGTTTCAATTTCTACTAAAACATTTAAAGGAAGTTCTTTTACCGCAAAGGCTGCCCTGGCCGGAGGGTTTTCAGCATAGTACCTACCATAAACTTCATTCATAGCTTTGAAGTTTGACATATCACTTAAAAGGCAGGTTGATTTTACCACATCTTGGAAAGTATACCCTGCTTTTTCAAGTATCCCCTCTATATTTTTCATCACTTGCTCTGTCTGTTCCTTTATCCCACCATTAACTATTTTCCCTGTAGATGGGTTTAAAGGTACTTGCCCTGATATGTATAAAACTCCTTTAATTTCTACTGCCTGGCTATATGGTCCAATTGCTCCAGGTGCGTTTTCTGTTGATATTATTCTTTTCATCTATTAAAATTTTTAGTTTGCTGGAAATTGAAGGTGCTAAACTATGAAAGAATGGAGAAAAGAACCCTAAAAGTTATCATAAAAACTCCTGTTTTTCATAATCTTTAGGTCTCGCAACATGGACGAGTTTGCATTAATGGTAAACATATAACTTTTCCTGAAACCAAATGGCACAAAATTAAAAGTCATTTGCCAGCAATGAAGGTCCCTTGTCACATTAAATGAAGTATAGGAAAACTCCCCTGCCATTATATCATAGTTTGTATTAGCCCTAATGCTCCACTTATCTGTAATATTGGCACTACCGCTAAAGTTCAGTGTTTGAGTAATGTTTGCTTTTTTATAAGGATTGGCTTTTGAATAATTAAATGAATAATCAAAACGGAATTCCCAGGGGATATTAAAATCCTGGTAATGCATATAATCGCCAGGAAGCACATTTTCCTCCTCAACCAATTCCCTGTTTTGCTCTGCTTGCTTTTCACCCTTTTTAGATTTGAAAGACATACCAAATGATAAATATGCACGTTCTAAACGCCCCAGCTTACCCAGCCCATTCCTGTGGTTCCACATAAACTCATTTATCTTGGTAGTACTATCTTTTTCTGAAATCATATAGGGGTCAAGGGTGGCGCCAAAATTAACAGAAACCCCTTTAACAGTTGTCCTGGCCGAAATATTGATATCACTAAGGTTAAGTGAGTCCCTGATAAGGTCGTATGAAGCATTTATGCCCAGGTTATCTATTAGTTTTACCTTTTTGTATTTTACTTCACTATCATCAGTTTTTGTGGTATCTTTTGTATCAAGCACTTTCATTTCAAGGTTATTGCTTAATGAAAAAGCAATTGCCCCTGATGCACCCCTTGAAGGGGAACCTCCAAATATCCCATCTTTAAAAACATCATAATATTGAATATTCCCAAGGGTATCTGATTGCACCTGTTCCCAAAAACCAAATTTAGGGTCACCAAAGTCAGGCCTGTAATTAAAACTGATTGATGGAGACATTTTGTGCCTGATCCCATTAACCTTTGATTCTGTATTTAAGGGCGTAAAATTCCCATAGATATTGGTTGAAGTTCCCACGCTATAACTATAGTCATAGTTCCTTCTAAACCCACCAACCTGTTTTTCTAAAGTAAATATTCCCTGAGACCTGTATTCGGGGTCTTCTCCTACATATTCCTTTTTTGTAGTCCTGAAATACCATTTCTCATTATAGCTAAATCCAGGGCTTACATTGATATATTTTAAAATATTGAAAGTAGGCAATGAAATAGAGGTGGAATGTTTAATCCCATTTTTCCAGTCATCAACCAATGATTTCTCCAAAATTTCATCTTCCCTGGCAGTTATCGAGTTTTTAATGTTCCCTGTGTAGCTAATCCCAAATTCCTCATACCACCGCGTCCCCCCAACTCTTACTTTCCTCCTGAATGGGTATATTTTTGACATGGATATGGTCATATCAGGCAATGATAGGGTGAGCGTGGAATCACGCGAATTTTGTGAATGCCTCAGGTTAGCTGACATGCTAAGTGGTGTATTTTCCCAGCGTTTTGAGTAAGATATACTTGAAGATTTTTGGGTGGTCAAATAATTTTGTGCTGAACGCGCATTTTCCTTGTCATAGCCACTGGTCGAAAAGTTAACATTAGCCGAAAATGTCCTGCTTGGGTTAGCTTTGGAATCCTGGCTATGTGACCAAACAATTGAAAAATTTGTTGTAGGATTATAAGTATCTGTACCTTTTTCCCCATACACGTTTTTTGCGTATTTGAAATCAAGGCTGCCACTGAACCTGTATTTCAGCTTATAATTTGTGTGGAATTTAGCACCCCATGAGCCTTTTGAATATACATCTCCCCTAACAGCCATATCAAAATACCTGCTTGCTGCCCAGTAATAACCACCATCTTGTAGGAAAAACCCCCTATTTTGTTCTTCTCCATATGATGGTATTAGGATTCCTGATGAGTAAGTTTTTGAACTTGGGAAATACCCAAAAGGCAGCACAGGGAAATACAAAGGGAAATCTTCAAGCACCATATAAGCAGGCCCTGTAATTATTTTCTTATTTGAGATAACTTTAGCTTTGGTCAGGTGCAGGTAAAAATGAGGGTGGTCAGCATCACAAGTAGTGTACTTGCCTGTTTTCATAATGTACTCTGTATCCGATATTTTTTTTGTCCAGTCACTATGTACAAACCCCTCTCCTTGTTCTGATTTTACATCAGTGGTTATGCCTTTTCCTGATTCAAAATTATAACGCAATGTTTTTGACTCAAACATCTCGTTCCCATCTTTAAATATGGGTGTACCAGTCACTGTTCCTGTACTGTCAGTAAACCCTTCAGCATATACTTCCTTTGTATCCAGGTCAAATTCAATATAATAGGCAGTCAGCTCAATGGTTTGGTAAGTCAGTTTTGCATTGTTATACAAATAAGCTTTTTTCCCATCAGCTGATATTACCATTGAATCTTCTGCGTTATAGTTAATAGGTGCAGCAATAACAACTGGTTCTGGTGATGTATCTGTTGCTATGGTATCAGTAATATAAAGTGTTGATAAAAATGTGGTATCAATGTTGTCTGAAATAGAATCATATGGGAATTGGCTTACAGGATTCGCAACTGAATAGTTATTTACATTTTCCTGGCAATAGGCTATTCCTGTAAGTAAAAGAAAGATATATGTTAAAACTGTTTTCGTCAAATCTGAATTTATATGAACCACCTTGTTTAAGTGCTTATGGCTGCAAAAATATAAATAAGGGCTTTACAAAACAGCTAATAAATGCAAAATAATTCTAATATTTCTATTTTTGTGAAAGAAACAGGATAAAATGGGTAAAGGACAATTTCATAAATTAATTTACATTTTTCTGCTCGCCTCTTTTTCTATTCAGATAGGTTTTGCCCAACCTTCCAGGGCAATCAATAATAATGAATCAACTGTTAATGTTGTAGTTATTGACCCAGGGCATGGTGGGAAGGATTATGGGGCATCAACAAAGGGAGCACGCGAGAAAGATATTGTACTGGATGTTGCTTTAAAACTGGGTTCTTACATAAACCAAAACTTCCCTGATGTAAAAGTGATTTACACCAGGAAAAACGATACTTTCATCCCACTGTACAAAAGGGCACAGATAGCAAATAAGAATAATGCAGACTTGTTTATTTCTATACACGCAAATTCTGTTGGCACATCTTCAAAAGTAGCAGGAACCGAGACATTTGTATTGGGAAACCACAGAAGTGAGGACAACCTGGAAATTGCAAAAAAGGAAAACTCTGTTATCTTATTAGAAGATAATTACACTACCAGGTATGAAGGATTTGACCCTAATTCCTCAGAGTCATATATCATGTTTGAAATGATCCAGGATGAATACTTTGAGCAGAGCCTTGACTTTGCTGCAGAGGTGCAGGACCAATTTAAAAACAGGGTAAAAAGGATTGACAGGGGTGTTAAACAAGCAGGGTTCCTGGTTTTACGCGAAACCACCATGCCCAGTGTCCTTGTTGAACTTGGTTTTATCAGCAACCCTGCTGAAAAAAATTACCTTGTTAGCGAACAAGGGAAAACATACCTAGCTTCAGCTATATATAGGTCATTTAAACAATACAAGGAAAAGATTGAGTTGAAGAGTAATTTCAACCTGAATGTCCCTGAAATTGAAAATGAAGAAAATGACCATTCTGCATGGTATTCAGTTCAAATAGTTGCCAGTTCAAGATCGATTGACTTAACTCCCAAAAACTTTAAAGGAGAAAAAAATGTGTTCAAAGTCCCTGTAAAAAAACTTTATAAATATTATTCAGGCAAATATTCTAAACTTACGGAAGCAGAAAAAGCCAAAAACAGGATACAGGGGAAATATCCAGGCGCTTTCGTGGTTGCTTTTGAAAATAATAAACCTGTTCCATTGAAAAAGGCTAAAAGAAAAGGCAGGTAGTTACCAAATAAATGAATAACTTTATTCTAGCTAATTGCAGGAAAAGCATATAGGCAAGCTCCTGGTAATTCTGGAAAACACAAAAACAATATACAAGAAATGAAACTATCAAAATACATAAAACTTGGGGCATTAATGGTATTCACCATTACAGTGTTCATTTGGGGATTAAGCTACCTAAAAGGGCACGATTTTTTTAAAAGGACCAGTTACTACCATGTAAAATATGACCGTATTGGAGGATTAGTCGAATCCAGTGCAGTAACTATTAACGGGTATAAAGTAGGGCAGGTAAAAGAAATCAAATTTGCAGACAAGTTCAGTGGGAAGTTAATTGTGACTTTTATGGTTGATGAGGATTTTAAGATCCCTGTAAACAGTGTAGCCCAAATTGAAAGCAGTGACATTATGGGTACCAAATCTATCAAACTCATTTTTAATACAACCAGCAAGGAACTTTATAACCCTAATGACACATTGCCTGGGGCAATAGAAGGTGACCTTAAGGAACAGGTCAGCCTTCAAGTGTTACCATTAAAAAACAAAGCTGAACAGCTTTTGGCAACAATTGATTCAGCCATCACTATCTTAACAGTTATATTTAATGAAGATGCCAGGGAAAACCTTTCTGAAAGTTTTGAGAACATCAATAATACCATTTCCAATATTGAAAGAACCACTGCGGACTTACAGATGTTAGTAAGTTCTGAAAAAGAGAATATTGGCAGTTTTATTTCTAACCTGAATGAAATAAGCGAAAATTTCAAAGGGAACTCTGATAAATTTAACAACATTATTTCCGACTTATCCAATTTAACTGATTCATTATCAAAGGTTCCACTCTCACCCATCATCAGCTCGATAGCAAGTGCCACAAGCCAAATAGAGGAAATACTCTCTAAATTAAACTCAAACCAGGGAACTGCAGGTAAGCTGATCAATGATGAACAGTTGTATACCAACCTTATTTCGTTAACAACAAATCTTGACCGCCTTATGAAAGATGTGCGCCTGAACCCTAAAAGGTACGTACATATTTCAGCATTTGACCTTGGGAAAGAAGTTTACATTGCTTCATCAGGAACTGGCGACAACAAAAAAATTGTTTTCCGTGTTAACCTGATATCCACCCCAAATAAAATCCCCCTAAATTCATCGATTTTTGAAGGGCTTGATAATGTTGAAGAATTTATGGCCACAGGAGTTTACAGTTACCTTTATGGTTCAACAAATAATTACAATGAGATTGTTGAACTACATGAAAAAGCTGCTGAAAAGTTTCCTGAAGCCTCAATAGTGTCATTTAAAAACGGGAAAGTCATAAAGTTAGAAAGGGCATTAAAAATGCTCAATAAATAAACACCATTTTGCTAAAAATTTAATCACAATTAAACCCATACCTAACAGTACCTAACAGCTAGTAGCCAATATATCAATATGTTAAATTTAACTACCTGTAAATCTGCAAGTTAAAAAAATATAAAATATTTACTCTTTTAAATCCCTGAAATAGAAAACGATAACACAAAAACGAAAAAGTCAAGGCCTGTTCAATTTTTTTTTTAACTTTTTTTTTGCAAATTTTGTTGACAGGAAACTAAAAGGGAAAATTTTTGTCGAACCTCATTAGCCTGCTTTCCAGATTATGAGTAAAGAACATTGGGCTGCATGGGATAAATGTCTCGGAATAATTAAAGACAACATTCCAAATAGTAGCTATAAAACTTGGTTTGAGCCTATTGTGCCAGTGAAGCTGGAAGAAAAAGTATTAACAATACAAGTTCCTAGCGCATTCTTTTATGAATACCTTGAGGAACAGTTTATTGACATACTTAGGAAAACGCTTCGCAATGTATTGGGTAGTGATGCCAAGCTGGAATACAATGTTGTCATGGGGAATAACAACTCAGCACCTTATACAGTTAAATATCCAACAAACAATAACAATAAAATACAAAACAAACCCTTGTCTATACCTTTAAAAACAGAAGAAAAAGCTTTTATAAAAAACCCATTCATAATTCCGGGCATCCAAAAGCTTCAAATTGACCCACAGCTAAAACCTGACAACACATTTGAGAATTTTGTTGAAGGCGATTGTAACCGTTTGGCCAGGAGTGCAGGCTATGCTGTAGCACAAAACCCTGGAGGTACTGCTTTCAACCCTTTAATGATCTATGGAAATTCTGGCCTTGGGAAAACCCATTTGGCACAGGCAATTGGCATTGAAGCAAAAGAGCGTTTTCCAGACAAGGTAGTCCTATATGTTAATGCTAATAAATTCCAAACCCAGTTTACTGAAGCCACCAGGAATAACAACAGGAATGATTTCCTGAATTTCTACCAGATGATTGATATCCTGATCCTGGATGATGTACATGAGTTTGCTGGTAAAGAAAAAACACAGGAGACATTCTTCCATATATTCAACCACCTGCACCAGTCAGGAAAACAATTGATCCTTACTTCAGACAAGCCTCCAATTGAGCTTAAAGGAATGGAACAAAGGCTTTTGTCACGTTTCAAGTGGGGGTTGACAGCTGACTTGGTGATTCCAGATTTTGATACCAGGATAGAAATTTTAAGGAGGAAAGTATATAAAGATGGCATCCAGATTACCACTGATGTAATGGAATATATTGCCTCCCATATAACAAACAATGTTAGGGAATTAGAGGGAGCTTTGGTATCACTGCTTGCCCAATCAATGCTGAATAAAAAAGAAATTACCCTTGACCTGGCCAGCAAATTGATCAATAAGCTTGTTAAAAACTCTAAGCGCGAACTTTCTATTGAATACATTTCTAAAGTAGTTTGTGATTATTTTAATATGCCTGTTGAATCATTACAAACGAAAACGAGGAAACGTGAAATTGTCCAGGCAAGGCAAATAGCCATGTACTTTTCAAAAAGCCTGACCAAGTTTTCACTGGCCAGTATAGGTGCACAAATTGGGAACAAAGACCATGCTACAGTGCTCCATGCATGCAAAACTGTAACCAACCTGAAAGAAACTGATAAAAACTTCAGGCAATTTGTTGAAGACATTGAAAAGAAATTAAAAATGTAAAAGTGGGAAGCAGGTTTTAACCTGCTTTTTTTGTTTTATGCTGTACCTGGTTGCCTGCATTTTATCATCTACCCTCATTGTTGTTACATTTAAAACCAGCAAGCATTATTCATGCAAGCTTTTCAACCTGATTGTAATAAACTACCTTGCTGCAACAGTGTTGGGGTTTGTAACCATGCAAGCCACATTCTCATCAGAAATCATCCAAAAAGGATGGATTTGGTTTGCAATGTTCATTGGGATACTCTTTATTGCTATGTTTTTCATCATTGGAAAATCAACACAACTGGCAGGCATTACCATAACATCTGTGGCTGCAAAAATGTCAATGATAACACCCATTTTGTTTTCCTTGCTGTATTTCAATGAGCAAATTACAATTACAAAAGTTGCAGGTTTTTTACTAGCAATAATTTCCGTAATTTTTTCAATCTTTAAAAAAGGCAAACCCAAGCAAGGCTACCAGCTTTTACTACTTCCTGCCATTATTTTCATAGGCACTGGTTTTATTGATTCTATTGTAAAATATGTACAGGAAACATCCATCCCTGAAAATGAAACAGGCTTGTTTTCAGCCACAGTTTTTTTAATTGCATTATTAGCTAGCCTAATAATAAGCCTGCTAAATAAACAAGGTTTGAAAGGTTACACTCATGGCCCTACCCTATTATTTGGCATCTTTTTGGGGGTAGTTAATTTTGGCTCATTGTTCTTCCTGATCAAAGCCCTTGGGCATGGAACCATAGACAGTTCAGTTGTATTTGCTATCAACAATATTTCTATTGTATCATTGTCTGCCATTATTGGCTATATTATTTTTCGGGAAAAAATTACCAGGTTAAATTTGGTAGGTATTATTTTGGCAATTGTGAGTATTGGCATGCTTACCTTTTTATAAAATGGAAGATATTTATTATACCATAAAAAAAAATTCAACAGGGCTATTTAAAGACAAAGGCAGCAAGTTTATTTCCTATGCTTATCCTGTAAAATCAGAAGATGAGGTAAAGGAAATACTCAAAAACCTAAAAAAAGAGCACCACAATGCACGCCATCATTGCTATGCCTGGAGGCTGGGAGCTGAAAAGGCAAGGTATAGGGCCAATGATGATGGGGAACCTTCCTCAACAGCTGGGAAACCTATATTGGGGCAGCTTGTAAGTTATAATGTAACCAATATCTTGGCTGTTGTTGTGCGCTATTTTGGTGGCACATTGCTGGGTGCGAACGGGCTTATCAATGCTTATAGGTCAGCAGCCAAAGAAGCATTGGAAAATGCAGAAATTATAGAAAAAAAAGTAGAAAAGATATTCAGCCTTAATTTTTCATACAATTTGCTAAATGAAGTAATGGGCATATTAAAAAATGAAAAGCTGAACCAGTTAGAGGCTAACTTCATGGAAGACTGCAACATCTTGTTTTCCGTGCGTTTATCAGAAGCAGGAAGAATTGAAAAAATATTCTCAAAAATATATGGGGTTTCAATTGAAGGAAAAGATTAACAGAATGTTAATAAAATACTAATAAAATACTTCTTAAATCATAAAAAAAAAGCGTGCAATAGCATAAATTTGAAGCATGATGGGACGTCAAATAAATCACTTTTATTTTACTTATGGCGTAGGTTCATACCACCTAAGTAATTTTCCCTTTTCCAGGCGTTTCATCTTTTTAAGAATGAATAAAATTTCGATGCCTTGGTATCGAAAAGGAGTTTTCTTTTAAAAGAATAAAAAACCAGCATTTTTTATAATGTTGGTTTTTTTTTGAATAAGGCACTTTGTAATAAAAAAATACAGGCTTAATGAAAAAAAAAGATTTAATTTCAATTAATGACTTCACCAAGGAAGAGTACATGAGGATTATGGAGCTTGCAGGTGAGTTTGAAGAAAATCCTAACCAGGATTTGTTACAAGGGAAAGTAGTAGCTTCCCTTTTTTTTGAACCTTCAACGCGGACGCGCCTAAGTTTTGAAACTGCTATTAGCAGGCTTGGTGGTAAAATTATTGGGTTTACAGACTCCAGCAGCTCAAGTGTTAAAAAAGGGGAAACATTGCATGATACCATTAAGATGGTAAGCAATTATGCAGACATGATTGTTATGCGCCACCCATTGGAAGGAAGCGCACGTTATGCAGCAGAAGTTTCTGATGTGCCAGTAATCAATGCAGGTGATGGAGCCAACCAGCACCCAACCCAAACCCTGCTTGACATGTATTCAATCCTAAAAACCCAGGACACTTTGGATAACATGAACATTTTTATGGTAGGCGACCTGAAATATGGGCGCACAGTGCATTCTTTACTGATGGCGATGTCACAGTTTGAAAACCCCATCTTCAATTTTATTGCACCTGAAGAATTGCAAATGCCTGATGAATATAAACTTTACCTAAAAAACCTTGGGATCAGGTATTTTGAACATAAAGAGTTCACTGATATTATTTCAGAAGCAGATATTATTTACATGACCAGGGTACAAAAAGAACGTTTTTCTGACCCCATTGAATATGAAAAAGTGAAGAATGTTTATATCCTGAAAAATGATATGCTTGAAAATACTAAGCCTAACCTAAAAATCCTCCATCCCCTGCCAAGGGTAAATGAAATCCATACTGATGTGGATGAGAATACAAAAGCTTATTACTTCACACAAGCTTTGAATGGAGTATTTACACGTGAAGCCATTATTTCACATATCATGAATTTAAAATAGGTTGCCATGACTGAAAATAATAAAAAGAAACTCAAGCTTAAAGTAAGTGCCATCAAGAATGGGACTGTAATTGACCATATCCCTGCCAAAAGTTTATTTAAAGTAATCACCATTTTAGGGCTTGACAAAATCTCAAACCAGATAACCTTTGGAACCAACCTGGAAAGTGGGAAACTGGGGCATAAAGCAATTATAAAAGTTTCAGATAAATATTTTAAGGATGAAGAAATTGACAAGATTGCCCTGATTGCACCTCATGCCAAATTGAATATTATTAAAGATTATGAGGTAGTTGAAAAAAGGGTGGTTGAAATCCCTGAAACCATCAAAGGGATTGCCAAATGCTTCAACCCAAAATGTATAACCAACAATGAAAAAATAAATACCTGTTTCAAGGTTATATCAAAGAACCCAATAGCCTTGAAATGCCACTATTGTGAAAAAATTACCAATGAAAACCAAATGGTTATAAAATAGCCTAAAGGATTGGCAATATATAAGGGTATGATAAAGGAAGTGGGGTAAAATTACCCCACTTTTTTTGCTAAAAGAATTTTGTTTGAAACGAATTTATAAACCCATTTTGTAAATCCTTTCCATTAACTGCCATTTTTCATCAGCAGTAGCATCAGAGCCAGTTTCCTGGAACTTTGCGACATATGCTTCCCACTCCTTTTGCCTAGGTTTTAGAGCCAACTCTTTCATAGCTTTATCATGGTCAAAACCCGGGATAGTATCCATAATCATAAACAACTGGTTTCTCACGAGGTAAATCTCCATATCAACGATTCCAACATCACGCATCCCCTGGGTTACCTCAGGCCAAGCAGCACCAGGCTGATGTACCTTTTTATACTCTTCAATTAAGGCTGTATCATCCTCTAGTTTAAGAGCTTTATAATACCTTTTATAACCTTGCATTACAATAGACCTTATAAATATTCAATCCTACCCTCTGATTTTAATTGGTCAACTATTTTTTTGACCTCTTCACTTTTACCTCTTTTACAAACCAATGTAGCATTTCCTTCTTTTACTACAACCACATCATCTAACCCTATTAAAGCCACAAGGCCTTGATCAGTATCAATAAAAGCATTTTTTGCCCCAATGAATATTGCTTCCCCTGATTGTACATTTCCATTGCCATCTTTTTCATTCACTTGGTATACTGATTCCCAGCTTCCCAGGTCATTCCAGTCAAAATTCCCTTCCACCAGGTAGATATTTTGGGCATGTTCCATAATCCCATAATCTATTGATATGCTTTCAACTGCCCCGTAAATGGTATCAAGAGTTTGATCAAAAGTTTGGTTGCCTATATCTTTTTGTATCTTTCTGAGGTCAGCATACAATGCAGGGGCAAACTCTTTTACAGCCTCAAGAAAAACAGAAACTTTAAACACAAAGAGGCCACTATTCCAATAAAAGCCACCTTCATTAAGGTATCCTTCTGCTGTGTTTTTATCAGGCTTCTCAACAAACCTTCTCACTTTAAATTGCTTAATGGCATTCTCCCCTGTGATGTCTTCATCTGTTTGTACATACCCATATCCAGTTGCAGGGTATTGTGGGGTTATGCCAATGGTAACAATCCCATCTTTTTCATTGGCAATATTAACAGCAGAAAGTACTGTCTCACTGAACAGCTTTTCATCTGTGATCAGGTGGTCTGAAGGTGACACAACCATTACCCCATCAGGGTTTTCCTTTTCTGCAAACATGGCTGCAAGCCCAATGCATGGCAATGTATTTTTCCCAACTGGTTCATAAATAAGGTTTTCTTTGGGAAGCAATGGTGTTTGCCCTTCCAAAACCTCAGCCTGGTTTTTGTTTGAAACAATATAAATATTCTCTGTTGGTGTAAATGCTGAAAACCTTCCAATAGTATCTTGCAGCAAAGATCTATCACCAACAATATTCAAAAATTGTTTGGGTTTTTTCACCCTGCTTTTTGGCCAGAAACGTGTGCCAGAGCCTCCTGCCATTATGAGGCAATAAATGTCATTCATCATTAACCTGTTTTTATTAATACCTTATTTTCACTTTAATAGCCCCTTCAATATTTTCTTCTGAAGGAAATACCACATAACCTCCCCCACTTCCTGAAGTTATAGCCCCAGAATAGTTAGAGAAATAGTTATTTTGCATCTCTTCCATTACCCAATCAGGGACAGTGAAAGGTAATATTTTACTCCAAGCTAAAAAAGTTTCTTTCATAGATTCTCCCAACAATTTCACATCTTTTTTGAGGATAGCCTCATAACACATTGCACCTGCCTCTCCCAGGCTTTTTATGTGAGTAGGGTCAAGGTTTTTGGTTAGCAATGGGTCATAGCCTTCAGGGCGTGGTGCTAATGGCTGTAAATGAAGGACTTCAGAAAGCCATTCACATGTTTCAGGGTCAATAGTTGACTCAATGTGTTTTGGCCAGAACTCCCCATCATAATCCAGCCTGCTGATACCTGGGACTAGTAGCCCAATATGATCCTGTGTACCTGAAATGTACTCAGAACCAGGAGGGTTCTCTGCCCCAAAAAGCAATTGGGCATTTTTTACAGGGTTACCTTCAGGGTATTTGTTTCCCCACAATTCAATGGCCACCCTGCGTGAACTAGTAGCCATCCCTGAGCGGTCATTAAAATCCATAGTTGGCCATATTTGAGCTACCACAACTGAACCAGGGCATATTTTGGAAACCCATGGCTGGTCAACCCACCCCCCTGCCAAACATACCCTATAGGGGAATTTCAGTTCACTTTTTGTACCTGAGCTGGAACGTGCAGGAAGCCCCTCTTCAGGAATCCTTTCCAACACAACCAATTCAATCCCATTCTCTTCACAAACCCTCTTTTTCTCAGGTGTAAAGCCATCACTGTTTACAATGAAAATATCTGGTTTCAGGACTTTCATATCTGGCTCAAAGTCAAGCATCCCTGAGCCTGAAGCAATATGTGCTTCTTCTACATGACGAACTGCCCCTACCATGTATTTCCTCTCTTCCTGGGAAAAATATGGTGGTTTCCCTTTCAGTAATTCCAGGTTTTGGTCTTGCCCTACAAAAACATGTAATTTCCCATATTTGGCAGCTGTTCTCAAAAAAGCCACATGCCCTGCATGCAGCAAATCAAAACAACCACTTACCATTACTATCTTATCTGACATGAAATCTTTAAGTTATAATTAGAGGTATTAAAAATAGGAAAAACTACTTTTTGTTATTAACCATTTCTGCTTTAATCCAATCATAGGTCTTTTTCATCCCATCTACAAGAGGATATCCTGGAGCCCAACCAAGGTATTTTTCAATTAGGGTATTGTCACTGTTACGCCCACGTACACCTTTTGGGGCATCAGGGTCATACTTTCTGGTTAGTTTGTAGCCTGCAATATCTTCAACAATATCAACCAGTTGGTTAATTGAAACCATTTCATCACTTCCAAGGTTAATGGGTTCTTCAATATTGCTGTACATAATCTTCAATATCCCATCCACACAGTCGTCTATGTACATAAATGAACGTGTTTGTTCCCCATCTCCCCAAATGACAATTTCATCTTTTCCATATAGCTCCCCTTCAATAATTTTGCGGCACATGGCAGCAGGAGCTTTTTCACGCCCACCATCATAAGTACCAAATGGACCATATACATTATGGAAACGCGCAACACGTGTAGTTATGCCATAATCTTCCATAAAATGGCGGCACATCCTTTCTGAAAATAGTTTCTCCCATCCATAGCCATCTTCTGCCAATGCAGGGTATGCATCTTCTTCTTTTAAACCAGGGTTGTCAGGACCTGTTTGCTTTTCCCCATTGTAAACACATGCTGAAGAAGCATAGAAAAATCGTTCAACACCCAGGTCACGTGAAGCCATAAGCATATGTGTATTGATAAGCACACTGAGCATACATTCAGCTTTATTGTTTTCAATAAAACCCATACCCCCCATATCAGCTGCCAGGTTAAAAACTTCGTTAAAACCATTTACTGCTGTATAGCAATTTTCTTTTACATTCAGGTCAAGCACAAGGTTATCAATGTCACCATGAACCTGATACCACTCTGTTAAAGGTTTTTTGTCAACTGCCCTCACATAGTGCCCCATATCTTTCAACCTTCTGGCCAGGTGCCCTGCAATGAAACCACCTGCTCCTGTTACTACAATTCTTTTCATTTTTTTCTGTTTTAATTTTTATTTCCATTGCAAATATGGGCATCTTTAAAAAAGCCTGCAACATGCTGTTCTACTGCAAATTAATGCAAAGGTTAACGCAAAGCTTTGCGCTTAAAAATTTATGCTATAAAACACAAACCCATAACTTTTAGGCATGGATTTTATGCCCTGAAAATGGATTATTTTCCAGGCATGGAAATATAAAAGAAGCTAAAATGGATGAAGCTTAATTGCAAGCAGCAGGTATTTACAGTTGTGTCCTTGCAAAAGGCACCACATCCTGGCCAGTAAATTCTTTGTTTAGGTATTTGTAATAACCTGTTATAGCAATCATGGCTGCATTATCCATGGTATATTCAAATTTGGGTATGATCAGGTTCCAACTATATTTTTTTGCATCATCTTGCAACCTGCCCCTTAACCCAGAGTTTGCTGAAACGCCACCTGCAATGGTCACCTCTTTAATCCCAGTCTCTTTTACAGCCCTTTTTAACTTTGACATTAAAATGTCATTGATGGTATGTTGCAAAGAAGCACAAAGGTCTGTTTTATTTTCTTCAATAAACTGGGGGTTTTCTTTTAAATTATCTCTCAGGAAGTACAAGAAATTGGTTTTTAACCCCGAAAAACTATAATCTAACCCTGGGATGCGTGGACGCGAAAATTCAAATTTTAAAGGGTCTCCTTCTTTGGCAAATTTATCAATATAAGGGCCACCAGGGTAAGGAAGCCCCATTACTTTTGCACATTTATCAAATGCTTCACCAGCAGCATCATCAATGGTTTGCCCAATCACTTTCATTTTAAGGTAATCTTCAACCAAGATGATCTGTGAATTCCCTCCTGATACTAACAAGCATAAAAATGGGAATGAAGGTGGGTTAAATGGCTCATTATTTTCCTGGATAAACAAAGCCAGCACATGCCCCTGAAGGTGGTTTACTTCAATTAATGGGACACCAGCAGAAAGGGAAAACCCCTTTGCAAATGATGTACCCACCAATAATGACCCCAACAAACCAGGCCCCCTGGTAAAAGCAATGGCACTAACTTCTGACTGGGAAACCCCAGCTTTTTTTATAGCCTGGTCAACTACTGGGATAATATTTTGCTGGTGTGCCCTTGAAGCCAGTTCTGGCACTACCCCACCATATTCTTCATGCACCTTTTGCCCTGCAACAATATTGGAAAGTATTACCCCATCTTTTATAATTGCTGCTGAAGTATCATCACATGATGACTCTATACCTAAAATAACAATTGGCCTTTCTTCATTATCCATCATAATACTTTTTCTTTCCCAAACGTTTTTAATAAAGCTTCTGGCTAATTATTGCACGCATTTTGTATATTTTTGCAAAAACGGGGTAAAGTTATCAAAAAAGGATGGAAAATAACGATTATTGTTGCCTCTGCACTTTTATTAGTAGCAGTTGGCTTTAGCATAGCTTTAAACAGCAATAGTGTACAAAGATTCCTAATCCAGAAAATTACCAACAACCTTACTGAAAATATAGATGCCAATATACATATTGGCAAGGTTGATATTGGCTTTTTCAACCACATGAGCCTTGAAGATATTTTGCTGCAAAGCCCTTCGGGCGACTCACTATTTTATGCTGAAGCCATCCATACCAGGATTGATTCATTCAGGTTAAAAAAGAAATACATTGCACTTAAACAAATTGAATTTGAAAAATCAAAAGCTTTTTTGGTGAGGGATTCAACCAATACCTTAAACTTCCAAAGGCTAGTAAACAATGAGGAAAAAGCAGCCCCTAAAAAAGATAGGGCATGGGAAATAAATTGCAACAATTTTAAATTAACCCAATCACAACTAGCCTACACTGATTATTCAAAAGAGATTAACCTTGCCATCAATGACATAGGTTGTGAGGTGAATAATTTTTATTTCATGGGTGATTCCGTTGGCTTTGAAATGGATGGGTTGGCATTTACTTATGCTGACAATTTTCATTTAAAAAACCTTTCAACCAAATTTTTATTTTGCCCATCCATGGTAAAGTTTTCTGGTTTAACCATTGAAACCAGCAAATCACAGGTTTTAAATTCAGGGTTGGAACTTACTTTTGGAAATGACACCCTAAAATCTTTGGATAACTCAACTATCAACTTTGCTGTTCGTAAATCTGAAGTCAACTTAGCTGATATTGCTTCATTTGTCCCCCAGCTGGCAGGTATGGAACAAAAAGTAACTTATTCAGGGAATATAAAAGGGACATTGGAGAATTTAAAGGGTACTGATATATTGATCTCAACTGGTGACAGTACATTGGTTGACTGCAACTTTTCACTGAATGGGTTGACTGAGCTGAACAACATGTTCATATTCCTTGATATAAAAAGGGCGCAATGGGATTTTAATGATTTAAGTAAAATAAAATTACCTGAAAGTGCTCAAAACCAAACCCTTGAATTTCCTAAAACCCTTTATGATGCAGGACTTGTTACATACACTGGGAATTTCACAGGATTCCTAAATGATTTTGTTTCATATGGAAACCTGTATAGTAAAATGGGCGAAATTTCAACTGATATTGCCATTGTGCCAAACGAAACTGGGACTGTTACTTTTAAAGGGGAGCTAGCTACCACTGATTTTAATGCAGGAGCTTTGTTCTTGAATAATTATGTAGGGGAAACCACTTTTAGTGGTGATACATATGGTATATTCAACCATCAGGACCTTTCAATAGATGGGACATTTGATGGCATTATCAACTCACTGGAAGCCAATGGGTACACATATAGAAACATCAACCTGAATGGTGGTTTTTTTGATAAAAGCTTTGATGGCAGCATAAGCATTGATGACCCTAATTTACGTTTTGATTTCAATGGGGACCTCAACCTAAAACCTGAAGTCCCTGAATTTGATTTTAACCTGTTTTTATATAATGCTGACCTGAAAGCTTTGAATATTGACCCTTACTACAAGCGTTCAGGCTTGTCATTGATCATGAAAGCTAATTTTATTGGGAACAGTATTGACAACCTTAAAGGTACCATTGAAATTGAAAATGGCAATTACAGCAACCAAAATGGTTCAATACCTTTAAACGGGATGATGTTAAAGACCAGCAAAGAAGATAGTACCAGGAACCTGGAGTTCTTTTCAGGTTTTGCAAACCTTATCATTAAAGGTGATTATAATTTCAGGTCAATAAAACCAGGCTTTGCCAATATCATCAGCCATTACCTACCTGCTTTTCATGCAACACCTGTTAATGCCAATGAAATAAATAATTTCTACTTTAAACTTTCTGCTGACAATCTAGGAAAGATTGCAGAGGTGTTTAAGCCTGAATTAAAAGTTTCCAAACCTTTTACAATTGAAGGTGAAATTGATTCAGGAAAAGGGGTTTTCAACCTTGATGGGGATATCCCTGGAATAAATTATAATAACCTGGCTTTGCGAGATATTTCATTGAAAACATATTCAGGGGATTCATTTTCATCAAAAATAAAATTAGGGGAGATCCATACTGAAAATGGATTAAGCCTGTATAACCTGGTGCTTAACAATGAGGCCAAAGGTAACAACCTGGCAACAAGGTTTACCTGGAACAATTACCACAACCTTACCTACAGTGGTAGCCTGTCTGCAGAAACTGCTTTTAAGGAAAATGCATCAGGCCTCCCTAAAATGGCCGTAAATGTGTTGCCTTCAAAAATATATATTGCAGATTCATTGTGGACTATAAACCCTACAACCATATTCATTGATACCACCACCATTGATATCAACCAGTTAAAAATCCACAAAGCCAACCAGTTTATAACTGCTGATGGCAAAATATCAGTTGACAAAGAAGATAAACTCACCTTTAATTTCAAAAACATTGGGCTGGGGCAGCTTAGCCAATACCTTCAGGCTAATACAGAAGTAGATGGCTTGCTAAATGGTACCATTGGGCTTACAAATGTATATGGGCAAACCTTCCTCAGTTCAAATGCTTCAATCAGCAACATGACATTTAGGGAGCAAGGGTTGGGAAACCTTACAGTATTAAATGAGTGGGATGCGGAGAATGAAAAAGTGATTACCATACTTAAAGCTGAAAAAAACAACAGGCAGCAACTTTTTGCATCTGGCTATTATGACCCAGTGAATGACACCCTTAGCTTCAATGCCAGGTTTGACCACTTATCACTGATCATATTGGAAAAGCTTATCCGCAGGAATTTCTCCAATTTCCATGGTGATGCAATAGGGCAATTGCGCATCCATGGTAAGCCTTCCAAGTTACTTATTGATGGTACTTTAGCAGGGAAAAATGCAGGGTTAAGTATTGACTACACAAAGGTTAGTTACCACTTTACAGATTCAGTAACTTTTTCTGGAGATTCCATAATTTTCAGGAACATTGAAATTAATGATGTAGAAAAAAACACAGGTATTTTGGATGGCTACCTCACCCACAGTAATTTTAAAGACATGGCCTATAACCTTTCTGTAAATACTTCAAAAATACTTGCCATAAACACTACTCCCAAAGAGAATGAAATTTTCTATGGGAAGATTTATGCGGATGGGAATATATTTATTACAGGGCAGGGCACCAATGTAAGCCTAGATGGTGATGCTACCTCCCTTTTGGGTACTGATGTCAACATTTCTCTTGATTATGGGGAAAATGTTGAAAATTATGATTTTATACAATTTATTGAACCTCATTCATTTGAGGAAGAGAAAGAAGAATTGTTCAAACCTAAACAAGACACTTCTTTCAACCTGAACCTAACCATAAGGGCAACCCCGGAAGCCAAAGTACAGATCATTTACAACTCCCAGATTGGTGATATCATCAAAACCCAGGGAGAAGGGGTTATGCGTTTTGGGATGGATAATAAAGGGAATATTGAATTGTATGGTGACTATAGGATTGAACAGGGGGATTACCTGTTTACCCTGCAAAATGTGATCAATAAAAAATTTACTATTGGGCAAGGTAGCTCTATTGTGTGGACAGGCAACCCTTATAATGCCAATATTGATGTAAATGCTGTGTACAAACTGAAAGCTTCACTCTATGAATTATTTGTGAATACTTATGAAAACATTGATTATACCCAAAGGATACCTGTTGACTGTAAGATATTGTTGACTGATCAGCTGGCCAACCCAACCATTAATTTTGATATTGAATTCCCCACTGCTGAGGACAGGATTGTTGATGAACTACAACAATTCTTCAATACTGAAGAAGAGATGAACAGGCAAATCTTATCATTGCTGGTATTGGGGCAGTTTTATACCCCAGAATACATGAGGGGAACCTATGAAGCAAATTCCCCAAATGTTATTGGGACAACAGCAAGTGAGCTTTTCTCAAACCAGTTGAGCAAGTGGCTGTCACAAATTAGCAATGATGTTGATATTGGGCTGAATTACAGGCCTGGTACACAACTTACCAATGATGAAATAGAACTGGCACTCAGCACCCAAATGTTCAATGACAGGGTTACCATTAATGGCAATATTGGGAATAATGCCAACCCTTCTGAAAGCAATAACAGCCAGCTAATTGGAGATTTTGACCTAAAAGTGAAACTTACTGACAATGGAAAGCTTCAACTGAAAGCCTATAACCGTTCAAATAATAACCTTATTTATGAAACTGCCCCCTATACCCAAGGGCTGGGCTTTTCCTTTAAAGAGGAATTTAATACCCTTGAAGAACTTATGGATAAAATTGTAAACCTGTTCAGGAAAAGAAACAAAAAGACCAAAAACTAAAGTAGCCATAAATACCTTTTTACCTTAATTCTATTTTTGATGAATCTTTACCATACCTGGTATGTTAAATTCTTTCCTGCTGAATTGATTTTATAGCCTATTTAATATAGAATTTTCCCATGATATTTTAATTTAGCACCTCAATTTTTTTAACTAAAATAACTGAATTATGTTTACATTAATGGTAATAATATTTGTTCTGGGGTACACCGCAATAGCCCTTGAACACCCCTTGAAAATTGATAAAGCTGCTTCAGCACTAATTACAGGGACTGTATTGTGGGCACTATATGCCTTAAACCACCATGGGCTGCTTGAATTAGACTTAAGCCCTGCTTGGCACCATGCAACCAGTGCTGCCAATGACCTAGTGAATTGGGTAAAGCCAAATGTTGATGCACACCATTTTAAAGATGTTTGGGCAAATTCTGTTGATGTAGCACAACACCAAAGCCACTTTGTAAAACATGACCTAGAACACCACCTGGTAGAAATTGCAGAAATCCTGTTTTTCCTGCTTGGAGCCATGACCATTGTTGAGACTGTGGACCAACACCAGGGATTTAAGCCTATTACTGATAAAATTAAAACTACCAATAAAGTAAAACTCCTTTGGATCCTAAGTGTTTTGACATTTTTCATGTCAGCTGCATTGGATAACCTGACTACTACCATTGTGATGGTTGCTTTACTTAGGAAATTGATTGAAAGTAAAAAAGACAGGTGGTTCTTTGCAAGTATGATTGTACTAGCTGCCAATGCTGGTGGAGCTTGGTCACCCATTGGTGATGTAACCACCATTATGCTTTGGATTGGCGGGCAAGTAACAACCATGCCAATTATAAGGGATGTAATTGTACCAAGTATGGTCACTATGATTGTTCCTTTGGTCATTGTAAGTTTTACATTGAAAGGAAATATCCAAAGGCCAAACCTGAAAAATCGCGAGATAGCAGAATTTACTTCTTCTTTTGAAAGAAGTTTGTTGCTTGTTATGGGAGTTTCTGCTCTATTGTTTGTACCTGTTTTTAAAACTGTAACCCACCTCCCTCCTTACATGGGAATGTTGTTTGGGTTGGGTGTAATATGGCTGACCACAGAAATTATGTACAGAAACAAACCAATTGAGGACAGAAGAAAGCTTACTGTGATTGGGGTATTGAAAAAAATTGATGTCCCAACCATATTCTTCTTCCTGGGGATATTGTCAGCAGTAGCTGCTCTCCAATCTGTTGGGCATTTAAATGTGTTGGCCACAGCCCTTGAGAATAATTTCCAGAATATTTATATCATTAACTTGATCATTGGAGTCCTTTCTGCTATTGTAGATAATGTACCATTGGTTGCAGGGGCTATGGGTATGTATCCTGTTGTTGAACCAGGTACAGTAGGCTTCCTGGCTGATTTTGTAGTTGACGGGAAATTCTGGCAGTTCCTTGCATACTGTGCTGGTACTGGTGGCAGTATCCTTATAATTGGGTCAGCAGCAGGTGTTGCAGCAATGGGGCTTGAAAAAATTGATTTTATTTGGTATTTAAAAAAGATTTCATTGCTGGCACTGGTAGGTTACCTGGCAGGAGCTGCTACTTATTACCTTATGTTTGCAATGTAGAAATTAATACTGCTTTGTTCATAACTCACCTACCAGCGGGGTTTTGAAATAAAAAAGCATACTAAAATATTGAGTAATTTAGCGAGGTATAATAAAATAAATTATACCTCGTTTTTTATGTAGTCCATTTGAAAAATTATTATAACAATGTTAAATCTGATTCTATTACAGGCCAATAACCCTGAAGCCATTGAAGGTGCTGAGGGTATTTCAACAAAGTTCATAAGCCTTGCCCTAAAAGGTGGCTGGATTATGATACCAATAATACTGTTATCAATTATAGCTGTGTATATATTCTTTGACAGGTATTTTGCAATTAAACGCGCGGGTAAGGTTGATATATCTTTAATGGACAAGGTTAAAGCCTATATAATGACAGGCAAAATTGATGCTGCGCTGGCTTTGACAAAAAGCAATAATACCCCTGCTGCCAGGATGATTGAAAAAGGGATCAGCAGGATAGGTAGGCCATTGGCTGATGTAAATACAGCCATTGAAAATGTAGGAAACCTTGAAATATCAAAACTTGAAAAAGGGTTACCCGTGCTGGCATCAGTAGCTGGTGGGGCGCCAATGATTGGATTCCTGGGGACTGTTATGGGGATGATACAAGCCTTTTATGACATGTCAAATGCAGGAAACAACATTGATGTAACACTTTTATCAACTGGTATTTACCAGGCCATGGTAACTACTGTTGCAGGGCTGATTGTAGGTATTGTAGCTTACTTTGCTTACAACATCCTGGTCAGCAATGTGGAGAAGGTAGTCTTCAGTATGGAGGCTACAACTTCTGATTTTATGGATTTATTGAATGAACCAGCTTAAACAGGGAAGGTAATGGCTTTAAAAAGGAGAAATAAAGTGAATGCAGCATTCAGCATGTCATCTATGACTGACATTGTTTTTTTGCTGTTGATATTCTTTATGGTTACATCAACTCTGGTGGCACCAAATGCTTTGAAACTGTTGTTGCCGCAGAGTAATAACCAGACTGCAGCAAAAGCTCAAACTACCATTTCTATCACAAAAGACAAAAGGTATTATATAAATGACAAAGGTAACATCAAAAGGGTATCATTCAGGGAAATAGAACCAGCTTTGGTAAAACAGTTTGGTAACCAAAAAGATGTGTTTATCTCTTTGCATGCTGATAAATCAGTACCCATTGATGAAGTGGTAAAGATCATGAACATTGCACGCAGGAATGAATACAAAATGATCTTGGCAACCCAGGCTTCCAGGTAAATGAGTTTTTATAAAGAACATAAAAGAGGTATTTGGGGGTCAGGGATTTTTCACCTGATTATATTATTATTGCTTTTAATATTTGGACTTCCACGAATATTTCCAATTCCAGGAGAAGAAGGTATATTAGTAAATTTTGGCAACTCAAATATAGGCAGGGGGCAACGTGAACCCAGCCCCAGGAAATCAACTCCTCCTCCACCTGAAAAAAAGGTAGAAAAAAAGAAAGTTGAAGAGGTTAAAAAAACTCCCCCTCCTCCTGTGAAAACTCCTCCTCCAAAAACAAAGCCTGAAACAGCTAAGGAAGAGGCTATGACCCAAAACTATGAAGAAACTGCTGCCATTGAAGCAGCTAAGAAAAAGAAAAAAGAGGAGGAAGATAGGAAGAAGAGGGAAGAACTTGAAAGAGAGAGGAAAAGGCAAGAGGAGTTAGAAGCAGAAAGGAAGAGGCAGGAAGAGATTGAGCGTCAAAGGCAGGCTGAAATTGAAAGGCAGAGGCAAGAAGAGTTGGAAAGGCAACGCCTGGCTGAGATTGAAAGAAAGAAAAAGGAAGAAGAACAAAGGAAAATAAGTGAAATAAATTCACGCACAAGAGGTGCATTCAGCAATAGTAGGCAAGGTACAGGTGGAGCAGGCAATGATTCTGGTAAAAGCCAGGGTGTAACTTATCCTGGTGGCAACCAGGGTGTACCTACAGGCTCTTCCAGTTCAAATAATTATGGTTCAGGTGGAAGTGGCTCTGGTAACCAGGGATCAGGAGTGTCTTATGCTTTAGATGGCAGGTCAGCCATAAACCTCCCCAAGCCACAATACCCTGGCAATGAGGAAGGTGTTGTAGTAGTGCAAGTTACAGTTGATAAAAATGGGAATGTAACAAAAGCAACCCCTGGGGCAAGGGGATCAAACACAATGGATACCAGGTTGCTGGCAGAGGCAAAAAAGGCAGCACTAAAAGCCAGGTTCAATGTTGACAATAGTGCACCTGCATACCAGCAAGGTACCATCACTTATAGGTTTGTACTGGATTAACCTCCTTTGATTATCCCTTTACAATTAAATATTACCTGCAATGAGGTTGGTTACAAAGGATGATTTTATTGACCTGTATTCAAAACTACACCAAAGGGGGATAGGTTATATCCTGTCAAAATTTACCTTTAACCAAGCTAAAAGGACAACCTCTACTTTTAACAAAACCAATTACCCACATGCCAACTGGTGGATCATACCTGAAGTAAGAAAAAGGTGGAACACAAAAATTAGTGGCAATCCTGATATTAACTATGAAGATTATATAGTTGGGGAATATTTAAAAGGAAAAAACAACCTTAAATTATTGTCATTAGGTAGTGGAAGTTGCAGCCATGAGCTGAATTTTGCCAGGCACAGATGCTTTTCTGAAGTCAAATGTATTGACCTTTCCCCCAACTTGTTAAATGAAGCTATGGTTATTGCACAAAAGGAAGGGTTAAAAAACATGGTTTTTGAAATTGCTAATGTAAATAAAACCAGCCTTTCTCCTGAATTTTATGATATAATACTGTTCCATTCCTCATTGCATCATTTTAAAAACATGCAGGAATTGTTAGGCACAAAGGTTTATAAAGCCTTGAAAAATGATGGATTGCTGATTACAAATGAATATGTGGGGCCAAACAGGCTGCAATGGGCCAAGCACCAGCTATTTGAAATAAACAGGATTTTGAAAGATGTACTCCCTGATGATAAAAAACAAAGGCTGGCAAAAGGGTTAAAAAAAAGGTCAGTCAGTGGTCCTGGCATATTAAGGATGCTGGTAACTGACCCTTCTGAAGCAATTGAATCTGAGAGCATCATCCCTGCCATAAGAAGCCATTTCAATACCCTTGAAGAAAAACCTTTGGGAGGTAATATCCTAATGCCCCTGTTAAAAGATATATCCCACAATTTTGTAGAAGAAACTGAAGAAAATAAACAGTTACTGAATCTCTTGTTCACTCTTGAAGATGATTTCCTTAAGCTTGAAAAAAGCAATTTGGTATTTGGGGTGTACCAAAAGAAAACCCCTATAAGTTAACTAGTTACCACTGATATTATTTTTCAGGTGAAAGTCTGCAAAAAGGATATATTGCTGCCAATCATATAAAATATTTCCTGATTTCCCATATCTCAAATGATAACCAACCTGGTTCATTATTGGTTGGCTGGCTTTTGGCAATATGGCTTCCTCTATACCCTTTTTACCATATAATTTATATACAGGGGTTGCAAAATAAGCTGACAAGAACTCCCTGGCAGGGTTATGGCCTCCTAACCTATTGGCAATATAAACGGGCCTTGGGGCAATCAAGCCAATCAGGTTATGTTGGTCAATAGGCAACACCCTTTCATTAAAATTATAATAGTTGAAACCATCACAAAACCAATGTTGGTATTTATCATTTACATCTTTGATGGCCTCTCCCTCGTGCCAGTTGAAAAGTGCTGCACCCCCTATCCCTGAATTGTTGGTTATTACCATGGCAAAACGCTCATCAAGGGCAGAAGCCCACAAAGCTGCTTTCCCCAACTGTGAATGCCCAATTGCAATAACCCTTTCCTCATCAACCATTTCTTCCTCATGCAGATAATCCATTGCCTTTATCAGCCCCCATGCCCATGCAGCAATAGCTCCCCATTCTTTAATGTTGGGGCGTGTAAATAAATTATCATAAAAAAATGGATGGGCACCATCAGTAAAATCATCTTTGTCGGGGTCGATCTCTCCATAATAGAAGGTTACCAGGCCATAACCACTGTCTATTATTTTTTCAATAGGCCAATGGCTTGACATAACCCCACGTGACTGTTCTGTAATCTGGTTATTAATAATACCTAGTGAAGGGTTATCAATAACCCATGCTTCTGTAAGGAAAATCTCAGGGTCATAAATAACAGAATGGTTACCCGTGGAATTATACCCCAAAAATACGGGTACTTTCTTTTTTGTTTTAGGTAGGTACATTAACAGGTTTACAGGAAGCTCCAGGTTGCCTTTTTTGAATGTTAGCAATACTTGTTTGCGAATTGCCTTATTGCTTATGGCATTATTTCCTTCTTCAATTGCATCAACCGAAGAATAATCCAATTCACCTGGGATCTTCCCATAAACCAGGTTCTCAAAAAGTGCCAATAATTCAGGCCTTCTTTTACTCTCCCATTTTTTAGCCCTCCTTACTTTTTTCCCATTTATCAACCTTAGGTTTTCTGGTAACTCAAGTGCTAAAAGCTCCTTCTTTGTAAAGGCTTTCTGGGATTGTGCTGAACTGAAGCCCCAGCACAATGCAAGAATTAAAATAAAGGTTATAAGCTTATCCATGCAACATCATTAAGGATATAAATTTATCAAACCTTTTTTGTTTATGGCTTATCAAATGAAAAATATTCATACTTTGAAAATATCTTATGCCAAATTGGCTTACTCAAACAATTTGGTATAATTTTAGTTATATAGATATGTATATTTATAAATTAATAATTTTAAAATGTTACATACCAATTTACATCATGTATTGTCAAAAAAGGGGCATAAACAAGTCCTTGAAGAAAATGAGAATGTAATGATTTGTTGTGGGAGGATGGGGTCCATGTGTATACCAGTTTATGCTGCTATGACTGAGTTTGAAGGAAAATACCCACACATAAAATTTGCTGATATGGAGTTTGATATCCCTGATGCTGAAGTGATCAGGAATGCACCAGAATGCAGGGCTTTTATGGGGCTTCCATTTGTAATGTATTATAAAAACGGGAAAGTAGTTAAAGCTACTACAAGCATACAGTCAAAGGAACAAATAGAAGGAATCTTAAATGAAGTTTTTAAGTAATTGTAATAGAGGTTGATGTATTCATTTCCAATCAGGAAGTGGATGTTGGGAAAGTAGTAGAAGGTAAAACAGCTGCCATTTTGTGGTGGCTGTTTTTGCTTTAGTTGCCAATGCCAGTTATCCTCACTTCAGTCCTCCTGTTCATGCTCCTCCCCTTTTTTGTTGAATTCTCGGAAACAGGCTTTAAAAAACCATACCCTTTCCAGGTGATCCTTTCTTTTTGTATCCCCTTTGATGTAAGGTAGGAGTAAACTGCTTTTGCCCTGTTCTCAGACAATTCAATATTATATGCCTCAGTGCCAACACTGTCAGTATGCCCTTCTATTTCAACCCTTATGGATGCATTTTCAACTAAAAATTGATGCAGTTTTTCAAGTTCAACAAATGACTCACCCAGAATTTCATATGAATCTGTATTAAAATACAGGTTACGCAAAACTAAAGCTTCCCCAATTTTAATTGGGACTAATTTTATGGTGAATATAAATGGGTCAACTGCTGAGTGAATATCATTCAGGTCAATTGATTCTGAAAAAAACAGGTATCCTGCCTTAGAAACATTAAATGCATACCTTGCCCCAACAGGCAGGCATGTTAGGAATTCTCCCTGGTAAAATGGGTTTTCCGAATTAACCAGGGCATTCTTGTTGCCAAGGTTATAAATTTCAACTTTTGCTGATAAAGGTTTTAAACTAGCCTCATCAACAATGTTTCCCTTAACATATGTAACTGGATTAGGCTGTAAGTCCTTATGTAGGGGTGTAATATATATATCCAATCCATTCTCTTTTTCCCTGTCTGAGGCAAAATAAGCATTACCTCCTGTTGCATCAACTATAAACCCCTGTTCTTCATTATGGGTATTTATGGGATATCCCAGGTTGACAGGTTGGCTCCAGGTATTATCTTCTTTTAGTGCTGAATAAAATATGTCTGATTTGCCAAACCCCATCCAGTCATCAGAAGAAAAATAAAGGGTTTGCCCATCAAAATGGATGCATGGTGAAGCCTCATTACCCTTTGTATTTATCACATTGCCAAGGTTTTGGTGCTCGCCAAAAACCAACTTTCCTGATTTGCCAAACCCTTTTAACCTAACACGCCAAATATCTTTTTTTCCATATCCTCCAGCCTTATTGCTTGAATAATAAAGGTAACCTGAATTAGCTGAAAATGAGGGTTGTGATTCCCATTTAGAAGTATTCAACCCTTTCCCAGCATTTGCAGGTTTCGCCCACTTCCCATCTTTATGGATTGAATAGTAAATATCACAGCTTCCATAACCATCAGGTCGGTTACAGGCTGTAAAAAAAAATACCTTCCCATCGGCTGATATGGTTTGTGCCCCTTCATTATCAGGGGTATTAAGCTCGATAATGGGTTCTGCTACAGCCCAGTAAATACTATCTGAGGTTGCCATGTAAAAATCTTCCTGTTTCCAATTTTTATTAATAGGATGAGAAACCAACCTGGTAAAAACCAATTGTTGATTATCAACTGTTAGGCTTGGCCAATATTCATCCATCTGTGTATTTATTAAGCCAGGTATTGGGGTCACTTTCCCTGTTCTAGGGTTTGCCATTGAGTTTATGGCAAATTTGCATTGCTCAATTTTTTTAAGGACAGTAATTCCGCGCCTGGTTTTTTTTCCAACTTTTTCCAGATATTTTGAAAATGCCTCTTTAGCAGCCTTGTAATTGCCTAAAGATAAGTTGGCTTCCCCTAACCTGTATAAAATCAATGGTTGGTTTCCAGTACCCATAGAATCAGCCATATTTAAATAGGTTATTTCAAGCCTGGTAGAATCCAACTCATTATATATATCAGCCAGCAACAATAGGGTATTCAAGTGGAAGTTATTTCTTTTCAAAACTTCCTTGGAATAGCTTATTGCGTCCTTCAATTCTCCTGCACTATAAGCTGCACTGGCTTTCTCATGAAGCTTTTTGCTCTTTTTAGATGCTTGTGTAAAACCATCCTGCCAATGAAAAGATAGGGCTACAATCAAAACCAATTTCACACATATTTTTATATAGTACTTCATTCGTTTATAATTGTTTATTTTTTGTGGTAACTCATGCCTGCCTGGCTTGCACAGTCAGGCAATGTAAAACCTGTTCAATAAAAAACGAATGTAAGGATTTTATATTTTATGCACTTTAAATTCAAATATTCGTGGAAAATCAGTCCTGCCAAATATTGAATTTCTACTTAAAATTTTGTACATTTTAATCAACTTATTTGATTTATTTTATATTTTGAACTAAGAAACTTTTGTTTTAGTTATATGCGTAATTAATTTCAATTCAACTGTTTAGTGTATATTTAAAATGAAACCTAAAGGAAGTTCTAAAAAAAATCATGTTTCAAATGTCGACAAATTAGACAGGAAGAATACAAGGGCTACCAAAAAAGACAGAAGCTCTAAAAGAAAATTATCCATTTATGATGAGTTTGATGACGAGAATTTTGACAATTTTCCCCTAGAGGATGGTCAATTTGATGAATCTTAGGATGATTAATTAATTCCACCAATATTTATTATCCCCATTAAGACTTAAAGGCTAAGCTTGTACCCATTTAGTGTTTAGGGTATTATGGCTATGCTTTAGAATTTTCATTATAGAATGCTTTAATGCCAGGGTAATTATATTTCCGTTCAGCAATTGCTTTTGGGAAACAATAATAGTTAACAGTGGCAGAACAACAAATTGCCCCTGATGAATTGGTAATGCTACATTCAACAATTGCCAAATTTTCATCAAAACCCACTAATTTCCCACTTATTTTTATTTCACGAGAAGTGATATGCACAGGTTTATGATATTTTATATTCATTTCAGAAGTAACCCCTACTGTTTCACATTTGGTGTAAACTACCCAAGCTGCAATTTCATCAACAAGCAAAGCTTGCATGCCACCATGCAAAACATTTTTATAACCCATATATTTGTTTTCAGGCACCCAATGGGTAATCAGTTCACTACCTACATCATAAAAATGGAGGTTTAAGCCTGTTTTATTGTGTGGGGAGCATCCAATACAGTAAAAATCTTCTTCAGGATATTTAATAAATGGGTTAACTATTTTCTTCATAATACTAAAAGATATAAAAATGCCCGGACCCCACAAGAGCCCGGGCTATATTGCCTATTGTTTTTTTTAATTATTGCCAAGGATCAAAGGGAGGCCATCTTTGCCACTTCCAACTACTACTATTTTTGAGTTAGGAGAATTAGCCAATTCCAAAGTAGCCTCTATGCCCCTTTGTTTTAGTATCTTATCTGTCAAACTTGCACTAATGATCCTATTGTAATCAGATATACCTTGTGCCTCAATCCTTTTCCTTTCAGCTTCCGATTTTTCACGCTCAAGGCGGAATGTATAAGCCAATGCTTCTTGCTCTGTTTTCAATTTTTCTTCAATAGCACTTTTTATTTGTGGAGGAAGGTTAATTGAGCGGATAAGCAGTGCCTTCATGTCAATAAAGTTTTCACTCAACACCTCTTTGGTTTCAGTAATGATTGAATTTTCAACTTCACTCCTCTTAGTTGAATAAATCTCCTCTGCAGTGTAACGCCCTGCCACCTGGCGCACAGATGAGCGAACTTCCGGGACTACCAGGGTATTTATGAAATTAACACCAAAACGCTCATGCAAGAAACCAATTTTCAGGTATGTAGGGTTGAACCTAACTGTAACATCCATGGTAATTGATAAACCATTTTTATCAAGGACATCCATTGTTTCCTCGCGTTGTTGCTCTTTTACATTGTATACAAACATTTCATTCCAGGGAGCAAGTATGTGGAACCCTTCAGTATAAACATTGTCTTTATCTAACCCAGTTGTATATGGGCGAAATATTACACCCCTCTCACCTGGGTCTAAAATCACAAACATGCGGTTACCGAAAAGGAGCAATACAATAAGCACAACAACTGCTGCTATAATGTAAGAATTTTTCAAATTAAACTTCATAGTATAAAATTTTAATTATTAATACATTGCCTGAAAATAAAACCATCTAAATGAGCTAAAACTTCACCGTAATTTTTGCCTTATATTTAGTAAAACAAATGTACAAGATTAATATTCAAATACCATATTATTAACACCCTTAACCCAAAATATTTTGTTAACTGTTGATATCTTAGCCTCTAACTAATTGACTATTAGGTCATTTTTAAATAGTTTTGAATCGTCAGATAATGTAAAAGCAATGATCAAAGATTCGGAATTGATACTAAATAAGGATGGGACAATTTTCCATTTGCATTTGAAACCAGGACAGGTTGCCGATAAAATTATACTGGTTGGCGACCCAGCACGGGTTGATTTGGTTGCATCAAATTTCGAAAAGGTAGAGCTGAAAGTTGAAAACCGCGAATTTGTTACAAAAACAGGTTGGTACAATGGTCAACGTTTAAGTGTAATTTCCACAGGCATAGGAACTGATAACATTGATATTGTTATTACAGAGCTGGACGCCCTTGCAAATATTGACCTGGCAACAAGAAAGGTAAAGGAACAGCATAAACAATTGAGCTTTATAAGGATAGGTACTTCAGGAGCATTGCAACATGACATACCAGTTGACTCTTATGTAGTTTCTAAAAAATCGCTAGGATTTGATGGTATGCTTAATTTTTATGCAGGCAGGGAAAACATATCTGACCTTGAATTTGAGAATAGCTTCAAACAGTTTACTAATTGGGGGAAATCATTGCCTACCCCATATGCAGTAGATGCTTCTGCTGAGTTATTGGAAAGGTTCTCAGCAACTGAATTTAAATATGGGGTAACTATTTCTGCACCAGGATTCTATGGACCTCAAGGAAGAGTGGTAAGGTTACTCCTTGCAGACCCTGAGTTAAATAAAAAAATTGAAGAATTTGAAGGTAATGGGGGGTTAAAAATAACCAATTATGAAATGGAAAGTTCAGCTATATATGGGCTTTCAAAGTTATTGGGGCATCAGGCTGTTTGTGTCTGTGCCATCATAGCCAACAGGGTAACCCGACAGGCCAATGAAAACTACCATAGCAATATGGAACAACTGATAAAAAAAACCTTATCTATTATAACCTATTAAAATTAAAGATTTTGAAACAGGACAAGAAAATAGACGCGCTCATCCAACTCCTTGAAGACCCTGATCTGAACGTTTTTGAGCAGGTAGAAAAGGAGCTAATGAAAGAGGATGTACACATTATACCTGCATTGGAAGAAATGTGGGAAATGAGCCTTGATGAGATCGTCCAACAGAGGATAGAACACCTTATTCAAAACCTTCAATTTAAAGAAGTGAAAAAAGGGATGGACAGCTGGGTTAAATCAGAACACCCAGATTTGCTTGAAGGCTTTAACCTGGTTAACCTTTACCAGTACCCTGACCTGAACTCTGTTAAAACTGACCTTAAAATTGAACAGATCAGGAAGGATGTGTGGCTGGAACTAAATAATTCTTTAACTTCATTAGAGAAAATTACTGTCCTCAACCACATATTTTTTGAGCAACATGGTTTTTCAATTAACCACACCAACCCCTCTTCGCCACAGAATTACTTTTTAAACCAAGTGTTGGAGACCAAAAAGGGTAACCCTATTTCACTGGCCATTTTATATACTATTATTGCCAGAAAGCTTGAATTACCCGTGTTTTTTGTGAATTTCCCTAAAAACCCATTGCTGGGCTATTTTGATAAACACATAGCTATCAGGGCACATGGGTTGAATGTTGATTCTGATATCCTATTTTACATAAACCCTTCAAATAAAGGATCAATCACTGGACGTAAAGAGCTTGAATACTACTTGAAAAAGATGAAGTTTAAATCTGAAAAGAAATATTTTGAGCGTGGAAATGATAAGGTTTTTATCCTCAAGCTTATAAGTTCTTTACAATCTGCTTTTGATTCTATGGGTTATAAAGATAAAGCAGATGATATCCTTCAGCTAAAGAAAGTCCTAACCAGTAATATTGAATTGAGCTAGAAAAAAAATGCCTGGCTAATTTAGCCCGGCATTTTTTGTGGATTTATTTTGCGTAACTTACAGCTCGCGTCTCCCTGATTACAGTTATTTTTATTTGGCCCGGATAAGTCATTTCATCCTGTATCCTTTTAGCAATATCATATGACAGTTGGTCAGCATCTTTATCTGAAAGTTTTTCAGCACCAGCTATAACACGTAACTCGCGCCCTGCCTGGATAGCATATGTTTTCATCACCCCTGGGTAAGATAATGCCAAATCTTCAAGGTCTTTTAACCTCTTGATATATGATTCAACAACCTCTCTCCTAGCACCAGGCCTTGCTCCTGATATAGCATCACATACTTGTACAATTGGCGCCAGAAGTGTCTGCATTTCCACTTCATCATGGTGAGCCCCAATGGCATTGCAAACATCAGGCTTTTCTTTATATTTTTCAGCCAATTTCATCCCTAGCACTGCGTGTGGTAATTCTGGCTCATCATCTGGCACTTTCCCAATATCATGCAGTAGACCAGCCCTTTTAGCTTTTTTAGGGTTTAATCCCAATTCTGAAGCCATAATAGCGCAAAGGTTAGCTACTTCGCGTGAATGCTGCAACAGGTTTTGCCCATATGATGAACGATACTTCATTTTCCCCACCATCCTTACCAGCTCAGGATGCAAACCATGGATGCCCAGGTCAATTGTTGTACGTTTCCCTGTTTCAATAATTTCCTCTTCAATTTGCTTCTTAACTTTTTCTACAACCTCCTCAATACGTGCAGGGTGTATCCTACCATCAGTAACAAGCTGATGCAATGCCAAACGTGCTACTTCCCTGCGTGCAGGGTCAAATGCAGAAAGGACAATTGCTTCAGGGGTATCATCAACTATGATCTCAACACCAGTGGCTGCTTCCAATGCCCTTATGTTCCTACCTTCACGCCCAATAATGCGCCCTTTTATTTCATCATTTTCAATATGGAAAATAGTTACTGCATTTTCAATGGCTGTTTCTGTTGCAACCCTTTGGACGCTTTTGATAACAATCTTTTTGGCCTCTTTATTGGCATTTTGCTTTGCCTCTTCAACTATTTCATTAACATATGACATAGCCTCAGTTTTGGCTTCCTCTTTTAAAGATTCAATCAATTGGGACTTAGCATCTTCTGCTGACATTCCCGAAATTTCCTCAAGCTGGTCAACTTGCTGCCTATGAAGTTTTTCCAATTCTTCATTTTTTGATTCAATTACCCTGATTTGGGCATTCAAATTTTCACGAATTGCTTCAACTTCTCTTTTTGTAGACTCAAACTCTTTAACCTTCCTATTTAAATCCTCCCTATTTTGGTTTATTGAAGTTTCCCTTTGCTTCAGTTTATTTTCGAAACCAGCTATTTTGCCATTTTTTTCATTAATGTATTTTTCGTGGTCGCTTTTTAACTGAAGGAACTTCTCCTTTGCTTGTAATATTTTATCTTTTTTTATTACTTCTCCTTCAGTTTGAGCTTCACCTAGTATCTTCTTTTTTTTCGATTTAATAGCATTGTCCCAGATAAAATAGGCAAGTATACCTCCTCCTACAAATCCTGCTATTCCACCAATTATATATTCTACCATATAGTGTATTTTTAGTTAATAAATAAAAAATCCGCAAGTTGTTAGTCCAGCATAAATGCCTGAAAACTAATAAAATGCGGTCTTTGATAATATATTTGCAAACTAATTACTAACTCTTTTCTTTTAAAAAATCAGTAATTTCGTCATTTACATCCTCAATAGCATCTAAAAGAGATTCTTGATCATTTTTCTGCTCTACATCAACATATTTTAAAACAAATTGAAAAGCAGCCATTGCCAATATGTCTTGAGTGTCGCTATTGTTAAATTGCTCACGGTACTGGTTGACCGTTTCATTTAACATTTTTGCAGCGATCCTGTATCTCTCTTCTTCTTCACGATTGATAGAAATGGGATAAATCCTGCTACCAATCTTTATATTTATTGAAAGTTTATCTTTCATCATTCAACATTACTTATTCAGTAATGCAATACAATTATCAATTTCCCGCAAAAGTTTATTTATTTTTTGCTTTGCAGCCTGATTATCGTTATAATCAGCACTGACTAATTTAGCAATTTTTAAATTTTCATATTTATTTTCAAGGGTAGCCTTCTCATGCTCAAGAACTTCAATTTGTTTTTGCAATTCTGCTAATTCATTTTTCAACTGCTTTTTTTCAGCTTCCAGTCCATTAAACCTAGCCATCAATTCAGCAATTTTCCCTTTAAATTCTTTAACAATCAAACGATGTCCCTCGTTCATAAATGCTGCATTTCAAAGAACAAAGTTAATATTTTTACAATACTGAAAAAATGTAAATTTACGTTACAAGTAAATAAGTGCAGGGTTATCCGCTATATTTGCAGCTTTAATAAACATTGAAATATATTATGAGGTTATTGGTAGTTATTATTTTAATCATGGTTTATGGGGGTTTAGTAGGGCAGGAAAAATACTACTCAGAACCGCTTGATATACCACTTCTGGTTACAGGGAGTTTTGCTGAGTTGCGTTCAAGCCACTTTCATTCAGGGATTGATTTTAGGACAGAAGGAAGGACAGGGCTAGATGTATTAAGTACAGCAGATGGTTATATCTCAAGGATTGTAGTTTCTCCTTTTGGCTTTGGCCATGCCTTGTATATTAACCATCCCAATGGTACTACTTCTGTTTATGGGCATCTTTCCAGGTTTAGGGATGACATCCAGGAATATGTCAAAAATATCCAATATAAAAAAGAAAGTTTTAAGGTTGACCTGCAAATACCCCTTGGAATGTTTCCCTTAAAAAAAGGAGAGTTAATTGCTTACTCAGGCAATACAGGTGGTTCAGGAGGCCCCCACCTCCATTTTGAAATCAGGGATACCAAAACCCAGGAACCTATTAACCCTGTGAAGCTAGGTTTTAAAATTAAGGATTCAATGCACCCAAAATTCCTGAGCATAATGGTTAGCCCATTAAATAACAACTCTCATGTGAATTATAGCCATTCACCCAGAAAATATAGAACCATTTATTATGATGGTAAGTACCATTTAAAGAACAATCCTGTGATCCCTGTTTTTGAAAATATTGGTATTGCTGTTGAAACTGTTGATTATATTGATGGAACATGGAGCAAATGTGGCATTAACTATTTACAACTGCTGGTTGATGGCAAAGAACAGTTCTCCTACCAGCTTGAGTGTTTTTCGTTTGACAAAACCAGGTATATCAACAGCCACATTGATTATGGAGAATATAAAAACAGCCACCATAGATACCAAAAAGCATGGAAGCAACCTGGGAATAAGCTAGGCATCTATGGGGAACAGGATGGTATTTTAACATTTAATGATGAAAAAAAGCACCAAGTTGAAATCAGGATCAAAGATTCTAATGGCAATTTATCAACCTTGGTTTTTCAAGTAACAGGGAAGGTAAAAAACTTCAAAAAAAATAAACACACACATGATATGGTGTTTGCATATAATGAGCCTTTTGAGTTTACTACCCCAGAACTTAAGCTCTCTGGAAAACCTGGGTCTTTTTATGATAACATTGAATTTAAATATGATACATTCATGGACTTAGAAGATTCAATGATATTTTCAAGGGTACATCAGGTCCATATTCCTGAAACCCCTATCCATAAATCTTTGGAATTGTCCATAAAACCCCAAAACCTTCCTAAAGGATTAGAAACTAAAGCCCTTTTGGCAACCAGAAACTCCAAAACAGGTAAATTATCTTCAGCAGGAGGAGCCACAGAAAATGGTTGGGTAAGTTCTTCAATCAGGAATTTTGGCGACTATGTAGTTACAATTGACACCATCCCACCAACCATTAAACCTTTAAGTATAAGAAGTAAAAAAACACTTACAGAACCATCAAGGATCAGGTTTAAAATCTCTGACTCATTTTCAGGGGTAAAATCATACACAGGTACCATTGATGGGAAATGGGCTTTGTTTGAATATGATGCAAAAAACTCCCTGATAACATACCATATTGACCCTAAAAAGTTGGAGTTTAAAAAACAACATATCATTAACCTGGTTGTAGTTGATAATAAAAACAACCAGGCAGAATATAAAGCCACCTTTTTCAAATAATGTATGCCTATAAAATCCCCAAACAAGACCTTTGTCATTACTTGCCAATGATGTAAATAATTATATTTGTTGTTTGCGAAAAATTTAAAACTAAATGATATGACTAAAAAATTAAGCTTATTCCTGGGGTTGTTTATGGTTCTTGTTTTATGGAATACCCAGGTATCAAATGGGTGTACCAATTTCCTGGTAACTAAAGGAGCTTCAGTTGATGGTTCTACCATGATAACATATGCTGCTGACTCACACACTTTATATGGAGAACTTTACTACCAACCTGCTGCTGACCACCCTGCAGGTACAATGAGGGATATTTATGAATGGGACACTGGCAAATACCTTGGTAAAATTGAAGAAGTTCCTCATACCTATAGTGTTATTGGTAATATGAATGAATACCAGCTAGCCATTGGCGAAACTACATATGGTGGGCGCAAAGAATTGGGCAAACAACCAGGTGCCATTATGGATTATGGAAGCCTTATATATGTTACTTTACAACGCGCTAAAACTGCCCGTGAAGCTATTAAGGTTATGGGTGATTTAGTTGAAAAGTATGGATATTACAGTTCTGGTGAATCTTTCTCAATTGCTGACCCTAATGAGGTTTGGATATTGGAAATGATTGGCAAAGGTGAAGGTGAGAAAGGTGCTGTATGGGTAGCTGTAAAAGTACCTGATGGTTATATTAGTGGGCATGCCAACCAGGCAAGAATCACTACTTTCCCTTTAAATGACCCAAAAAATTGTGTGTATTCAAAAGATGTGATCTCTTTTGCCCGTGAAAAGGGCTGGTTTGATGGGAAAAACAAAGATTTTAGTTTTTCTGACGTGTATGCACCTGTTGATTTTGGTGGTGCACGTTTTTGTGATGCACGTGTATGGGCTGGTTTCAATAAAGTAGCCAGTGGAATGGAGCAATATACTGAATATGCAAAGGGGATAGTTAAGCATGGTGGCGAAAACAACTTCCCTACCAATAGGATGCCTTTATGGATTAAAGCTGATAAAAAGTTAGCTGTCCAGGATGTTATGGATATGATGCGTGACCATTTTGAAGGCACTGAACTGGATATGACCCAAGATATTGGAGCAGGTCCTTATAAGCTGCCTTACAGGTGGAGGGGGTTATACTGGGAAGTTGACTCTGTAAAGTACTGCAATGAGAGGGCTATATCAACACAACAAACAGGCTTTTCATTTGTGGCACAATGCCGTGGATGGCTGCCTGACCCAATTGGTGGAATCCTTTGGTTTGGTGTTGATGATGCATACAGCACATGTTATGCACCTATGTATTGTGGGATCACAGAAATACCTGAATGCTTTGAAGTTGGAAATGGAGACATGCTCACTTACAGTGAAACTTCTGCTTTCTGGGCATTTAATTTTGTCACAAACTTTGCCTATTTGCGTTATAGTGATATGATTGTTGATGTGCAAAAGGTGCAAAAAGAATTAGAAGACAAGTTTGTTGCTTTTGTCCCGGTTATTGATAAAGCTGCAGAAACATTATTCAACTCTCAAGGAGAAGAAAAAGCTAGGCAATTCCTCTCAGAATATTCAGTAAATGAAGCAAACTCGATGACAAAAAGGTGGAAAGAGCTTGGCCAATACCTTTTGGTCAAATACATGGATGGCAACATAAAAAAGGAAAAAGATGGCAAATTTGAGCGTACTGAAACAGGTATATGCCCAGGACCATTACAACTAGGATATCCTGATTGGTGGTATAAAGCCATTGTGAAAAGTACTGGAGACCATTTTAAGGTCTTAGGTGAAGGAGCCCATTAAAAACTACCATTTTACCTTTTTCTTTATTAAGAAAATGTTTGTGGTGTTAAAAAAAATACTAATTTTGCGCGGAATTTAAAATAGCAATCTCTTATTAGCCAATTGGCTGATTACATTGCCAATATGAATTAAAATCTTAAAAATAATGGATTTAATTAAAGTAGCTGAAAGCGCATTTACTGTTGAAAACAAACTTCCTGATTTTAAGGCAGGAGACACTGTAACAGTACATTATAAGATCAAAGAAGGCAACAAAGAAAGGATACAGAACTTCCGTGGGGTTGTTATCCAGATCAAAGGTGCTGGGTCAACAAAAACGTTCACAGTTCGAAAAATGTCAGGGAATGTTGGTGTTGAAAGGATTTTCCCATTTCCATCTCCTTTTATTGATGGTATTGATATCAACAAACATGGTAGTGTTCGTAGGAAAAGGATTTTCTACTTGCGTGACTTGACAGGTAAAAAAGCCCGTATCAAAGAGAAAAGGTTTTAAAAGATATATGCTTTTGCAAGAAAGGCTTCCAGTTAGGGAGCCTTTTTTATTGCCCCACTATTTGCCCCTTATACCCATTTATTAAAAATCATGATAATCATCAAATATTTAATTCAACTAAATTTTGTTGCTTTGCAAAAAAAATTGGAGCCATGGCATTTCTAACAAACAACAAGCTATTCAGTAGAAAATGGTTTACTGATTATTTACTAATACTGGTTGGTTCATTTATCCTTGCAGCTGGTTTTGTATACTTCATTTCCCCACATAAAATCGTTCCTGGAGGGGTCTATGGTATTGCTATTATTGTCCACCATATGACCAAAGGGGTATTTTCTTTTTGGCCAGATGGTATACCCATTGGGCTGTTTGGCCTTGTGTTGAATATCCCACTTACCATAGCTGGGATAAAAATTCTGGGCCCCAGGTTTGGTGTAAAAACTGTTGTTGGTTTTGTCCTTTCCTCATTTTTTATTGATGGGATTACTTTTATGAGGGAATCTGGTGATGCCCCTTTGGTTAATGATGTACTGTTATCTTGTGTATTTGGTGGTGTTTTGGTTGGCTTTGGGCTTGGGCTGATCTTTAAATCAAGGGCTACCTCCGGAGGCTCAGATATTATTGCCATGATATTGGCCAAATATACCAAACTACAGTTAGGAAAACTGATGATCTATGTTGACTCAGTAATTGTGCTGATGGCTTTGGTAGCATTTCAGGATTGGCATATCCCCCTCTATTCATTAATTGTAATTTATATAACAGGAAGGGCAATAGACCTTACCCTTGAGGGATCTGACTACAATAAAGCCCTGATGATCATTTCCAATAAACACCAGGAAATTAAGGATAAATTGTTGACTGACCTTGAACGTGGTGGGACATACATTGAAGGGCAAGGCCTCTTTACTGGAGAAAACAAGCATATGATCTACACAGTAGTGAGCAGGCGTGAAGTGGCAATCCTTGAAGAATTTATCAGTAAAATAGACCCTGATGCATTCATCACCGTTTCTGATGTGAAAGAAATACTTGGTGAAGGTTTCCAGAATTTGAAAAGCAAAGTTGAATCAACCTAAAATTGGCAAGAATGCATTTTTACTTTTAATTCTGTAAAATAAAAGTAATTAAAGGCATCCTGCATGGTTTTCTTATCAACCCAATTTTGTAAATTTGATACAATCAAAAACAGTTTTACCAGCCATGAAAAAACACTACTGTTTTGTTATCTTATTTATGATTTGTTCAACTTTTTCCTATGCTCAAAAAGTTGGCCTTGTATTGAGTGGTGGAGGTGCTAAAGGGCTTGCCCATATTGGTGTGATTAGGGTTCTTGAAGAAAACAATATCCCCATTGATTATGTAACAGGAACCTCTATTGGGGCAATTGTAGGAGCTTTATATGCCTCTGGGTACTCACCTGACGAAATGGAAGCTTTGTTTAAGTCTGATGCTTTTTATTTTTGGTCAACAGGGAAGATACAGGAAGAATATAGGTATTTTTTTAAAAAACAAGAGCTTGACCCTGGATGGATTGAGCTTAACATGAAAAAAAAGGATGATAAGCTAAAGCTACTTTTGCCTACCAACTTGATCCCTCAGGAACAAATGGACTTTGCATTTATGGAATTACTGGCTGCTACCAATGCAATATGTGGTTACAATTTTGACCAATTGATGGTACCTTTCCGTTGCGTGGCTGCTGATGTTTACAACAATGAACCTGTTATATTGAAAAGTGGTGACCTGGGAGCTGCAATAAGGGCTTCAATGACAGTACCCCTATATTTTAAAGCCATTGAGATTGATGGCAAATTAATGTTTGATGGAGGGATTTTCAACAATTTCCCTAAAGATGTTATGAAGGATGAATTTAAGCCTGATATTATTATTGGGCATAAGGTTGTTGATGGAAGCAGGTCTCCTGAAACAGATGATGTTATGGAGCAAATTACCAATATGGTAATGCGCCCCACAGATTATACAATTGATGCAGGAGAGGGCATCCTCCTTGAAACAAAATTTGAAAATGTAGGGTTGCTTGACTTTGATAAAATTGATTTCACAAAAAATGCTGGAGAAGAAACTGCAGAAGGGCGCATTGACAGCATAAAATCAATAATCAGCAGAAGGGTAACCCCGGAAGAAGTAAACAGGGAAAGAAGGGCTTTTAACAACAGGAAGCCAAAGTTAATATTCCAGAACATACAGGTTGAAGGTGTTACAGACCCGACCCAAAGGAGGTATATCATACAATCAATTAAACACAAAGTCAATACATTCACCCTGGATGAATTTAAGAAAGAATATTTCAAACTAGTAGCTGACGAGCAGATCAAATCAATGAGGCCCATTGCTTATTACAATACTGAAACAGGCTATTTTGATGTCCACCTGAAAGTAGAACCACAGAGCAAACTGAAAGTGAATGTTGGAGGCAATGTATCAACCAAACCTATTAACATGGGCTTCTTTGGGGTTGATTACAGGGTATTCAGGGACAGGGCTTATTCCCTTAGTTCAAATATTTACTTTGGAAGGTTTTATAGCTCTTTCAAATTTGGAGGAAGGATTGATTTCCCATTCCAATTGCCTTTTTATGTAGCAGGGTATTCAACCTTGAACAGGTGGGATTACTATTCAAGCAGTAGTGAACTATTTTTTGAAGATGTAAGGCCTCCTTTTATTATCAGGAATGAATTTAATTTCAGGTTTGAGGCAGGTTTCCCACTTGCTGTACATAAAAAATTAAGCACTGGTTTAAGTTATTCCAACTCGAGGGATGAGTATTACCAATTAAAGGTATTCAATAAGAATGATGTGCCTGACTACACTGATTTTAATGCACTTGCTATGTATTTAAGCTTTGAGAGCAACTCCCTTAACAACAAACAATTTGCAACAGAAGGGACACATAAATCCCTGACGTTGAAGTATATTTCAGGGAAAGAGGAAAATGTACCAGGTAGTACATCAAACCTGGTAGGCAACAACTCAGCTAACCATAGTTACTATGTACTTAAAGGGTATTACAACAAGTATTATAATATTGGGAAGGCATTTACTTTAGGTATATTGGTTGAGGGTGTATATAGTGATAAGAAGCCTTTTAGCAACTATACTGCCACTGTGCTTTCTGCCCCAGTTTTTACCCCAACCCCACATAGCAAATCATTGTTTATTGAAGAATTTCGCGCCAATAAATATGTTGCTGGAGGGCTAAAAGCAATTGTCCATTTAAAAAACCAATTACAATTTAGGGTTGATGGCTATGGTTTTGTACCTGTAAGGACTATTTTAAGGGATGGAAACCAAAATGCAGTTTATAATGGAGAAACTTTTACTGACCTTAATTTGCAGGTTATGGCTGCTCTGGTTTACCAAACAGGCTCAGTACCTGTTAGCTTAATGGTCAATTACTATGACAAGTCTGAAACAAAGTTCTATGTTTCTTTAAATATTGGATATGTCCTTTTCAACAAGAGGGGCTTTTAGCGTTTATGGTTAAGCATATCAGCAGGCAATTCAAAAGAAATCTCAACCACCCCTGAAAACTGGCCATCTTGCATCCATGGCTTTTGGATGATGATATTTTTCTTCCCAGCTTTTTCAGTGGTATAGATATTTTCAATAGGGTTTTCCAGCATCTGCAACAACTTAGTCCTTGAAGGCTCAGGATGGCAATCAACCAGGCTGTTGCCAACCAGGCTTTCCCCTCCATAATTTTTAAATTGGGCAATTGACCTGCCATTCATATACACCACAATGCCTTCCCTGTTACAAATTGTAACAGAAGCATTAAATTCTTTAGCCCAATCAAAAGAATCCATAATTAGCTGCTTTTTTTATAACACCTCACCCACTCAACCTCAAAATTGGCAGGTAGTTTAGAAGCAGGAATATTATTCACAACAATGGTTGCTATGTTTAGGTGCATTGGGAATCCATACTCAGAAGCCTGCATTTCATAGATCACCACATCATTAATTTTCCAGGTAATTTTTCCTTTAGCCAATTCCATGGCAAACAAATAATACTTCCCTGCCTTCAGGTTTCCAATTGAGGTTCCCTCAAAAACAGCTTTACCATCTTCCAATGATAATGCCCCCATCCTATTCTTAGCCCCCATTTCAAGAAGGTTAAGCTGTGGGGAAGCTTTTCCCCCTAAAAGGTAGAAGAAGTTTACCACTTCTTTGGTTGGGCTAAATTTTATTTTAGCTTCAACTATCCCCTCTTCCATCCAGAAACTTTCACCTGTATTTATGGTATCTGAAGTATATTCAAATTCAGTTGGCTCGAAACCAGCAGCAGCATTCCAAACTTTGCCTGTGGCTTTTTCCTTTTTTACTTGAAGTGATAGCCTGTTATTCAAAGAAATATTTTTTCCTGAATTAAAACACTGCAAATCTCCAGGTTGAGAAAAATTATCACCTACCAACTTGTTTGCCCAGTATCCTGCAGTAATCCATTTTTTGCTATCCAGTGATCTCCCCTCAAATGTATCTTCAAAAGAAATTTCCCACTCTTTAAAGAAATCAAAACTATCTGTCCCTTTGTATTTAAAATACTTCACAAATTCAGGCAGGGCTTTCATCCCTAAAAATGATTGCTGTCTTTTATATTCATCAGATTTTTCCCATTTTTTTTTGTCTTCCAGGTAAGCTTTCCTCTCCAAAAACTCTTTAGATTCTGTCTTCTCTTTTAACTCATAGTACCTTTTTAATTCAAAAGAATCCTTGAGGTCAAGGTAATTGATGTAATTTTTTGATTTTTCAAACTTCAGAAAAAATACAATATCACCATCTTTTTTCAGGTTGTTAAAATGTTGCAATTTGCTGAAAGCTTCACTTTTTTCAAACTTCTTTTTATCAAGCAAATAAGCTTTCTTTTCCTTAAATTCTTTTGAGCCTATCACTTTTTCCAACTCAAAATACCTTTCCAATTGGTGGCTGCCTTTTGTTTCCCAGTATAACCTCAATTGGGTTGATCTCTCAAACCTGAAATATTTTTTTATTTGGGCATCCCTCCTTAGTTCCCTGTATTTTTTCTTACCCTCTTTATCTCTTTCAGCAGTATTTTTAAGGTCAAAGAACCTTTTAAGTTTTTCTGAATCTGAAAAATCTTGGTACTCTTTTAAGTCAGCTGATTCATGCAATTTAAAATAAGCTTTTATGCCCTTGTTCTTTTTCAGGGCTGTCAATTCCTTTTCGTGGTTCTGTTCAGCAGAACCTTTATAAACCTGGCTTTCAATTTCCCTCTTTTCCTTCCTGAATTCACCATTATCCATATAATCCTTCAACTGGTAATACTCGTCCAGCTTCTCACTCCCTTTGATTGATCCAAACTTTTTTAATTCATTTGAACTGTTAGTTTGAAGGAACAACTTTATTTTTTTAGACTTAGCCAGTTTCTGGTATTCCAATAAATCTTTTTGCTCATGGCTTCCTTTAAACTGCAATGATTCAATCTCTGCCTTGCGTTTTTTAAATTCATCAGAATTAACCCATGACTCTAATTCAAGGTACTTTTTTAGGTCTTCTGAAGCACCAACAGCTAAAAATTCTTGGTAATCAGCATAAAGGGCAGCCCTTTCTGCTTCAATTTTTTCTGTAGCCTTTATTTTACCTAAAGCCTGTAGGGTAAAAAGTTTGAATGACATGTATGAAAGATTAATTGTTTTTCCTCATTTTAACCCAAAATTAAAAAACTATCCCATTCAGGAACAAAAATTGCTGTAAATATATTTTTTATGAAAAGCCAGATTACATTATATTTGACAATTAAAATAAAAATCATGAAACAATTTTCCCTTTTTATCCTCCTCATTATATTATCATTAGGGGTTTCAAGCCAAAATTTCTTTAATGAAAGTTTCAACCCTAAAAAGAAGTACCTGATATTGGCCAACCCAACTGTGAGAAACATTAAGGTTGTGCAATACCTTGTATCAAAAGAGCTTCTTGACATAAATACCAACAAAATAAAATTTGTGGGTCTATACCATGATGGGCAGAAATATGACTTCAGCAAAACAAAAGAATATATTGAAAATAAAGGGCTTAACAACTTTTACCTTCATGAAGTTTCTGGTAAACTAACTGATAAAAACTTGTTTAGCACTAATGAATGTTCTGATGAACTAAAAAAAGTATTTGGCTACTCTATTGGTGTTTTCTTTTTTGGTGGGCCAGATATACCTCCTTCTGTTTATAATGAAGAAAATACCCTCTCAGTAGTTACTGACCCCGTTAGGCATTATTTTGAAGCAACTTTCCTTTTCCATTTGCTGGGAGGGTCGCAAAATGAGGGCTTTTTGCCTTTTATAGAAAAAAAGCCCAGGTATTTTGTAACAGGCTTTTGCTTGGGCTTGCAAACCATAAATGTAGCAACAGGGGGTACTTTGATCCAGGATATACCTACTGAAGTATATAATGCCACTAAAAACAGTGATATCCTTGCCATTGGAAGGAAGAACCTGCATAGGAATTATTGGCAAAACACTGTAAATGATACCCAGATAATGGGCATCAACCTGCACACCATCAGGTTCTCAGCCCACCCATTTTTTGGGAAAACCATTAAAATGGCTAAAGGCTGGCAGCCAAGGGTATATAGCAGCCATCATCAGGCAATTGATGAATTGGGCAAAGGGTTTGCTGTTACTGCCTGGTCACCTGACAATAAAATAATTGAAGGCATAGCCCATGAGAAATACAGGAATGTGTTTGCTGTACAATTCCACCCTGAAGTCCCTGCCCTCTATGAAAATATGTATGAACGCAAATTCCACCCTGAAGATAAGCCCATGACCTACCACCAAATGATTGGAAGGCAAAGTGTAAGGTTTCATCAGGAATACTGGAAGCATATTTCTAAAGTGATCAAAAAGCTGAAGTAGGTACTGGTTGCTGGATACTGGATTTAATCAACTGAATAAATTGAGTAAACTTAGTGAACTGAATAAGTCTTTGTAGTAATAATTATGCATAAATCAACTAAAGTTAACAATTCAACCATTTATGCATTCATGCATTTACTCATTCGGCCATTAAACCATTGTTACTAAATATAGGTTTCAAACCATCAATCACAAATGGCCAATGCCTGGTGACTTCCCAACCAATCTCAATAAATCTTTTGCCATTCTTGCGAAATGACTATTTTTGCGCCTCAATTATACATAAATGGGGTTTAAGCAAGAAATACAAAGAAGGCGCACATTTGGGATAGTTAGCCACCCTGATGCAGGGAAAACTACCCTTACTGAGAAGCTGCTACTTTTTGGTGGTGCCATAAGGGTTGCAGGTGCAGTAAAAAACAATAAGATCAAAAAAGGGGCTACCTCCGACTTTATGGAAATTGAACGCCAAAGGGGGATTTCTGTGGCTACATCTGTTATGGGCTTTGAATATAATGGCTATAAAGTAAATATCCTGGATACCCCAGGGCACCAGGACTTCCAGGAGGATACCTTCAGGACATTGACTGCTGTGGATAGTGTGATCATTGTTATTGATGCTGCCAAAGGGGTTGAGCCTCAAACTGAAAAGCTTATGAATGTTTGCAGGATGAGGAAAACTCCCGTGATTGTGTTTGTAAATAAACTGGATAGGCCTGCCCAGGACTCTTTCACCCTGATGGATGAAATTGAAAAACAGCTAAAAATAAAAGTGCGCCCACTGAGTTGGCCAATCAATAGTGGTCCTGATTTTAAAGGGGTATACAGCATTTTCAACAAAAGCCTCAACCTATTTAACCCTAGTATACAGGAAATTGAAAAAGGCATCCATTTTGAAGACATTGCTAGCCCTGAGCTTGAAAACCATATTAAAGATGATGCCCAAGTGCTGAGAGAGGAACTGGAACTTGTGGAGGGGGTTTACCAAGAATTTGAAATAGGTGAATATTTAAAGGGTGAATTGGCGCCTGTTTTCTTTGGCAGTGCCTTATATAATTTTGGGGTGCAGGAGCTACTGGATGCTTTTGTAAAGATTGCCCCAACACCCCAGCCCAGCCAAACTGAAGAGAGGGTTATTACCCCTGATGAGAACAAATTCAGTGGGTTTATTTTTAAAATACATGCTAACATTGACCCAAACCACAGGAGCAGGATTGCCTTTGTAAAAGTGTGCTCAGGGCGTTTTGAGAGGAACAAAGTATATAAACATGTCCGCTCAGGGAAAACTGTTAGGATTTCAAGCCCCACAACTTTTATGGCTTCGCAAAAAGAAATTGTAGAAGAAGCTTTCCCTGGTGATATTGTTGGGTTGCCTGATACTGGGAACTTTATTATTGGAGACACTGTAACTGATGGAGAAAATATCCATTTTAAAGGGCTGCCAAGCTTTTCACCTGAGCTTTTCAGGTACATTGAAAATGCTGACCCAATGAAATCAAAACAGCTTGCTAAAGGAATTGACCAGCTTATGGATGAGGGTGTTGCACAGCTATTTACCAGCCAGTTTAATGGAAGGAAAATTATTGGGACTGTGGGGCAGCTGCAATTTGAAGTCATCCAATACAGGCTAGAACATGAATATGGGGCTAAGTGTAGGTTTGAGTCCATACAAATGCATAAGGCCTGCTGGATTGAATGTGAGGATACAAGTGAATTAAAAGAATTTAAAAGCAGGAAACATCAGAAAATGGCCACCGATAAAAGAGGCAGGGATGTGTTTATGGCTGATTCTGCTTTTATCCTGCAAATGGCCCAGGATGAGTTTAAAAATGTAAAATTCCATTTCACCTCAGAATTCTAATATTATTTAATTGCAAGCTAGGCCTGATTTAAGATAACCACCTCCTCAAATTGCATTTATTAACGTAATTTTGTACCAACAAAATACACCAAAGCTATGACACTTTTAAGTACATTTTATGATGGGATGCTGTTCACCTATGTTATCCTTCCATTATTGATATTCCTGGCCAGGATAGTTGATGTTACCATAGGGACTTTGCGCATTGTGATGGTTTCAAAAGGGCAAAAACTATGGGCTCCTGTGCTAGGTTTCTTTGAAGTTTTATTGTGGTTGATTGCTATGGCCAAAATATTTGAAAACATTGATAACTGGGTGTGTTATGTTACCTATGCAGCAGGTTTTGCCACTGGGAATTATATTGGGTTAAAACTGGAAGAGCGCCTGGCTGTTGGGATTGTCAAAATACAGATCATCACACGTAAGGAAGCTTCAAACCTGATTGCCAAATTAAAAGCATCAGGGTATGGGATTACCCACCAGGATGCACAGGGGGCTAACCAAAATGTGAGCATTATTTACAGCATTATCAAACGTACAGATATCCCTGTTGTTGAAGAAATTATAGGCACTTATAACCCTAATGCCTTTTATTCAATTGAAGATATAAAATTTGTAAACAAGGGTGTATTCCCTGAGGGGACTGCACTTAAATGGTGGAGGAAAGGGAAATAAAATATCCAGGATATTTACCCCACTACCCCAAACAAATCATAATCATTGGAGCCGGTTATTTTTACATTATAAAACTCCCCTATTTTCAATTCTTGTGAAGCAGTGACTAACACTTCACCATCTACTTCTGAAGAGTCATATTCTGTGCGCCCAACAAAATATTCACCTTCTACCCTGTCAATAATGGTTTTTAAAGTTAGGCCTATTTTTTCTGCATTTTTCCCAGCACTGATTTGTTGCTGCACTTCCATCAATGTATTTGCACGTTCCTGCTTAACAGCCTCTGGCACATCATCCACATATTTTTTGGCCGCGTAAGTGCCATCCTCATGTGAATAAGTAAATACCCCAAGCCTATCAAAATTAACCCTTTTTACAAATTCAAGCAATTGCAGGAAGTCTTCTTCTGTTTCGCCTGGATACCCCACCAGCATAGTTGTCCTAAGAGCTACCCCAAAGGCTTCTTTTTTTATCTTATCAATCAAGCTGTCAATTTCTTCACTGGTAACATGCCTTAACATTCTTTTCAATACAGGGTTGCTGTAATGTTGCAAAGGAAGGTCAAGGTACTTGCACACCTTTGGGTTTTCGTTCACAATGGGTAAAATTTCAAAAGGGAATTTGGTTGGGTACAGGTAATGAAGCCTAATCCATTCTATGCCATCTATTTCAGCAAGCAATTGTAACAACTCGCCCAATTGGTTTTTCCCATACAGGTCAATCCCATAATATGATAGGTCCTGGGCAATTACCAATAACTCTTTAACCCCATTTTTAGCCAGGTATGTAGCTTCTTTAACCAGGCTTTCCTTTGTTTTTGAAATGTGTTTCCCGGTCATGGCAGGGATAGCACAAAAAGCACATGAGCGGTTACACCCTTCAGATATTTTCAGGTAAGCAAAATGGGAAGGGGTGGTAATTTTCCGTTCATAAATATATTCAGGGTTGTATGCAGCTTTTAGCTCTGAAGTGATGGCTTTCATGTCAAATTTCCCAAAATACCTGTCTACTTCAGGTATCTCATCAATCAAATCCTTTTTGTACCTTTCTGAGAGGCATCCCATAACATAGAGTTTTCCAATATCCCCCTGTTTTTTTGCATCTACATAATTAAGGATTGTGCTGATTGATTCCTCTTTGGCATCATTAATAAAACCACATGTATTGATTACCACTGCATCAAAATTTACTTCATCTGAATCATGTGCCACTTCAATATTGCTATGTTCAAGCTGGCTTAGTAATACTTCTGAATCAACCACGTTTTTTGAACACCCCATGGTAACTATGTTAACCTTCTTTTTTTTCCCCATTTCCAAATAATTAAAGTATTTGCAAAGAAAACACAATATGACCAGAATAACTTAAAAAGGAACATATGTTTTTGCCTAATGTTTACTAAACAACACTACTCAAAGTCAAATTACTATGTATGAGAACTTTACATTTTATTCTATTATCTTACAGCACCAAATCTTCCATTCATTTCGTAGCCTATAAAATGTCGTTGGCAGAGAAATTCCTGCATTTTACAGATATTATTTCATTTTTCTTGCTTATAAATGTAACTTGTTCAAACAATTGAAATTCGGGGTTTTCATGATGCATGAAAATATATTTCATCACGATAAAATCCCTTTTATTTTTAAAGCCATTGAAAATTAGGTAACAACAACTTTAATTTCGGAAACATGAAAGCAATAATTTTAATCTCTTCCCTATTTTACCTCCTGGGATTAAAAATTAGTAATACTGTTGACATTTTTAAAAAAACCAGGGCATCAGAAACCATAATTACAAAACAACCTGTTATATCAAATGAAGATGGTGCCAATGCATCATTTAAAACAGAGATAAAAAAACTGGGTGCAACCTGTGACTCAACTGAAACAAGTGGAAGCAGTGAGTCATTTGCCCCACGCCAGCAAGAAGGGCTTAACTAGGGTAATTATTTATGCATCACATAAATAGACGCACAGCCAACGGGAAAATCAAATTTTCCCGTTTTTTGTATTTGTTTTATATTGAATTGAAATTCAAATTATAACTTTAAAGGTGATTATAGGATTTTAATGTTCATACACTCATAAACGAGTACAAATGAAATGTACAATAACTGAAAATGACATTGTTGTAACCAGTTGGAATGAACTTGTTGAAGCAGTTTATGGAGACTCATGGAAAACAGGGTTAAGCCGTTACAGGAGTGATTATGCTTTTCGTGGGTTAAGTGATTGCACATATAAACTTAAAAACAGTTTTTTAAGGAATTGTGGTTTGAAACCAGAGTTGGAGTACCATATACTGAGGAATTTCAGGAAGTATGCCAGGACATCTGAACCTAGCCAGGTTAATACCCAATGGAAATCAATGATCCTGGCTCAACACCATGGATTGCCAACACGGCTGTTAGACTGGACTTTTTCGCCATTTGTGGCTATGCATTTTGCTACAACAAATACAGAAAAATTTGATATTGATGGGGTAATATGGATGGTTGATTTTGTAAAAGTAAATGCCATTACACCTCAGCCTCTCAAAGGGATGCTTGAATCTGAGAAGTGCAATGCATTCACAGCAGAAATGCTGGAAGCCCACTTTGATACATTGCAACAATTTGATGAAATTTTTGGGTCAGACCAGGCTGTTTTTTTTGAGCCCCCTTCTCTTGATGACAGGATTGTTAACCAATATGCATTATTTTCAGTTATATCAAACCCTACAGCTATTTTTGATTCCTGGCTTGAAAACCATAAGGATATTTATCGTAGGATAATAATCCCAAAAGAATTAAAATGGGAAGTGAGGGATAAGCTTGACCAGGCCAACATTACTGAAAGGGTGCTATTTCCAGGGCTAGATGGGCTGGTAAGTTGGTTAAAAAGGCATTACCAACCAAGATCCTAATAATTGGTGTTAACTTATTATCCAAATACTTCTGATGATAAATTATTTTTATCCTAATGTAATTGGTTTTACAAATTCTTAACCAATTACACTATGTTTACCTTTGAACTTTTGTAACTTTAGTTTGCTCTATATTTATTATGAAATTCTTTAAAAAAATAAATAATCAAATTTTATCTTATGGAAAAATTAAAAACTGCACTTTTTCTCATGGTTTTGTTTATTTTCCCTGCATTCCTTTATGGGGTTGATACACAGGATACCAGGATGCTCTCGCAACCTGCAATAAGCAATAACCATATCGCATTTATTTATGCTGAAGACCTTTGGGTTGCAAACCTTGACGGGACAAATGCCAGGCGTTTGACCATAGATGAAGGGGTTGAGTCAAGCCCTGTTTTTTCACCTGATGGAAGCCTGATTGCTTTTAGTGCCCAATATGATGGGAATACTGATGTTTTCACTATCCCTGTTAATGGAGGTGTCCCCACCAGGTTGACCTGGCATCCTGGAAGTGATTATGTCAGGGGTTTTACCAATGATGGGCAAGATGTCCTGTTTGTTTCACAACGCAATGTATTCACAAACAGGTACCTTCAACTATTCACAGTGCCTGTTACGGGTGGATACCCTACCCAATTAGTAATCCCAAATGCTTACAAAGCTTCATACTCTCCTGATGGCAATTCAATAGCTTACACCCCTATTGCAGGGCGTTACAGGCAATGGAAAAATTACAGGGGTGGCACTACCACAACTATTTGGCTGCTTAGCTTTACTGACCATTCTGTTACAAAAATCCCCCAACCTGAAGGCAGGTGCAATGACACTGACCCAATGTGGGTGGGTGATAAAGTTTATTTCAGGAGTGACAGAAATGGTGAATTCAATTTGTTTGTTTATGATGTTAATTCAAAAGGTATACAACAAATTACCCAGTTTGAAGATTTCCCTATTATTTCATGCTCACATGGCAATGGTAATATTATTTTTGAACAGGCAGGTTATTTACACACTTTTGACCTTGAGGCTAACACCAACAAAAAACTTTCAATAGGCATTTCTGCTGACTTATTGGAATTAAGGGCAAGATATGTAAAAGGAGGAAAGTATATAAGGAGTGCTGATATCTCACCATCAGGGGCAAGGGCTGTTTTTGATTTTAGGGGGGATATTGTTACCCTGCCAGCTGAAAAAGGAGACCCCAGGAATATTACTGAAACAACCACTGCCCATGAAAAATTCCCATCATGGTCGCCTGATGGCAAATCAATTGCCTATTTTTCTGATGCCAGTGGTGAATATGAGTTGCACATTAAACCACAAGATGGCAAGGGTGAAGCAAAAATATTCCCACTAAATGGAACTGGTTTTTATGCATACCCTTCATGGTCACCTGACAGCAAACACATCTCGTTTGTAGATAATGGAAGGAACCTCTACCTTCTTGAAGTATCAACTAGTACAATTAAAAAAATTGATTCAGATGAATTATATGCCCCAGGCCCTTTCAGAGATATTTTTTCAGATTGGGCATTTGACTCAAACTGGTTTACCTATACAAAAGTGACAAGCACTTATTTTAAGCAGGTTTTTATGTATTCTATTAAAAAGGGCAAGTCCTATCCTGTTACTGATGGCATGAGTGATGCTTCTGACCCTGTTTTTGACCCAAGTGGCAAGTACCTCTATTTCTTTGCTTCAACTGATGCCGGGCCTGTGGTAAACTGGTTTGACCAATCAACTGCTGATATGGAAATGACCAAATCAATCTACCTGGTTACTTTACAAAAAGGGCTGGTTTCACCTTTTGCCAAAGAAAGTGATGAAGAAGAGGTTAAGGATGAAAAAGAAAAAGCAGAGGAAGCTGATGTTGATTCAAAAAAAGGGAAAAAAGGCAAAGCAGATGAAAAGGAAGAAGAAAAGGAAAAGAAGCTGGAAGTTGATTTTGATGGAATAAACAACAGGATTGTTGATATACCCATCAAAGCAGGTGATTATTCCCAATTAGGTGTTGGAAAAGAGGGAGAGATCCTTTACATAGCAGACGGGAAAATGCTTCATAAATATGATCTAAAAGAAAGAAAAGATGAGCAAATAATGGAGCTTAATGGCTATGTTGTTTCTGCTGACAGTAAAAAAATGCTTTTCCGCAAAGGAAGGAATTTTTCTATTTCTAATACTGCTTCAAAGCCAAAACCAGGCAAAGGGCAACTAAAAACTGGCAGCATATCAGTGAAAATGGACCCGCAAAAAGAGTGGGTAAATATTTTTAATGAAGCCTGGCGTGTAAATAGGGATTATTTTTATGACCCTGGTATGCATGGTGCTGATTGGCCTGCTATGAAAGAGAAATACAAGGTATTTTTACCTCACCTTGCTTGCAGGAGTGACCTGAATACAATCATACAATGGATGTGCAGTGAATTGGCAGTAGGCCATCATCGTGGAGGCGGTGGTGACAGGATATCTTCTACTAACTATGTTGGAGGCGGTTTGCTGGGTGTTGATTATGTAATTTCCAACAATCGTTACCAGTTCAATAAAATCTATGGTGGGCTTAACTGGAACCCCAAAATGAGGTCACCCCTAACTGAGCCTGGGGTAAATGCAGAAGAAGGTGATTACCTGCTTGCAGTAAATGGCAAAGACCTTACAGCAGATGCCAATATTTACAGTTTCTTTGAAAATACCAGTGGAAAAATCGTGGAGCTAACAATTGGCAAGAATCCTGATTATACTGGTTCAAAGGTAGTTAAAGTTGTGCCTGTATCAAGTGAATATTCACTAAGGAACCGTGACTGGGTTGAAGGCAACCTACAAAAGGTTCATGAAGCTACCAATGGGCAGGTTGCATATGTATATGTACCTAATACAGCAGGTTTGGGGCATGAATATTTTAAAAGGTATTTCTTCCCTCAGGCTAATAAAAAAGCCATCATCATTGATGAACGCTTTAATGGAGGGGGCTTACTGGCAGATTATTATATTGACATACTTATGCGCCCCTACCAGGCCCACTGGAATATGAGGTATGGAAAAGACCTGAAATCCCCTTCAGCATCTATTCAGGGGCCAAAGGTGATGATCATTGATGAAACAGCAGGTTCAGGAGGTGATATGCTACCATGGATGTTCAGGAAATTCAATGTTGGTACCTTAATAGGAAAACGAACCTGGGGAGGGCTTGTAGGAGTGCTTGGGTTTCCTGAATTTATTGATGGTGGTAGTGTTACTGCACCCAATGTGGCCATCTGGACAAAAGATGGTTTTGTGGTTGAAAATGTAGGTGTACCACCAGATATTGAAGTGGAACAATGGCCTGCAGAAGTTATCCAAGGTGGTGACCCACAATTGGAAAAAGCCATTGAAGTGGTGTTAAAAAAGTTAGAAGAAAACCCACAAGAAGAACCACAAAGGCCTCCATACCCTATAAGGGTTAGGAATTAACTAATATATAGTGAGGGCATGGTTTAAAGCCAAGCCCTCACTGTTTTCAGTATCTTTATTTAGTAGAAATCCTGGTAAGCAAGGCAACCCACCCCCCTGCATAAGGTGATGTTAATTCAATTATACCACCTCCTTCAATGGTGTTTTCACCAAACCAGTTGGCTCCTTCAAGGTTTAACCATTTCAAGGAATAGCTCCCTTCAAAATCAGTAAAATCAAGTACTATCTGCCCTCCATCTGTGAAATATACAATTACATCCTGGTTATCATTCCTGGCAAGGTAAGATTCATCATATTCCCTTTCCAGTATAAGGGCTGAGTTTTCATCAGGCTTGCTGGTAAAAAAGTCATATTCTTTTGCAAGCAAACAGGCACTTTTAATGTGTTTCTGAGCCCTTTCAGACAAGCCCAACCCATTGGGTTCAGCATCAAAACTACATGCTGCTGCACCACCAACCAGGTTACGCCAAAAACGTTCAATGCTATGTGAAGGGCCACCTGTCCACCCACCTGATTGCCCCCCATAAATATTCACATTATTCACAGGACGCAATTCTTTAAAAACCAATCTTTTAGTTCCCATCAAGTTTTCCCAGTGCTGCTCATTCAAAGCTAAAGAGTTTTGGGAAATGTCAATAAAAGTAAATAATTCAGGGTGGTTAAAAACCACATTATACTGGTTTCCCAAAACATCCTCATAACCAAGCACTTCAGTTATTTCAACCTGAACCCCTTCTTCTTTTGCTTTGCTGTGGATATAACCTGCCCAATACCACCCCCATTCTATTGAATATTGTGGGGAAATCTTATCTGTTACTGAATAAATAACATTATCATATTTAAAAGAAACACTTAACAACTCATCTACATACTTATGTTGATAATGTAGCAACAATGAATCATTATTCAATTTAGGTACAGATAAAAAGAAATTATTCCTGTTTTCTTCATTGCCAGTTAGGCTATATGCACCTAACATGGTATTTTCTTCTGTTAGCACATTATTATTTATAGGATTCCATGGATTTATATCCCAAAAAAGGGTAAAGTCCTTAAAAGGCCAAATTTCAAGCTGTACAATAATTTTCCTTTCAGAAGCATGTTTAAGGAACATATCAAGGGAGCTCCAGTATTCTTTATTGAATTTTTCAAGGTTAAAACGTTCACCAGACCTCCAGAAAGGCCTTTCATCTCCTTCTCCCAGGCTGTTCATAGTATTCTGCACATAATTCCCACCTGCTGAAGCTATCAGATCCAACTCGTGCCTGGCATTACTTTGGAAAAGGTTATCAATAGAACTCCCACCTACCAATAACAATGGTTCATTTTTATATTGCCAGAATGAAGGGTTCTTTGAGTAAGGCTGAATCCTTTCATTGACATGGTTTTGCCCAAATACAGTTACTGAAAACACCAGGAACAGGAAATAAAAAATAACTCTCATCATATATTCTTCAGGTTAAGATTGTTTAAAGTTACTAAACAATTCATTAAGGATATATGCTACATAATAATTATGCTATTATTTCCAATGAAAATATAAAAGGTACCTACCTGTACCAAGTATTAAGTCTTAGTGGTCTGGAATTAATTATTGGTCATCATTGGTGATTTAAAATCTAACTATTTTATCATTCATTAAATTATGCATTCAAACACTTATTCAATTCACTAAGTTTATTCAATTTATTCAGTTAACTGATCCAGCAACAAGCATCCAGCACCTGCAAATTACTTTTTAAAACTAACTTTAATAACATCACCATCTTTCCATTTTTTGGCAATCTTGCAATAAGTACCTGGTGCAGTGAAGTATTTCACTTTTTTAACTGTTACTTCACTATGGGCAACCCATGAAGGCACCCTGATATAGATTTCCATATACCTTTTTATATCCATGCCAAATTTAACAGCAACTGTATTTTCTTTAGGGTATCCAGTTTCTTGGGTTATTGTAACATTCCCGCCAAGGCTATGGGTGTATTTCAATGTTGACGGGGTAAATAAGTTGATATATACATGGTCAGCATCCATGGTGTAAATAGCCTGTGACAACCACTCTTTTCTCAAATCACCAGGAAGGTTATGGTTATTTGAGTTGAGTATATCATCTATTGCTTCAGCATACCTGGCTTCTCCAGATAATTTTAAAAGTGACAAATTTATATGAAACCATTGTTCAAAAACATTTTTATCCATTGAAGAAGAAATAGGTTTTGCATCTTCTTTCAATTGTCCCCATAAAGGGCCAATGCTTTTTAAATACTCTTTTTCACCCGTGCTCTTATATTGATTAACCTGTTTTTCCAATGATTCAAGGGTATCTGGGATATTGGATAATGCAATTGAATCAACCTCCATAAAATGATCATCCAGTGTGGTATTTTTTGCAGGTAAACCTAAAATTTCCACATAGTTAGCTGGCACTGATTCAAATAAATTGATTGGTTTTGTTTGGTTTTTGTTTGAGCAGGAATAAGCAACAAATAATATTACAACAATTTTCAAATACTTCATATAAAAAATATCCTTTTCTTTTTATTATTCAAAATAACATGAAAAAACTATTGGGGTTTAAGTGATGGTGGTTTTTTATAATGGCTCAATAAATTTTGACAATCTCATCTTCAGAAAAAATAGGCTTTTCAGGCATTTCAATTCCAAGTTCTTCATAAAGGTTTAAGGGTACAGAAATATCACATAGGAATAATTCACCTGTATAAAATTTGCTTCTCCTAAGCTGAAAACCTGTTTTTGGAAGTGCTAAAGTTAGTGTTGCATATGCCCTTATACAAGGTTCATAGATTTTACCTGTGGTAGCATCCATACCAGAAGGGACATCTAATGATAGGACAGGAAAAGGCTGAGAGTTAGCCCAGTTTATCAAATCTTTTGAGATCCCTTTGGGTGTACCCTGTATGCTGTATCCTATTAACCCATCTATGACCAGGTCATATTTCCTTGATTCAAATTCACACTTATAGCAAAAATCCAACCCCATTTTATCAAGTATCTGAAGCTGTTGCCCTGCCGCCCCATCATATTTCACTTTTTCCTTTACAATAACCACATCAACATTAGCTCCCCAATTTGATAAGTTCCTGGCTGCAACCATTGCACCCCCCCCATTACCACCAGGGCCTGCCATCACAAACACTGATTTCGCTTCACAATTGTTTTTAAAAAAATTCCTTTTTGCAATTAATGCCAGGTTACGCCCTGCATTTTCCATCATTTGCAGTAACGAAACTTTATATTTTCCTGTCATAAGCTGGTCAACCAACCTCATTTGGTCAACTGTTAAATAAGGAATTAACATATTTCAAAATTTATTATTAGCACATTAACAATTTACAAAATAAAAATGTATATATTTATACACTCAAGTTATAATATTACAAAAGATGAGGATTTTGATTCTAAATAAGGCTATTGTGCCCAGCTTTCCATGGTAACTATTTTTACCAGAACAATTTTGTGATTTTATAATTTTTTCTTTTTACTTATTCAATAAATACATATTATTATGCTTGGCAAAATTTATAAATATTTGTCATTAAGTAGTTTTAGGATGCTAAACATTAAATCAATATACCAGGATATTAAAGAAGCCATTGGTGGCTCAGAGCGTGATTTTACTTCTACCAAATTAGGCAAAGCCATATTCCTGTTGGCTGTGCCCATGGTGTTGGAAATGATCATGGAATCTATCTTTGCTGTGGTTGATATCTTTTTTGTTTCAAGGCTTGGAGCTGATGCAGTAGCAACAGTGGGAATTACTGAGTCTGCTATGACCATAGTTTATGCCATAGGAGTAGGGCTTAGTGTGGCTACAACTGCCTTGGTTTCGAGGAGGATTGGAGAAAAGAAACCAAAAGAAGCAGGAGTTGCAGCTTTCCAGGCAATCTTGGTTGGGGTCATTATCTCAGGCATCATTGCAGTTCCTGGATATTTCCTGGCAATCCCATTCTTGAAAGTTATGGGTGCCAATGAAAACATGGCTCAAAATGGATTCTGGTATCCAGCCATCATGTTTGGCGGGAATGCAGTAATTATGCTGCTGTTCATTATCAATGCAGTGTTCAGGAGTTCTGGAGATGCTGCCATTTCAATGCGTGTAATATGGGTAGCTAACCTTATAAACCTGGTGCTTGACCCAATCCTTATTTTTGGGCTTGGCCCATTCCCTGAAATGGGGTTAAAAGGAGCTGCCATTGCAACTAATATAGGGCGTGGGATAGCAGTCATCTATCAATTCTACCTGCTTTTCAGGGGGAAAAGGAGGATTAAGCTGTATTTGAGCAGTATTAAGCTAAAACCACTGGTTATGTTGCAATTACTGAAGTTATCCATTGGAGGTATCTTACAAAACCTCATTGCTACCTCAAGCTGGATATTGCTTGTAAGGATCATTGCAGTCCTTGGGGCATCTGCCATTGCAGGATATACTATTGCTATTAGGATCATCATTTTTGCACTGCTACCAGCCTGGGGGTTGAGTAATGCAGCAGCCACCCTGGTAGGGCAAAACCTGGGAGCAAAAAAACCTGAAAGGGCAGAAAGATCAGTATGGATAACCAGTTATGTAAATATGGCATTACTGGGTTTTATTGGGATATTTACAACTTTGTTCCCTGAGTTTTTTATCCGCCTGTTTATTGATGACCCAGAGGTTATAAAAAATGGGGTTTTAGCTTTGAGGATCATAAGTTTTGGGTTCTTATTCTATGCCACAGGGATGGTTATGGTGCAAGGGTTAAATGGAAGTGGGGATACAATCACCCCAACTAAAATTAATTTCTTTTGTTTTTGGCTGCTTGAAATACCATTAGCTTACTTATTCTCCATTACCCTAAAAATGGAAATAGCAGGTGCTTGTATTGCCATTGTGATAGCAGAGTCAGCATTAACATTGGCAGGTATATATTATTTCAGGAAAGGTAAATGGAAAACAAAGAGTGTTTAGTTCAGGAAAAAGTGTAACAGGTTTATAATTTGGGTTACTTATAAGATTGGCAGGAAGATACTGGCTATTTAGTAATTAAATAGTTATCTTCCTGCTTATATTATATAAGCAATAACCAACCTTTTTATGATGAAAAAGCACCATACCCTTCTGCTATTATTGTGTTTAGCTGTAAGTTGCAATACCCAACCACCAAAGGAAAACCAACCTTTGTATTTGGGGCAACCCCTGCCGGGAAATGAGCCTGAATTGTTTGCCCCAGGCATTGTAAATACAGGAATGCCAACACGTGACATTACTTTTTCACCTGATGGGAAAGAAGTATTTGTCGGGGTGAATATTGGGAATTTCTCTTACTCCACTATCCTGCATTGTAAATATGAAAATGGGGCATTAAGCACCCCTGAAGTGGCATTTTTCGCCAAAGACCCCAATTATTCTTTCCTTGAACCCTATTTTTCTCCAGTGGGCGAAAAATTATTTTTTGTAACCAATAAAGGGAATACATTTACTGAAGCTTCAAAATTTGAAACTGATATTTGGGTCACAGAAAAAGTTAATGGTAAATGGAACATGCCAACTAAATTAGATACGACCATAAATTCAACCAGCCCTGAATTTTTTCCATCAGTAGCAAAAAATGGGAACCTGTATTTCACCAGGGAAACCGAAAGTGAAGGGGAATGTATTTTTAAGTCAGAGTTTAAGGATGGCAAGTACCAACCTGCTGTTAAACTGCCTGATGAAGTAAATGCAGGTGCAGGCAGGTTTAATGCAACCATAGCCCCTGATGAAAGTTTCATTATTGTACCAGCATTGGGGCTTAAAGAAACATTTGGTTCAGTTGATTATTATATCTCATTTTATGATGAAAACAAAGGATGGAGCAACCTTTTGAATATGGGTGGAAAAATAAACTCACATTCAAGGTTTGAATATTCTGCCAGCTTTTCTCCTGATGGCAAGTATGTATTCTTTATGTCAGCCAGGACTGACCCTTCAACAAAAAAAAAGTTGACTTTTCCTGAATTAAAGAAAATGCACAATACACCTGAAAATGGTAACTCCAATATTTATTGGATGAAAGCAGGTTTTATTGATGAACTAAAAACAAAAGCTATTTATAATTAATACTTATGGAATGAAACTTTTAGGAAATTTAATTTGGCTGATATTTGGTGGTTTTGCCATCTTTCTGGAATATGTTTTTGCAGGGTTGATACTTTGCATAACAATTATTGGGATACCTTTTGGCATACAAGCCTTTAAGCTGGCTGTATTGGCTTTGTGGCCTTTTAACCAAACCATTGAATACATGGATTATGCCCCGGGTTGCCTGTCAACCATTATGAATATACTCTGGTTTTTTGTAGGTGGCATTTGGATTGCCCTCACCCATTTGTTTTTTGGGGTATTGCTGGGAATTACAATCATTGGCATACCTTGGGCAAAACAGCATTTCAAATTGGTATCACTGGCCATAGCCCCTTTTGGGAAAAGGCTGACTGACAGATAGGCTTTTGACCATCAAAGTAAATTGGCATTACCACTAAACAGAATTGCCCTGTAGGCTTTATGGGCAGTTCTTTTTTTCATTACCTGGCTTTTAAGGGCAAGCAATAAACCTGCTAAATTAAAGCTAAATCTACTATTATTTTCAAAAAACTACCATTCTTTACCCCTATTCTCTAACATAAATTGTGTTTACCTGCTTTTTGTTTTTTTTATTTATTTAGAGGCAAAATATTAAGGAATAGTTTTCATTAATTTGAAACTTTTCACTTATATTTCAAGCACAAAAATTTTGTTTTAACACTATAACAATGTAATTAAAATGAATGTAAGGAAGCCTCGTGTGATCAGGGATTTTGATAGGCTGAGCACAGAAATTCAGGAGCAGATAAAGCTTACTTTCCCCTATGGTTTTGCTGAAGAATTGATTTCATTCACTGATAAGGATGGGAAATTTGTAAGTGCATTGCCATTTGAAACAGATGATAAATACTACCTGGTGAGGATGACTGTATCAGAAGCCATACAATTGGTTGAGGAAGATGATGATTATGATGATGAAGGCACGCTAAAAGATGATGCCAAGAATGATTATTCAGATAAATATTCTGACATCAACTACATAGCTGAAAACCTGGGGGAAGAAGATGACATGGATGACTAATCCATTACCCTATCTTTTCTAACACATCAACCAAGTGTTCCCAAAACTTTTGGGTTGTTGCAATATCTATCCTTTCATCAGGTGAATGTGCACCCCTTATAGTTGGCCCAAATGATACCATATCAAGGTAAGGGTACTTCTCTAAAAACAACCCACACTCCAACCCAGCATGAATAGACCTCACAATTGGCTTAACCCCAAATAACTTTTCATATGAACCTGCTGTAACTTTCACAATTTCAGAATCCATATTTGGTGCCCACCCTGGGTAGCCATCAGTATGGGTTACTTCTGCCCCAGCAAGGTTAAACACTGATTCCACCATTTCAGCAGCTAAATATTTGCGTGTTTCAATTTCACTTCTTTGGCTGGTTGTAACCAATATAGTATCCTCTTCAACAAACTTGACAGAAGCCAGGTTGGTTGATGTTTCTACCATTCCCTCCATCCTGCTACTCATTTCAAGCACACCATGAGGGCAGGCATAAACAACATTTAACAAGGCTTTGCAACTATCATTATCAATAACAAAGCCAGGCATTTCTGCTGACCCATGAGAGTATTTTAGGTTAGGTTCAGTTTTTTCAAACTCAACAGCCATTTCAGCAGAATAGATATTAAAGTCTGCCACCAGGCTTTCTTTATCAGCATTGGGAACTGTAACCACAGCAAAGGCTTCCCTGGCTATGGCATTCCTTAAATTCCCTCCATTAAAATTAGCCAGCCTCAAGTCATATTTTTGTGAAGCTTTCCATAAAAACCTGTTTAATATTTTATTGGCATTCCCACGCCCTTTATTGATTTCATCTCCTGAATGACCACCTAGCAGGCCAGTTACAGAAAATTGTATAGCAAAAGAACCTACTGGAACTTGCTCTTTTTTATAAGGCAGCCTCGCCAATGTATCAATGCCCCCTGCACAACCAATAAATATTTCCCCTTCATCTTCTGAGTCCAGGTTCAGTAAAATAGTGCCTTTCATAAACCCTTCGTTTAAGGCAAATGCACCAGACAAGCCTGTTTCTTCATCAACAGTGAACAGGCACTCAATGGGACCATGGTTAATATCAGGTGAAGTTAAAACAGCCATTGAAGCAGCCATCCCAATTCCGCAATCTGCCCCCAGGGTAGTGCCATCAGCCTTCACCCAACCACCATCAATAACAGGGGTTATGGGGTCATTATCAAAATCATGTACCTTGTCACTGTTTTTTTCACAAACCATATCCATGTGTGATTGAAGTATTACTCCTGGCACATTTTCCTTTCCAGGAGTTGCAGGCTTGCTGATCAACACATTGCCAATCTCATCCCTTTTGGCTTTAAGGTTGTTTTTCTTGGCAAAACCAAGCAAATAATCAATTATTTTCCCTTCCTTTTTTGATGGGCGTGGAACCTGGCATATCTCTTCAAAATAGTCCCAAACTGGTTGTGGCTTCAAATTATTTAAAATACTCATCATTATCATTTATTTATTGCTGATCCTGACAAAGGTAATCATAAAACAAGGCAGGATTTTTTAGCAGTTTGTAATGCACCAAATATGCAAAAAAGAATTGAACTTTTTCATGGGTTATTGTTAGCAATTCCATATAATTATTCCAATTTTGTAGTACAAATTTCATAGAAATGGAATCAATCAAAGAAATCTATAAAATTGGCCATGGCCCATCAAGCAGCCATACTATGGGTCCCAAAAAGGCAGCAGCACAATTCTTATCAAATAACCCTGGTGCCCACCACTATAAAGTGTCCTTTTATGGCAGCCTGGCATTAACAGGGAAAGGGCATTTAACTGATAAAGCCATTGAAGATACCTTTGAGGGGAAACACGTGGAGATTGTGTGGGAACCCAACACTTTCCTGCCTAAACACCCTAATGCTTTAAAATTTGAAGCCTTGAGCCAGCAATCAAAATTATTGGATGAATGGACAGCTTACAGCATTGGAGGAGGAACAATTATTGATGATTTTACTGACCTTAAAACAACCCATATCTACCCACACCAATCCATGGCAGAAATATTGGATTGGTGCAATAATAATGGGATGCAGTTTTGGGAATATGTAGAAGAATGTGAAGGGAAAGAAATTTGGGGTTTCCTTGAAAATATTTGGGAAGTTATGGCAGGTTGTGTAAAACGTGGCTTGAAAACAGAAGGTATGCTGCCAGGGCAGCTTAAGCTTCCCAGGAAAGCCAGCTCATTTAAAATGAAGGCATCTAATTTTACAAGCCCATTTAAGCGCAGGTCACAAGTGTTTGCTTATGCCCTGGCTGCCTCAGAAGAAAATGCAGCTGGTGGGCTGATCGTTACTGCTCCTACTTGTGGCGCCAGTGGGGTGCTTCCAGGGGTACTACACTATTTCAGGAAAGTATATAGGGTTGAAAAAGAGGGCATTTATAAGGCATTGGCAACAGCAGGCTTAATTGGTAACCTGGTAAAAACCAATGCATCCATTTCGGGTGCAGAAGTGGGATGCCAGGGAGAAGTAGGTACAGCCTGTGCTATGGCTTCAGGGGCAGCTTCACAGCTTATGGGAGGAACCATAAACCAAATTGAGTATTCAGCAGAAATGGGGCTGGAACACCACCTGGGGCTAACTTGTGACCCTGTTGCAGGCTTGGTGCAAATACCTTGTATTGAAAGGAATGCTTTTGCAGCAGAAAGGGCTTTGGCACATAATACCTATTCACTTATGTCTGATGGGCGCCACAGGATCAGTTTTGATGAAGTGGTGGATACCATGTACAAAACTGGGCTTGACCTGCAAAGCAAATACAGGGAAACATCCATTGGTGGGCTTGCCAGGTTTGATGCAAAACCAAAAAGATGAGAACAGTCATCAGTCCCAGTTACCAGCTTCAGTAACCAGTTTGCGGTTTTGGTAAAAATAATAGAGGATAAAATTTCTCCCTCTTTCCAAGGGGGAGTACTTTGCCAACTGGCAGGGGGAGGGGTTAGTTTAGTCACCAGTATCAAGAATTCAGTATTCAGTCTTAGTGGTCAGTAGATAGTAATTAGTTAATCCTTACGAACTCAAAACAAGTAAGATATTAATTGGTTTTGAGTTCTTGTTTCTTGAAAGGAATATTAGCCAAAGAACCTCTTCTTTGATTTTATTCAATAACCCCCGTAAATTGAAGCCGGCTGCTGCTAGGAATGCATTCATATTATCTCCAATAGTCCCTTTGAGGTAGTTTCTTATCATCCGGCAATCGTATTTTATATGGCTGGTTACTGGTTCAATTGCTGCCCTCTTCCTGCATTTCTTTCGCATCGTCCGCTTTTGGTATGGTTGTTTTTGGGTTGGGGCTTTCGGGGATACAATTACAGTACCATTTATTTTACCCTTTCCTTTGTACCCCCTAT